>CADADA010000021.1 GCA_902786515.1 uncultured Lachnospiraceae bacterium | reverse complement strand
AGAATATACAGCTTCATTGATTGCAAGAGGAATTGAAAAGGAAAAGATTTTCACTTATGGATTTGCTTTTGAGGGAAAGACGGTGTTGATAGGATAATATATATCAGCAGGCTAATCTTGAGGGAATAGGAGTTACATTCGCTGAAACACAGGATATTATCAATAATGTTAATGTGGCAAATATTAATCCAAAGGATATCAGTAAAATATGTTGCTTGAGGGATGGATGGAAATATTTACTTGATAACATTGAAAATGATTTGAATCTTATTTTTCTTGAAGATATACATAATCTTATTGCAAGATTTGATGTTGAATACAGACATCTTGGAAAAATAAGAAAGGATGAAGTGATGATTTCAGGAACCACTTGGAGACCTACCGTTCCTTCAGAAGAGGATATTGACAGGCTGTGCGACATTCTCATGGCAATTGATAAAGATAATATTACTGATTCCGTTATTAATATAGGACTTTATATTATGAGAATGCAACCGTTCAAGGATGGTAATAAAAGAGTTGGCAGCTATGCCATAAATAAGATACTTATCCAAAATGGAAAAGGCATATTTAATGTTCCGGTGGAATATGATGGTACATTTAAACAAATGTTAGTTGATTATTATTCGTCAAATGACAACAGCATTATAAAAAACTTTATAGCTGAGAAATGTATTACAGGCACTACCAGAGCATAGTAGATATAGATTATATTTTAAATAAAAAAACACGAGGAGAAGAGAGATGAAGAAAAAATTAATCACAAAACTAGTTATTCTGACGTTATTTCTGGCAATGTTGTATGTAAATACAACTGCATATGCGAAACAGTCAGATACGAAATCTTACAAGAATTATCAGTATAAGATAGTAGGAAAGACTATTGAAATTACCGGATATAAGGGAAAAGATTCAAAACTTGTAATCCCTGATAAGATAGCTGGGAAAAAAGTTGCATATATAGGTGTAAGTGCATTTAAAGGCAATTCAAAGCTTCAGTCTGTTGTATTGCCAAAAAGCATTAAGAATATAAAAAAACGTGCGTTTTTTAATTGTACAAAGTTAAAGAAAATATACGTACCTGCAAGTGTAAAGACTATAGGAGGATATGCTCTGGGATATAAATCAGGGTTAAAGAAAGTTTCGGGATTTAAAATATCAGGAGATGGAAAGTCAGCAGCATTTGATTATGCAGGATATAATGGAATGACATTTTACCTGAATAATTACCGTACAGATATTATAGGTGCGGAAAGATTAAAATCTGACCAGAGTAATCTGTATTGGAATGAAACATCAGGTGCAAACGGATATGTCATATACAGGGCAAATAAGGATGAAAGTAAGTATGAAAAGATAGCAACTGCTACGGAAAGTTATTATGAGGATGAGAGTATCAAAGTTGCGGAAAAGTATAGTTATAAAATCAAGCCTTACAAAGTGATTTCAGGGAAAAAGGTTTACGGTGTTTTATCGGAAGCCGTGGAATCTGAATGGCAGAAATACGACTATGTAACGTTTGAAGATGTGAAGAGAAACAAATCCGACATGAGCGAAAAGCAGGGTGTTTATTATGAAATATTTGTACGCTCATTTGCGGATTCTGATGGAAACGGCGTTGGAGATTTTAACGGAGTTACATCAAAGTTAGATTACCTGAAAGAACTTGGAATAGACGGAATATGGCTTATGCCAATCAATAAATGTTCATCATATCATGGATATGATATCGATGATTACACATTGTTAAATGATGAGTATGGAACGGAAGAAGATTTTGCCCGCCTGATAGATGAGGCACATAAGCGTGATATCAAAATCATTATGGATTTTGTTATTAATCATACGGGAGAAAATAATAAATGGTTCCAGGATGCCAAATCCAATATATTTAGCCCATATAGAGATTATTTCCGTTTTGTAAGTAAATACGATTATGCAAATTATGATGAATGGGACTATTCGCCTGTTGGCTGTGAGTGCTGGTATCCGGTTGGAAATTATTACTACTATTCAACATTTTATGGTATAATGCCGGATTTGAATTATAACAACAAGGCTGTAAGAGAAGAAATCAAGAGTGCAGCGGGAAAATGGCTGAACATGGGAGTGGACGGCTTCCGGATGGATGCAGCAATGCATATATATGGTGATTATGAATTTAATAGTATGAGTTACGAAGAGAGAAATGCGGCAAACATGCAGTGGTGGAATGAATTTGCAGCATACTGTGAGGGAATCAGACCGGATGTATATCTTGTAGGAGAGGCATGGCAGAATGATGAGGTTTTACCACAGTATACACAGCCGTTTGATACGAAATTTGATTTTGCATTTGAACAGAATATGATGCAGTCTGTCAAGTCAGAAACTGCCAAAGCACCAAATGGCGACAATCTTTCTGTATACCTTGCAGAGATACTTAATGAGTATAATAAGTATGATACGCAGTATCTGGATGGTGTATTTGGAACCAATCATGATATGGACAGAATTATGAGTCAGGTAGACGGAAATGTTAAAAAGGCAGAACTGATTGCGAATATTTATCTGACACTTTCAGGAAATCCGTATATTTACTATGGTGAGGAACTCGGAATGAAGGGCACCGGAGATGATAAATATAAAAGAACACCGTTTATATGGTCTGTAACGGAGACAGATAGTAACACAAGCTGGATTAGCAATATACAAAATCGCGATATTAAGCCGTTGGATGAGCAGATGACAGATGAGACTTCAATGTATCAGTACTATAAAAATATGATAGCATTGCGTAAATCACACAAGGCATTGTATGCGGGCAGTTATACAGCCTTGGATGTGGCAGATACTTCTGTGATGGCATATGAGAGAAGTTGTGATGACGAGACGATTACGGTATTACATAACTTTTCGAATGAGCAGGTATCGGTATCACTGGAAAATGTAAAAGGTGAAAATGTATTATTTGCAAATGAAGGTTATGAAGTTAATGAAAATATTGTTACACTTCCTGCAACAGGAAGTGTAATAATCAGAAAGTAGGAGAGCATATGAAAAATTTTAAGAAAGTATTAGTAGGGCTGCTGGTTGTATTTGTGGCTGGATTATTAGGCGCGACAAAGGCGTATGCGGGTGAGTTTAAATATTATGTCGATGAATATGGAGATGATGGAATCAAAGAGGTACATATTGATGGCTATGAGGCTGATGGAACCGAGACAGTACTTGAGATTCCGGAGGAGATTGAAGGATGTAAGGTGACTTATGTGGAATTAAATTGTGACCATGATGATGGGGGATTTATCACAGATGAAATGGAAGTTGATTATATAAACATACCGGCAGGTGTAAAATACTTCAATAATGATGTCATTTATACAAAAAGTTATACCGTAGACGATAATAATGAGAATTATTATGATGAAGATGGGGTGCTGTTTAGTAAGGGTGAGCCATGCAGGCTGGTAGCTTTTCCGGCATTAAGAACAGGTTCATATATACTGCCGGATGATATAGAAGTAGGGTATTCAGCGTTTGAACATTCACATCTGGAAGAAATTACTATTACAGAAGACTATTTAAATGCTCTTAGTTGGTTTTATGATGGTAGAATGGCGGAGTGTTATACCGAGGCAATATCAAGATTAGTTAGTAGAATGGATTATCTTGAAACCATAAACTTACCGGAAAATGATTATATTAAGATGGTTAATGGTAATGTATACAGTAAAGATGAAAAAACATTGTATCTATATATGGGTAAGGAAAGTGAAGTGACTATACCCGAAGGTATCGAACAAATATATAATTCAGCTTTTTATGAGAGAGGAAATATAAATATAAATAAGATTATACTACCGTCATCCGTTAAGATAAATGATGCATATCCATTGATATATCTTGATATCAAAGAAATAGAATTTAATGCCGGAAGTCCATATATTTATGAAGACGGTATAATATATACTACAGATAAAACAAAATTAATAGCAGCAATCAATTATACTAATCCGGAAGTTGTAATTGGACCAAACATAAGAGAAATAGGTGGGCATGCATTTGCAGGTAATAAAACAGTGGAAAGTATTGAGATTAACAGCGGTGCGATTGAAATCGGTGTATATGCGTTTTATGGTTGTGAAAAATTAAAAACGGGTATCATATCTGGAGGATTAAAAGTATTAAAAAGTGGAACATTTTCATGGTGCAATAAATTGGAAAAACTGACATTACCGGATACGCTAGAAGAGATAGAACCATATGCTATAGATTCTTCAACCTTAAGAGAGTTGGTAATACCTGAAAGTGTTCGTGTTATAGGTGAGTCTGCAATTAGTATAGATAATGTAGATGTTAATGTATACATAGAAGCAAACGACAAAATTGAGATTGGCGATTCTGCAATTGATTTTATTGGTGGGAATATCTATGTTAATAGCAAAAATGTGTATGACGTGGTGAAAAACGCTATTGATGTAAATAACTATTATTATTGTAACATAATTCTAAACGAGCCGTTTACACTTGATTGTTCGAAGCTGACATTATATCTTGGAAATATTAAAAACACGGCAAAGATTAATGCCACACCGAAAGAGCCGGACACTGAGATTTTGTGGAAGACTTCAGATAAGAAGGTTGCAAAAGTATCAAATGGAAAGGTTGTAGCTGTAGGCAAAGGAAAAGCTGTCATCACGGTGACCTCCGGTGAATTTTCTAAGAATATCCCTGTAACGGTAAAGGAACCGGTTGTCCTTGTTACGGATGGTTCAAAAAAGGTCACTACCGTCAGCGTGAAGAAGGGCAAGTCAAAAACATACAGATTATACTGCAATCCTTCCGCTATAAAGGTGAGTGTTGAGAATCAGAAAGCAATAAAAAAATATGTTAAAGTGACGATTAAGAATGGAAATATGACTGTAAAGGGACTGAAAAAAGGCAAAGTAAAAATAAAGCTTAAAGGAAGTGCGGGAAATACGGTTATACAGGTTGTGGTGAAATAGTTTTCATCATAACCCATCGGGATTTCATTAAAAGAAATATGTAACCGGATACGAACTAAACTGAGAAAAGTGGAATTTAGTACGTAATAAAGAGTATCAGCCTACGAACTAAAATTGAAAAAGTGGAATATTAGTACGTAATAAGTGGTTCAGGATAGGAACTGAGTATCAGAAAGAAGTAGTAGTATGTGAATTTGCCTGCCGGCAAATTTACATAAGGCAATTTTTGAAGCTGACGCAACAGATTGCTTATATCAGTATTTGTGGAATGGAGGTTGGAATGAAAAAACTTAAAAAAATAATAAAAATAGTTATAATATTAGTAGTAATAATTTTAGTGTATATAAATGGATTTTCACCTATACATATAGGCAAAAAATCTCTTGGCACATATCACGAGAGTGGTTATGAAGAAATGGAAAGCAGCGTAAGGGGCCTCACAGAGGGCGAGGGAATGCAGGTTCTATACTCATCTGTAAAAGATTTGCCATCGGATAATGAAGAGGATTACAGAAAATTATATATTGAATTTGAGATAAGAAATCTCGCTTTTTTTCAGCAATCTGATTTCGAGATATATTTTGATACAGCAAGTGATGATAGAATAATAGTAAAAGATGGTAATGTAGTACCTGAGCATATTAAGTTTATGCAAAAAAAGAATAGCAAAGTTGCTTTTTACTGTATCGTATATCAGGGAGACATGACAGATAATGAACTTCTTGAGTATTTTAAGACAAGAACAGTCAAATTAAAATATAGAAATGGAATAGGAAGAATTATAACAAAGTCTGTAAAATTGTCTGATATAGTAATGGATGATAGTTTTTCAGAGACATCTGAAGACAGGGTAAAACAGGATATAGATAATCTGATAGAATACAGTTCTGAAAATATTGCAAGCAGTAATCCGTATAATTATATAAACGATGATGCATACAAGGATTTAGTTTCTATCGGAATGGATTCAGTCTATGCTCTTACGTCTGAGTATTCAGATGTAGGAGGATTGCAGGGGTACGTAGCTGCAATAGCAGTGTCTGATATAACAGGTGTTGATTTTAAAACTGTATCAGAAGGATTTGATACATCTGACGAGTTTTGGGACGAGTGGAAAAAATTCATTCCGGATATGCCGGATAAGTTTCAGAAATTATTAAACGAATCATCAGATATTGAAAATGATTTAAGCTGTTATGGAATTTTTGGAGATGCTTTATTATACAAACTAAATGAGGAAAATGATGGAGAAATTGAATTTGCCGGAAAAACCATAACATGTGATAATACAGACATTCCGGAAGTGAAAGAAACAGATAGTAAAGAATTAGAAAAAGCAGAAAGATATATTGAGAAATTCTAATAAAGGGAGAACGAGGTATGGAAAAAATATACAATGCATCAGACGATATTACAGCTGATGAAATATTAGAGGAAATGAAGACACAGGGTATTACGGCATATGTAATTGACAGTGGGGCAGGCCAATACATGAAGATAGTTCAGGGATTTTCCGTATATGGTAAAGACATATATGTAGAAAGCGAAGATGTGGAAAAGGCAAAAGAGATATTAAAAAACTTCAAAAAAGATGAAAAGAAAAAACATAAATCTTATACGAAGAAAAATATAGTTGCCGCAGTGATTTTAGCAATCAGTGCTTTTATGCTTATAGTCTTTCTGATTATGAGTAATGTTAAAGCTGCACCGGAGATTTCCATAGACATTAGCAAAAAGCAGGTTGTAAGCATACAACTGAAAAACTATAACAAAACCAGTGAAATAAATAACCGTGACATCATTGATGAAATAGTTTCAAATATTACCGGTTTAACAGTGAAAGAGAACAGATGGATTAAAATTCCTAAATATCCGTCCGGAAAAAGTGATGTGACCGTTTCTTTATACGATGAAAATAAGAATTTAGTACATAAAGTTGTCTTTTCAGGTGAAGATGTGTTGTATCTTGATGACGTGAGGTATTCAATCATTGAAAATACAAATGCAAAGAAAAAAATCAAAGACATTATGTCTTATTGTAATAAGACATTACCTGAGCTTAATGAAGGGAAAGTGCTTACAATTGACGGGAAAAACGTAGACATAAAAGATAGTGAAATCATAACTGAGTATAATAAAATGGTAAATGCCAAGCCGATAACAGATGAGGAGATGAAATCAGATTCTGAAAAAACAATAAAAATAACTACCACCTTTGACGAGGTCATAACACTGTTTTATGAAGAAAACGATGTTTATATTGACTATGAATATGATGGCGGGTCAGCAAAGTTTATATTTTAAATCTTGATATTACATCAAAAACAGGGTAATATAATATTGAATATTAAATTAGCCGTAATGAGGTGGTTCTATGTATATAAAAAGACACGCAGAGAAAACCATATCAACTTTATCAAAGATGTTTGGAGCGGTTATGGTAACGGGTCCCAGACAAGTCGGAAAAACAACTATGCTCAGAGAGAATGTACAGGATACAGCCTATGTTACTCTTGATGATCCTATTTTACGAATGTCGGCACAGGAAAACAGCAACACGTTTTTGAAGGATAATCCTCCGCCAGTATTTATTGATGAGATACAATATGCTCCAAATCTGTTCCCTTATATTAAAATGCACATAGACAGCAGTAATGATAAAGGACTGTTTTATATGTCGGGCTCACAGCAATTTAAACTTATGAAAAACGTGACGGAATCTCTTGCGGGCAGGATGGGGATAGTAAATCTTCTCGGTTTATCCTTAAGGGAAAAATACAGTTGTAATTTTGATGAGCCGTTTATACCTACTGACAATTATTTTTCTCAAAGGAGAGAGAGTATAAAAGAAATCTCTTATGATGTAGTCTGGGAGAACATTCACCGGGGCAGTATGCCTGCTTTATGGTGTAACAAAGACTATGATTGGCAGATGTATTACAGTGCATATGTAAGGACTTACATTGAAAGAGATGTCAGAGAACTTACACAGGTGGGTGATGAAAATAAATTTTTGCAGTTTATGACTGTAGTTGCCGCAAGTACGGGACAGCTTGTAAATATTGCTTCTATGGCTCGGGATGTCGGTATAAGCCAGCCGACAGCCGAAAGGTGGTTGTCTATTCTCCGGACATCTAACATTGTTTACCTTTTAAAGCCGTATTCAAATAATATAACAAAAAGAACTGTTAAGACGCCAAAGCTCTATTTTCTTGATACCGGGCTTGCTGCTTATATAACGAGGTGGAATAGCCCGGACACACTTAAAAATGGTGCAATGTCAGGAGCGTTTTTTGAAAGTTTTGTTATAGGTGAGATAATAAAAAGCTATTATAACAAGGGCATCGCGGAGCCGCCACTTTATTTTTACAGAGATAAAGATATGAATGAGATAGACTTGATTATAGAAGAAAACAACACTTTATATCCAATAGAGATAAAAAAACATGCTGACCCTAAAAAAAGAGATGTGGCAGCATTTAATCTGATTGACAAAATATCCGGAGTATCAAGAGGTCAGGGTGGAGTTGTTTGTATGTATGACAAGATTATTACGCTTAAAGATAACGACAAGGTAATCCCTATAAATTATCTTTAAAGATACATTTTTATATTTGTGCTTTTATTTTTGAAATATCTATGTTATTATATCTAGTATTGAAAGCTACATTGCATAATGTGCTAGAGAAAGGAAGATTAATATATGAATTTTCAAATAGTAAGCGATGGTGCGTGTGATCTGCTTCCTGAATATACTTCAAGGAATAATATAAAAGTAGTGCCTTTTTATGTGACATTTGATGGAGAAAACTATATGAAAGAAGGCGAAGGTATCGGACATGATGAGTTTTACAGGAGGATGGCTGAGGATCATGAGATTCCTAAAACATCATTGCCGTCCACTGCCGATTACATAGAAGCATTTATGCCGTATGTAGAAGATGGAATTCCTGTGATTTGTGTTTGTATATCATCCAAATTCAGTGGTTCATATAATAGTGCATGTACGGCTAAAGATGAGATTCTGGAAGAACATCCGGATGCGAAGATTGAGATAATTGATTCTACATTGAATACAATGTCAGAGGCATTGCTGGTAGATGAGCTGGTTCGTATGAGAGATGCCGGATTGTCATTTGAAGATACAGTTAAAAAAGCTGATGATATAAAACAGACTGGTAGAATATATTTCACGGTTGGTTCACTTGAGTATCTGGTAAAAAACGGAAGAATAGGAAAACTCGCAGTAATTGCAGGTGATAAACTTGGTATAAAACCGCTGATAGTGATGCTTGACGGAGACATTACACTTGGCGGCGTAACCAGAACCACTGAAAAAGCTAAGAAAAACCTTGTGAAGCTTATAAAAAAATACTTTGAGGACGAAAAGTTAGATTACGAACAATATCGTTTTTTAGTTGGAACCGGATTCAAGCTTGAAGATGCAGAAGCATTTGAAAAAATGCTAGAATCAGAGTTGCCATTAAAATGTGAAAAAAATATTGAATCAAGAATAGGAACAGCAATAGGATGCCATACAGGTCCGTTTCCGTTAGGAGTTGCACTGATAAAACGTTATGATGCATAGAATACAAAGCACCGGTTTTCCGGTGCTTTTGTTTTGGTTAAGAGTTTCTCACCTAAAATCGCCAAAATGCGGAAATGGGTGAGAAAAAAGAATCCCACCTTCATTATGCACCGTAAATATCTTGACTATAATTATTTTCAGTGTTAATATCAAAATACTGCAGTCGGATATGGAATAAAAAGTGGCGCTGCGAATAATATATAAGGAAGGGATACGTCGAAATGGGCAAAATATTAAAAAATCTGGTACCATATTATAAATCGGTAATTGTAATCCTGCTGTTTTTGATACTGCAGGCATGGTGTGATTTGGCATTACCACAATATACATCTGACATTATAGATGTAGGAATACAAAACAGCGGAGTTAAGTACGCAATGCCGCAGAAAATCACAGAAGAAGAATTCCAGATTGCTGAGAATTTTATGACAGATGAAGAAAAAAATATATGGGAAGACAGTTATGAACAGAATGCAGATATATATGAAATCAATATAAAAGAAAGTAAAATCAAAAGCAGAAGCAAAAAATTGTCCATGGCACTTCTAATGAATTTCAGCATGTCGGGTGTGAAAGAAAATGAATTTAAGAGGCAGATGGCATCCCAGATGCAGGCAGATGAAAAAGAATTAGAAGCAATGTCTGTGGAAGAAATAGGAAAAATGCTGGGGATAACATTTAATACATATGAAACAGATGGCGAGACCTATGTAGATATGCGTCAAATGGTATCTATGATGCCGGAAGAAGCCGTAAGCAGCATGAGAGAATCGATGGAAGAAAAAGTGAATGTCATGGGAGATTCTATAGTTTCATCCATGGGAATTGCGTATGCCGTAAAATGCGATAAAGAAGCAGGTGTGGATATTGATTCGATACAAAAGAATTACCTGTGGACTGCCGGACTTAAGATGCTCGTAATAGCGTTGATTATGGGAGTTGCAACAGTTGTGGTAGGATTTTTTGCGGCAAGAATAGGTGCCGGAATAGGAAGAGATTTGAGAAGCAGGATATTCACACAGGTAGTAGGATTTTCAAATGCTGAGATGGACCGCTTTTCAACAGCATCACTGATTACAAGAAGCACAAACGATGTACAGCAGATTCAGCTTGTAAGCACCATGCTTCTGAGGATGGTCGCATATGCTCCGATTCTGGGTATTGGAGGAATCATTAAGGTAGCCAGCACAAAATCAGGAATGGGCTGGGTAATCGCTTTGGCAGTAGTAATAATTCTTATATATATAGGAACATTGGTTATCGTGTCAATGCCGAGATTTAAAAAGATGCAGGTACTTGTAGATAAAGTCAACCTGATTGCAAGAGAGATTCTTACGGGACTTTCAGTAATCAGGGCATTTGGAAGAGAAGATAAAGAAGAAGAACGTTTTGATGAAGCAAATACGGAACTTACGGGAACAATGTTATTTGTCAACAGAGTAATGACATTTATGATGCCGGGAATGATGTTTATCATGTACGGAGTTTCAGTATTGATTATATGGGTAGCAGCTCACAGAATCGATGGTGGACATATGCAGGTTGGAACCATGACAGCATTTATTACATATTCAATGATGATAGTAATGTCATTTTTGATGATGACGGTTATGTCAATAATACTTCCGAGAGCGGGAGTGGCGGCAGAACGAATCGATGAGGTAATACATACAGAGGTGACAGTAAAGGACACCGAAAATCCGGTAGAGATAGAGGACACAAAGGGAATAGTTGAATTTGATAATGTATCCTTCAAATATCCGGGGGCAAAAGAGAATGTATTGAGCAATATAAGTTTTAAAGCTATGCCGGGAAAAACTACTGCAATTATAGGAAGTACAGGATGCGGAAAATCAACATTGGTCAATCTGATTGTGAGACTATACGATGTGACAGAAGGAAAAACCAAGGTGGACGGAGTAGATATCAGAGATATAAGGCTCAAAGAATTGAGAGATGGGATAGGATACGTTCCGCAAAAGGCAGTATTATTCTCAGGCACGATAGCTGATAATCTGAAGTTTGGCAATGAAAATGCAACGGATGATGAGGTTAAATCAGCAGCAGAGATTGCACAGGCAGTCGATTTCATCGAAGATAAAGAAGAAAAATATAATAGTCATATTGCACAGGGTGGTTCAAACGTGTCCGGAGGACAGAAACAGAGATTGTCAATTGCCAGAGCAATTGCGAAGAATCCGAAAATATTTATCTTTGATGACAGTTTTTCTGCGCTTGATATGAAGACGGATGCAGCGCTTAGAAAAGCATTGGAGCCAAAGGTCAAGGATAAAACGGTCATAATTGTTGCGCAGAGAATAAGCACGATATTAAATGCTGATGAAATAATAGTACTCGATGAGGGAGGAATAGCAGGAAAAGGAACACATAAAGACCTGCTTAAGAATTGTGAGGCATATTTACAGATTGCGAAATCACAGTTATCTGAAAAAGAATTAGGTTTGACCGGAAAGGAGGAATTATAATGAGCGAGAACAGACCGAGAAGAATGGGACCGCCGGGCAGGGGAATCCCGGGAGAAAAAGCGAAGGACTTTAAAGGTTCTGTAAAAAAGTTACTTGTTTATATTGGAAGAGGTAAGATAGGAATACTCTTCGTAATGATTTTTGCCATTATATCCACAGTGTTCAGTGTTGCGGGACCAAAAGTATTGGGAAAAGCAACGACAGCTTTATCAGAGGGAATAATGAAAAAAGTATCCGGTACCGGTTCAATTGATTTTGACAAAATAGGTAAAATACTGCTGATAACACTTGGCTTATATGTAATCAGTGCCATTTTTACATTCATTCAGGGATGGATTATGACAGGAATAACACAGCGGTTATGTTACCGCCTGAGAAAAGAAATCTCTGAGAAAATTAACAGAATGCCAATGAGATATTTTGAAAGCAGAACATACGGAGAAGTTCTGTCAAGAATTACAAATGATATTGACACACTCGGAAACGGTTTAAACCAGAGCGTTACACAGATTATAACATCTGTAGCTACCATGGTAGGCGTGCTGATAATGATGCTCAGTATCTCGCCTTTAATGACGTTAATAGCACTGATTATACTTCCTATTTCTGTGGGAATGATGTCATTTGTTATTAAAAAGTCGCAGAAATATTTTAAAACACAGCAGGAATACTTAGGTCACATAAACGGTCAGGTAGAGGAAATCTATGGCGGACATCTGGTTATAAAGTCCTTTAACAAAGAGAAAGAGACGATTGAAAATTTTGACAAGAAAAACAACGTGTTATATGATTCGGCATGGAAGTCCCAGTTCCTTTCAGGTTTAATGCACCCGATTATGATGTTTGTGGGAAATCTTGGATATGCTGCAGTAGCATTGTCAGGAGGACTTTTGGCTATTGAAGGTGTTATAAAAATCGGAGATATTCAGGCGTTCATTCAATACGTAAAGAATTTCACGCAGCCGCTTCAGCAAATTGCACAGGTTCTCAATCAGGTGCAGTCTATGGCTGCTGCATCCGAAAGAGTATTTGAATTTCTTGAAGAGGAAGAAGAAGAGCAGAGTGTACCAAATGCTGTAAAACCAGAGAAGATAGAAGGAACGATAGATTTTGAAAATGTCAGCTTCGGTTACAATGAAGATAAAATAGTAATTCAGAAGTTTAATGCACACATTAAACCGGGACAAAAGGTTGCAATCGTTGGACCTACAGGGGCTGGAAAGACGACGATTGTCAAACTTCTTATGAGATTTTATGATGTCAACAGCGGTGCGATACTTTTAGATGGTCATAATATAAAAGACTTTAACAGAAGAGATTTAAGAGAAGCCTTCGGAATGGTTCTACAGGATACATGGCTTTTTAAGGGAAGCATTATGGAAAACATAAGATACGGAAGACTCGATGCAACGGATGAAGAAGTTATTAATGCTGCAAAGGCGGCTCACGCACATCGTTTTATTCAGACACTTCCGGATGGATATGATATGGAGCTGAATGAAGATGCAAGTAATGTTTCACAGGGACAGAAACAGCTTATTACGATTGCCAGAGCCATACTTGCAGACAATAAAGTATTGATACTCGATGAAGCTACATCTTCAGTAGATACAAGAACGGAAGAAAGAATCCAGAAGGCTATGGATAATCTGATGAAGGGAAGAACAAGTTTTGTCATAGCACACAGATTATCAACTATCAGGGATGCGGATATGATATTAGTTATGAAAGACGGAGATATCATTGAGCAGGGTAATCATCAGGAACTGTTGGAAAAGAACGGATTTTATGCAGATTTGTATAACTCACAATTTGAATCGGTTGTGGCATAGAATTTAGGAAATGAGGAAATGTAATGACATTTAAAGATGCGCAGAAGTATATAAATGAAATACCCAAATTTACGCAAAAACACAGTCTGGAACATACAAAGAGGTTTTTGGAAGAATTAGGAGATCCGGAAAGAGATTTGAAAATCATACATGTTGCAGGAACGAATGGAAAGGGTTCTGCATGTGCAATGATAGCAGGTGTTTTGAAGCAATGTGGTAAGAAGACAGGATTATTTACTTCACCGCATCTGGTGTGCATTACGGAGAGAATTAATATAGACGGAGAAAAAGTTAGTGAGGATGAGTTTTTAAAAAGTTTTATAAAGATAAAATCGGTTGCGGATGAAATGGAAAAACAGGGCTATACACATCCGAGTTATTTTGAGTTTTTATTTCTTATGGCGATGGATATCTTTAGAAACCATGGCGTAGAGTATGTGGTTCTTGAAACAGGACTCGGAGGCAGACTTGATGCAACCAATGTGGTCAGAAAACCAATAGTATCGGTGATTACCTCTATCGGATATGACCACATGGATATCCTCGGAGATACGATAGAAAAAATAGCAGCAGAGAAGGCGGGAATTATTAAGAAAAATGTTCCGGTCGTTTACCTGGCGAATAGGGAAGAAGTAAGTAACATTATAGAAGAAACGGCAAAAAAATGTGGAACAGATGCCATAGGATGTCGTATAAGCGATTATAAAATTATAAAAAAATATAATAATCATATTGATTTTTGTCTTCAATATGGTTATTATTTAAGTTGTGTTTATTCGGTTCCATTTATAGCTGAGTATCAGGTGCAGAATGCTATGCTTGCACTCAGGGCAATAGAACAGCTGCCTGATATCAGGGATCAGTACGACAATATAAAAAAAGGAATCTCTGAGGTAAAATGGGAAGGCCGGATGGAACAGATTATGGACGGTGTGTTTATAGACGGGGCACACAATGGTCCGGGAATAGATGCTTTTACAAAAACAGTATTGGAAAATAAAGGCAGTGGACGATTGAACGTATTATTTTCCGTGGTAAAAGATAAAGATTATTCATACATGGCTGCTCAGATATGTGACAATATCAGACCGGATAAGGTGTATATAGCTCCTCTTGAAAGCGACAGGGGGCTTGACGCAGAAGAAATTGCTGAAAGATTTAAAGGTGTAGAGACGAGTGTATCCGACAGTGTTGAGGATGCATTTACAAAAGCATTATCAGAAAAACAATCCGGCGACATGATTTTTTGTGTCGGTTCGTTGTATCTTGTTGGTGAGATTAAAAAGATTATGAGCCGCAGAACAATGAATTATGATAAAACCGAAAGGATATGGTGAGATTTATGATAAATTTTGATGAAGAGATTAAAAGATTCCAGCCGAGTCTGGAAGTTGATGATACAGAAGATGCTATTTACAATACGAATACAACTACAGATATCACGGATGTTGTGTTGGAACTGTTAAAGGAAGTCAGAGATAATTAATTTGGAATGGAGACAGAAAAGATATGAGATGTTACAGATGTGATTCTGTGCTGACTGACAATGGCTTTTGCAACAGCTGTGGAGCAAATGTGGTAGTATATAAAAGAGTATTGAAGCTTTCTAACACATATTATAATATGGGGCTGGCAAAAGCACAGATAAGGGATTTGTCGGGAGCAGCAGATTTATTGAGGAGAAGTATAAAATTCAATAAGAAAAATACTGATGCAAGAAATTTACTGGGACTGGTATATTTTGAGATGGGAGAAGCCGTTCAGGCAATGGCTGAGTGGGTTATCAGCAAGAATTATCAGTCTGACAATAATCTGGCTGACAGATACATGAAGATGCTTCAGTCAAATCCGAACAGACTTGATACAATCAATCAGACCATTAAAAAGTTCAACGTTGCACTGGGATATGCGAGAGATGAAAACGATGATCTTGCTATTATCCAGCTGAAAAAAGTTTTGAACCTCAATCCTAATCTGATAAAGGGACATCAGCTTCTTGCACTGATATATATGAAGCGCGGTGATTACGATAAGGCAAAAAAGCCTATCATGAAATCCTTAAAGATAGATAACAGCAATATTTTGAGCAAGAGATATCTAAAGGAGATTGAACATCATTCTGACAGGAAGGCCGCAAATAAAGATACGCAGAGCAAAAAGCCTGTAGAATACACTGATACGAGAAAGCGGTTCAAGCCTGAGTTTGATACCGGAGCGAATGAAACGTTAAGCGGATATGATGTGATTATTCCGAACAACGGATACAAAGAATCAAACAGTGGAACACTTACTGTATTAAATGTAATTATTGGTATCGTAATAGGTGTGGCGGCGACATTTTTCCTGCTCACTCCTGCGAGAATCAGTACACTTAATGCAATTCATAAAAGTGAAGTGCTGGATTTGAATTCTGAAATTGCAAGGCTCAATTCTGAGATTTCAGATTTGGAGACAAAGGTGACAGCAGCTAATGATAATTCAGCGGCATTGCAGGGTCAGATTGATAATGCAAACAGCGAAAAGGACATTATGATTGCCGATTACGAAAAGCTTATAACAGCCTATATAGCGTTCCAGAGCAAAAGCTATATAGAATGTGCTGATAACCTTAGTGGTATTTCGGCGATAAATACACCTGATTTTGATGCAAAATATTCAGAAAGCTTCAAGAATATCTGTAACATGATTAAGGATGAATCATATACGGAGGCTGCGAAGGCGGCGTATACGGAGGCAATATCATTGTATGATTCAGCGGAAAATGTGGAATCACTTAATACGGTTGCAGGAAAGCTTGAGAGATGTTTTGTATATAATTTCCAGGAGATAGACTATAAGGATGCTATTGAGAAGCTGAGAGATGCTTATACAAAGAGATATCAGGCAGCGCAGACGGAAGAACCGGATCGTGCCCAGGAATATAAAGAGATGGCAACAGCAGGCATGCAGAGCGTTCTTGACAGGATAAGTACAGCCGGAGGAAGCTCATCGGCTGTCAAGACAGCACAGGATTCACTCGCAGCACTGCAGGCAATGTAATATAGGTTTTACGAAAGAAAAGATGGTACTTATGTACCATCTTTTCTTTCGTAAAATTATGAAAAGGGGGAATATAGATGCAGGCAAAAGTAAAAAATAATACATTAATCATTTATGTAAATGGCGATTTGGACCATCATAATGCAGAAAAAATTAAGAAAATGGCAGATACGAAAATCATGGAAAACCAGATAAAAAATGTGATTTTCGATTTTGAAAACAGTAACTTTATGGACAGCTCAGGGATAGGGGTCATAATGGGAAGGTATAAAATGGTTGAAAACATAGGCGGGAAGATTTGCGCAGTAAATATGAACCAATCGATAAAAAGAATTTTTAGCATTTCAGGATTATTTAAAATAATAGATCAGTATGACACGGCGAGTGATGCCATGTCGGTAATAGGAGAGGAGGAGTGATTATGGAAACATTAAGTGTTCAAATTGAAAGTAAGTCGGAAAATGAAAGTTTGGCAAGGGTTATTGTGTCGGCGTTTGCTGCGAGGCTGGACCCGACACTTGAAGAAATATCAGATATAAAAACTGCGGTTTCAGAAGCAGTAACAAACTGTGTGATACACGGATATGAAGAAAAGGATGGAATTATCAGGATAGAATGTACCATTGAAGATAACGAACTGACAATTAACATAAAAGATGAAGGAGTGGGGATAGAAGACATAGAGAAAGCAAGACAACCTATGTACACCACAAAAAGGGACAAAGAAAGATCCGGAATGGGATTTTCATTTATGGAGATATTCATGGACGAGCTTAAGGTGGAATCAGAAGTTAATAAGGGAACAGCAGTTACAATGGTCAAAAAGATAGGAAATATTAGTTGAAAATACATATGCAGGACTTGGGGGAAACTATGGATATCATTGAGCAGATTAATATGGCACATAATGGTGATAAAGAGGTAAGGGATACAATTGTAAAAGAAAATGTAGGGCTTGTATGGAGCATTGTAAAAAGATTTTTAAACAGGGGATGTGACGCACAGGATTTGTTTCAAATAGGGTGCATAGGACTTATAAAGGCAATTGACAAGTTTGATACCGGATTCAATGTAAAGTTTTCCACATATGCGGTTCCCATGATAAGCGGGGAAATAAAGCGTTTTTTAAGGGATGACGGATTAGTCAAGGTAAGCCGTACAATCAAAGAAAACGGATGGAAGATAAGGCAGGCATCAGAAAAACTGTCATATACACTGGGAAGAGATGCTACCATACAGGAGATTGCAGCCGCTACTGAATTAACGGCAGAGGAAATAGTCATGGCCATGGAAGCTAATGCAGAAGTAGAATCCATATATAAATCAATATATCAGAGTGACGGTAATCAAATCTATATGGCGGACAGGATTGTAAATGGAAAATCCGGGGATCGTATTGGCATAACGGCAGGAGTACAGTCGGATTATGATGATGAAAAGGAAAAGCTGATTGACAGTATTATGATAAAACAGCTTCTGGGGGAATTGACGGAAAGAGAAAGGAAATTAATAGAGTACAGATACTTTGAGGAAAAAACGCAGTGCGAGGTTGCAAAAATATTCGGTGTCAGTCAGGTACAGATTAGCCGTATGGAAAAGAAGATTTTGTTAGAGATGAGGAAAAAATGCATAAAAACATAAAATTATATCAAAAAAATATAGTAATTATGATGAAAATAGAGTATAATAAACCTATGTAATGTGAAAAAATTGCCGAATATACTGAAGATATATGGTGCGAAAGTGGGTGTAACATATGAAAAAGATAAAAAAGACAAAAAAGGTGAAAAGTAAAAGCGGAGCGAATAAAATAAAGCAGCTTGCGACTAAAGCCTCAGGAGGGATAAAAGGTCTGATTAGGAAGATAGGTGTTTATCTTGATGAACGGGATAAAAGACTGGATGAATCCGCAAAGGGAAAGGGCTACATCACCAGAATAAAGGGATTTCAGGGAATTAAGGTCAAGCTGATAGCGGCATTTCTGGCACCGGCACTTTTATTTATATTTGTTGGTATAATGATTTATAGTAAATCAAGAGCAGGTCTTACTGAGAATACAGAGAGACTTACAAGTACCAGCGTTGAGACCTTGAAAGAGTATTTTCAGCTTGGATTTGAAAACATAGAATTGTCCGCCACAAGAATTACGGTTAATGACGATTTGATAGAATATTATACCGGATCCGCTGATGTGAATTCGGATTTGTACAGAAGACAAAGAATCGCCGTAAAAGCGACAATCAGCAGCGAGTCAACCGCAGACAGGTATATCCGTAATGTAGTTACATTTGCAAAAAGCGGACAGGCTTGTTCTCAGGAGGGACTGCTTGATGCGGATGTGTATGAGGCATTTGCTTCCTCTGATGAGGTGGCAACAGTTGACTATAACGGTTCGGCATGGATATCAAATCACAGTTCCATTGATGAGTTGATAAATACATCATCGGATGAGTATGCCATGACTTATGTGAAGGTGCTGAATGATTCCAGAAACAGGCCAAACGGTTATGTTCTGATAGATGTAAAAACAGATTTTATTCAGGAAATTCTTGATGATGCATCTGTTGGAAAAGAAAGTATTAAAGTGTTTGTAACAGGCGATGGGAAGCAGGTAGTGAGCGGATCTGATGATTTCGATATTACAAAATGCAGTTTTTACGACGGAGTTATGGATAGCGAAGAGAGTGGCTACAAATACGTTACGTATGACCATGAAAAATATTTGTTTGTATATGCTAAGATTGAAGAGGGCAACGGAATGGTATGTGCCCTTGTTCCCAGGGAAGAAATCATTGAGGATGCCAATGATATAGGTGGATTTATTATTGTAACTGTTATTTTATGTTTTGTTATCGCTGTAGTTTTAGGTTCTGTCTTTGCATCAGGCATTTCAAAGGCGATTAAGAAAGTAAATGTTGTAATGAAGCAGACGGCAGAAGGTGATCTGACAGGCTCGATTGTAATGAGAAGAAAAGATGAATTTTCAATTCTTTCCGGCAATATTATGAACATGATTGTGAGTGTCAAGAGTATTATTCTGAAGATGGCACATGTAAGTGGAGAGGTTCAGGATTCAGCTAACAAAGTTGGTAATATTTCAGAAGTACTTTTAAAGGCAACTCAGGATATTACTTCATCTGTAGGAGATATCGAAGCCGGAATCATACAGCAGTCGAATGATACAGAAAGCTGCCTTGCGGAAATGTCTTCACTCGCAGAAAAGATTGGTGACGTTCATGATAGTACGGGCGAAATCAGCAAGGTTGCATCAGATGCACAGGTTAGCATCGACAATGGAATGGTTATTATAAATGAATTAAATGAAAGAGTTATTGATACTACTAATATTACCGAGGTAGTAATTGAGAACATCAATGACCTGCACAGAGAGACAGAGGCTGTTGCCGGTATTCTCAGCACTATTAATGATATTGCAAAACAAACAAATCTGTTATCATTGAATGCAAGTATTGAGGCATCAAGGGCAGGAGAAGCCGGAAGAGGATTTGCGGTTGTATCTGATGAAATCAGGAATCTTGCCGAGCAGTCTGCGGCAGCAGGTAAGAAAATTAACGGTATTATTACGAATATCCAGAAGCGTATGACTGAAACGATAGAAACTGCATCAAAAGCACAGGGCGTTGTAAAATATCAGCAGGAGGCTCTTGATGAGACTATAGATGTATTTAAGAGTGTTAAAGAGCAGGTTGCAAATCTTGTATTAAATCTTGATGTTATATCTAAGAGTATTGACGGAATTGAGAACGCTAAGAATGATACTCTTGAGGCTATTGCAAGTATATCTGCCACATCAAATGAGACTGAGGCATCATCAGTGACACTTAGCAGAAATGCTGAAGAGCAGTTGAAGGCAGTGGAAGTATTGAATCAGGCAGTACATTCACTTGTAAGTGATGCAGAAGATTTGGATGAGACTGTAAAGGTGTTCAAAATCACAAGCGAAGTAATAGAAGATATTACAGAAGAAGCGCCGGAAGAAGAGACATTCGAAGAAGTACCGGAAGAAGAGACATTCGAAGAAGAGACATCGGAAGAAGCACCGGAACAAGAATCATTTGAAGAAGAACTTGAAGAAGAGACATTCGAAGAAGAAACACCGGAAGAATAGAATCGAAAATTGGGGCTGCCACTTTAGGATGAAAATCTTAAAGTGGCAATTTCTTTTATGGAATAATTTATGAAAAATAACACAGAATATGATAAACGGGGAGGTAAAAATGGAATTTGGAATCATCTATTTAAATTCGGAAAAATCGGTATTGTCACAGAACAAAATCGTAAAAATCGAAGATGCATTTGATGTATGCAGCAGCAATAAAAAACTCGAAGATAAAGTAAAAAAATTACAGATATATACCTTCAGTAAAGATGCAGGAGAAAAATATGTTATATCTGTATTTGACGTTATAAAAATCATATTGACAAACTGTGGGAACGTATTGGTAATCAATCTGGGTGAAAGCGAACTGATACTTGAATATAACAGAATAAGGGAAGCAAAACCATGGTTACAGTCTATGAAGGTAGCTTCAATATGCATTATTGTTTTTTTTGGTGCAGCGTTTTCAATCATGTCATTCCATGAGGATGTCGGAATCAACAGTTTATTTGAAAGAATGTATGGCATGATGTCATTTTCGAAAGGAAACAATATCATAGAAATTTCCTATTCCATTGGACTTGCACTGGGGATTATCATTTTTTATGGTAAGCTCGGAATATGTAAAAAGTCAAATACGATTTCTCCGTTAGAAATTGAAATGCAGACATACGAAGACACCGTAAATGATGCGGTAATTTTGCAAAATTCTGAAAAAAACCATGACTATGGAGGATGAGATGAAGGAGGTAATATTATGTGTAATAGGTATATCAGCAGGAGGAGTAGTATCCGCGGCAGTTTTTTCCTTTTTGACATCAATAGGAATATTTAACAGAATTGCGGGAAATGCAAGATGTGGAGAATATATCAGCTTATTTGAGAATGTGTTGGTTGCCGGGGGTATTGCCGGAGGATTACTAAGCATTTTCATGATACCCATGCCGGTTAAAACAGGACTGGGAGTATTATATGGCACCGCAACGGGAATATTTGTGGGATGTATAGTAATGGCATTAGCGGAGACACTGAATTCCATAGCAGTATTCTGGGGAAGGATGCGTTTAAAAAAGGGACTTAAATATCTTGTATATGCCATAGCATTTGGTAAAATGACAGGTGCATTAATCTATTTTTTGTTATAGAATATAAGGGAGGATTCAATTTATGAAGAATTATGTAGAGCATATAGAGGCTGTAGAAAAGGAAAATTATGACAGGTACGTTAAATCGGTTACACCGACCACATCTATGCCGAAGAATATGCTAAATGCATTTCTGGTAGGAGGAATGATTTGTCTTATAGGTCAGATTATTAACAATGCGGTTATGAATTTCGGAGTTGATAAAGTTGTGGCTGCCGGATGGACAAATGTAGTCCTCATCGGTTTGACAGTTTTGTTGACAGGACTGAATATATACCCTAAAATTGGTAAATACGGTGGTGCCGGTGCTCTGGTCCCGATAACTGGTTTTGCTAATTCGGTTGTTGCACCTGCACTTGAGTATAAAGTCGAAGGACAGGTGTTTGGAATCGGATGCAAGATTTTTACGATAGCCGGTCCTGTCATTCTGTACGGAATTTTCAGCAGCTGGTGTCTGGGAATATTATACTGGATTACACAAACATTATGATAGAAAAGGTGATTGAGGTTGGAACAATATACAGTTACGGGGATGAGCTGCGCTGCCTGCAGCGCAAGAGTAGAGAAGGTGGTTAGTAAAGTTGATGGTGTAACATCATGTTCGGTAAGTCTGCTTACGAATTCAATGGGAGTAGAGGGAAATGCTGATTCAAATGATATTATTAGAGCAGTTGAAAAAGCCGGTTACGGAGCAAGTTTAAAAGGACAAAAAGAAAAAGAAAAATCATCGGATGATATACAGGACAGAGAAACGGAAAATATAGTAAAAAGGCTGATAGCATCACTGGTATTTTTACTTCCGCTCATGTATATGTCGATGGGGCATATGATGTGGAACTTTCCACTGCCGCCTTTTTTAGCCGGTAATCATGTGGCTGTCGGCATCTGTGAAATGCTTTTGTCAGCATTGGTGATGATTGTAAACCAGAAGTTTTTTATTAACGGATGGAAGGGGATAGTGTCAGGAGCACCTAATATGGATACGCTGGTGGCAATGGGTTCAGGAGTATCCTTTGTGTACAGCGTATTTTCGCTGCTTATGATGACTGACGCTGCCATGAATGGAAATGCAGGAAAAGTCTCTGAGTATATGAATGAGTTTTATTTTGAGTCGGCAGCCATGATACTTACGCTGATAACAGTAGGTAAGCTTCTTGAATCGTATTCAAAAGGCAGGACCACGGATGCCGTTAAAAGCCTGATAAAACTTTCTCCCGGAACTGCCAACATTATTGTAGACGGCGAGGAGAAAGAAGTAGGTAGCGAAAAGGTTAAAAAGGGTGATATATTTGTTGTAAGACCGGGAGAAAGTATTCCTGCAGACGGAATAATCATTGAGGGAATAACATCTGTCAATGAATCTTCACTGACTGGTGAGAGTATTCCGGTGGATAAGAAGACAGGTGATTCAGTATCAGCCGTGACCATAAACCAGTCAGGATTTATCAAATGTGAGGCAACCGGTGTGGGAGATGATACCGCATTTTCTCAGATTATAAAAATGGTGACTGATGCGGCAGCCACAAAGGCACCGATTGCCAAGATAGCAGATAGAGTATCAGGAATTTTTGTACCGGTTGTACTTGCGGTTGCACTTATTACTGTGATAATATGGCTTATTGCAGGTGAAAGTGTGGGTTTTGCCATTACTAGAGGAATTTCAGTACTGGTTATCAGTTGTCCGTGTGCGCTTGGGCTTGCGACTCCGGTTGCCATAATGGTTGGAAACGGAAGGGGAGCTAAAAACGGAATACTATTTAAGACATCAGAAAGTCTGGAGATAACAGGAAAAGCAGATATTGTGGTTCTTGATAAAACCGGTACTATAACTGAAGGCGTTCCGAAGGTGACGGATATCTATCCGGCAGAGGGCTATGACAGAGAAGAATTTTTGCGTATTGCATATTCACTTGAACAGAAAAGTGAACATCCTCTGGCAAATGCAATTACGTCAAAATGTCAGGATGAACACATTGAAACGTATGAGATAAAAGAATTTGAAGCAAAAGTAGGAAACGGACTGACCGGTGTGTTGGAAGATAAGATACTTGCCGGAGGAAAACAGAGTTTTATAGAAACGTTTGTAACGATTGACGGGAATACAAAAAAACTCTCAGAAGAATTGGCAAATGAGGGCAAAACACCATTATTTTTTAGTATTGGTAACAAGTTTGCAGGAATGATTGCAGTAGCTGACGTGATGAAGGAAGAAAGTCAAAAAGCAGTACTGGAATTGAAAAATATGGGAATGAGAGTGGTAATGCTTACCGGTGATAACCGCCTTACTGCTGAAGCGATTGGAAAAAGTGCCGGTGTTGATGAGGTAGAAGCGGAAGTATTGCCGGATGGAAAAGAAAAGGTTATAAGAAAATTAAAGGAGCAGGGAAGAGTCATTATGGTGGGGGACGGTATTAATGATGCACCGGCTCTTACTTCAGCAGATATCGGAATGGCGATAGGCCGGGGAACAGATGTTGCGATAGACGCGGCCGATATTGTACTTATGAAGAGCAGTCTTAGTGATGTTCCCGCAGCGATAAGGCTCAGCCGGGCTACGTTAAGAAATATACGGGAAAATTTATTCTGGGCTTTCTGTTATAACATTATAGGTATACCATTGGCGGCAGGATTGTGGTATCCTATATTTGGATGGAAGCTTCACCCTATGTTTGGAGCTGCAGCCATGAGCTTATCAAGCTTTTGTGTGATTAGTAATGCACTCAGATTGAATTTTTTTGCAATATATGGCAATAAAAAAGATAAAAAAATAAATTATAATACAAAGAAAGAAGAGGTAACTGATATGGAAAAAATGATGGAAATTGAAGGTATGATGTGTGGTCACTGTGAGGCAAGAGTTAAGAAGTGTCTTGAGGCAATCCCACAGGTTAAGGAAGCGGTTGTAAGCCATGAAAAGAATTCTGCCGTGGTAACCTTAAGCGAAGCCGTAGATGATGATGTGTTGAGAAAAGCTGTAGAAGATAATGATTACAAAGTATTGTCGATTAGGTAAGGTGAAAAAACAGACATGATAAAAAACTTAAGGAATTTGTTTTTGATATTTGGTGTGGCGGCGATATCAGCCGTAATGCAGGTTCAGGCATACGCACATGATGAACAGAATATAATTACCGGATTTAGTGAGCAGGAGGTAGAGGATGAGCTGCTTTATGAGGAAAAGGGTTTACCTCTGTCTGAAGCAACATCACAGATGCCTGATAAACTGACGGCATATTTTCAGGACGGCGGCATGAAAGATATTGAGGTTACGTGGAAATGTGTCTCAGATGACTATGATGATTTCAAGTATTACTGTTATCAGTTTTATCCTGTTCCTGTCAGTCAGGAATATCAAATGGCTGATGATTTTAATGTGATAGAGGATGGTCCTAAGGCTTTTGTCTGTTTTGGCGAAGAACTGTTACAAAAGGGTGACCTTTCTTCCGCTGCTGAAAATGCAGAAAAAAATGCAGATAAGATAGTAAACTATATGACGGATAAGGCAGGACTCAGTATTTCTGCCGCTGTGGGTGTGCTTGCAAATATTTATTATGAGTCGGGATGCATCGCTGATATTATGGAATATGGCTATAAGTGGAACACCGGAGCAGGATATGGAATCTGCCAGTGGACCAATTACCCAAGAACTTCACCAACCGGACGTCGCACAGATTTGCTCAGCTTTTGCTGCCTTAGAGGTTATAGCTATAAAAAGTTAGCTCCCCAATTAGAGTATCTGTATTATGAACTGACAACTTCTTATAATGGGGTATTAAATGAGTTGAAAACGATAGGATATGATGGCGTTGAAAGCCAGGATGCATATGAAGCGGCACGTATCTGGTGCACAAAGTTTGAGATGCCTTCAAATGCAGGGATTAAGGCAATAGAAAGAGGGAATTATGCAAAAACCCTGCTTAGCCTTTACTCTGAAAAATCATCACTATCAAGGGCACCTTCGCTTTCAGGAGCAACTTACCCTGATTACATAAAGAAAAGACAGCCATTTACCATAAAAGGAACTATATGGTCACCGTCAGCGATATCGAAAGTCAGGGTATACATAAAAGGTAAAAATGGTAAGATATATACCAGCAGAACGGCTAGGCCGGAGGGAAATACTTATGATTTATCGCTGCTTGATGATTACATAACATTTGACGCTTTAAATTCAGGTGTTTATTATTACAGAGTTTCTGTAACAAATCAGAGTGGAAATTATCTTTTATTGAATAAGGATTTTGTGGTTACTAAAAAGAGCCCTGTAATTGTAAGATATAACACCCCTGAGGAAGGAATCAGTAAAGGGAAATCTTTTATATTAAGCGGCAATGTTTATTCTTCTGCAAAAATTAAAAAGATTACAGCAGGTGTGTATAAGAGTAAAAACGCAAAAAATTATGTGACGGGCACAACAAAAAAAGTAAACGGAAATGTATATGACATGGCAAATTTTAATCGCTCATTAAAGTTTTCGAAACTGAATTCAGGCACATATTATTATAAAATTATTGTCACAATGGTATCGGGGGATGTGAACATTTTAAACGTAAAATTTAAGGTTCATTCATGATGAAATAAGGGTTCCACAAAGTGAACTGTCTTGTTTTTTTAGGCTTTTTGGTATATAATATATGTATTATGTTTTGGATTGGAGAAGGTTATGGAAGACAGACAGGAGACTGTGTTATTACAGGACAAGCTTGTATCCATTAAGGAATTTAGAAAGATTGGACAGCAGATTGTAAATTCAATGGAAAAGGTTGTTGTGATAACAATTAACATCAAGAATTTTAAATATTTTAACCAGGTATACGGATTTGAATCGGGGGATCGGGTTCTTGATACGTTGAAGACGCATTTTTGCAATAATTTTGAAGCCTGCAAGGTTGCGGCTTTTACTTATGCAGATCATTTGTCACTCATTGCCGAAGAGTATGATATTCCTTATGAGGATGTAGTCGGCTATATCAGAAATATGTGCGGTGAGTTTACGGAGAATATTTACAAGGAATATCCTCTGGCAAGAATACATTTGGATTGTGGTATTTATTTTGCGGATGATTCAGATGAAGATTTTGAAGATATGAGGGATAAAGCCAGATATGCCAGAAAGTCGATTAATGATAATTATAACGACGTTGTGGCTGTATATAATGAGGATCTTGGGAATAAAAGCATGCGTGAAGCCGGGGTTGTTCCGCTGTTTGAGTATGCTATGGATAATAATAAGGTGCAGTTGTACCTTCAGCCAAAGTTTACCATTGACACTCAGGAGATGGTTGGTGCCGAGGTTTTATCAAGAATTGAGGATCCGAAAGGTAATACCCTGGCTCCCGGAATGTATGTCCCTGTATTAGAGAAGACGGGACTTATATCGATGCTTGATAAGAGAATGGTTGAGTTAATCATAGAAAAGATGAAGCTTTGGAAAAAAGATGACTTAAAGATTCCAAAGGTTTCTATTAATCTGTCAAGGGTGGATTTTACGGTTCCGGGCTTTATAGCTCATATAGATGAGATGATTGAAGAGTCAGGGCTTCAAAAGGATTATTTTGAATTTGAACTTACAGAGACTCTGTTTTGTGAGAATCTGAACCATATCATTGAAAAAATAAATATGATTAGAAGCAAGGGATACAAAATCAGCATGGATGATTTCGGAAGCGGATATAATTCATTATATGTGCTTGGTATGGTTCCGATTGACGTAATTAAGTTTGACAGAGGTTTTGTGGTAAACAGCCTTCATAACGACAAGGGTTTTGCCATTATGTCGAGCCTTGTTGACACCTTCAGTAAAAGCAAGTTTGACATTGTGTGCGAGGGTGTAGAGACCAAGGAAGAAGAGAGAATGGTCAGGGAGACGGGATGCAATGTTATCCAGGGTTATCTCCATGACAAGCCGATTCCTGCAGATAAGTTCGAGGAGAAATATTTAAGAAGTTAATAATTTTGATATTACATATGGAGCTGTCGCGCTTAATAGCAGGCAGCTTCTTTTTTGTTATCCACGACGAGCCAAGTAAAAATTTGTGCTTGCACAAGGATTTTTATTTGGCGACCGTGTAATCACTGAGAAGAAGCGAAGCGGATTCGAAGGGATTGTACGGAGTGGATATCGAGTAGGAGTCAGCCTGCTCGATTGCATAAAATCATTTTCAAATGGGGATAACTATATTGTATTTTTCTATATGTGAGGAGGGTAATAATGGTAGTTGGAAAACAAAGTGTAATTTTTGATAATCCGCCATTTATAAAAAGTATGGCATCCATTGTGGGGAAAAAAGAGGGTGATGGCCCTTTAGGACCGGAGTTTGACAGGATTGTGGAAGATGCTAAGTTTGGTACTGATAATTGGGAAGCAGCGGAAAGTATGTTTCAGACTGAAACTGCAAAATTAGCTATTACAAAATCGGGTTTGCAAAAAGATGCGGTCAGATATGTATTTGCAGGGGATTTACTGGGACAACTGATTGCGTCAACATTTGGACTTGCAGAGCTTGAAATTCCTTTTTTTGGGCTATATGGAGCTTGTTCAACTATGGGGGAGGCAATGAGCCTTGGCGCAATGAATGTAGCTGCCGGATATGCTGATTATGTGCTGGCGCTGGCATCATCGCATTTTGCCAGTGCAGAAAAATCGTTTCGATTTCCACTGGAATATAGTAACCAGAGGCCGTTTTCTGCTACATGGACAGTGACCGGATGCGGAGCTGTAATTATTGGCAAGGAGGGGAATATTGCAAAGATAGAGGGAGTGACAACCGGTAAAATTGTTGATTATGGTGTAAAGGATTCTATGAATATGGGAGCATGCATGGCACCGGCAGCAGCGGATGTTATTTACCGGAATCTAAAAGATTTATCAGTTGACTGTAATCACTATGATAAAATCATAACAGGAGATTTGGGAGTTGTGGGCAGAACAATACTGCTTGATTTGTTAAATGACAGAGGGGTAGATATAAGCTCTTTACATTATGATTGTGGAATTGAAATATTTGATAATTCGCTTCAGGACACACATAGTGGGGGAAGCGGATGTGGCTGCAGTGCATCGGTTTTATGCTCTTACATTTTAAAACAACTGGAAAGTGGAAATTGGAAGAGGATTCTATTTGTTCCAACGGGAGCGTTAATGTCTCCTATAAGTTTTAATGAGGGTAACAGCATTCCGGGAATTGCACATGCGGTTATATTATCAGCGATATAATTTTTTTAAGAGGTGAAGGATATGGATTATTTAAAAGCTTTTGTCGTTGGAGGACTTATTTGCGCATTTGTTCAGATTTTTATTGATAAAACCAAACTTATGCCGGGAAGGATTATGGTGAGTCTCGTAGTAATAGGCTCGATATTGGGTGCATTAGGGGTGTATGAACCTTTTATTGAGTTTGCAGGGTGTGGTGCATCCGTTCCCCTGCTGGGATTTGGAAATACGTTATTTAAGGGTGTGAAAGAGGCTGTGGATGAACAGGGGATTATCGGTATATTTTCAGGCGGCTTTAAGGCAAGTGCCATAGGAATCAGCTGCGCTTTAGTGTTCGGATATTTGGGAAGTTTGTTCTTCGATGCGAAAATGAAATCATAATTCCAAAAAATTATTATTGAATGATTGAAAATTAAAAAACGATATGATAAAATATGACTAATTCGGAATGGTATTCCTGATTAGTCATATTTTAAAGGAGAGACTAGCAATGAAATATATCAGAAGGGCAATCGAGGATATAGTTGAAAAATCTTCAAAAACATTCAAAACTGTGTTAATCACAGGTGCCAGACAGACTGGTAAGTCTACTTTGATAAGGCATAAATATTCTGATATCAAAGAGGTCACATTTGATGATCCATTTGCAGAAGAGCAGGCTAAAAATAATGCTGAAATGTTTATGTCGTTAAATGAACCTCCGGTTTTTTTTGATGAAATACAATATGTACCGGATTTGTTTAGGCATATTAAGCAATCATGTGACTTGCATGACGAGAAGGGATTGTATTTTTTGTCAGGCTCACAGCCTTTTAAGTTAATGGAAATGGCTTCCGATTCTCTTGCAGGTCGTGTATCAATAAGCTGAAATTGACTTTATTATCGAACAGGATGGTGTGCTTTACCCGATTGAAATTAAGCAGAACAGCAGTGTTACAGCTGATATGACATCAACCTTTCAAATCCTTGATATTATACCGGAAAAGAAAAGAGGAACGGGTGCAGTTATTTGCATGTGTACGATGCCGGGTATGCTTAGAGAAAATGTTTTGCAGATACCATATTGGTATATTTAAACAAATTTTATACTATCATAAAGAAAAGGCATAGTCACCTGAGAGTACTATGCCTTTAATATCATTCGCCTGAACCGTCATCCGAACCGGAGTTATCTCCATCGCCGCCTCCATCATCCGGATTATCATTCGAGCCGTCATCCGGATTATCATCAGAGCCATTGTCCGAGTTATCATCAGAGCCATCGTCCGAGTTATCATCAGAGCCGTCATCTGAATCATCATCAGAGCCGTCATCAGAGTCATCATTCGAGTCGTCATCCGAGTTATCATCTGAATCGTCGTGGTAACGTGTTGAACGTCCATAATGAACCGAACATTGATCGGAAGGAAGAGTTCCTTTTGCAAAATATTCCGTTCTGGTTGTGCTTGACGGACAACCGCTGGTTGCAATTTTATTTGAAGAAGAGCAGAGCTTAACTTCTTCAACTGAGTCCGGCTTTTCAAATCCCGGATCTTCCGTATAGCCTTTTACCTGATCTATTCTTGTCACAATTTTGCTCCACAGCGACTCATGATAGCCGGTGTTGGATAAGCTCTGATTGTTGTCAAATCCGGACCATATGGTGGCTGTAAGATATGGGGTATAACCCGCAAACCATATATCATTGTCGTCAGATGTTGTACCGGTCTTGCCGGCAACAGTCATTCCTTCCACTTTACAAAGCTTACCTGTACCATCTGTTACAACATCCTGCATAGCACTGGTTAATAACCATGCGGTGGAATCTTTTAGCACAGTATGTGTATTTGCCTCATTATCCAAAAGAATACGTCCTTTTTGGTCATAAACCCTTGTGTAAAGCATTGGTTTTGTATATACACCGTTATTGGCTATGGAAGCATAAGCAGCACACAACTCAAGATTAGTTACGCCGTAAGTAATTCCGCCAAGGGCGAGTGCCTGGTTAATATCCGACACGACAGAACCATCCTCAAGTGTCTTTTCATCAACCAATGTAGTAATTCCGAAGTTGAGCAGATAATCAAATCCCAGCTGCGGAGTTATATCAGTTAATAGCTTTGATGTAACTACGTTCATGGAGTCACGAATACCCGAGCGAAGAGTAGAAGGACCTCTGTAGTTGTCACCCCACCAGTTACTTACCTTACGTCCGTTTACATCGTAAAAAGGAGAATCTTCCACCAATGATGCCAATGTATAGCCTGCTGTGTCAAGAGCCGGTGCATACGTAGATAACACCTTAAAGCAAGAGCCGGGCTGTCTGGTTGTATCTGTAGCACGATTCAATGTAAGACTTGCTGTCTTCTCACCACGACCGCCAACTACAGCTTTTACAAATCCCGTTTTCTGATCCATTACGGTAAATGAAACCTGTGGCTGTAAAGTGTATAGTATTGTCTCGCCGAGATCCGTATCACCTTCATGCCAGTATTCTGCTTTAAAAGCAGCTATATAGGCATTCGCCTCATCCGTAGATGAAAATGTCAAATTGAAATCTGAATCGCCAAGCAACGTCTTATTATAATACTCTATATCAACTTCAGAATAATTAGATACAGTACCATCCGCATGGCTGACAGACCATGCCCAGTTGATGGAATAATATACTGTACCCGGGAAATTATCAGGGTTATTACATTCTTCATCACATATAGCCTGAATAGCAGGATCCTGAGTGGTATATATACTGAGTCCGCCACTGTAAAGAGCATTGTAAGCCTGGGTCCTGGTATATCCTTTCTGTTCCTGCAAATCTTCTAACACGTCATCAATCAGTGCATCGATAAAGTACGTATAAGGACTTGAAGTCGAACGGTCAACATTAATAGTCTGTATCCGTGAATAAACATCATCCTCTAAAGCAGCGTTATATTCATCCTGTGTAATATGACCGTGTGACAGCATATGTTTTAACACCTTGTTACGACGCTCTGCATTATTCTCAGGGTGAGTTACCGGATTGTACTTATATGGACTCTGCGTAATCGCTGCAATAACTGCAGCCTCAGACAAAGTAATCTCCGAGACATCCTTATTGAAATATCTTTTAGATGCCGCCTGTACACCAAGACAATTCTGCCCTAAGTTAATGGTATTCAAATAGCTTTCAAGTATGTAGGATTTGGTTGTGGCTTTTTCAAGTTCGAGAGCCAGATACTGTTCCTGAAATTTTCTTTTGAACAACTTTCCTACAGAATCTTCATTACCACCTTCAAATACATTATTCTTCAATAACTGCTGGGTAAGGGTACTTGCACCCTGTGAAAGTCTGCGGGTGGTAATGGCAGTAACACCCGCTCTTATGATACCCTTCAGGTCAATACCGTTATGCTCATAAAAACGTTCATCTTCGATATCGATAAATGCATACTGCAGGCACTTAGGAATAGAATCAATAGAGACATTGATTCTGTTAGAACCTGACTGAACCAGCTTCGTTATCTCATTATTATCTGCGTCATAGATTGTAGTGGAATATTCTGATGGAGCAATATTTATGTCATCAACAGACGGTGACGAATCTATAATGCCGCGAATCATTCCAAAACCAGCAAAAACAACAGTAATGACCATAGCCAAAAGAAATACGATAAAAAATTTTAGCAATGTAATGCCAAATTTCGTCTTAAGTTTTCTTGTAGTCGAAGTCAGTGCTTTTCTCTTTTTAAGCACATTTTTATAATTATAGTTCAATAGAATTCCCTTCTTTCAAATGATAAAAAAATTATAACAAAAATACTATGGTAAATAAAGTTAAAATTATGTTACAATCTATAAGATAGACAAAAAGTAAAAAATTATACGTAATCGGAGGAAAAATGACTGATATGTATTTATTAAATAGTGCAGTGGGGGAATACGAAGAAAAAAAATCCAGATTTATTGCACATATAACAAATATTAATTCTGAGGAAGAGGCGAACGAGTATATTGCAGGCCTAAAAAAGGAATACTGGGATGCCAGACACAACTGTTACGCATATGTATTGGGAGAAAAAAATGAAATACAAAGATTCAGTGATGACGGAGAACCTGGTGGCACAGCAGGAAAACCAATTCTTGATGTTCTGGAAGGTTCAGGACTTCGTAACGTGTTAATTGTTGTTACCAGATATTTTGGAGGTGTTCTTTTAGGAACAGGAGGACTTGTCAGGGCATATAGGAATGCTGCTGCGGATGCAGTTGAAAAAAGTGAGATTGCAGAGAAGATGCGCGGGAAAAAAGTTGAAATGATACTCCCATATACACTTGTCGGGAAACTTCAATATATCTGTGCGACAATGGGAGTTCATGAGCTGGAATCATCTTATGAAGACAAGGTGAAAATGTGTTATCTGGTACCTGTGGAATATTATGGTAAGTTTTGTGAAGAGGTAAATGAAGCCGCTTCAGCTTCTGTGGAAATCAATGAACTGGATGAAGTTTTTTATGTGGTATGCGAGTCGGGACAGGTGATGGAATTATAGACAAATATAAGGTGGGTGTATTAAAAAACGACTATACTAATACATCGAATAATAAGTAACTGATAAACTTGGTTGACTATGAGTATTCATACATCTGCGACAGTGGTTTTACGTACTATTATCAATTTTTCTATGATAGATACGTAGGGATAATCTATGTTACGTATAATTTTCGTGTTTTTATAAAATGATACGTAGTAAACAACAGAAACCTACGTATCGTTTTGAAGTTTTTATAAAATGATACGTAGTAAACAACAGAAACCTACGTATCGTTTTGAAGTTTTTATAAAATGATACGTAGTAAACAACAGAAACCTACGTATCATTTTGAAGTTATTATAAAATGATACGTAGTAAACAGCAGAAACCTACGTATCATTTTGAAGTTTTCATAAAATGATACGTAGTAAACAGCAGAAACCTACGTATCATTTTGAAATTATCAGAAAATCATACGTAAAAAAGCCGCCCCCGCGGATTTCGCTGTGTAACGTGTCTGTTATTTATTATTCGAAAAGGAACAAAATATCCTTTAGGATTGAAGTTTTTTGTATTTACGATTCTCAAAGATAAAATTCATCAGTGAAAAATTTTTTAATAAATATAGGATAAACACAGATGACAAAAACAAATACCAATGCGTATTCAATGAAGTATAGCGGGAGTATCGTAGCAAAAAATGTTTTAATTATAAATGAAAGTCCCTTATGCAATGCCAGCGAAACTATAATTCCTATGGTGAACTTCAATATCTGCTTTGGAAATGTTGTAGCTTTTTCATTAAATCTTATGTACTTCTTTTCAACACAAAGACCGATGATAAAGCCCACGGCTGCACCAGTATATTTAACGGTTCCAATCAATTTAGATGCCGGAAGTTCAGGTACGGTTACGTACAGATAAATGGCAAGTGCAGTAACCGCAACCGACAGCAAAACCATAAAAAAGTTGATTTTGTGTATAGTCTTAACATCTATTGAATAATTCTCACCGTAATGATTTACATACAGCGATATTATCAGAGTAAGCAAAAATGCCACTCCTACATCAGTTGGTGTGTGAACACCCAGATACATTCTTGAAAACATAACAAGAAAAATGCCAATATAGCAAAGCACTTTTAATACAGGTTTCTTACATTTGTACGCTATTGTAGATAAAAAAGCCGTTGTATTTTGAGTGTGACCGCTGGGAAATGAATATCCGCCTGCCCCTGCTTTTGCAGCTTTCACGACATTAAATGAAGGATCTCTCACCCATGGTCTGGGAACTCTGAAAATTATTTTTAATGAATGAACAGCCATACCGGAGAGAATATAGATAATTCCCAGCCGGTAGGCAAATTTTTTATCAACACACCAATATATAAGGCAGAGGAGGGCAATATATAACGTTCCCCCTCCCAGCGTTGTAATAACCATGTTCGCGGCTGTAAGAACAGGATTACGAATCTCTGTTAAAAGTTCCAAAAACTGTATATCCATAGGCAAAACCTCCCTGCAATACAAATAAAAAACTATTTGTTAAATTTCGAACGCTTTCTTAAAGTCGGATCAAGAATCTTCTTTCTGATTCTCAGATTTTCAGGTGTGACTTCCAATAACTCATCAGTATCGATAAATTCAAGACACTGCTCAAGGCTTAAAATTCGTTTCGGTACAAGTTTTAAAGCTTCATCAGAGCCGGAAGAACGGGTGTTGGTAAGATGCTTTGTCTTACAAACATTTACCTCAACATCGTCAGTCTTTCCGTTTTGTCCGACAACCATTCCGGAATAAACCTTTTCACCCGGACCGATGAACAGAGTACCTCTTTCCTGAGCATTAAACAGACCGTAAGTGATAGCTTCACCGGCTTCAAATGCAATCAATGAGCCCTGTTTACGGTACTGTATATCACCCTTGTAAGGACCATAACCGTTAAATATAGTATTTATTATACCATTTCCTTTAGTACTTGTCATGAATTCTCCTCTGTAACCGATAAGTCCTCTTGAAGGAATTGAGAATTCAAGTCTTGTATATCCGCCGTTAGAAGCAGTCATATTCAGGAGTTCACCTTTGCGGGCACTTAACTTCTCAATAACGGTTCCCGAAAATTCTTCAGGAACATCTATATAAGCAAGTTCCATAGGCTCAAGTTTTTTGCCGTTTTCATCCTCTTTATAAAGAACTTCGGCTTTACTTACGGCAAACTCAAAACCTTCACGTCTCATATTTTCTATCAATACGGAAAGGTGAAGCTCGCCACGGCCTGAAACTTTGAAACTGTCAGCATTTTCTGTTTCTTCTACTCTCAGACTCACGTCGGTATTTAACTCTCTCATCAGGCGGTCTCTGATATGTCTTGAAGTCACAAATTTACCTTCCTGACCGGCTAAAGGACTGTCATTTACCATAAACTGCATTGAGATTGTAGGCTCTGAAATCTTCTGGAAAGGAATAGCAACCGGATTTTCAGGAGAGCATACAGTATCTCCTATATGGATATCCGCAATTCCTGAAATTGCAACAATGGAACCTACAGATGCTTCATTGACCTCAACTTTGTCAAGTCCGTCAAATTCATAAAGTTTGCTGATTTTAACCTTTTTCTTTTTGTCAGGTTCATGTGCATTTACAAGCACAGCTTCCTGATTCACCTTGATTTTACCGTTATCTACCTTACCGATACCAATCCTGCCGACATATTCGTTATAGTCGATTGTGCTGATAAGAATCTGCGTATCAGCATCCGGATCACCTGTAGGAGCAGGAATATGGTTAATAATAGTTTCAAATAAAGGAATCATGTTTTCAGGAGAATCATCAAGCTCCAGAATTGCATGTCCGGATTTTGCTGATGCAAATACAAATGGACAGTCGAGCTGTTCATCTGATGCATCAAGCTCTATGAAGAGCTCAAGTATTTCATCGATAACTTCTGTAGGCCTGGCTTCCGGACGGTCGATTTTATTAATACAGACTATTACCGAAAGGTCAAGCTCCAATGCTTTTTTAAGCACAAATTTTGTCTGTGGCATGGCACCTTCAAAAGCATCAACAACGAGTATAACACCGTCAACCATCTTAAGAACACGCTCAACTTCGCCACCGAAATCAGCATGCCCCGGAGTATCTATAATATTAATCTTGGTATCCTTGTAATATACGGCTGTATTTTTAGAAAGAATAGTTATTCCACGTTCACGCTCTATATCATTTGAATCCATGACGCGTTCCGCCACTTCCTGGTTTTCCCTGAATACGCCGCTCTGTTTTAAAAGTTCGTCAACCAGTGTTGTCTTTCCGTGGTCAACATGGGCAATAATTGCAACGTTGCGGACATCTTCTCTATTGATATTCATAATAATCCTCATTTCTGTGCTGCATAAAATAAAATGAATATGATGCAACGCAGCACACGTGCACCAAAACATTGTAAAGTTTACCATACTTCATATAAAATTCAAGTGTTAATGAAAATTTTTGCGAAATAAATGAAAATTTTTGTCAAATCTAATAATATGTCGACAATTTTTTACATTGTATCATCAATATTGTATAAAATCAAAGAAAAAAATATAAATAAACACTTTTAAAATATAAAAAAATAATGTAAAATTGGCTGGTAATGTAGTTCTATTTTCAAAAAATAGAACGTAAACATTAATTATAGATAAGTCTATCTAAGAAACAAACAAATTTGAAGGGAGAAATACAAATGGTAGATAAGGTGATTGAAAACAACAGGGTAAGCATTATTGGAGAGATTGTGTCTGAATTCAGATTCAGTCATGAGGTGTTTGGAGAAGGGTTTTATATTACGGACGTGGCGGTCAGCCGTCTGAGTGATATGTTTGACACCATTCCTTTGATGGTATCCGAGAGACTGGTTGATGTTACAAAAGATTTGAGAGGTAAATTGGTCGAGGCATCAGGTCAGTTCCGCTCATACAACAGACATGAGGGAACAAAGAACAAATTAGTGCTATCAATTTTTGTAAGAGAGTGGCAGCTTATCGAAGAAAATTCAGATTCGGGCAGGACAAATCAGATTTTTCTGGATGGATTTATATGCAAGACTCCGGTATACAGAAAGACACCGCTTGGAAGAGAGATATCAGATTTGCTGATAGCAGTGAACAGACCTTATGGAAAATCAGATTACATTCCTTGTATAGCCTGGGGAAGAAATGCAAGATTTGCATCTTCATTTGAAGTTGGAGGAAGAATCCAGATATGGGGAAGAGTCCAGAGCAGGGATTATGTAAAGAAAATCAGTGAAGAAGAGACAGAGAAACATACGGCATATGAGGTATCAGTAAGTAAGCTGGAATATGTGGATTAGTTAAAGATATTGCTTTTTTATAATTTTTTTGGTATGATGTATTTCATTCATTACTATAACTTAAACTGATTAACAAGGAGCAGGTTACAATGGATAAAGGTTATGTGCAGATTTTTTGCGGAAAAGGTGACGGAAAGTCATCGGCGGCAATTGGCAAGGGAATTTTCTCTGCAATTGATGGCAAACGTGTAATAATCGTACAATTTATGAAACAGAAGGATTTGGCAGAAGTTGAATTTTTCAAACAACTGGAACCGCAGATTAAATTATTCAGGTTTGAGAAAAAGGACACGAGTTTCTCGGAATTAAGTGAACAGGAAAAGAATGATGAAGTAACGAATATTCTGAATGGACTTAATTATGCCAAGAAAGTACTTACCACGGGTGAGTGCGATGTTTTGATTCTGGATGAAGCACTTGGACTGATAGATGAAGGAATTATCCGAATGGAGGACATTATACAGGTTATAAGTGCAAAGTCAGATGAAGAGATAGTATTTCTCACCGGGATTAACTTACCGGAAGAACTTAGAGAATACGTAAATGTTGTATCGGAAATTGAGACCCAAATTAAACATTGACATTACAGACGAATAGTGTTATCATCACCATATGTGATGTAAAGTAGAGGTTGCGTATTGCATCAGTAAGCGGATGGATGTGCCAGACACAGATAAAGTCCACTGAAAGGGTAACACGCCGAAAGGTAACGGTATCTGGAGCCGGTATCTTGGGTATACAGTTAAGAGCTGTATAACTGTCATCTTTTAGAGATGGAGGGCTGCTTTTTTAGTTTTATTTTGAAACTTTTAACCGGCCTTTTGTGGCCGGTTATTTTTATTTTAATCAATTTAACGAAATGGAGGAATTGTATATGTCTATTTTTACAGGTGCAGGAGTGGCAATCGTAACTCCGATGAATCAGGATGGAACAGTTAATTTTGAAAAACTTGGGGAACTTATTGAATTTCAGATAACAAACAAGACAGATTGTATTATCATATGTGGTACTACAGGTGAGTCATCAACACTTTCGCATGAGGAGCATCTTGAATGTATCAAGTATGCAGTCGAGAAAACTGCAGGAAGGATTCCGGTGGTAGCAGGTACAGGTTCAAATTGTACTGAGACTGCAATCTATCTTTCAACAGAGGCGGAAAAATATGGTGTGGATGGATTATTGCTGGTATCGCCATACTATAATAAGTCTACACAGAACGGGCTTGTAAAGCACTTTACGGCGATTGCGGACTCTGTAAAGGTACCGGTAATCCTGTATAACGTACCGAGCCGTACGGGTTGCAATATATTACCTGCAACGGTAATGAAGATTCATGAACTCTCAAAAAATGTGATTGCGATAAAAGAAGCAAGCGGAAATATTTCACAGGTTGCAGAACTCGCCTCGCTGAGCAAGGGTGAGATTGATATCTACTCAGGAAATGACGATCAGATAGTACCTCTTCTTTCATTAGGAGGAAAAGGTGTTATTTCAGTGCTTTCCAATGTTGCACCTGAACAGACTCACAACATTGTTGCTTCATATCTCGAGGGAGATGTAAAGGAGAGCTGCAGACTTCAGCTTGAGGCAATTGATTTGATTAAGAGCCTCTTCTGTGAGGTAAATCCAATCCCGGTAAAAGCAGCACTTAATATGATGGGAATGGAAGTGGGAAGCTTAAGAGCGCCACTTACGGAAATGGAACCTGCAAACAAAGAAAGACTTAAAAAATCATTGGAAAATTATGGAATAAAAGTGCAATAGCAGAGTATAGAAAGAAGGTCACGCAGATGATAAATATTATAATGAGCGGATGTAACGGAAAAATGGGACAGAATATAACAGGCATTGTCGCTGCAGATGAGGAGACTAAGATTGTAGCCGGTTTTGACATAGTAGATAACATTAAAAATGATTATCCTGTATTTACAGATATAAACACATGTGATGTTGATGCTGATGTTGTGATAGATTTTTCATCGGCAAAGGGAACGGATGCATTATTAGACTATTGTGTTGCAAAGCAGCTTCCTCTCGTTTTGTGTACGACAGGATTATCAGAAGCTCAGCTTGAAAAGGTAAAAAAGGCATCTCAGATGATACCGGTGCTGAAATCCGCAAATATGTCACTGGGAATAAATACTATCATGAAATTGTTAAAAGAAGCGACAAAGGTATTTGCTCCTGCAGGATATGATATAGAGATTGTTGAAAGACATCACAATCAGAAAGTTGATGCACCGAGCGGAACCGCACTGGCGCTTGCAGATTCAATAAATGCAGAACTGGATAATGAATATGAGTACAAGTTTGACAGAAGTTCTGACAGAGTGAAGAGACCGAAGAAAGAGATAGGTATCTCAGCTGTAAGAGGTGGAACTATTGTAGGCGACCACGAAGTGATTTTCGCAGGAATCGACGAAGTGATAGAGATAAATCATCACGCATATTCCAAGGCCGTATTTGGCAAGGGAGCTGTTCAGGCAGCCAAATTCCTTGCGGGCAAACAGCCGGGAATGTATGACATGAGCGACGTGATTGGATAATATTAACATCTATTAAAAAATCTCCTTTTGGATATATTAGTTAAAGTAAGATAACTAATTTTCAGGAGGAGATTTTTTATGAAAAGAATTAAAAAGTATCTTGTGATTGTGGCAGCAGGTATGATGGCGACAGCACTGATGGCATGTGGAAACATGTCAGGTAATACAAACGATACAACAAATGACACTGTAAACGAATCTGGAAATGGTGTCGGAGGTGCAGTAAAAGACATAGGAGACGGAGTCGGAGATGCAGTGAAGGACGCCGGAAGAGGAGTCGGTGATGCTGTCGAGGACGCCGGAAGAGGAGTCGGTAATGCGGTAGATGATGTGACAGATACTGTGACAGGAAGCACGAAAAACGACAATACTAACAGACGATAATGCAATATTTGACTCCATGTGGCATATAATATAAAAAAAAATGGAGAATTATATGGCTTATTCTGTTGTAATAGATGCAGGACATGGAGGAAATGATAATGGTGCATCTTATCAGGGGAGAAACGAGAAAGATGATAACTTAAATCTGGCCTTAGCTGTCGGAAATATATTGGAGCAAAATGGTGTAAATGTATATTATACCAGAACAACAGATGTGTATGATACACCATTTGAAAAGGCAGTTATGGGGAATAATTCCGGTGCTGATTTCTTTGTATCACTGCATAGAAATTCAGTTCCGGAAGATAATACTTCCAGCGGAGTTGAGACACTTGTATTTGATGATTCGGGGGTAAAAGCCGAAATGGCAAGGAATATAAATGCCAATCTGCAGGCACTGGGATTTGGAAACAGGGGAGTTATCGAAAGACCGAATCTCGTAGTGCTAAGGCGTACCAGAATTCCATCGCTTCTTGTTGAAACGGGATTTATCAATAACGACAGTGATAATGCGTTATTTGACGAAAAATTCGATGAAATAGCAAATGCCATTGCAGACGGTATCTTGGAAACATTAAATCAGAATCAGGAAAATGATAGTAAATTATACAGGGTACAGGTTGGAGCATATTTCAACAGAAATTACGCAAACCAGCTTTTGAGCCGCCTTCAAAGTGAAGGATTTCCTGCATTTTTAACATTAGAAGACGGGATGTACAAAGTACAGGTAGGAACCTATGAGGATATAGATAACGCAGTAAAAATGGAGAGCAGATTAAGAGGGGAAGGTTACAATACATTTATTACTTCGAGATAAGAGAATATACTAATACCCGCCGGGATATCGTAATATACGTATCCCGGCGGCATTATATTAAAAGAACTTGATTTCATCAGACTGATTATATATAAAAAATCCGTCACAATTCTTATTTTCCAGTTTGTCAATAAATTTTCCGAGGTTCTTTCGAGGTTTTTCATACATGACCACATTATATGTATCGCGTAATTCATCGGCCTTTTTATTCGCATCGGCAAATTCATCAGGTGCATATATGATGGCGATGCGTTTTTTAGTATCAGGAATAGAAAAACCATTATCAGTCAAAATGCTGAATATACGTTCAAAACCGATAGAAAATCCTACAGCCGGAACCTGTTCATTTATGAACTTGCCTATCAGATTGTCGTATCTGCCTCCACCTGCAATGGCTCCTTTAAATTCTGTGCTTTCAATCTCGAATACAGTTCCTGTGTAGTAGCCCTGTCCGCGCACCAGAGTGATATCGTATACTATTTCAAACTTATTCTCAACCATTCCGGAAATGGTACTGATAATAGTTTCAAGTCTCTTAACGGCTTCGTTATCTTTTCCACAAATATTTTTTACCGCATCCAGAGTAACAGGAAGTGTAGAAAATGTTTTGCAAAGTTTTTCAATCGCTTCTTTATCGAACTCTTTTGAACACAATTCATCTTTTACACCGTCTAAACCGATTTTATCTAATTTGTCTAATGAAATGCAGACACTGGCGAGCTGCTCATCAGAAAAGCCACACTTTAAAAGAAAATCATTCAACAGACTTCTGTCATTTATCTTAACCTTAATATTTTCCATACCTATATTAAAGAGAGCCTTTGTGGTCGTATTTATTAACTCAATTTCACAATTCACGGAAGAACTTCCGAGAATATCGATATCACATTGAACGAATTCACGCAGGCGTCCTTTTTGTGGACGTTCAGCCCGGTAGACTTTATCCATCTGTATACATTTAAAAGGGGTTATGAGTCCTGCACGGTTATTTGCGAAATATCTGCTTAACGGAAGTGTCAGGTCATATCTGAGACCTAAATCCGACAAACTGTCAAAATTACCGGCTGTAATTGCTTTTTGAAATTTATCTCCACGTTTTAAAATCTTGAAAATAAGATTAAGATTCTCTCCGCCTTCGCTTTTGTCAAGATTCTCTGCATCCTCTAAGATAGGGGTTGTAATCCTTTCAAATCCATGTGAACGGTAAGTATCCAATATAACATCTGAAAGATAATCCCTTAAGAGAACCTCTTCAGGTAAATAATCATTCGTTCCCTTTACTGGTGTTGTCTTCATTCATATACCTCGTTTCTTTTCTATATATTAAAATCAATAGACATTTTATTAAAAAATCATGAATATGTCAATCGTCACTATTCACTCTTTTAAGCATTTCATCATACTGCTTATACATTTTCTGGACACCGTTTTCGAGAAGGTAGTAATGATTGATATAAGGAACAAGCAAAACGATGAACAGAGCAGTTAAAAGAAGAAGGCCTATTGTCTGATATCTTAGATATGTAAATGCAGTCATAAGAGTGAGAATAGCAAATACAACCGTAACAATCAGGTGGATAAGCCGTTCGTGCATGAAGAAACCAATCTGGATAAGATGCTCTTTTATAAGTTTTTCATAGTCCATGCTGCCTGATTCTGAGTCTAAGAGGTCATCAATGTGATTCATATAATTTATAATACGTTCTTTCATAATTGGAATCGCTCCTTTTTAAAGTGTTTTTGTCTGATAGTATCTTTTTTAATTATATCATTACCCAAAAAAAGTGTCAAAAATTTTTCAATATGATAAATTTGCACAAAATAATAAGAATAATTATACAATATTAACAAAAAATTCAAAAATTTGATTCAATTTTAAGTGAATTATTGACATTTTTTAGAAAATTTAATATCCTATTACTGTAAGGTTTTAATAAGCAATAATGTGTAGAAAGGATGAGGTTTTTAAGATGAAAAGAAACTTAGCAAAAAGAGCATTAAGTATCTTGTTAACAGGTGCAATGGTGTTCAGCGGTTCGATAACAGATTTTTCTAAGCTTCGTGTATATGGAGCTAATGAAGCGGTTATTGCAACTGAAGGGATATTAAATGATTCAGAGCTCTCTACGACAGCGGATTACACAGATGTGGACGTTCAGGATGGTGTAATCCTTCACGCATGGGAGTGGTCGTTTAATAACATTAAGAATAATATGGCAAAGATTGCGGATGCAGGTTATACGGCGGTTCAGACTTCTGTAATCCAGCAGGCAAAAGAATCAACTAAGGGAAAAACTAATGCAGATTGGTGGCTGTATTATCAGCCGGCTAACTTTACAATTGACAATACTGGCAATAGTGCTTTAGGAAATAAGTCAGATTTTTCTGCAATGTGTGCGGAAGCACATAAGTATGGAATCAAGGTTATCGTTGATGTGGTTGCAAATCATCTGGGTAACCAGAGTTCATATGACCGGTCAAGTGCCATACCATCAGATATAAAAGATGATGAAAATTGCTGGCACAGCGGAACATGGAATGTTGAGATAAGTGACTATACTAACAGAGAGAGAGTTATCAACTACAGCATGGGTGGCCTTCCGGATCTTAACACTGAAAATTCAAAGATTCAGAATTATGTAATTACTTACCTTAAGGAATGTATTGATGCAGGAGCTGACGGATTCAGATTTGATGCTGCAAAGCATATCGGTACTGAAGCAGACGGAAGCGGGTATACATTCTGGAAGAATGTAATACCACAGGCAAAGGCATATTATAAATCAAACGGTTACTTTAAGTCATCAAAAGATTTATATGTATATGGTGAGATTCTCGATGATACAGCAGGAAATCACAGTACTATTATTAATAACTACACTCAGTTCATGAAGGTAACAGATAATAAGACTGGTAATGACATAAGATACGCTGTAATCGGTCATAATGCATCAAGTGCCTCAAGCAGTTACTATCAGAAAGGTGTTACCGGAGATAATGTTGTATTGTGGGCAGAATCACATGATACATACTCAAATGAAGATGTTTACAGTGAAAAATATGGTCGTAAAGTAGGTACATCTACAGAGGCCAGTGAAAGCGATATCAATAAGACATGGACATTGGTTTCTTCAAGAAATAAAGCAACAGCTTTATATTTTGCAAGAACAAAGGACTGGAGAGCCGGAAATATCGGTGACATTGACAATACACAGTGTTTCAGCACAGAAGTAGTTGCTTCTAACAAATTCCATAATTATTTTACAGGAGCAGCAGAATACCTTGGTTCATCAGGAAATTTTGCTTACAATGCAAGATATGATGCAGCTACAAGCAGATACGGTGTAGTTATCGTAAACTGTAACGGAACAAGTTCTTCTGTCAGCATTTCAGGTGGCGGTATCGCAAAGCTTGCAGATGGAACTTACAAAGATCAGGTTTCAGGAAATACATTTACAGTATCAGGTGGAGCCATTTCAGGAAGCATGGGTTCTACCGGTATCGCAGTAGTATATAATGAAGGCGAAATAATTACAAAACCAAGTATCAGCATTTCAAAGCAGGGCGGAAGCTTCTCTTCTGATACATTGGATTTAACATTAACACTTAAAAATGCTACATCAGGTACATACAAGATTGGAAGTGCAGAAGCTAAGACAATTACTTCTACAACCAACATCACAATCGGTTCTGATATGAGCTATGGTGACAGTGTAACAGTTAAATTAACAGCAACAGACGGAAAAGAATCGACAGAAAATGAATACACATTTACAAAGATAGAGCAGACAGGATATGTTGCATACTTTGCAAAGCCTTCTTCATGGGGCTCAGATGTATATTGTTATGCATATGATTCAGCAACAGAGACGGTAAATAATGGAACATGGCCTGGAGAAAAGATGTCTGTAGATGCAACAACAGGATACTATTACTATGAAGTTCCTGAGAAAATCGATGCACCTAGAGTAATCTTCTATAACAGTGATTCAAACAGAACACCTGCTGATATGGAAAAGGGTTACCTGTTCGAGTCAAAGACAGCTTATCTTTACAAAGACGGCAGCTGGTCAGTATATACACCGGTAGTTGCAAAAGGTAAGATTACATTCAAATATGTTGATGCAGAAGGAAAAGAAATAAAGGCATCTGAGACAAAAGAAGGAACATTAGGAAGTAAATTCAGTGGTTCATATCCTACAATAGACGGTTATGAATACAAGTCAGTTACAGGAGATGCTGTATACGCTGACCCTGCTTCAACAGTAACAGTAGTTTACAATGCAGTTTCAGTAAGTGATATTAAGATTACATCATCACAGGCTGATGGAACATCGTTTAAGACAGAGACATTAAAGACAACAATTACATTAAAGAATGCAACATCAGGAACATACTGTGTTGACGGTGGTGTTGTAAAGAGCTTCAAAGACAGTGCAGAAGTTGTACTTGGTCAGGGTAAGATTGCAGACAGCACGGTAACATTAAAGGTTACAGCAACAGACGGAACACAGAATGCAGAACAGACATTCACATTTAAGAAAGAATTTAGTGGTAAAGTAGTAAATGAAGAAGATTTGGCAACATCAGATAATGAATTGTCAGCAGCTTCAGCGCTTACAGTAGCAGCTGAGATTTCTACAGCAGCAACAAATGCAGGATTATCAACAAAAGCATATTCAACAAATGCAACAGGAGTTGGTGCAGAAAAGACTATTACGATAGACGGTGATGCATCTGATTGGGATTCATCAATGCTTATAGCTACAGGCGGTGCATGGGATGTAGCAAACCACTGGAAGGGCGGACATGAGAACTGTGTACTTGATACAACAGCACTTTATGCAGCATATGATGACAGCAATCTTTACATCGGATGGCAGATGGTAAACACAACAGATACATGGGCAAGAGAAGGAGACGGACCTCTTAGTGATGGTGGAAGAGTACTCGACGTGCCATTGATTCTTGCATTAAGTGTAGACCCAAGCAGCACATCAATGTCAAACAAGAATACTTCAGGCGGTTCAATCTGGGGACAGAAGATGGGACTTACGTTTGATGCTACAACATCACATGTTGACAGATTATTCTACATGAGTGGTAAGCCGGGACTTGGAGAACCTTCAATGTTTAAGGCAGTAGATTCAGAAGGAAATACTAATTATACAGACGGATGTGTAGGATTTGCAAAGGGTGGAATCACATACGACATGGCAACAACAAACATTTCATCAAGCATAATTGGATTAAACAGTTCAGATTCACCTGATGATGTGTGTGATGATAGTGCAGACTGGGTTGATTATAAGACATTTGCAGGAAGTTCAGGAACACATAAAACAACATATGATTCATTCTATGAGATTGCTATTCCTTATTCAAATCTTGGTGATGGTGTAGATAAGAACTATATCAAGAATACAGGAATTGGAGCAATGTTAGTAGCTACAAGAGGAGAATCAGCACTTGACTGTATCCCATTTGATGTATCAATGATTGATAACGCAGAAGGTGATTATTCATCAGATGCAAGTACATCAGCAGAGAAAGATGATATTGATAACATTACAGCAAGCTTTGCAAGAATCGGAAAAGGCGATATCGTAGTTCCTACAAAGGAATTAACAGTTAACTTTGGTGCAGAGGTTTCTTCACCACAGTATGCTAAAGATACAATTAACTTAAAGGCTATCGCTTCTGGCGGTTCAGGATCATATAAATACGAATTTGTGATTGATGGTAAGAGCGTTCAGGATGCTTCATCTACAAGCACATTTAAGTGGAACGGAGCAGCAGGCTCACATCTGATTAAGGTTGTTGTAACTGATTCAGAAGGAAAGAGCGTAACTTGTCAGAAAGCATTTGCTTTGGTAGGAGAAGAAGAGACTACATCAGGACAGATAGAGACAACAACAAAGAAGCAGGAAGATGAGACAACAACAAAGAAGCAGGAAGATGAGACAACATCAGGACAGATAGAGACGACGACAAAGAAGCAGGAAGATGAGACAACAACAAAGAAGCAGGAAGATGAGACAACAAAGAAACAGGAAGATGAGACAACAACAAAGAAACAGGAAGATGAGACAACATCAGGACAGATAGAGACGACAACAAAGAAGCAGGAAGATGAGACAACTACAAAGCAGGAAGATGAGACAACTACAAAGAAGCAGGAAGATGAGACAACAACAAAGAAGCAGGAAGATGAGACAACAACAAAGAAGCAGGAAGATGAGACAACTACAAAGCAGGAAGAAGTAAAAGCTCCAAAGATTTCTTCAATTACAACTAATAAGAAGTCAGGAACTGTTACAGCAGGACAGAGCGTTAAGATTTCTGTTAAGGCTACAGGCACAGGAACACTTAAGTACAAATACGTTGTAAAACTTAAAGGTGAAAGCAGTGGAAAAGTACGTGAATACAGTACTTCAAGCAGTGTAAACTGGACACCTAAGAAGGCTGGAAACTATATAGTATATGTATATGTGAAGGATTCTTATGGAAACGTAACAAAGAAATCTAAGAAGTACTTCAAGGTATACTCAGAACTTAAGGCTTCAGCAATCAAGGTAAGCAAGAAGAGTGGAAAAGCAAAAGTTGGAAATACAATTAAGCTTAAAGCTACAGGTAAGGGTGGTATCGGTACCAGATATTACAGATTCTACTATAAGCTGAATGGTAAGAAGGTATTGATTCAGAATTACAGAGCTTCATTATCTGCATCTTTGAAACTTAAAAAAGCTGGAACATACATTTTCTTCTGTGATGTAACAGATGAGATGGGTAATGAGTCAACAGTTAAGTTGTCAGGATACAAAGTAGTAAGTAAATAATTTAATTAAAAAATCCCGCATCGGCAATACGCTGATGTGGGATTTTACGTGCGCCTGACGGCGCACGTTTCTAAAGGGTGAAAGTCCCTAATCCGCCCGACAGTGGGAAGGATATAGCCGAACAGCAAGGGTGTCCATCGTGAGGTGGAATCTGA
>CADADA010000020.1 GCA_902786515.1 uncultured Lachnospiraceae bacterium | reverse complement strand
TCTTCACCTCCGTGACAAAGTATATCACGGAATAATATTTAATTGAAAACTATGGAAAATTAATTGCCACTTTCTATGGAAAATAGTATACCACTTACAACTTTACTTACGAAAAGCTGTATTGTAAATTTTCCGAGTACAAAATCGCAACTATCCAAGTACATTGTATCCGATCAAACAAGCAACCTCATTGAAAAGATACTTAACAATTATCCGATCAGCATTGCGACAAAAAGCAATCTACGCTGAATACCTTCGGGCTCATGGAAACTGTTACCTACACCGTGATTATACTCTACTGAAGCTGAAAACTGACTATCGGCGTATTATCCTGTCCTATTCCGAAGATGAGATTTCATGAATAGCCCATGTGACTACTACAGATACCATTGGCAAGAGTTATCTAGCGATTATACTTGTCAAATACTGCACCGTGCTTCGCAGAATCGATATCACATACATTAAGTTTTCGGATATATACTGGCATAATCACAAAGTATCAGTAGTACAGTCAAAAATCATACGCCAATTGTATGCAAAATTAACGGTGCCACTTTAAACCTTGACTGATTCTATCCTCGACCAGAGTCCTAAATGCGATATCCCTGAGTTTTTCGTAACTGTAAAGGCTCCGTATCAAAAACTGTCACAGAGATTTGCATCATTATTGACAAGTCCCCTAACTCTGAGGGATAATAGATCACTTCATATGTTTCTATTATGAGTTATTAAAATATTTTTATCATTATCTTTTTTGTAAAAAAGTTGATTCAACATAAGAATCTGCTATTACCGGCAACTGGCAGGCTGTAAGCATTTCTCTTCTGATAACACGCTTACAATAATAAAATGATTTTTCATTAATATGATTCTGCAGACACTTCCTTTGTAAAACCACTAGCATTGCAATTTTGAATGATTTGAGGCCATTCCCTCCCCCGGATCTAATGTGTTGACTAATCTATGTGAAAATCCTTCTTTGGATAAGATGGACTCATTATCTCATAAATATCTTCTTTTGCCGCGGTACGCATGGTTTACCACTTAGGAACAGATACAGTAAACATTACTGATGTTTTCTAAAATTATGAAAGTCTTAAGACATATACAACACTTAACAGTGTAGATGCATGTAGCGTAACATGTTCATTGAAAAGGCTTGGAGAATCAATAGAATAAGATACAAATCTTACTGCAAACCAATACACCTCGGCTTACAGTAAGATATGAAAAAACAAAAAATAACATAATTTTTGGGCAGATGATAACATTAGGTAATTCAATTAATGACACGTACGTGAGTAACAACAATAGTATACAGGAAGCTATTTATTTTTAATATCTGATTTTAATGTAATTATTCTGTTAAATATCAATTTGTCATTTTTTTCTGTATCTTTATCTAAACAAAAATAACCATTACGTACAAATTGATATCTATCATCATAATTAAATTCTATTCCGCTTTCAATGTATGCATTTTTATAACTCATAATGGTATCATCAATTTTATGCCCTGTATCTCTATCATCTAAGTATTTGTCCAAATTCGTATATTTGTAGCAACGTATTTCCACATTATATGAAAAATTAGGATTTACCCAATGAATAGTGCTTTTCACCTTGCCTTTTTTTTCCGTTTCATATTCCGCATAAACACACTTAATATCCCCATCTTCATTTAACTCATATCCTGTACATTTTATAATATAAGCCCCTTTTAATCTTACCCTACTTCCAATACTCAATCGATAAAAATTTACTTCTGGATTAATTTTAAAATCTTCTCTTTCAATATATATCTCTCTAGATAAAGTATGTATATGCATCTCTTTATTGTTATCTATCTGTGGATAGGTATCGATATATACTTTCTCGCTCTCTTCTTCGGGATAATTTGTAATAACCAACCTTATTGGATCTAAAACTGCCATTACTCTCAGTGCAATCATATTCAGCGTATTTCTTACATAATAATTAAACATTTCCATATCTTGGATACAGTTGCTTTTACTAATTCCTGCCGCCTTAACAAAATCTATTATACTCTCCGGCAAAACTCCCCTCCGTTTCAAACCTCTTAATGTAAACAATCGCGGATCATCATACCCACTAACAATCCCTGATTTAACTAACTTATTAATATTTCTTTTTCCTAAAACAACTCCTTCAATATATAAATTGGAATATTCTATCTGTCTTGGCTTATTTTTTATTCCACTATTTTCAACAACCCAATCATACAGTGGTCTATGATTTTCAAATTCTGGTCCACAAATTGAATATGTCACTCCTTCTATCGCATCGTCAATAGGGTGTGCAAAATCATATGTTGGATAAATATTCCATTTTGTGCCAATACGTTGATGATTCGAATATTGAATTCTATATATTATCGGGTCTCTCATATTCATATTAGAATGTGTCATATCAATTTTGGCACGTAAACAACATTTTCCTTGTTCAAACTTACCATTTTTCATTTTTTCAAACAAATATAGATTTTCCTCTACGCTTCTATTTCTATATGGGCTATTCTTACCTGGTTCAGTCAATGTTCCCCTATATATTCTGACTTCTTCTGACGATAAATCATCTACATATGCCTTTCCTTCCTTAATCAACTTTATTGCTATTTCATAATTACTTTCAAAATAATCACTTGCGTAATATATTTGGTTCCAGTGAAAACCTAACCATTTTACATCCTCCTTGATTGCATCAACAAATTCCTGACACTCCTTACTAGGATTAGTATCATCATATCTCAAATTGCATACACCATTATATTTTTGAGCCAAGCCATAATTCAATATAATATTTCTCGCATGACCAATATGTAAATATCCACTTGGTTCTGGAGGATGTCTAAATTGAATTTTTTCTTTATCTACTCGTCCACTCATTATATCATTAGTGATAATACTTTCTATAAAATTCATATTTTTTTCTTCCATAAATCGCTTCATTCCTTCCAAAATATGTAAACTTCTTTATAAGATTCATAATAATCTACTTCATATTGTTTTTTACTTAATCTTTTTCTGATGACTGGGGTGATTGGATTCGAACCAATAATTTACTGAATCAAAATCAGCCGCCTTTCCTTTTGGCTACACCCCTATATTTAAATATACTTTAAAATTTGCTCTGTAACATACTTAACATTGCGATTTGCATCAACAATAACACACTTATTTTTATTTGTAATAATGTTCTTTTCATAATTACATAGTGTAGGACCTAGAATTTCTTCTGTCTCATCGAATTGTCTTTTTTTACTTGTTCTATTTGCTATTCTATCTAATGCAACACTTAAATCAACTTTAAAATATATCGTTATATCTGGCTTTTGAACTAGCGAATATAATGCATTCAGCAAATCCATGTTATTAACATTATATGTTTGAGCAAATGATATATGACACAATGTATATCTATCACACAAAACGAAATCATATTCTTTCAAATTCTGTGCAAAATATGTCTTCAAAAAATCTAGAGCTGTTGATAATGCCAAAATATCATTATCAATCACATCATTTTTATATAAATATAATGGAAAAATTTCGGTTTTTAAAACTTTTACCTTCTTTCCCTCTCTCTCTAATTTACTTCTCAGAATATCAATCTGAGTAGATTTTCCAGCTCCATCTATTCCACAAAAAGCAATAATTTTCATATTCACTTCACCTCACCCTGATATCATAATCCATTGAAAAAATCAATCTTCTATCTTTGAAATGTAACACATGCATATATCCTATATTATTTAATTTATATTTATCTCCCTCAGAATAGTTTCTATCTTCAACATACACCTCTTCTACATGTTTAGACTGTTTATTGATATATAATTCAAAATTTGTTATGCCTTTCACCCTCTTTTTTAGTATATTTGAATACATAATCAACTCTGCTTTTTTACATCTATGTATATATGATATTAACCGGATATTTTCAGTATTTTTTGGATAATAAACACTATCATAATATAAATCAGTGGTATTCTCATCATTATCGCACACTTTACTACAAAACGTAATAAAACCAAAATTTGTACCTCTAATAACATTTTCTCCTTTTTTCAAGCAATTAATTATATCTATTGCCACATCCCTTTCAATAAAAATCGGACTCCCATCCTTATTTTTTGATTTAACTATAAAAGGTATTTTTATATACACAATTTCTTCATAATCAAATTTCATTTTATTTTTCATGAATTTATCAATAATTTTACCGTCTAAAATAACATCATTTTTTGACAATGCAGAATTTATCAAATATTTTTTTAAATTAATTGGTGAAAAATTCCGATTTTTCATACTTTCTATCGTGTATAATCTTGGATCTGCCCATCCATCAACATAACCTTCTCTCACCAAATAATTTAATTGATTTTTGTTTAATGTATTTTGTTCTATTTGAATTCGACCATATTCTATTCTCTTTGGATTATACTCAATATTCAATTTTTTTAAAACCCAATTATATATTTCATAAGTATCCCTATAATTAGAAGTAAGAATTATATGTGAAATATTATCCATAACATCTTCAAACGGTTCTGCAAAAGAATACAACGGATAAGCATGCCACTTATCCTTATATTTATAGTGGTTCTTATTAATTACTCTAAACAATATAGGATCTCTGAACAATACATTTTGAGATAACATGTCTGTTTTTGCTCGCAATACACATTCTCCCGCTTCAAAATCTCCCTTTATCATTTTATTAAACAGTAACTTATTCTTACTAATACTATTCATCCTATCTTCACATTCATATCCAAAGCAATAATAATTGCCTCTTTCTTCCTTTATAGCATTATGTGACATTTTACATACATATGCATCACCTTGACTTATTAATTGTAATGCTTTTTCATACATTACTTCTAGATATTCTGACGCAAATGATATTTGGTCAAAATCTATATTTAACCACTCTAGTTGCCTTAAAATATATTCGCAATAATAACTACTTCTTTCATTCGGTGTAATATCATCAAATCTAAGAACAAATTTGTAATTATATTTTTTCTTTATTTCACTTAAAAGAAATAGTGTAAATGCATGTCCAATATGCAAGTACTCCCCATCAGGATCAGCAGAAAAACATATCGTTCCCAAATCAAATTCTGTTGAACCAATAATTTTATCAATAAATCCAAATTCCATAACACCTATTTCACTCTCTATATATTTTCTAATTTATAACTTCATCTGATGAACCCCCCATTTTCCCATTTTTGTGATTATATTTCATAATAGGACATATTGGTATTAATTCTCCATAAACACACCTATCATCATAATCGCACTCATCATCATAAAGCCTTGGAAAAAAACGGCATCCTTCGACACATATATTATAATTGTCACACCCAGCACAATAATTACTACCTATAGGCTTTAATTTTTCCCATATAATTGAACGATTATATATTTCCATCAATGATTCATTAAAAACATTTCCCAGAGGTTCTCCGTCTATACTCATAATACATGGATAAACATTTCCATCGCAACGAATTATTAGGTACTCTCTTTTTTTATAATTATTTAAACAACCTCCACCACAACCTGAAAATGACGAAACATCTATTTCCATACATTCATTCCATTTAATATATCCCTTTTCTACAATTATATTCATATCATTTATAATGCATGTGTTACTCAATTTATGTGTTAAATCATCCCAAAAATTTATATACTCTTGTGGATTCATCCACAATTCTTTATTTTTTTTACCACTTCCTATAGGCGAAAAATAAAATCCAGAATAATTTTTTACTCCTAATTTATGCAAATAAGATATAGTATTATATATATCCTTACAATTCTGCTTAGTAATAACACTATTAACTCTTACATTTATTTTTGAATTTAATAGAAGTTTTATTGCATTAATTGCTTTCAAAAACTCTCCGTTTCCTCTATTAATATCGTTAATTTTTTCTTGATAAGAATCCAAACTTACCATTATTTCTTCTAAGCCTACTTGTTCTAATTCTTTTATAATATATTGATTAACCAAATCTCCATTTGTCTGCATTCTTACGAAAAATCCCATTTTTTTACAGATTGCAACTATGTCAAATATGTCTTTTCTTATTAAAGGTTCACCTCCAGTAATATGTATATGCCTAGCTCCTAACTCTTTAGCTTCAAACAAAACTTTCCTTATTTCCTCTATACTGAGTTCATTTAATTTCAATCTATTAGATTGATAGCAACAATAATTACATTGTGTCGTACACCTATTTGTTACATGTAAATCGATTTCTTCTAACATACATTTTTCCTTTCCACTATCTATGTTGTATATTTTCTACTTCCCGGACAACAACCAACTGATTTATGACTTATACTTAATTTCGATCTATCTCTTAATAATAAGCATGAACAAATTCTCAATCCATCAGGTCCCATACCAAATACTTTTCTACCAGCATGACACTTCATAGCATCATTCATAATAAGTTGTTTTGTGTTAATTTCAAAACTATTATTGCCAGTTCTTAAATCAAAAAAAATTCTTTTTAATTTTTCTTGGTTTTTTGGTTCTAATAACAAATTTTCTCCAGTATTAAAAGGAATATATCCAATAAATGCCATTGACTTTATGCCCAATTTATGCAAAAAACTAACTATTATAGGTATGTCATCGATCATATCTATTGTAACTAATGTCGTACTATGTATATTTACACCTAATTCTATTAATTTTTTAACATTTGTAATAGTTCTATCAAAAGCACCCCTCACACCTCGTATACTATCATGTCTATATTTGTCAAAAGAATCTATTGATATTGATACTTCATTAAAGCGATAGGCAATCTTTCTAGAAATTGACTCATCATAATAATACGCATTCGTACATAAATCTACTTGCATTTCATTTTCTTTTAACGTGTCTACAATTTCGAAAAGTTTGGGATGCATCAATGGCTCTCCTCCTGACAAAATAACTTTTTTTATATTGTACCTATTTAAAAGATTAATAGACATTTCCATATTTTTGAAATCATACTTCATATCTACTTCTTTGTTTCTATGACAAAAATAACATTTCAAATTACAATCTGATAATAATTCCCAACATACCCTATTTGTTTTAATATTTTCACCGCTAAAACAACATATACTATCATAGCCACTCATTATTCTATCTTGTATGATAATTTAGAAAGTTAATTATCACACATTCCTTTCTATTTTCTATGTTTATCGTATATAACAATTCCTATACAATGAATTTATAATATTTTACTATAGCTCGAATATACGACTTAAGTATATTACTACTACATTTATCTTATCTGTTACAGAATTTTTTAACTCAGAGTATTTGTTTAAACCGAGTTTGCAATGATAATCTATGTCAAACACGATGTTATTAAACCTTATCAAAACAAGTTACAACTTTGAAAAGCAATGTATTCATTGAGATTATCCTCTTTTCGTCTTTGCAATACCTTTTTTTGTGAAATACTAATTAATTCGTCCGATTCGACAAATCCTTTTATATATTCCAATTCTAGTCTCTAAAATCAATTTATACAACAAATACGACATCCTAGTTACTCTTGAGTTGAAACTAAACTACATCAACCTTCAAAATTTATTATTATACCAAGAAAAGAAATTTTCTATCCTACTCTTATACATTTGTCCTTTGTTCCACTAAACTTGTATAGTTCATCTAAACAATCCCTAATTAATAATGCAGATATCAATCTCATTTAAAGAAGATTTTTTATACCAATCACGGAAGATTTCTAAAAATAGTTTTTAATTTTGCTTCAATAAATTACCTTTTTAAACCATAAATAATGTTTTTCGACTATTTTAGTCAAAACTTTTTATATTTTAACTCCCATATTTAAAAAACAAAGTAGGTAAATATCCCGCATGTACAGATTTAAAATCTCCTCTTTTACTGTTTATAAATATTTTATACTCACTTTCGTTATGATGCAAAAACGGACAATACGGATCTTGGTGGTTAAATGTTTTATACCACAAAATTCTTCTATCAATAGCTCCTCCCTTACATTTATCAACATATATACACTCTTTACAATCATCAGGAATTATTACCTTACTGCTAAATTCAAATTTTTTGTTAAATGTAAAATTTTCATCCTTAATATTTCCTATTAAAAAATCATCATGAAGCAAATAAGTTGATGGATATATTCTTCCATCAGATACTACCCTAAAGCTACTGACTCCTGATTTGTCCTCTATATTGTTTTCATTTCCATAAATTGCATTAAACAATGGGTCACTTAGTTCAACTATACTATCGTTTTTACTTGCCCATTGCAAAAAATTCATTAAAGCATTATAACTCAACTCACAATTGTCTTCTCTATCAATAGACTTTCTATATATGTTAATCCTATTATATGCATTATACTTTTTTGCTATATTAAAAATTCCTTCAATATTATCTAATTCCAATGTTTGATCTAATCCAATCGTAACTATAGTCAGCCTTAAACCATTTTCATTGCAAAAACTCATTGTATCTAAAGCCCATTCATAAGCAAAATTATTTCCTCTTATTTTGTTATGTTTATCTTTTGAGCTATAATCCAACGAAACATCAACTTCACTTATTGTTTTCAAAAAAATCTTTTTCTTTTTTTTATCTTCATTTAGTATTTTTGAAATACTACCATTTGTAGTAACCGCTTGAACAATATCGGGGAATTTTTCTGCAATATATTCAATTAACACAAACCATTCATCTTCTAATACATTCTCTCCCGTTCCATAATTTATGCTTTGTATATATTTTCCGTTTTTATCAAAAAACTTTTTCCAAACATCAATTGGCTGTTTATAACTAAACATCCTATTATCTTTACTATAGCAAAAATCACAATTCATATTACAGCTATTAGTATATCCTATTCCTAATACAATTTTTTCTTGTTTCATATCATTTTCCTTTCTTTCAATTCATTTGCTAGTTGTTTTAATACTCTAAATATTATTGAAAGCCAATGTATCTTGTTTTCGTTTTTATATTTTCTCCTAACAAAATCCCATTCTTACATAATAATATAAAGATATATAATTCATACATTTTTACTATAACGATTAGTGACAAATCCAATCAAAAAAGTCATAACTTTTTTTAATATTATAAATATCTACCTCAAACACATTTTGATTTTTGAAATTATATAGTAACTCTTTCTTACTACTTGACTTTTTTATTTTATCATCTTATAATGAATTCATTAATTTTTAAATGAACTATAGTTCATTTTATACTTACTTATAATGCGAAGAAATATTATTTTTTGATGTACGAATTTGGCAAATTTTAAGTTTTACAATTACATATATTGATGCAGTTTTTAGACCACTCCCAAATTTTTACTAATTGTCATTGTTAACCAAAATAGTAAAAGAACGGCTTAACATTAGAGAAAGGAGATTTTTATGAATATAGTTATAAGAACTTGGACCAAAAATGATTATAAAAAACTAACTGATTTATGCAACAGTATTAACAGAAGTTACATTTCTGACAATATCCCATTCCCATACACTGTTCGAGATGCCAAAAGTTTTATAGATTATGTATTATCTCAAGATGATTCTTATGCTCTATATCGTGCTATAGAATTTGATAAAAAACTCGTCGGAAATATATCTATTGAAAAAAAACAGGGGTTATATGAAATGGATTCAGAAATAGGATATGTAGTTGATACAAACTTTTGGAATCAAGGTATTGCAACCTACGCAGTTTCTCAGTTATGTACATATGCTTTTGATGTTATGAATATTACACGTATTTCAGGAAAAGTACATAAGCCCAATATTGCATCCCAAAAGGTTTTAAAAAAAAATAATTTTGTTTTAGAAGGTACCTTAAAAAATGCAATACACAAAAATGGCAACTTATATGACATGTTACTTTTTGCAAAATATCGAACTAATTTTTAATTATCGTAGCTGTGAATTATCTAATATCATATCACCGAACCATCTATCGCTCTAAAATTGATTCTTATAGGAAACTGATTATCAGATGGAGGTTGAATCATATGATTTTAATGGTATTTGGATATTTACGGAATTAAAAGCTAGAGGCTATACTGGAAGTATCGAGCCTGTTTATCACTTTCTAAACAAAGTGGATGAAGATGTCGGTGACGGTATTATTAAAAAAACAACTATAAACTTTGCTCTCATAAAGGTTGCCAAAACAATAGCTAGCGTAAGTTTACAAGTTATCGCTTATAACAATTTATTTTTATAACCATCCGCATTTAATTGCACATATTTTATCATAAACAGTTATTACTGTATCCTCATAACTCCCTAAATTTTATCTCTCACACACCCCCAACCAAATTCTCCCAAATCCACTCACCTTTTTAGTTGCTAAAAATATACTATAAGAGTTATAATAATAACGTGATGAAATGAAGGAGGATAACTTATGGACACACCTATAGAAGAAGTTATATCCGAACTCACCAAGATAGATGGTGCCGTAGAAAAGATTATGACTACGGTCAATAAAGAGCGTGATGAATATAACGAAAACATTGAGAAAAAAATCAAAAAATTTGATGAGGATATGGAACTTAATATAAAGCAGGAACTGTCCCGATATGAAAAATCACTTCGCGATGAAAACGATACCGGCATAAAAAAGCTTGAAGAATCTATAAACCGGGACATTGCCCGACTCAGTGATGCTTACGAAAAAGAACACACAAAATGGGCAGAGGATATTGTGAATGACATCATAAAAGGGTAGGGTGATTCTATGAATGGCACTTTTGCATATAGTGGCATTAACACAAAAATACACGGAATGAAATCCAAATTAATCACGATGAGAGAATACAAAGAGATTGCCTGCATGTCTTCCGTTCCGGAAGTAATGCGCTATCTTCAGGGAACAAACGGTTACAAAAACCTTTTTCCAGAATCTGCCGATGATGACTTCTACCATCGTGAGAATCTTGAACAGCTGCTGACACTGTCAATGTATGAGAATTACTCAAGTATCTATACATTTGCCACCATCAGCCAGAGAAAGTTTTTAGACATGTATTTTGTTCATTACGAAACAAGACTGATAAAGCAGTTGCTTAGAAAAACAATGAACAAAAGACCGCTGACAGTGGATTATACGACTTTGCAGCCATACTTTGACAGATTTTCAGATATTCCGGTTCAAAAATGTTTTCAGGCGGAGACGACAGAGGATCTGATATCCTCACTTTCCGGCACAAGATACTATAAAACATTAGAAGCGGTAAATGCAATGCCTGAAAAGAACCTGTTTGACTACGAAATCAGTCTTGATTTATACCTGTTCAAGACACTGTGGAAAGAAAAAAACAAATATTTGAAAGGTGAAGATTTACAGATAGTAACCGACATGTATGGTTATAAGATAGATTTATTAAACCTGCAGTGGATATACCGCTGTAAAAAATACTATCGAATGACTCCTGCCGAGATTTACAATATGGTGATACCGGTAAGACACAAGCTGAAAGCAGTTCAAATACATGCGATGGTAGAAAGCGACTCAGTAAAAAACTTTTTGGATGTATTGTCAGATACCTTTTATGGAGGAAACCTTTCCGAACTTGATAACATATCCATAGAAAAATATTATAATAGGAAAATATACAAATTATACACATCAGCTTTCAGGAAACATCCATATTCGCTGGCATGTATAATGACCTATTTATATCTGCAGGAACAGGAAATCCAACTGCTTACACAGATTACGGAAGGTGTCAGATACTCCTATCCGCCTGAAGATATTATAAAATTAATTAACAACGGAGGTGATTATCATTGATTGAGAAAATGAAATTTATCAGCCTGACAGGTCCCACGGATGATATTGACAGAGTTGTCAATACTTACCTCTCAAAATATGAGATTCATTTGGAAAATGCCCTGGCAGAATGGAATTCTTCCAATGACCTCATGCCGTATGTAGAGGCAAATCCGTATAAAGAAATGCTTGCAAAAGCATCCTCGCTTGTAGCATACCTGCCGGATAAAAACAAATCAAAAAGCATTGAAATGAATGTAGATACTGCAAATTCACATGTTTCAAAAATCACAGAAAACATTGACTCCATTCAGAGTGAAATGCAGGATGTCCGTAAAAAAATGGAACAGGTGCAGAAAGATTACGATAACATATCACCATTCATTGACTTAAAATGTGATATTTCGGCCATCACAGATTTCAAGCACATCAGATACAAATTTGGAAAAATACCAAAAGATTATTTCCAGAACTTTAGACAGTTCTGTAGCAACAATCCTTCAATTATATACATTAAATGCAAGGAAGATGCTGAGAATGTGTGGATTCTGTATTTCGTTTCACAGATAGAACGCGAAAAAATAGATGCAACCTGTACTTCATTCCATTTTGAAGAAACATTTATACCGCAGGAATCAAAAGGAACACCTGAAAAGGTATGCAGTAGTCTTTTAGAGACGATTGACAAATACAAATCCGAGATTAACCGGTTAAAGGATAAGTTAGAAGAGGAAGTTCTTGAAGATAAAGATATCATATTGAATGCCTACAACCGTATTCATATGGCATACGATAACTTTGATGTCCGAAAACTGGCAGCCAAGACGACCGCCGAAGTAACCACATTTTATATTATCTGCGGATGGATTAGTGTCAGGGATGCCGAAGCTCTATCTTCAGAACTTGATGATGATAATAATGTCATTTGCATATTTGAAGATGCGATGGAGCATCAGAATAAAAAACCGCCTACCAAACTCAAAAACCCTAAGGTTATCAAACCTTTTGAAATGTATATCAAAATGTATGGTCTTCCGGCTTACAATGAATTTGATCCTACAATCTTTGTAGCGATTACTTATTCATTCATATTTGGTATCATGTTTGGTGATGTTGGACAGGGACTTTGTCTGGTACTGGGAGGTTTCGCCCTCTACAAATTAAAGAAAATGGACTTGGCAGCCATCATATCCTGTGCAGGCGTATTTTCAACACTATTCGGTTTCATGTTTGGAAGCGTGTTCGGTTTTGAAGATATTTTAGAACCTCTGTGGCTCAGACCGGCAGAGAAAATTACGTCACTTCCGATGGTAGGTTCATTGAATACAATATTTATATTTGCAATTGTGTTCGGAATGTTTTTGATACTTCTTGCAATGATTTTCAATATTATCAATTGCATCGTATCAAAAGATATCACGGGAAGCATTTTCGATACCAATGGAATCGCCGGATTTGTGTTCTATGGTTCTGCAGTTTTAACTATAATGTTATTTATGACAGGACATAGCTTACCGGGAACCATAGTACTTATTGTTATGTTTATCATACCACTGATTCTCATCGCAATTAAAGAACCGGTAACACATGCACTTAAAAAGAAAGAAAAGCTCATTGAAGGAAGTGTAGGAATGTTCCTCGTACAGACATTCTTTGAGCTGTTTGAAGTATTACTCAGTTATTTTTCAAACACTCTTTCTTTCGTGAGGGTTGGTGCCTTTGCCGTCAGCCATGCTGCAATGATGGAAGTCGTAATGATGCTTGCAGGTGCTGAGAGCGGTTCACCAAATATTGTAGTTGTTATATTAGGAAATCTGTTCGTTATGGGTATGGAAGGACTTATCGTTGGAATTCAGGTTTTAAGACTTGAATTTTATGAAATGTTCAGCAGATTCTACTCAGGAACAGGTCGCGAATTCAAACCATTTAGAAATACAAATAATTAAAAAAATTAAGGAGGTCACATTTATGTTGACAATAAAAATTCTATCATGCGTAGCACTTTTACTTAGTATCGTTATCCCATTTGCTTATTATGCAATTGGTGAAAAGACAAGAGGAAGATACAAAAAAGCTCTTGCTCTTAATGTAATTGCATTTTTCGGAATACTCGTGTTGTCACAAATATCTTTATTCTCGACAACAGCACTTGCTGCAGGTGAAGCTGCTTCTTCCGGTGGTATCGCCACAGGATTAGGATACATCGGTGCTGCACTTGCTACTGGACTTTCAGGTATTGGCGGTGGTATCGCCGTTGCAAATGCTGCCAGCGCAGCTCTTGGAGCAATCAGTGAAGATTCAAGTGTTATGGGTAAATCACTTATCTTTGTTGGTCTTGCAGAAGGTGTATGTCTTTACGGATTTATTATTTCATTCATGATTATCGGTAAGCTGTAAGATTTACAAAAGAACGGAGATTCATTATGAAAATATTTCTTATCAGTGACAATGTAGATACCTGTACCGGCATGCGTCTCACAGGAATCGACGGCGTGGTTGTTCATGAAAAGGATGAAGTAAAGCAGGCTTTAGACACTGCACTTTCCGATTCATCCATCGGAATAATACTTATTACCGAAAAACTCAGTAACAGTTTTCCGGAGCTTATAAGTGATATTAAACTTCACAGAAAACAGCCATTACTTGTTGAAATACCTGACCGCCATGGTACAGGACGCAGACCTGATTTTATAACATCATATGTGAATGAAGCAATTGGACTGAAACTATAAGAGGTGATTACATTGGATATTAACCAGAAATTAGAACATTTTAAAGAAATATCACTACAGACTGCCAGCCAGCACGTCAGTGAAAATCTTGATAAATATAAAACAAGTCTTGATGAGATTTATGAAAATCATAAAGAAACAGGTACTACTGCTTCAAAAGAGATTATTGAGACAAAAAAAGCTATTATAAAAAGAAACGTAAAAAAGGATTATTCCAATCAGGAGACTGATTTAAAACGTTCACTCACATCAAAAAATCTCTACTATAAAAAGAAGATTTTTGAAGAAGTAAATACCCTGCTTGAGGATTATAAAAAGAGTCCGCAGTATGCTGATTTTCTCAACAAAAAAATCACAGAGGCTGCTGCTTTTGCAGAAAAGGATACAATTGAAATCTACATTGACCCACAGGATTCCGGGTTGATGAAGAGCTTAAAAACCCCTTCAAACGGGTCAATTCATATGAATGAATTTTCATTTGGGGGAGGCATTCGTGCCATCATTCCTTCAAGAAACATTTTGATTGACGAAACCTTTAATTCCAGAGTTTCAGAAATCGAAGAAAATTATAAAATTAATTACTAGGAGGTTGCTCCATGAACGAAACATATACAGGCGCCATATACGGTATCAACGGACCTGTGGTTTATATAAAAGGTAAAACAAAATTCAAAATGGGTGAAATGGTCTTTGTAGGCGAAGAACGTCTTGTTGGAGAAATCATCTCCCTGACATCTGAGATTACAACTGTCCAGGTATACGAAGAGACCTCCGGTTTAAAACCGGGGGATTTGGTATATTCATCAGGAAGTGCCATTTTCGTTACATTAGCACCGGGAATTATAGACAATATCTTTGATGGAATCGAAAGGCCGTTAAAAAGTATTGCCGAACAATCCGGTATATATATTTCAAGAGGTATTTCCGTAGATTCTCTGGATACAGAAAAAAAATGGAATACCCACATTCTTCTGGAAGAAGGACAGGAAGTATTAGGCGGTACAATAATTGCTGAAGTTCAGGAAACAAAAGCCGTACTGCACAAATCCATGGTACCTCCTTATATTTCCGGAAAAGTAATCTCAGTAAAACCTGATGGTGATTATACAATTAACGATACCATAGCCGTCATCAAACAGGAAAACGGAGGCGAGTACAACCTGACACTTTCCCAGAAGTGGCCTATCAGAGTACCTAGACCTTTTAATAAAAAACATCCCTCTTCTGTACCACTTGTAACGGGTCAGAGAATATTAGATACACTTTTCCCTATAGCAAAAGGTGGAACGGCTGCTATTCCGGGAGGATTTGGTACCGGAAAAACAATGTCACAGCACCAGATTGCCAAGTGGTCTGATGCAGATATTATCATATACATCGGCTGTGGCGAGCGTGGTAACGAGATGACTGAAGTACTCGAAGATTTCTCAAAACTTAAGGACCCTAAGTCAGGCAATCCGCTTATGTACCGAACCACTCTGATTGCAAACACTTCCAATATGCCGGTTGCTGCCCGTGAGGCAAGTATTTACACCGGTATTACACTGGCAGAATATTACCGTGATATGGGATACCACGTAGCAATTATGGCAGATTCCACCTCACGATGGGCAGAGGCATTACGTGAATTATCCGGACGTCTCGAAGAAATGCCTGCTGAGGAAGGATTCCCGGCATACCTTGCAAGTAAGCTGTCTGCATTTTATGAAAGAGCTGGTTATGTGGATAATCTCAACAATACAGAAGGCTCCGTTTCAATAATCGGTGCAGTTTCACCACAGGGTGGAGATTTCTCTGAGCCTGTCACACAGAATACAAAACGATTTGTAAGATGCTTTTGGGGTCTTGACAAATCACTTGCCTATGCAAGACATTTTCCTGCAATCCACTGGCTCACAAGCTACAGTGAATACTTAAATGACATGGCACCGTGGTACGACGAAAATGTGGGACCTGATTTTATACCTTACAGAAATCAGATACTTGCCATATTAAATCAGGAAAGCAGTCTGATAGAAATCGTAAAACTTATAGGAAGTGATGTGCTTCCGGACGACCAGAAACTTACATTGGAAATCGCCAGAGTTATACGTCTTGGATTTTTACAGCAAAATGCATTTCACAAAGATGATACCTGCGTATCGCTTGAAAAACAGCTTTTAATGATGAAGACCATTTTGTATTTAAATGAACGTGCAAAAGCCTTAATTGCATTAAATATGCCTATGTCCGTATTAAAAGAGAGTACAATTTTTGATAAAATCATTGCCATTAAATATGATGTGCCAAATGACCATTTAGAATTATTCGACAACTACATTACAGATATCGACAATTTCTACAACGAAGTATTGCAGAAAAACGGATAGAATACCACGAAAGGAATGTTTGATTAGTGTTATGAAAAATATGGGAATTGAATATATTGGTCTCAGCCAGATTAAAGGAGCCTTAGTCGCCATTGACGGTGTAAAAGGTGCAGCCTATGATGAAATCGTAGAACTGAAAACTGATGACGAGACCGGTACAAAAAAACTCGGAAAGATTATAGAAATCTATGAAGACAAAGCTGTCATCCAGATTTTTGAAGGATCAGAAAATCTTTCCCTTGTAAATACACATACGAGATTTACCGGACACCCTCTGGAATTTCCACTTTCCATCGATATATTAGGCAGAACCTTTGACGGAATCGGAAGACCAATAGACGGTCTCGGTCCCATTGAAGCAGAGTGTAAAAGAGATGTAAATGGAAAACCTCTAAATCCGGTTGAAAGAGAATATCCAAGAAACTATATCCGTACAGGTATATCAGCCATTGACGGACTGACCACACTGATAAGAGGACAAAAACTTCCTATCTTCTCAGGAAACGGTCTTCCACACGACAGACTTGCTGCACAGATTGTAAAACAGGCATCCCTCGGAGATGATTCCGATGAAGATTTAGTAGTTATCTTTGCGGCCATGGGTGTAAAATATGATGTAGCAGAATTTTTTAAAAGAACTTTCGAGGAAAGCGGCGTTTTAAATCACGTTGTTATGTTTTTGAATCTTGCAAATGACCCTGTTGTGGAACGTCTCGTTACACCAAAAGTTGCACTTACTGCAGCCGAATACCTTGCTTTTGAAAAAGATAAACATGTCCTTGTCATACTTACCGACATGACTTCATTTGCAGAAGCAATGCGTGAAGTATCTTCCTCTAAAGGTGAGATTCCTTCAAGAAAAGGATATCCTGGTTACTTATACAGTGAACTTGCAACAATATACGAAAGAGCAGGTATTGTAACAAATTCCAAAGGTTCTGTTACACAGATTCCTATACTTACAATGCCAAATGATGATATTACCCATCCGATACCTGATTTAACTGGATACATTACAGAAGGACAGATTGTTTTGGACCGGGCTTTACACGGTCAATCGATTTACCCTCCAATCAACGTACTGCCTTCACTCTCACGTCTTATGAAAGACGGAATTGGCGAAGACTACACAAGAGATGACCATCAGGCAGTTGCCAACCAGTTATTCTCTTCCTATGCAAAAGTTGGTGAGGCAAGAGCACTGGCATCTGTTATCGGTGAAGATGAATTATCACCATCTGATAAAAAATATCTGGAATTTGGTAAAGCATTTGAAAACCGTTTTGTAAGTCAGGAAGAAAATGAAAACCGAGATGTTATCACCACCTTAAATATAGGCTGGGAACTTCTCCACATGCTGCCTAAAGAAGAATTAGACAGAATTGATACGAAACTCATTGAAAAGTATTACTAAAAGGAGAATGATTCAATGGATTTGAAAGCTTTTCCTACCAAAGGTAATTTAATACAGGCAAAAAATTCACTTACACTTGCCAGACAGGGATATGAGTTAATGGATAAGAAGAGAAATATTCTGATTAGAGAACTGATGTCCCTGATTGATCAGGCAAAAAATATTCAAAGTGAAATAGACTCTACCTTTACTGCAGCATATAAAGCACTGCAAAAAGCCAATATTGAAATGGGTATCAATGAGGTAAATGCATTTTCTGATGCTATTCCCATTGAAGATTCCATAAATATCAAGACCCGGAGCATTATGGGAACAGAAATTCCTCTGGTAGAATATGATGATTCGTCCACCGGTATGCCTGCCTATGCATTTTACAATACAACCGAATCATTAGACGAAGCAAAGAGAAATTTTGAAAAGGTTAAACTTCTCACCATAAAACTATCAATGGTAGAAAACTCTGCATACAGGCTGGCATACAACATAAAGAAAACCCAGAAACGCGCTAATGCTTTACAAAATATTACGATTCCTAATTATGAAAAACTGGTAAAATCTATCTCAGAATTTCTTGAAGAGAAGGAACGTGAAGAATTTACAAGACTAAAAGTGATTAAGCGCAGAAAAGAAAACAAACGCTAAACTATAAGAGGATTAATGATGAAAAAGTTAAAATATTTTACATTATGTATAGCAATACTACTATGCTATATCTTAAACCCTGTATCGGCTAAAGCAGGAAACATGATTTCCGGTTATCCGGAGTGTCCTGAAATCTTTGCCGAAGCAGGTGTTGTAATTGAACTTGACACAGGCGCTGTTTTATATAATAAAGATATGCACAGGCAAATGTACCCTGCAAGTATCACAAAAATATTAACCACCCTTCTTACAATCGAAAATTGTAAGCTGGATGAAATGGTAACATTTTCACATAAGGCCGTTTATACTCTGCAGTACGGAGATGCACATATAGGAATGCAGGAAGGAGAACAGATTTCCGTTATCAACCTGCTCCATGGAGTAATGCTTGCTTCCGCAAATGAATGTGCCAACGAAAGTGGCGAAACAGTTGCAAGAAAAACCGAAGCTTTTAGTAAAAAAATAGATGCCTTAAAAGCATCCGGTGAAGCTTATGACGAATATGATGCTGCCATAGAAGTATTTGCTGATATGATGAATGAGCGTGCAAAAAAAGCCGGAGCTCTTAATAGCCATTTTATGAATCCAAGCGGATTATTCAATGAAAATCATTACACTACATGTTATGACATGGCAATGATTACAAGAGCTGCCGCCTCTAACCAGACATTCCTTAATATAGAAAAAGATTTAACTTATACGATTCCGCCTACTAATATCACGGCGGAGAGCAGGCATTTTAATAACAGACACAAAATGCTTTATCCTGAAAATGTCAATTATTATGAGGGAATACTCGGAGGCAAAACCGGTTATGTCGACCAGTCCGGTAATACACTGGTAACATTTGCAAAAAGAAACGGAGTTACACTTATAAGTGTTGTTATGAAATCAAACGCAGAAAATGTGTATAAGGATACACGAATCCTGCTTGATTACGGTTTTAATAATTTTAAAACTATAAGCATTCCTGAAAACGAAAAACAGTATACGAAATGTGATACCGTATTATCGATAGATAAAAATGCACATATTATTGTTCCGAATAATGTTAATTATGCTGATGTTACTCTGGAGAAAAAGTTATCTTCTAAGGGTGTATCTCTGAGATATTCATACAATGGAAATCCTGTCGGAAATACATATGCTAAATTTAACACAAATAATATTGCCTCATTTAAATTGGGACCTTCTGTCTCATACATAAGCAAGGATAATGCGACAAAAAACGACAATAATACATCTCATAATACTATTATTTTCGTAATAATTGCAATTTCGTTTATCGTTATTCTTGTTATTTTGCTGATTATAATATATAATCATAGGAGAAGCGCTCGTCGCAGAAAAAGAAAGTAATACAGACAGTAGTGAGACTACAGATTGGAGTTGTTTTATGAATTGGGTTGCACCTATAAAAGATGAAGGAACATTAGAAAAATTCAAAGAAGTTCTTAGAACTTATGATGACAAATATTATATTATGTTTGAAATTGGTGTCGGTACCGGTCTCCAGCTTCAGGATATATTAAAATTCAAGATTAAAGATATTGTTGACAAGCAATCAATATCCGTCACAATCGGTACAAAGAATATTAAGAGAACCTTTAATATTCCAAAAAATGTTCAGGACATTATAAAAGAATATACAAAGGACAAGGATCCTGACAGTTACCTTATATTAGGACATGCAAGTTCCTCACAGCCATTATCAAGAGAACAGGCATACCGTGTTTTTAAATCTGCCGGCAAATCTATTGGAATAAGTTCAATAGGGGCACAGACGATGAGGAAGACATTTGCATGGCATTATTACAAGGAAACCGGTGATATTTATTATCTTCAGAACCTTTTTAATCATGCATCACCTTCTATTACATACCGTTACATAGGAGAAAAACCTAACGTTGAGGTCGTTTTGAAAAAGATGACTGCCGAGGAAAACGAGAGAAGCAGATATATGCTGTATCATGACGACAACGGTAAAAAACGAATTAGTGCTATTATAGAAGTTTTAGAAGATATCAGGAATAATTTTGATAATCCTGCAAATACTGATTCTTTCTACGGAAAAGTCGATTGCTTGCTCACAGAACTTGATGAGCTGATGCTGAATTATAAGAACACAAAATAATTTGTAACTGTTCAGAGCCAAGCAAAATTCAGGAGAAAAGCGTGGATGCGATGCATCCGTAAGCTTTTCTCCTGAATTTTATTTGGCGGATACGCCACACCGACGAAATGCGAAGCATTTTGGAGGTTGGCTCTGAACAGTTACAATAATTTTATTTAAAAATCAAGCCCAAACTATCAATTATATATTAGTTTGGGCTTGTCTTTTTATTGAATTTTTTCTGTTTAATTTCCTCCATTTCATCAACGCCAATATTCTTGATGGTCTTAATTGCAAACACTTTATTTGAACAATTTTTTCTTATTCTTATTTTTCCCTTAACAAATCCATGCTTTCTGCATTTTCCCAAATAATAAAACGACCTCATTCCATCAGAAAACCAGTCTATCTTAGTTCTTATTTTTCTGTCACACAGGTTGCAATACATTCGTCTTAAATATCTCTGTGCCATCAGTTTTTCTCTGTTTTCATACCCCATGGAGATAAATTTATCATAACGGTCAAATCTTACATAGATTTCTTCCTCTCTATTATATGGAATCCTATAAATATCAATTGAAAAGTTGCTCTTAACCTTCTCAAACTCAATCTTCTTCATAACCATTGCCGTATAATACGCATCACCATACGCTCTGTGAAAAGGAACTTTCTTCTCAATATTAAGCAAATCGACCGCATATTTTAATGCTCTTCTGTCTTTCCCGTTTTCACACATAATGCTGAACAATTTCTGAATGTCATAATAATAAAGCGGGGGTTTTTCAACCAAATACATTCCATAATGATTCATATTTTTCTGAAGTTCATATAAATCCTGAGTTGCCCACGTACAAAACCTGTATTCGTCAGTTCCAATCCAATTCATGAATTTTGTGATACATTCCGGAAAAGTAATTCCTTTTCTTAATTCATTTTCCTTGAATCCGGTCAATTCCTTAATAATAGGATGCAGCTTCTTATATATTACAGGTCTGATTATCTCCTTAAATTCACCTGTTATTTCAAGTTCATCATTTAACTTTATGGCAGCTATCTCTATAATTTCAAATTTTACATCATTTACTATCTCATCATTCATGTCCTGATTCCACTCAAGGTCAAATACTATATAATTCATTTTTCCAACTCTCACATATATCAAATAAATAAAACGAGGCGAAAACTCTTAAGAGCTTCATCTCGTTTTACAACGTCCCAGACAGGAATCGAACCTGCGACGTTTCGCTTAGGAGGCGAACCCTCTATCCTACTGAGGTACTGAGACATATACAATTGTTTCAACAAGTACCAAACCATTATATCAAAAAAAATATATATCGTCAACAATCATCATTTCAAAAACCGACCATCCCCTGTAACCATATAATACCCTTAAATCTTCTTCCTAATTCAGGAACTCCCATTAAATCTGATGTATTAATTGCAAGACTAATTCTCAATTCATTACATTCGATAGTTAATTTGTATATCTCTTCATTTGTTAAAATATTTGTATCCTTTTCCATACGAATTATCGTACCAATAATAGAATATCTGTCACAGGACACTCCATAAGGCATAAAACTTGAATCTACAATAGAAAACACATCTTCTTTTAATATTCTTCCTGATATCTTTGTATACGTATCCAACTCAGATACAGTCAAAGACTCCATAGCACTCTCATCACCACGTTTTGCTGCTGATATTAATTTATTTCTATTACTCAATGCAGATTTATTTCTTTGAATATCTTCCTTTGTTTTCTTAACAGGCAATAGTATTTTCCCGCTAAGTGCCAATGCACTATAAGCTACAGGCGTAAATCTTTGCATTCCTATTCCCTGAATACAGTTATTTATATATCCGAGACTGTTAATAACATAAAATATTAGAGATACACCAACCCTGTAATCTTCTGTAGCACCGTAATATGAAGAACATGAAACATTTTTTTCCATTGCAAGGTCTTCTGCCACTATTATGTTAGTTCCAATATAATATGGAAAATAATATTCAATCTCATATTCCTGCTTTTCATTAACAATTCCATGGACAGTAATTCCCATGTTTGTACAAAAATTTTTCCTGAATTCAAAAACAGTTTCTTCATTGGTAATCATTAATTCTGTTTTATAATCCGGATCATCCATAACTTTTTTTAATATACTATTTACTCTGACTTTATTAATATATCTGCTAAACCCAATTGGTCTAAGATAGCTGTGCATCTTTTGATTCCTTTCCAATAATTTCCCTATGCTAAGAAATATTATATAATAGACACTTATAATTTGCAACAAATTCATAACTATGTTATATTATAGATAACTGTTCAGAGCCAATGACTATGAACTCTACTATATAAAACGGAGACGCTATTATGAATTTAAAAAACAAGGTACTTAACGAACTCAAGTCAACAGAAGATTTTATTTCAGGTCAGCAGCTTGCCGATTTTTTTGGTGTATCAAGAAATGCCGTATGGAAAACCGTAAAATCACTTCAAAACGACGGTTATTTAATAGAATCTGTAACTAATAAAGGATACAGATTATTATCTGCTAATGATGCAATTGATACGAATATTATATCCGGATTTTTTGATGACTTAGATGAAGAAATCAATATTATTCATAAAACAAGAGTTGATTCCACAAATAATATGTTGAAAAAATTATATTTCGAATCTATTCCTTTCAATACCTTATTGATTGCTGATGAACAATATGATGGAAAAGGAAGATTTGGCAGAAACTTTTATTCTCCATCTAAAACCGGTGTTTATTTTAGTCTCCTTATTAAACCTGATTTTCATACTGAAACTCCGTCGATTATTACTTCTTTAACTGCTGTAGCTGTATGTGATTCTATAAGTATGCTTACTTCTAAGAAACCGGGAATAAAATGGGTTAATGATATCTATGTTGACAAAAAGAAAGTTGTCGGTATTTTAACTGAAGGCTCAATTGATTTTGAAACTAACAATTTTGAATTCCTTATTATAGGTATTGGAATCAATATTTCAACTTCTGATTTTCCAAAAGAATTCCGTGATAAAGCAGGATCTTTAAGTGTAAATATTTCAAAAAGTGAATTGATTGGTACAATTATTTCTAATTTTTATAAACTATATCATCAATTTCCTGATAAAAGCTTTATGTCAGATTACAGAAAGTACTCTATAATGTTTAATAAGAAGATTACTTATAAATTAAATAATGTGACTTACACCGGTGAAGTAGTGGATATCAATGACTATGGTAATCTCATAGTCTCTTCTGGTGATGGTATATCTACTCTTACATCCGGTGAAGTCACAATTATAGATTTTTAGTCTTTCTGTTCCATAAAATTATCTGTATTTATAGCCATGTCAACTGCCTGTTTTTCTTCATTTCCTAATAATATATAAGACTCCCCTTTAATTATTTCTTTTATATATGTATAGCAGCCCTCCCTGCTATGCATAGCATTTATTACATATCCTGTATTTTCTTTATCAAGCATAGCCAGAGCAAAACTTAATTTTCCTCCCATTTCACTAAAAGCATCATATTTTACTATTCCGACTTTCTGATATGCTTTCAGTATATTTTCCTGTAAATCCTCAATATTTTTCTGCTGTACTGTAGATACCTTTATTAATTTATCTACCTGCTCAAATCTGTCTAATATTGTTTTCTCAAGGCTCTCGCCATCTTTTCCACTTAGGAATTTTTCATATTTTTGATTTAATACTTTTAATTTATGTCTCGTTACTATATCAAATATAAATATAGTGATACATATGACTAACAAACCTATAATATAGAACACGGGATCTATATTAATTCCTAATGTGTTTAATATCTTACTATCCATCATATTTTCCTCTCATTCACACCTTGTATATTATTATATTTCTTAATTTTACGATTATGCATAAGTTTATTCTCTGGTAAGTATTTCCGTTATTCTCTCCAAATCATCATTTGAAAAATACTCTATCTCAAGCTTTCCTTTTCCGTTTGCTTTAGGAGTAAGCTTAACTTTCGTACCTATCGCATCTTTAATTTTTGTTTCAATTTCTTCATATATGGCCTTGTTGACTATTTCCTGTTTTTTTACTTTTTTTGGATTATTATTTTTTTTTACAAGACTTTCGGTTTCTCTTACACTTAGTTTTTCATCCATAACCTTCACTGCAATTTCATATTGAATTTCTTCATCTTCAATTGCAAGTAAAGCTCTTGCATGTCCGCTTGTTATTCTTTCATCTACTACCATTTCCTGTACCTTAGCTGATAGTTTCAACAATCTCATTGAATTTGTTACAGCGGTCCTGCTTTTTGATACCTTCTCCGCAACCTCATCCTGCTTCAGATTATATTCATCTAATAACCTCTTATAAGCCTGAGCTTCTTCAATTGGATTTAAGTCTTCTCTCTGTATATTTTCTATTAAAGCAATCTCCATTACCTGCTGGTCATTATAATCTTTTATAATAACAGGTACTTCTTTGATACCCGCTATTCTGGCAGCTCTCCATCTTCTTTCTCCAGCAATTATTTCATATCTTCTGCCTTTTTTTTGTACAACCAATGGCTGTATAATTCCAAATTGTTTGATTGAATCAGCTAATTCCTGCAATGCATCTTCATTAAAATTCTTGCGTGGCTGATTGGCATTTGGCTCAATTTGAGATAACTTAATTATTGTCTCACCAGATTGATTACTTTCATTCACTTTTTTATCTGATGATTTAGGATTTTCATCTATCTCTTCCATCACATTCATTGGTATCAAAGAATCTAGTCCCTTTCCCAATCCAGTCTTCTTTCCTGCCATTATCTCTTTTTCCTTTCCTTTCTTTTCTTAACTTTTGGTTCTATATTTTCTGTACCTTCATTATGATTAATCACTTCCTGAGCTAATAACCTATAGCTCTCTGCTCCTGCCGATTTACTATCATACAATGTAATAGGCAGGCCTCTGCTCGGTGCTTCTGCCAGTTTAATATTTCTCGGAATAATTGTTTTATAAATATTTTGCTTTAAATTTTTCTTTACATTTTCTACTACTTCAAGAGAAAGATTCGTTCTTGCATCATACATCGTAAAGACTACTCCCTCCATAGTTAACGCAGAATTCAATCTCTTCTTAACTAGATTAATTGTGTATATAAGTTGCGACAAACCTTCCAATGCATAGTATTCACATTGAATAGGCACAAGTACCGAATCAGCAGTTGCCAATGCATTTACAGTTAATATATTCAAAGAAGGTGGGCAATCAATAATTATATAATCATATTCATCCCTGATTTTATTAATATTATCCTTTAGAATATACTGGCTTCTGTCTTTTCCCAATAATTCGATTTCTACACCTGATAGATTTACATTTGATGGCAACAATGACAAATTATCAAGTACATTTTCAATCAGACACTCTTCAAGTGTACATTTATCAGTAAACAATTCATATAAAGTATCATCTATCTCATTTTTTTCAATCCCCAATCCACTAGTTGCATTCCCCTGTGGATCAATATCTACAACAAGCACCTTTTTACCCACTTCAGCAAGACATGCAGATAAATTAGTTGAAGTTGTAGTTTTACCAACTCCTCCCTTTTGGTTTGCTATCGCTATAACCCTGCTCATATATGTATCCTTTCTAATTTACACATTCATCAGTAACTTTTCTAATTATACCACTTTATTCTTGCACATAAAACAATTTTATACAAAAAAATATTTACAGATTAAATGTTTCACGTGAAACAATTTTTGTATGTTTTTTTTATAAATGTTTCACGTGAAACATTTTTTAATTATTTTTATATAAGTGTTTCACGTGAAACATCAGTCAATAAATTGTTTATTTTATTTAATTCTGTTTTACACCGATGAGAGTCAACTACACAAATTTTTTCGCAAAACAATAGTTTATTTTTTATTTCTTCATCTATATTATTTTTTTCGACTTCAAAATTTGTTATATATTTTAACATCTTATTTAGTTCTTTATTCTGTAGATTTATATTTTCTTTAGTTTCAGTTAAAGCTATATTTTTTTCTTTTAATTCATTCAAGTCATCATTTAACTTGTCTATTTCAACAGTATTAAAATCTTTAGATTCATGATTGGGCATGAATATGTCATAAGAATTATCAATATTCTTTTTTAGCTCATTTATTTTAATATTTATTTTATCAATAAATATATTATTCTTATTATATTGCTCATCTATATTTTCTATAGCATCATTATTTATATTTATTTTCTCCTCAAAATAATTTTTGACAGTATCTCTAAAAGAATCAAAAGTACCTGTCATAGCAATACCACTTCCTTTCGCACACGGCAATTATTTTTAAAACATATAAAAATTATACCATAAATTTATATAATCTGTGTTAAAATATGATATAATATATTCAAACGTAAATATACAAGGAGTAAAATATGAAAGCTAAGAAAATTATAAAATCATTATTTGTTTCAATAGGAACAATGTTTGCATTCAACCAATATATATCTATTACTTCAGGGATTAATAATACTTTCAAAAAAAGTTCATATAAAACATTTGAAAGTATCTTTGGAGAAATAAAATATTTAGAATTAGGAGAAGGTAAACCTTTACTTCTAATTCATAATTTATCAGAAGGCGACAATATAAATGAATGGAATTATATAACAGAATACTTGTCAAAAGAAAACAAAGTATTTTCACTTAATTTATTGGGCTGTGGAAATTCAAACAAAGACAACATTATATATACTAATTACATGTATAGCAGATTAATATCAGATTTTATAAAAAAGATTATTAAAGATAAAACAATCATAATAACATCTGGGAACAGCAATTATATAGCAGTTTCAACAGAAATATATGAGCAAGGTCTGATAGATAAAATTATAATGATTAATCCGGCAAAACCTACGACAATTAATTATAATAAATTACTGATAAAAATAATAAAGTTACCGGTTATAGGTACATTGATTTATAACTATAAATTCAGCAAAATAAAAATGTTAAAAGATCTGGATAAGAGTTATAGAATACATGAATATATGAACAGCAAATATGACAGCATCCACTATGATAAAGATAAATCAAAATATCTCTATGCCAGTATTGTTGAAGGTAAAACAGATATTAACTATGAAAATTATTTATCAAGAATCAAACTGGATATATATTCATATATAGATAACAAACATGCTTACCCGCATATCGAAAAACCTGAAAAAGTATATAAATTTATAAAAAATTACATTTAAAAAAATCCTTCTATCATATATACATTTGATAGAAGGATTTTTTTATAAAGGCTTTTTAGTAGGTAACCCGGATTTTCTTGGATACTTATCAGACATTACATCATATTTTTTTACAAACACAAAACTTCTGCTTATATCAGAATCAGGAAGATTAAATTTTTTAATACTAGTTATCTTGCCTGAAAGTTTCTTAAGTGCACTCTTAGAATTAGTTACTTCTTCATCACAATCACCTGATTTATATGGGATAAAAAATCCATTAACTTTTACAAAAGGCAGGCAATATTCAGCTAATGAGGACATATTAGCTACAGCTCTTGAAACACACAAATCATACTTTTCTCTATAATCAGGATTTCTGCCATAATCTTCTGCCCTTCCATGAATAGCTTGAATATCTTTTAAACCAATAATTTCAATAACTTCATTTAAAAAATTAACACGTTTACCGAGAGAATCTAAAAGTGTTATATGAATGTCAGGAAAAACAATCTTTAATGGTACTCCCGGAAAACCGGCACCGGTTCCCACATCAATTAAATTAATATCTTTATTGAAATCAAAATATTTACATAAAGAAATACTATCTAAAAAATGCTTTTCGATAACTTCATCAAGTTCAGTAATTGCCGTAAGATTCATAATTTTATTTTTTTCAATTAAAATAATATAGTAACTAATGAACTTATCAATTATTTTATCATCAAAAGTAATACACAATTCATCAAGGCCTCTGACAAGTTTATCCACATTATTACTCATGTTTTCCACCTTCTTTATTAATCTGTTCCAGATAAATCAACAAAACAGATATATCAGCTGGAGATACTCCAGAAATTCTTGATGCCTGACCAATAGAAACAGGTTTATAAGTATTTAACTTCTGTTTAGCCTCATTTCTAAGTCCATTTATCTGACAATAATCTATATTTTCAGACAATTTTTTATTTTCCAGCTTTTTAAACTGTTCAACCTGTCGCATCTGTCTTTTAATATAACCATCATACTTTAAGTTAATGTTAATCTGATTTATAACATCCTTAGGAAGCTCTTCCCGCTCACTATCAAATTCAGAAAGAATTTCATAATTAAGTTCAGGTCTCTTGATTAATTCTGCAAGATTACTTCCTGTTTTAAGCGGAGTACTATTATGTAACTCAAGAAAATCAGACATTTTTTTATTTGCTCCAACTGTAATTGTGTTTAATCTGGCTATCTCATCTTCAATCTGTCTTTTCTTTAATTCAACACTGCGATATGTCTCTTCTGAAACAAGACCTATTTTGTATCCGATTTCAGTAAGTCTCAAATCAGCATTATCCTGTCTCAGAAGTAATCTATATTCAGCTCTCGATGTCATCATTCTGTACGGTTCATGATTTTCCTTAGTAACAAGATCATCAATCAGGACTCCGATATAAGCCTGTGACCTGTCAAGAATAATCTGTTCTCTTCCAAGAACATACATAGCACAATTAACACCGGCTATAAATCCCTGAACAGCCGCCTCTTCGTAACCGGAGCTTCCGTTAAACTGTCCACCACTAAATAATCCCTTAATATTTTTAAATTCAAGAGTTGGCTTTAATTGTCTTGGATTAATACAATCGTATTCAATAGCATATGCATTTCTTACAATTTTAACATTTTCCAGTCCGGGTACCGTTCTATACATTTCATATTGAACATCCTCAGGAAGAGAACTTGACATACCTCCAAGATACATTTCATTCGTATAATTACCCTCAGGTTCAATGAAAACCTGATGCCTGTTTTTATCTGCAAATTTCATCACCTTATCTTCAATAGAAGGACAATATCTTGGTCCAGTTCCCTCTATCATACCTGAAAATAAAGGTGACCTGTCTATATTATCTTTAATAATCTGATGTGTCTTTTCATTTGTATATGTAAGCCAGCATGAAATCTGTTCTTTCTGAATATCTTCAGGATTCGTTGAAAATGAAAACGGAACAATCTCTTCATCTCCAAACTGCTCCTCCATTTTGCTAAAATCTATACTTCTTTTATCTACTCTGGCAGGAGTACCTGTCTTAAATCTATACATCTCAATTCCGAGGCTTTTCAAAGAATCAGTTAAATGATTGGCTGCCTGCAATCCGTTAGGTCCCGTTGGATTGCTCACATCGCCATATATACATCTGGCTCTTAAATATGTACCTGTACATAAAATAACACCTTTAGTATAGTACTCGGCACCTGAAAATGTTTTTGCACCGACAATAACTCCGTCATTAACCATCAGTTCTGATATTTCAGCCTGTCGAATTGTCAGATTATCTGTATTTTCAAGAGTTCTTCTCATTTCTCTGCTATAATCCTGTTTGTCAGCCTGTGCTCTTAAAGAATGTACAGCAGGACCCTTAGACTTATTTAACATCTTAGACTGAATAAAAGTTTTATCAATATTTTTACCCATTTCACCCCCTAAAGCATCAAGTTCCTTAACAAGATGTCCCTTAGAACTTCCGCCAATATTAGGATTACAAGGCATTAGAGCAATACTATCAATGCTTACAGTAAACATAATAGTATTAAGACCAAGTCTGGCACACGCTAATGCTGCCTCGCAGCCGGCATGTCCAGCTCCCACGACTAAAATATCATATTCTTCTTTAACATTAGACATAGTTGACTCCATTTCTACATTATTATTTTCCCATACAGAATTTACTAAATATCTCATTAACAAGGTCTTCACCCATCTGTTCTCCAATAATAGAACCGAGTGTTTCGTAAGTATTCATCAAATCAATTGTAAGAAAATCCTCCGGCATGCCGGATTCAATACTTTCAAGAACAAGGTCAAGACTTCCTATTGATTCATAAATTGCATGTTTGTGTCTTTCATTTGTAAGATATACCTCATCATTAAAAGTAATATCTCCTGAATAGAACATCTTTTTAATCAATTCAGTAAGTTTTTCAATACCAACTTCATTTTTCACAGAAACATTTATAATCTCTTTATCAGTATACATTCTAACTTCTTTTTCATCCGTAACAGTTTTCAAATCTGATTTATTTAATAAAACTACAGCTTTCTTATCTTCGATTAACTTAATAATTTCTTTATCATCTTCATCTAAAGGTGCTGATGAATCAAGCAGCATTATAATAAAATCTGAAGAATGAGCCAATTCTTTCGCTCTTTTTACACCTATTTTTTCTACAACATCATTAGTATCTCTTATACCTGCAGTATCTATAATATTAAGACTTATATCATCAATTCTTATATTTTCCTCAAGAATATCTCTTGTAGTTCCTGCTATATCCGTCACAATTGCCCTGTCTTCACCAAGCAGAAAATTCATCAATGAAGACTTTCCTACATTTGGTTTTCCAAGTATAACTGTTCTAATACCTTCAGTTATAATACGTCCATTATCAGCAGTGTCCAGTAGTTTTTGCAACCTGTTTTTTAAATTCAAAATTTTAGGTTTTAATTCTTCACCATAGTTATCCATATGATAATGTTCCGGATCATCCAATGCAGACTCAATATATGCCATTTCATGAAGTATCTCTTTTCTAATATTGATAACAACATTTGAAATAGAACCTTTTAACTGTTTTAATGATACATCCAGTGCCATATTATTCTTGGCATTAATAACATTTATAACAGCTTCAGCCTGAGATAAATCGATTCTTCCATTAAGAAAAGCCCTCTTTGTAAATTCTCCCGGATCTGCACATCTCGCGCCATTTCTAAGAGCAAGGTTAAGTACTTTTTTCATAACCAATGCTCCTCCATGACAATTTATTTCTACAATATTTTCTCTCGTATAAGTATTTGGTTCTTTCATAACCATAACCAAAACTTCATCAATTATATTATCACCATCAATAATATTACCATAATGAATTGTATGAGATGGAACATCCTTAAGTTTTTTTCCATTCTTCACCGATCTGAATATTTTATCAGCAATTTGAATTGAATCTTCTCCGCTGATTCTTACGATACCAATACCTGAATTACCTAATGAAGTGGAAATTGCCGCTATCGTATCAGTTCTATACATATTATTATCATACCTTTCTTAACAAAAATGTCCGCAATTTAAAGCGGACATTTTCATCATCATAATCGTTCTAATTACGTTTTAAACAAACTATAATGTGTCTGTATGGCTCTTCACCTTCACTCTTAGTTATCACATATTTGTCATTCTGCAATGCAGAGTGAATTATTCTTCTTTCATAAGAATTCATAGGCTCTAATGATACAGATTTTCTGGTTCTTTTTACCTTATATGAAATATTCTTTGCAAGATTTTCTAAAGTCTCTCTTCTTCTCTGTCTGTAATTTTCAGTATCCACCTTTACTTTAACAAAAGTATCTGTCTCTTTATTGACAGCCAGACTGACAATATATTGAAGAGAATCAATCGTCTGACCTCTTTTTCCAATGATAATACCCATCTCATCACCTGATAAATCAATATCCATATAAGATTTTTCTTCATCATATTTGATATCAATATTAACGTTAAGGTTCATACATCTGAATAAATCATTTAAAAAATCTCTTGCATAATCTTCAATTGTTCTTTTTTTACAAGCTTTAATTTTTGCAGGTTTACTTCCTATAAAACCAAGAAGACCATTACTTCCTCTATCAACAATCTCATATTCAAGCTTATCGCTCGTCGTCTCTAACTTTATTAAAGCTTCAGTGACAGCTTCATCAACCGTTTTCCCCGTAAATTCAATATATTCCATTCAGCAAAAACCTCCTACTTATTTCTTTCGTTAAAATCTTTCACCATATTTACTTTTTCTGCCATGCTACCCGGTTTTATTTTTCCATTTCTGTTTACACTCTTACTTTGACTGTCTGTTTTTGCATTAGAAGAAATCGTCTTCGTATTCGTCTTTGCAGCTTCTGTAAGCATATTAGCCATATATCCTCTTTTGGCTTTCTTTTTCTTAGCCTTTTCTACGTTCTTCTCAATTATATCATTTACATCAATTTTCTTAAAGTAATTATTAAGAATAATTTGCTGTATTACCTGAAAAAGTCCACTCGATGCCCAATATAAACCAAGACCTGCCGGAACTGTAAAAGCTAAAAACAAAGAAAACAGTGGCATAATCGTAGTCATCATCTTCATTGAAGATGCCATAGGATTATCACCGTCAATAGGATTATTTGCAAATGATAATCTTGCACTATACCATTGGGTCAAATATGATAATATAGGAATCAATATAGCCCATCCAAGTGTATTATAAGGCGTCTGTGAAAGATTTATAGGTCCAAAGTTATATACTTCCCTGATATCTTTCTTGGCACTTACTATACTTTCATAGGATGAATTGCATGCATTAATAAATTCTTTTGATTCATCCTCATCAATTATCATATTTTCAAACTTTTTAAAGCTCTTTAATTCCTTGCCACTATATTTCTCTTCAAAATTTTCCCAGTCCTCTTCTGAACAATTCTGAAGTGTAGTTACAATTTCCTGCATATTTGCATATGTGTACTCCAGATTCTTCCACTGTTTATTAGAATACTTTGCAAGAACGTCTATAACCTTTTCATTATTACCTTCAGTTTTTTCAAAATCATTTACCACACCCGATAACTTGCTAAACTTAATATCATCTTTCTTGTCATATGAACTGATATCATCCAGATAATTAAAATAATCATAATCTGAACATATAGCATTGCTTACCGGTTCAAAATAATCTTTTACCTCAGGCACATATGCCGGAATATTGCTTACAATATAATATAAAGACAACAATATCGGCATCTGTATTGCCATTTGCAGACAGCTGCCTGTCGGAGATGTTCCGTACTTATCATACACAGCCTGAGTCTCCTGTTGCATCTTTAACATTGACTCATTATCTCTTTTTCCCTGATACTTCTTCTGAATTTCCTGAATCTCAGGATTCATAAGTGAAGATAACTTTGAAAACTTCTGCTGATTCAATGTCATAGGAAATAGCAAAAGCTTTATCAATAATGTAAATACGATGATACAAAGACCTATATTCTCTATACCAACCATATTAAACAACATATAAATGCCTCTCATCACGTATGACAAAAGTTTTGCACAGACACCCAGTATCGGCGTACTGTTCTGCGTTAATAACATATTAAACAAATCTTTCCTCCATTCTATGGAACAGGATCAAGTCCCCCTTTTGAAAAAGGATTACATCTCAATATTCTTTTACAAGCTAAAAATGTACCCTTTAAAGAACCATACTTTTCTATTGCTTCTATTGCATACTGTGAACATGTAGGAATATACCTGCAATGAGTATACATCTTTAAACCTGATAAATATTTTCTATAAAACTTAATAATAGAAATCAGTATTTTTTTCATTATCATCATCTCAATTCAAAATGCCATGCAATTTACATAAATGCAAATAGGCACTTTCCATTTTTTTATAATCCGCATCTTTAGAATTATTTCTTACTATAACAATAATATCATTTCCCTTTTTAAGATGTTCTTCATTCAATCTGAAGATTTCCCTTAATATTCTGGTAAGTCTATGCCTTATAACGCTGTTACCGACCTTCTTGCTGACTGATATACCAATTCTGTTAGTCTGTCCCTTGTTATCTTTAATATACATTACAATATATTTATTGGCATAAGACTTACCTGTTTTATAAATATACCGAAATTCATCATTCTTTTTTATGCTATTAAATCGTTTCATTAATTTAATATCTCCTTCATTATAGAAGAAAAGACCACATATATGCGGTCTAAGCTGATAATTTCTTTCTTCCTTTTGCTCTTCTGGAAGCTAAAACCTTTCTTCCGCTTGCAGAACTCATTCTTGCTCTAAAACCATGAACCTTAGATCTTGATCTCTTTTTTGGCTGAAATGTCATCTTCATATGAACACACCTCCTTAATTTTAATGTAAAATTGGCAAATATCGTTTCAATTATAAGGAATAACACCCTAAGTGTCAATACATAAAATGTTATTTTTATTAATTTTTATTTTATTCCACAAAAGTTATCCACTTTACATAATTTCTTTTATTAATTAACATAAATCTATCCACATTTTGTGGAAAACTTGTGGATAAACGTGGATAACTTACTCATAAACATGCCCAATGCCCATATTTACGCATGTTTATATGTTAAATTATTCTATCAACTTTTTTTATAACTAAAAATAAATTTCCATTACGGTAAACTAATTTATCCAAAATCCCATATTCTATCAAAAATTTTCTCAACATTACAATTACCTAATTTTTCAATATTTCATCAAGTTATCAACATTATCCACAATTTTATCCACATTTTTCTTCACAAATAAAAAATTTCATTATAAATATTGTTTATTGAAAAAAACCTCATTTTGTTATAGAATATAAATAATTAGGTTTTTTGAAAGGTAAGGTACTAAGATGATTGAATTGTTGCGTGATAAATGGGATTACATTCTTAACACTATGAGAGAAGATTATGATATATCTGAAGTATCATTCAAAACCTGGTTTCTTCCATTAAAAGTACATTCTATCGAAGATAATACAGTTTACGTTATTGTTGAGAGTGACATGGTTGCAGGGTATATGAGTAAGAAGTATCTTACCATAATACAATTTACAATTTCTGAGGTTCTCGGACAACCTTATGATGTTGTCTTTATACCTGAGAATAAGCTTAATGACACGGAAAAAACTCCTGTAGTTTCTCCTAAAAATACTGTCAACAACGAAAGAATTATGGAAGCTAATCTCAATCCTAAATATACATTTGATACATTCGTTGTAGGCGGCAGCAATACATTTGCCCATGCCTACGCCCTTAGAGTTGCAGAGTCTCCTGCCGAAGAGGTTAATCCCCTTTTCCTGTATGGAGGGGTAGGTCTTGGTAAAACTCATCTTATGCAGTCTATCGGTCATTATATTCTTGAACATAATAAGGATATGAAAGTTTTATATGTTACGAGTGAAACTTTCACTAATGACCTTATTAATATATTAAGAAACGATACGAATAAAGTAACTGATTTCAGAAATAAATACCGTAACATAGATGTGCTTCTTATAGACGACATACAGTTTATAATAGGTAAAGAAAGATGTCAGGAAGAATTTTTCCACACCTTTAATACATTATATGAATCTAAGAAACAGATAGTTATTTCTTCCGACAGACATCCTAAAGAAATGACTACATTAGAAGCCAGACTGCGCTCGCGTTTTGAATGTGGTTTATCCGTAGACATCGGCTCTCCTGAATATGAAACAAGAATGGCAATTCTTCAGAAAAAAAGCCGGGCTGAAAACTTTGATATAGATAATAAAGTTCTTGATTATATTGCAACTAATATTATATCAAATATCCGTGAACTTGAAGGTGCTTACAATAAGATAGTAGCTTACTCAAAGATTTCAAATCAGGAGATGAATCTTGAACTTGCAATGGACGTTCTTAAAGATACAGTATCGCCAAACGCTAACAATGAGATAACCATTGATATGATTGCAAATATTGTTGCAGAACATTTTAATATTAATGTGCAGGATATTTATTCAAAGAAAAAGAGCAAAGATATAGCAATTCCGAGACAGATTGTAATGTACCTTTCAAGGACACTTACCGACCAGTCTCTGAGCAATATAGGAGAAGTGCTGAGAAAAGACCATTCTACCGTTATGTATGGAATCAATAAGATTGCAAATGATATGCAGGAAAATGAAAACTTTAAAAATACGATAGAAGTCATTACTAAAAAAATCAGTCCAAACTGATGTTGATAACCTGTTAGTTTGTTGTTATTAACCTGTTAGTGAGTATGTTAAAAACTTTATGGGTAAAATTTTTAAGGATTTTACGATGTTGATAAAAAGAGCTTTTTCAAACGCATTTCAACAGGATATATGATGTTTTTTCAACCACTGATATATGCTTAAAATAAGGCTTTATAATACTTTTCAACAAATTAACATCCTATATTAATACTGTTACTGAATATAATTATATATATACATATTCGCCCTCCCGGTGGATTATGAAAAGGAGTTTATAAACATGAAAATTATTTTTGATAAGTCAGATTTAATGAATTCAATTAATATTGTATTAAAAGCAGTTCCATCAAAGACAACTATGTCTATATTAGAATGTATTCATATAGATGCATATGGAGATGAAGTTAAATTGACTGCAAATGATATGGAACTCGGCATTGAAACAAAAGTAAAAGCAGAGATAATAGAAAAAGGTTCTATAGCAATCGATGCAAAGTTTTTTTCAGAAATTATAAGAAAACTTCCTGACAGTGAAGTAATTATAGAAACAGATTCTTCTTTACAGATGAGTATCACATGTGAACATTCACATTTTAAAATATCAGGAAAGCCGGGAGAAGATTTTTCAGGTTTACCGGATGTATCAAAAGATAAATTTATATATTTAAGCCAGTATGGTTTAAGAGAAGTTATTAGACAGACTATTTTTTCTATAGCTCCACCTGACAGTTCTAATAAAGTTATGACAGGTATTTTGTTTGAGATAAAAGATGGAAATTTAAAAGTCTGCTCACTTGATGGTCACAGGGTTTCATTGAGAAAGCTTGTTTTAAAAGAATCTTTTGATTATTTAAAAGTTATCGTTCCGGGAAAGACTCTTAATGAAATATCAAAAATATTAAATGGAAATGTTGAAGATGAGGTGAGAATATTCTTTACTGAAAATCATATTCTTTTTGAATTTGATGATACTGTGGTTGTTTCAAGACTGATAGAAGGCAGTTATTTTGATGTAGAGAGAATGCTTTCTAATGACTACGAGACAAAGATTAAGGTAAATAAAAAAGATTTCGCTGATTGTATAGACAGAGCTACACTTCTTGTAAAAGAAAGTGACAGAAAACCTATTGTTTTCAGTATTACAGATGGCAGTATAGAGTTGAAGATTGTTTCAGCGATTGGTTCTATGGATGAAAACATTGAAGCAGAAAAAGAAGGAAAAGACCTGATGATAGGTTTTAATCCTAAGTTCCTCTTAGATACACTTAAGGTAATAGATGATGAATTTATAAGTATATATTTCTTAAATTCAAAAGCTCCAATGTATATGAAAAACGACGAAGATACATACAATTACCTGATATTACCTGTGGCTATGTAATGCTCTTAAAAGTTTACATACATAAAATGAGGAAGGAATGTTTTTTATAAATGGAAAAGTTAATTTTGAGAGAAGAGTTTATTAAACTCGGACAGCTCCTGAAAGCTATGAATCTTGTTGAGTCCGGTGTTGATGCCAAGATAGTGATTAATGAGGGAGAAGTGAAAGTTAATGGTGAGGTAGAATATCAAAGAGGTAAAAAATTAAGAGCCGGTGATATCGTAGAATATGACGGAGAAAAAATATTGATAGCGGAAGAATAATTTTTATGTATATAGAATCAATTGAGTTAAGTAATTATAGAAATTATGAAGAACTTGCCGTTAGATTTGACAGCGGTACAAACATTATATTTGGAGATAACGCACAGGGAAAGACAAATATTCTGGAATCATTATACCTCTGTGGAACTACAAAGTCCCATAGAGGAAGTAAGGATAAAGATATTATAAGATTTGACTGTGATGAATCACATATTAAGATGTTTGTAAATAAAAATGACATATCCCAGAGGATTGATATACATTTAAAAAAGAGCAAGACAAAAGGGATTGCCATAAATGGAGTTCCGGTAAAAAAAAGTTCAGACTTATTTGGACTGGTTAATATAATTTTCTTTTCACCGGAAGATTTATTTATTATAAAAAACGGTCCCTCTGAAAGAAGAAGATTTATAGACATGGAATTGTGTCAGCTTAATAAAATTTATCTTTATAATCTTTCGAAATATAATAAAATCTTAGAGCAAAGAAACCGTCTTTTAAAAGACATTGCATTTACAAATGACAAAAGTCTTTTAGATACTTTGGACATATGGGACATGCAGATTGCAGATTATGGAAGCAGGATTATAGAAGAGAGACAGAAGTTTACGGATGAAATCAATCAGATTATTTATGGAATACACAGGAAGTTGACTGACGGTATAGAAAATCTGAAAGTGAAATATGAACCGAATGTCAGGGGTGAGGGTTTTTATGAAAAATTAAAGAGTAACAGGGAAAAGGATTTGATTGTAAAAAGTACTACATCAGGTCCTCACAGAGATGATATAGGTTTTTATCTGAATGATATAGATGTAAGAAAATTCGGAAGTCAGGGGCAGCAAAGGACATGTGCTTTATCTCTTAAATTATCAGAGATTGAGATTGTCAGTAATATGATTCATGATATACCTGTTTTATTGTTGGATGATGTTTTATCTGAGTTGGATAAAAAGAGACAGAACCAGCTTATAAATTGTCTTAAAGGAATTCAGACAATTATTACATGCACCGGTCTTGATGAGTTTGTGGAGAGTAAATTATCAGTAAGTAAAGTGTATAAAGTTGTTAAAGGTAAGATCATTGAGGATAGCATACAGGAAGGAGCAAAATAATGGACACGAATAATGCAAATGAGTATGATGCGAATCAAATACAGATTTTGGAAGGATTGGAAGCTGTAAGGAAGAGGCCGGGGATGTATATTGGAAGTACATCTTCGAGAGGGTTACATCATCTCGTTTATGAGATTGTGGATAATTCGATTGATGAAGCATTGGCAGGATATTGTACAGAAATTGATGTTCAGATTAATGAAGATAATTCAATAACGGTAAAAGACAACGGTAGAGGAATACCGGTTGACATTAATGAGAAAGCGGGAATACCTGCTGTGGAAGTAGTATTTACAATATTACACGCAGGAGGCAAGTTCGGCGGTGGAGGGTACAAAGTATCCGGCGGTCTTCACGGGGTTGGTGCCTCAGTAGTTAATGCACTTTCTGAATGGCTTGAGGTGAAGGTATACAGGGACGGAAAAATTCATCATCAAAGATATGAGCGTGGAAAAGTAATGTTTCCTCTTAAGGTGATAGGCGAATGTCCAGTAGAAAAGACAGGAACGGAAGTCACTTTTTTACCGGATAATAAAATATTTGAAGATACAGTTTATGATTATGAAGTATTAAAACACAGAGTGCGTGAAATGGCATTTCTTACAAAAAATGTAAAGATTATTTTAAGAGATGACAGAGAAGAAAAGGTGGAAAAGGTATTTCATTACGAGGGCGGTATCAAAGAATTTGTTCAATATCTCAACAAAGGAAAGCAGCCTTTGTATGACAAAATTATTTATTGTGAAGGAACAAAAGATAATGTTGCTGTTGAAGTGTCAATGCAGCATAATGATGCATACAATGAAAACCTGTATGGATTTGTAAATAATATAAATACGCCTGAAGGCGGTACACATGTTGAAGGATTTAAGAGAGCTCTTACTAAGGTTATTAATGAATATGCCAGAGCTAATAAATTAATAAAGGATAATGATCCTAATCTTGCAGGTGAAGATATAAGAGAAGGTCTTACAGCAATTGTAAGTATCAAGATTGAAGAGCCGCAGTTTGAGGGACAGACGAAACAAAAGCTTGGAAACAGTGAGGCAAGAGGAGCTGTTGACAGCATTTTTTCAGAGCAGCTCACATACTTTTTAGAGCAGAATCCTGATGTTGCAAAGATTATATGTGAAAAGTCCATACTTTCACAAAGAGCAAGAGATGCTGCAAGAAAGGCAAGGGATTTAACCAGAAGAAAAACTGCTCTGGAGGGAACATCGTTACCGGGAAAACTTGCAGACTGTACAGATAAGAATCCGGAAAATTGTGAGATATATATTGTCGAAGGAGATTCAGCAGGAGGTTCTGCTAAAACTGCGAGGTCTAGAGCGACACAGGCGATTCTTCCGCTGCGAGGTAAAATATTAAATGTGGAAAAAGCAAGACTTGACAGAATATTGGGTAATGCTGAAATTAAGGCAATGATTACAGCTTTTGGAACGGGAATACATGAAGATTTTGATATCAGTAAATTAAGATATAATAAAATTATTATCATGACAGATGCCGATGTGGATGGGGCACATATAGCAACATTGCTGCTTACGTTTTTGTACAGATTCATGCCTGAACTAATTAAACAGGGACATGTTTATCTGGCACAGCCTCCTCTATACCAGATTACTAAGAATAAAAATGTCTGGTATGCGTATAGTGACGAGGAACTCAATAATATCTTAACTGAAATCGGCAGAGATAATAACAACAAAATTCAGCGTTATAAAGGTCTTGGAGAGATGGATGCAGAGCAGTTGTGGGATACGACCATGGATCCTGAGAAGAGAATTTTGTTGAGAGTTAAGATAGATGAAGATTCACAATCTGATATAGATTTGACATTTACTACCCTTATGGGAGACCAGGTTGAACCGAGAAGGGAATTTATAGAAGCGAATGCAAAATATGTATCAAATTTAGATATTTAAAAGATGTGAAAATCCATAGAAAGGAAAAATAATATGGACGAAAATATATTTGATAAGATTCACGAAGTAGATTTGAAAAAAACTATGGAAAAATCTTACATAGATTACGCTATGAGTGTTATAGCGGCAAGAGCTCTTCCGGATGTAAGAGATGGATTAAAGCCTGTACAGAGAAGAGTATTGTTCTCTATGATAGAGTTAAATAACGGACCTGATAAACCACATAGAAAATGTGCCCGTATCGTAGGTGATACAATGGGTAAATATCACCCACATGGTGACAGTTCCATTTATGGTGCATTAGTGAATCTTGCACAGGAATGGTCTACGAGATATCCATTGGTTGATGGACATGGAAATTTTGGTTCTGTAGATGGTGATGGCGCTGCCGCAATGCGTTACACGGAAGCAAGACTTAGTAAAATTTCTATGGAAATGCTTGCTGATATAAATAAAGATACGGTAGATTTTGTACCGAATTTTGATGAGACTGAAAAAGAACCTACAGTTCTTCCTTCAAGATTTCCTAATCTTCTTGTAAATGGTACAAGCGGTATTGCCGTAGGTATGGCAACAAATATTCCTCCTCATAATCTGAGGGAGGTTATTAATGCTGTAATAAAAATTATTGATAATAAAGTAAACGAAGGTCGTGAGACTAATTTTGAGGAAATACTGGAACTTGTCAAAGGTCCTGATTTTCCTACAGGTGGAGAAATAATTGGTGTCAAAGGAATAGAAGAGGCATACAGAAGCGGACGAGGAAAAATAATTGTAAGGGCAATTACAAATATTGAACCTATGGAAAATGGAAAAAACAGGATTGTAGTTACAGAACTGCCATATCTTGTAAATAAAGCAAAGCTGATTGAAAAGATAGCGGAGCTTGTAAAAGATAAGAGAATAGAAGGAATTACAGATTTAAGAGATGAATCAGATAAAGAAGGTATGAGAATTGCCATTGAGTTAAAAAGAGATGTGAATCCAAATATTATCTTAAATCATTTGTATAAACATACACAGCTTCAGGATACATTTGGAGTAATTATGCTTGCACTGGTAAATAATCAGCCAAGAGTACTTAATTTGTATCAGATGCTCTCATTATATCTTGATCATCAGAAAGATGTAGTTACAAGAAGAACAAAATACGAATTAAATAAGGCAGAGGAAAGAGCTCACATATTACAAGGTTTGATGATAGCACTTGATAATATTGATGAAGTAATAAGAATTATCAGAAATTCTAAAAATACACAGGTAGCAAAAGAAGGACTGATTGAAAGATTTTCTCTGACTGATGTACAGGCTCAGGCAATCGTAGACATGAGACTGCGTGCTCTGACAGGTCTCGAAAGAGAAAAGTTAGAGAATGAATATAAAGAATTGATGATAAAAATAGCTGAATATAAGGCTATTCTTGCTGACGAAAATAAGTTATTACTGGTAATCAGGGAAGAAATAGGAATTATCAGGGATAAATATGGAGATGAGAGAAGAACATCAATTGGATTTGACGAGTACGATATGTCGATGGAAGACTTAATTCCAATTGAAAACACTATTATTGCCAGAACAAACTTAGGCTATATTAAGAGAATGACAGTAGATAATTTTAAGAGTCAGAATCGTGGCGGTAAGGGAATTAAAGGAATGCAGACAATAGAAAATGACTACATTCAGGATTTACTTATGACGACCACACACCATTTCATACTGTTTTTCACAAATATAGGAAGAGTGTATCAGTTAAAGGCATATGAGATACCGGAAGCCGGAAGAACTGCGAGAGGAACAGCCGTCATTAACCTTCTTCAGTTAGAGCCGGAAGAAAAGATTACAGCAATTATACCTATCAGAGAATTCAGTGATGAAAAATATTTATTTATGGCTACAAAGAGTGGTATAGTTAAGAAAACTCCGGTTACGGAATACTCACACATAAGGAAAAAGGGTATTCAGGCAATTAATCTTAAAGATGATGACAGTCTTATAGAAGTAAAGACAACAAATAACAGTAGAGACATATTCCTTGCAACAAAATTTGGTCAGATGATAAGATTCAAAGAAACAGATGTAAGAGTTACAGGAAGAACATCTATGGGTGTAATTGGTATGAATCTGGATGCAGGTGATGAAATTGTTGCAATGCAGCATAGTGATCAGGGAAAATCTTTACTCATAGTAACCGAAAAAGGTAAAGGTAAAAAGACACTGATGAGTGAGTTTAAGTGCCAGCACAGAGGTGGTAAAGGTGTAAAATGTTATAAAATAACAGATAAAACCGGATATATCATCGGAATGAAGGCAGTTAATGAGGATCATGAAATTATGATGATTACTAACGATGGAACTATCATTCAGATGGGAGTGGAAAACATCTCAGAACTTGGAAGAATTACATCAGGTGTCAAATTAATGAATCTTTCAGGAGAAGAAAAGGTTGTAAGCATCGCAAAGGTAAGAGAAAAAATAGTTCAAAAAGAATTAGAAGAAGTATCTGAAGATGAAGAAATTACGCCTTAAGAAGAAAATCAATATGATGATATAGAGTAATAGATGTATGAGGCAGCACCTTTAATATGAGTTGCTGCCTCATAGATATTTGAAAGAAAGGTTAATGTGGATATGAGAGAAATAAATGTGGATAAAATTACAGAAATAGTAAAGGAAATGTGTATAAATGTAAATCATTTTCTTTCGGAAGATATGAGAGAAGCATATAAAAATGCATATGACAGCGAAACATCTGAAATCGGTAAAAAAATACTTGGACAGCTTCAGGAAAATCTTGAAATTGCCGGTGAGGAAATGATACCTATATGTCAGGATACGGGAATGGCTGTATTTTTTGTTAATGTAGGACAGGAAGTGCATATAACGGGAGGAAATCTGACTGATGCAATTAATGAAGGTGTCAGACAGGGATATGTAGAAGGATATTTAAGAAAATCTGTTGTAAGTGATCCTATCATTAGAAAAAATACAAATGATAATACTCCTGCTATAATACATTACGACATAGTGGAAGGGGACAAGATAGAGATAACACTTGCTCCAAAAGGATTTGGAAGCGAAAATATGAGTAAAATATATATGTTAAAGCCGGCAGATGGTATCGAAGGAGTCAAGGAGGCGATTCTCTCGGCAGTAAAAGATGCAGGACCGAATGCCTGTCCGCCTATGGTATTAGGAGTAGGTATAGGCGGTACGTTTGAAAAATGTGCTTTACTGGCAAAAAAGGCACTGACACGAAAAGCCGGAGAACATTCGCAGACAGAATACGTAAAAGAATTAGAGATAGAGATGCTTGAAAAAATAAACAGGTTAAATATAGGTCCGGCAGGTCTTGGCGGAAAAAATACAGCTTTTGCAGTAAATATAGAAACCTATGCAACACATATTGCAGGATTGCCGGTTGCCATAAATATTTGCTGTCATGTGAACAGACACATAACAAAAGAAATATAATGTTGAAAGGATGAAAGGTAATGGATAAATATATAGAGACACCGATTACGGATGAAGTAATAAATAACCTTAAAGCAGGAGATTTCGTATTTATAACGGGAACAATATATACCGCGAGAGATGCTGCACACAAAAGAATGTACGAGACTTTGAGAAATCAGGAAAAACTTCCAATCGATTTAAAAAATAATATTATATATTATATGGGACCGTCACCTGCGAGAGAGGGAAGGCCAATAGGCTCAGCAGGACCTACTACATCCAGCAGAATGGATAAATATGCTCCGGAGCTGCTTGATTTGGGATTAAAGGGAATGATAGGAAAAGGAAAAAGGTCAAAAGAAGTAATTGATGCCATAAAAAGAAACAATGCGGTATATTTTGCGTCTATTGGAGGAGCCGGAGCATTGCTTTCAAAATCGATAAAAGAAAGTAAAGTAATAGCGTATGATGATTTAGGAGCGGAAGCGATACGTGAATTAAAAGTCGAAAATTTTCCTGCCATTGTCGTTATAGACCATGATGGAACAAATCTATACGAACAAAGGTAAATATATCAGGTTATAGGAGAAATCTATAACCTGATATATTTTTTTTGTATTTTTACTATTCATATGAAAATAGTATGATATAATATATTAACATAGAAAAAGGTGATGAAAATATGTGTGAAATATTTGGAGTGTGCCTAAGTAAAAAAATAAAGTTAAATGAATATCTGAGAGAATTTTTTAGTCACAGCAGCAAACATCCGCATGGCTGGGGTATGGGAATTTTAAATAAAAACCATGTTTCAATTGAAAAAGAACCTGAATCGGCCAATAAAAGCCATTATTTACGTGAGAGACTTAGAGAGCCTATAACAGAAAAAAATATGCTGGCACATATCAGGTATGCAACAATAGGTAATGTTGAATACAAAAACTGTCACCCATATTCTATAAAAGATAAAAGAGGAAGAAGATGGACTATGATTCATAATGGGACTATATTTGATTATGACCCCCTTAATAAATATGTCCATACACAAAATGGAGACACAGACAGTGAGCGAATTTTAATGTATATAACAGACCGCATTAATTTAAAGGAAAAGGCCGGATTGTTAAGTAGTTCACAGCGTTTTGAACTTTTAGATGAAATAATTGCTGATATGTCAAAAGGAAATAAATTAAATCTTATTCTATATGATGGTGAAATCATGTATGTACACACAAATTATGTAAATTCTTTATATTATTTAGAAAAAGAAGAAGGATTCATAATATCAACGACTCCGTTGAGTAATGATGAGTGGAAGAAAGTTCCTTTTATGACATTGATATCATTAAAAGATGGAAAGGTGATGCAAAAAGGAAAATGTCATGGAAACGAATATATTGAAGACCAGAACAATATAAAGTATCTGTATCAGATTTTTTCATATTTGTAATAAAGAAGAAGGTGAGGTAGCATATGTTATACATTGAAAAAGAAGATGTCCGAAATTTAATATTAAAAGGAAATATTGGATTAGAAAAAGAAAATCTCAGAGTAGACAATGAGGGATATCTTTCACAGACGGCTCACCCTTTTCCTGATGATGAAAATATTGTAAGAGATTTTTGTGAAAATCAGGTAGAGGTAAATACCAGAGTATTTAAGACTACAGAAGAAGCTATTGATGATCTTAAAAAATATACAATTAAGATACAAAAGAGTCTTAGCGAATTAGAACAGCCAGAATACTTGTGGCCTTTTTCAAATCCGCCATACATAAAAAATGAAGATAATATTCCAATAGCAATATTTAATGGAATTGAAACAGGTAAAACAAAATATAGGGAATATCTTGCTTCAAGATATGGAAGATATAAAATGACATTATCAGGCATACATTTTAATTACTCATTTGATGAAGAATTACTTAAACAGAATTTTAAATATAGTGATGAAACAGATTATCAGACTTATAAAGATGAAATTTACCTGTCATTAGCTGAAAATCTGGTATCGTACGGCTGGCTTATAACAGCACTGACAGCAGCAAGTCCATTAATGGATGGAACTTATGTGGAAAAGAAACAATATGATTCCGATATTTTTCATGGAATGGCATCTGTCAGATGCAGTGAATTGGGATATTGGAATTATTTTCCACCTATTCTTGATTATACCACGGTTTCAAAATACGCAGAAAGTATAGAAAAATATGTTAGCGGAGGCTGGATTAAATATCCGTCAGAATTATACTATCCGATACGATTAAAACCTAAAGGAGAAAATAATCTGGATAACTTAAAAAAACATGGAATAAATCATATAGAACTAAGAATGATAGATTTAAATCCGTTTGAAAAATGCGGACTTGATTTAAGGGATGCCGGATTTATAAAATTATATCTGATCTGGATGGCATCAATAAAAAGAAAAAAGATTGGTGAAAGAGAACAGGTACAAGCAGTTCAGAACTTTAAAAATGCAGCACATTATGATTTAAAAACTGTCAGTATAATACTGGATAATGGCACATCTGTACCGGTAGCGGATGCGGGGATATTTATTATAGAAAGAATGAAAAAATTCTATCAGGATTTTGATGAAAATGTAAAAAGTATATTGAATTATCAGGAAGAAAAGCTGGCTGATCCGGATAAAAGATATGCGTGGCGAGTAAGAAAAGAATTTTCAGGAGGGTTTGTAAAAAAAGGGCTTGTACATGCAAAGAATCAGCAAAAAGAAATTTTGAATAATTAATCAAGAAAGGGGGAATAACTAATACAAATAATGAAAGGGGCGTAAAGTAAATGATTGAATCAGATACAATTAAACAATTGAGGGAATGTGACTCAGGTATTAAGATGGGTGTATCGTCGATAGAATACGTGATTGACTATGTTCACGATAAAATATTTCGAAAATACCTTATTAACTGCAAAAATGAACATGAGAAACTTGAGAACGAGATACAGATATTATTAGATAAATATCATGATGAAGGAAAAAATCCAAATCCAGTAGCAAAGAGTATGTCATGGATAAAGACAAATGTCAAACTGGTTATGCATGAATCAGACCATACAATAGCTGATTTGATAACAGATGGATGTAATATGGGTGTGAAATCTCTCAGTAAGTATCTGAATCAGTATAAAGCAGCTGATGAAAAAACTAAAGATATAACTAAGCGGTTAATTAAAATCGAGGAAAAACTGACAGAAGACATACGTCAGTTTTTATAATAAAATTCCCTCCGCTTTTTTTAATTAGAAAGCGGAGGGGGTTTTATTAATTCAGTTTAAAATATAAATCTGCCAGTTTAAGTAACCCGCAAATGTAACCCACAGAAGATATGGAATCATCAGGTACCCTGCTGGTTTTGATATGTTATAAAACCGACGTGTTGTGATTAGAATCAATATCCACAAAACAACAAGCCAGTAAAAGGCAAACTGGTATTCCTGTAAATAAAAAAATATAATAGACCAGAAAAAGTTAAAAATAAGCTGTACGGCATAGACATTTAATGCAGCTTGGTTATCGGCTCCGGATACACAGACAAGATATGATGCAATTCCCATACAAATATAAAGAATTGTCCATACAATAGGAAATAGCTGACCCGGAGGGGAAAGTTTTGGTTTATTAATGACATCAAAAAGCTCCATATTGTTTCTTGTAAGAAATGCAGAAACAAATCCTACAGCAAGTGGTATAAGAATACATATAAATAATTTTTTGTAGTTTATGTTCAAAGAATCACCTCCTTATACATATCTATGAGCTAAAGAAATTTTTTATGAAAATAATAAAAAATATGTTGACAAAGTTTTTAGCATGAATTATAATAATTTTTGCGTCATGAAAAATATAGAAATGAAGAGCAGTTCAGAATTTTGGAGAAATACTCAAGAGGCTGAAGAGGCGCCCCTGCTAAGGGTGTAGGTCGTTCACGCGGCGCGAGGGTTCAAATCCCTCTTTCTCCGCTTTTTCTATATTAAAACTTTTAAAAAAGTTGTTGACAAAGAATGAATGATATGATAATATATCACTCGGTCTTGAAAAAAGACGAAAAATAATTTAAAAAAGTTGTTGACAAGCACTTAAAGTTGTGATAAACTATAAAAGTTGCTGGTGAGCAACAAAAATATGAACATTGATAACTAAACAGCAAGAAACCATCCCTGAAAATTCAAAAGAATTTCAGAGAACAACATCGATCTTGAAAGAGAGAAAGATGGTTCC
>CADADA010000019.1 GCA_902786515.1 uncultured Lachnospiraceae bacterium | reverse complement strand
ATGCCCTTCGGTGTTATCCACAAGCTGTATGACAGCATTGTCGTCGCCAATCCAGCTCTCTTTTGTATCGTCCTTTAGGTATATGGTGGTATACCCTGATGGCGTAGCTCCATATACTTTTTTTGTGAAATTTTCAAGATGTATTCCTGTTACTGTAATGGCTATTACAAGTATCAGTGATAGCAGTCTCTTCAACTTTTTGTTATGTTTCATTATCTCCCTTATTGTTCCATCCTTTCCTGTATGTTTTTATCTAGTATAGTCGTTTTTAAATACACCCACTTTATATTTGTCTATGATTCCATCTGCGGCGTTATCGTCAATCGACGTAGCCACCGGCTACGCCTCATTCCTCTGCCTTGCAGAATGAAATCATATCCTAAATATAAAGTAGGGTTAATTTAAAACGACTATACTATTCTGTCCTATGTGAGATTATATCTTATCATTATACTAATACTTTTATCACATAGAACCTTATTCTGTGTATACTTATGCCGGAAACATCATTCATACAAACGAATCGGGCAGGCTGGCTCCTACTCAATATCCACTCCGTACAATCACTTTGAATCCGCTTCGCTTCTTCTGTCGCCAAATAAAAATCCCTGTGCAAGCACCAATTTTTACCTGGCTCGTCGTGGATAACAAAAAAGCGCTGTGTTACCACAGCGCATATGCTTCGACAATATACATTTTGTATCCCTTTTTCATTATCTACACGCGCTCTCCACATGTGGAAAATTCTACAATATTTTACAAAATATGTCAAGGGGGTTTTTTGTTATTTTATTTTACCTCTTCATCACTTTTTATTTCTTCCGTTTCCTTGCCAAGGAACTCCGGCAGTTCCATTCCTGCCTGTTTGAACAATTCATTGAGAGGTGGAACCGATTTCATCATGCCTGATATAAAATTGGCTGTAGTCGGTTCGCCACCACCGTTACCGCCACTCATGGAATCCCAGACAGTAACCTTGTCAATCTTAATGTTCTTAATAGCTTCAACCTGTATCTGCATCAAATCCTGAAGCTTATCAGCTACTATAAGTTTAACCGCTGAATCTGCATCTCCACCTGCTGCTTCGACAAGTTCTTTCATACCAAGAGCCTGTTTTGACAGCATCTCCTGCATACCTTTCGCCTGTGCCTCCATCTTAAGGTAAATCGCATCAGCTTCACCCTTTGCCTTACGTCTTACAACTTCTGCTTCAGCCTCAGCGGCAATCTGAGCCTGTTCCTTTGCAATCTCCGCTTTAACGATGACATCAGCTTTCTGTGTCGCTCTTTCCAAATCAGCACGTGTCTCTTCTGCTTCTTTCTGTGCAACATATGCTTCTTCTTTAGCCTTTGCTGCCTGTACCTGTTCAGCCGCTGTCGCTATCTTAAGAGCCTCTGCTTCTTTTTCTCTTCTTGCAGCATCAGATAATGCCACTTCAATCTTCGCTTCGTTCTCACCCTTTATAGCTGCAGCATCAGCCGCTGCTACCTGAATACGCTGCTCACGTCTTGCATTTGCCTGACCGATTTCACCATCTTTATCTTTCTCTGCAACGCTCTTCTTTGCATCGTTAATAGCCTTCGCAGCTGCTTCCTTACCCAAAGCCTCAATGTATCCTGATTCATCATTGATATCCGTTACGTTTACATTAATAAGTCTGAGTCCGATTTTTTTCAATTCAATCTCAACATTATTGGATACCGAAATAAGGAATTTATCTCTGTCAGAGTTGATTTCCTCAATGTCCATTGTCGCAATAACAAGACGAAGCTGTCCAAGTATAATATCCTTTGCAAGTTCCTGAATCTCGTTCATCTTAAGTCCCAGAAGTCTCTCTGCCGCATTCTGCATAATTCCCGGTTCAGTAGAAATACCTACCGTAAATCTTGACGGTACATCCACTCTGATATTCTGTTTCGATAACGCATTCTTCAAATCAACATTAATGGATATCGGTGTAAGATCCATATACTGGTACGACTGAAGAACCGGAATAATGAATGCCGCACCACCATGTATACACTTTGCCGATCTGGTCTCTCCATTCTTCTCTGCTCCTACTTTACCATAGATAACCAATACTTTGTCTGACGGACACTTGCGATATCTCGAAAGTATTCCCATAATTAAAATAATTAAAACAATCGTGGCAACTGCTATGCCGATAATAAATTGATAACCCATACCAACATCTCCTTTGTATTATATTTTACTCTATCTCAACAACAACAGAATCATTAATCACATCCGTAATCCTTACTGATTCTCCCGTCCTGATAGTCCTGTCAGCTTCCGTCACGGCGCTGAACTCCAGAAATCTGTTATTAACAGATACATTCACCTTTCCAAAACCGGTATGATTCGGTGGAATCGGAAGGTATACAACAGCCTGATGTCCGAGTGTATCTTTCATATCAAACGTTCCATCCTCCGATAATCCTCTGGAATATTTGATAATGACGGCTATTATGTACATCACAACCATTCCCATTATAATCCCAAGCGAAATAGACTTAACACTCGGAACTCCCTGCCCTATACCTGCAATCGATGACCATGAAAATACCGTAAAAAATGCGACTATACCCTGCACAGTGAATATTCTCAAAGTATCAAAATCCTGTGGCTGAGCATGAGCAATATCATGGTGTTCAAATACACCGTCATGTGTATTCACGTAATCATGGCTGATATCCGCTCCATGCATACCGCCTATGTCATGGCTGATATCCGCTCCATGCATACCGCCTATGTCGTGGCTGATGTCCGCTCCATGCATACCGCCTATGTCGTGGCTGATGTCTGTTCCCTGCAATCCGCCTGCATGATGACCCAGATCAAAGTCATGAAATCCTCCGAAATGATGTCCAACATCAATGCCACCGTGCATACCGTCAAAATCAGAATCAAAATCTATACCCGAAGTATCACTTGGATTATATCCTTCGTGCCCCGCCACGCCAAAGAGAAGCATGAGTGTCTGCACAATCAATATAATAGTAGAAGGCACTGCCATGCAGTATAAAACCTTTTCCACTGTCATTAATGTATCCCACCATTCACTCATAACAACCACTCCTTTCCACTTGTTTTCTGTGCAATTCTACAACTGTTAATAAGATTATATCATACAATTTAAAAATGTCAATAAAATTTACCTTTTACCATTGTATTATTTTACTTCTTATGTTAATATGTAAATGTGATTTACTAATTCAAGGTATATATTACAATGATTCCCATTGTACAGATGAAAGGAATGGGTGATTTTATGGATAATGTGGAATTAGGAAAAAGAATAAAGGAAGCTCGCATAGCCAAAAAAATGACACAAAGTGAAGTAGTCGGGAATTTTATTACCAGAAATATGCTAAGCCAGATAGAAAGCGGTTCCGCATCTCCGTCTATTAAGACACTTGAATATATTGCAAATAAATTAGACATACCTATCAATGAGCTTATACCAAATGAGGAACAGCCGGACATTGTTGCAAATACCGGCGAATTCACGTCTTATGAATATGATATGCTGGTTACATTTGTCAAAGCAAAAAAACATTTTATAAAAGGGGAATATTCTGAATCAATCAAACTGCTTGAGTCTCTTACCGGAAGCACCGGCAAAGCAGAAGATTTCAGTAACGAGATTATGTACGATGAGATCTGCTCTCTCTTATCTGTCTCCTATTACATGCAGACTTCACATCCCGGAACTGACAATGCCGTAATGATTGCTTATGCGAAAAAAGCCATCGAATATTCCACAAAAGGAATCTATGCCAGTACAGAACGCAAGACAAAATCAATGTTACTGCTGGAGGAACTTTTAAACAAACAGTTTAATCTATAATATAATTGCTTATTAAAAATATTTGTGCTATCATTTACAAAGATTAATTCTTGTGTAAAATGAGGTGCCGAATTTGATTGAAGTAAAAAATATAAGCAAAAAATATGGAAAAAGTTCCATATTAAATGATATTTCTTTTAATATAGAAAAAGGCGACTGTATAGGTATTGTCGGTGCTAACGGCAAAGGCAAATCCACACTTTTATCAATTCTTGCCGGAACCGTTCGTCCTGACCGCGGAGAGCTGATTATCAATAATAAAAATGCATTCAGACACAAACATCTTATCAGTGAACTGGTTGGCTACTGTCCGCAGGACAATCCTCTGATTAATGAGCTTACCGTTCTTGATAACCTGAAATTATGGTATTGCACAAGCAAGGTAGGACTTGAAAAAGAATTGGAAGAAGGAGTCCTTAACTATCTTAATATCGATAAAATGCTAAAAAAAACGGTAAGGCAGTTATCCGGCGGCATGAAAAAACGTCTCAGCATAGGAATCGCAATGGCAAACCATCCACCAATTCTTATATTGGACGAACCCGGAACTGCACTTGATATGGCATGCAAAGATGATATAAACCGTTATCTCAGACATTATCTGGACATAGGTGGCACGGTAATTATATCCACACACGATGAAAACGAGATAAACCTATGCAACCGTCTGTTATTTTTGCAGGAACAAAAGATAAAGGAAATATCTACAGATATTACCCCTGCTGATTTAATCCGGATGATAAAGGAGGATCTGCCGTATGCGTAAAGAAGAGAACGAAGAATTTATTGCTAATTTTGATGTTGATATAACTGAACAGGAAAGAAAGAAGTCTGATAAAATCATACCGGGATTTTTGATTTTCACGATAATCTCCATAGCCGTAACAGGCTTGATTACACTTTGCACGAAACCAAAACTAACACCTGCTGAAAAACTTATAAACGGATACAGAGAACTGTTACAGCCGGATAAAGGAACAGCTTCATACGCAATCGGACTTAAGGATATTTTATCACAGATGCGTACAGACAAATCCTCCTATACATTGGATGTTACACTGGAACAATTTAAAGCATTTGATGAATACGAAGGTATCGGCATCAGCTGTTCCGGCGCCAAAGACGTAAAGAAAAAAGTATCCGAAAACCGCTATGATGTTACATACTGCGATTCAGGGATACTGTCATCTGATGTTTACTGCAATGAAAATGATGTGTATATTGCTTCACCAACTCTGTTTGACGAAGTATTACATACAAATTTTTCCAGTCTGAAAGAGGCAGAAGCCGACTCCTATATTATGCAGCTTATTCCCCAAAAAATACTGGATGAAGCTGATTTTGATTTACTGGGGAATTTGTGGGATACTACTGATAATGAGGATTCTCTCCTGGAAATTCTTAAGGAATACATTAATGAAAATAACCCTGAAGACTGGGAACGAATATGTGATGGTGTGACCGTTTCAGAAGATAAAAACACCAATGTTATCACACTAAGCATTTCTAAAGAATCAATACGGATATTACTCAGTGATTTTGCAGGAAACATACTAAATAATAAAGAATACACCGAACGTATACAGGAAGCATTTGAAGAAAATAATCTTCATTATGATGAGAATAAGATAAAAGAACTTGCCAATACTGCAATCTTTATGGCGTGCACGTATTTTAGCAAAGGAATAACCATATATACGACATTTAATACAAAAAATCAAATTACAAATATCAAATTTGATAATAATTACAAGCTTATGGGAATGAACCTGAACCTTTCTGTTGATGTTGCTTACAGCGGTAAGAATGCTCCAAAGGAATATTACGTAGGAAATGTATTGTTTTCTTTTATGAACTATGATGCATCTTTGTATATAAATAAGGACTATTCGTATAAAGACAATGTTTCAAATGTTACACATTCTGATTTACTGACTTTCAGTGATGGTAATGATGAATACTCTTTTTACCTGAACTCAACTGAAAAATTTGATGCAAACAGCGGAGAATATTCTTATACCAAAAAAGCAGGTTCAAAAGAGTTAGATACTGTATTTCTTGAAATTGACAGCTCAGGTACATTTAGTAATATTAAGCGTGGACAAAGATTTTATTTTGACCTTGATTCATACGCTGTAAGTGTTCTTGACAAAGCAGTTTTTTCCATATCCGGAGGATGTTCGGCAAACAATAAAGCTACCGGAATCGGAAAACCTGATGGCGATGAAATCAATTTAAACGAACTGACAGAGGTCGAATACACGAAATTACAGAATGAAATTCAAAAAAATATTAAAAAAATGAAATCAGCATATTACGAACTCATTGAATAATAAAAGGGTAAAACGATATGAAACGTTTATTAATATATTTTTATTTACAACTAAAAAGACTTTTACGGCTTATACCCGCACTAGCCATAGGTGTTGCAGCCCTGTCATTGATGGCAGGGCTTATCGCCTTTTGTGGAGAAAAAGTATTCAAAGAGCAGTCTGTCTACACCTACAAAATAAAAGCGGCAATTGTACCGGGAGATACTTCAGATTTGACGGATTATCTTGTACAAATGTTAGAAAGCACAAAATCAATTTCTGAAACATGTGAATTTATTGAGACAGATTACGAAACGGCAAAACGTTTAATCCGTCAGAAAAAGGTGCAGTGTGCTCTTATCATACCCGAGGGTTTTACCGAAAGCGTTAAAAACGGAAGAAATCTTCCCATAGAAATCATGTTTTCTGACAATGGCAGTATGATAACACTTGTACTTAGACAGCTAAGTGTTGCAGGTGCTGACATCCTCGCTTCTGCTCAGGCAGGGATTTATACTCAATTTGATTTATATCAAAAATACAATCTTGGTGACAAAGATGCTGATGCCAATCAATATTTAAATAAAACTTATCTTAAATATGTGCTTCAAAGGCAGAAAATGTATAAAAAATCCGGCTCTGCCATAAGCGGCTCAATTACCATTGCAGAATATTATAAATGCGCAGGTATAGGTTTTGTTTTGTTACTAATCGGCATTGCCTGTCCCACATTTTTCAATGAAGAAAACGGAGTATTTGATATGTATTCGTCTACACGTGGAATCCCGTACTTATTCCGGGTATTTTCAAAAATATTTATATTTGTAACAATGTGCGAAGCCGCACTTTGTATTGTACTGTCACCTGAAGAAGCATTGAAGCTATTGCCCGCAGTGCTTTGCAGTGTTTCACTTACAGCACTGCTTTATAAGATTTCAGCATCTGGCTCCGTTGGAATCATGATTATATTTTTATTGAATTTTTCCTGCTGTCTGCTTTCCGGATATTTTCTACCGAAAGTATTTTTCCCCGCTTATTTGCAGGATTTTGGCGATTTGCTGCCTTCAGGACTGATTTTTAATCAAATTCAATATGCTTTGTACGACAGACCATCACACAGCTCCATGCTTATCGTTATGTCCGTAATTTTATTAATAACATCAATTTTGTCTGACACTGCAACAAGGAGGTTATCATAATGAAACAATCTCTTATATATTTTTATTTGATGGCGAAACGCCTGTTTAAAAAGCCTATATTTCTTATCTTTTTTATCAGCCTTCCCATACTTTCGGTGGCACTGAAAAAAGAATTTACTGTAAATAATATACATTTATGTGCCGGACTGTACATGCCATCCGATGACGCCACCAGTGAAGGAATTAAAAACCGGCTTGTAAATTCAAGTGATGCCATCAAATTTGTTGTGGCTGACAGTGAACTTGAACTAAATCAAATGGTCGCTACAGGAAAATGCCAGTGCGGATACGTGATTCCAGCTAATATCAACATTATCATGGATAATGGAAAATTCAGACATTCCATTAAAGTAATACCGGGAACGTATTCTATTTCATCAATTACTAACGAGCTGGTTTTTTCCGCAATATACAATGAATACGCTCTTCATATACTTGAGAATTATATTGATGATACCGGACTGTTTAGAGATTATCAGAAAAAACGGATTCAGGATGAGATAAATACACTGTATAATACCTACAAAACAAACGGTTCAACCTACTCGTTCAAATATACGGGAGAAGAAACGCTCTCAAAAGATGCTTCTGTTTTGTTACCCGGATATCTTATTCTGTCAGTCCGCGGACTGCTTGCGATTGTGATATTTGCTACGTGTTTTGCAGGTGCCATACAACTCTATCAGGACAGGAATAATGGAATATTTAGAACAAGATTCGGCTATAGACTCCATTTATCCGGTGTATTTGTTATACTGACGCCTACACTGATAATATCTTTATCATGTATTGTTGGACTTATACTGTCAAAATCTGCGGGCAATATTTTTAAGGAAATATTTTTTATGATTTTGTATGATATCATGCTTACATCAATAGTATATGTGCTGACTCTTTTGATACAATCACGTACGTTATTTTGCGGGCTGTTGCCGGTTCTGCTCATCAGCAGTCTGTTGATTTGTCCGGTATTTATTGATGTCTGTGAGCTGGATTCACGTTTTAAACTTTTACAAAATTGCTTTCCACCAACATGGTATCTGAAAATATTTACTTGACATAACTTTATCATGTGATTAAAATATATGAGTAATTTTTACAAACCGAAAGGATTTAATTATAATGAACTATCGATTATTAGCACTTGACATCGACGGAACTCTGACTAATTCTAACAAAGAAATAAGCACTCCAACTCTGGAAGCACTCCTTGACATTCAAAAGAAAGGGTATACTGTTGTAATAGCCACCGGAAGGCCTACATATGGTGTAACCGAGCTTGCTGATGAATTGCAATTTGAAAAATTCGGAAGTTATGTTCTTTCATACAACGGAGGTCTGATTACAAATTGGAGAACAAAAGAAGATGTATACAGACAGACACTTCCTAAAAGTGTGATTCCTGAATTATATGATTTTGCCGTAGAAAATAATATAGGTATCAATACCTACAAAGACGATACCATCATTGCCGGCACAAAAATCAATAATTATATGCAATTGGAATCAAATATAACTAAGATGAAGATAAAGCAGGTAGATAACTTTAAAGACTATGTTCGTTTTCCGGTTATTAAATGCCTTATGACAGGAGAACCTAAAGTTATCGCAGAGATGGAACTCAACCTGAAAAAGAGATATAATTCTCTACTTAATATTTTTCGTTCAGAACCGTTTTTCCTTGAAATTATGCCTAAAAACATAGATAAAGCACAGTCTCTTTTACGACTTCTTACAAGTCTTGGACTATCAAGCGAACAGATGATTTGCTGTGGAGATGGTTTTAACGATATATCCATGATTGAAATTGCAGGTCTCGGAGTTGCTATGGAAAATGCACAGGAAGCGGTAAAAGCCGCAGCAGATTTTGTCACAGACTCGAATGATGATAACGGAATATTGAAAGTTATTCAAAAATTTTTGATGTAGTGCAGCCTGCATCTGTTTAATTATACATTATTGATACTTTTCAAAACCATTTGTTTTCGCTATACTATAGTCATACCTTAATTACTTAAAGGTATTTGAAAATACAGAATGGAGATTAATATGGGAATTTTTTTGAATCGTGGAAATGAAGAATTTGATTCGGTTATACACTCTCAGATTTATGTAGACAAAACCGATATATTACATTTTTTTAATGAAGTTATCAACACAGAACAACGATATGTATGCGTAAGCAGGCCAAGACGCTTTGGCAAGTCAATTACTGCTAACACTATTGCTGCATATTTTGAGAAAGGCTGCGATTCCAGACCGTTATTTCAGGGAAGAAAGATATCCGAATATGAAATTGGGATTGCAATTTGAATAAGTATGATGTTATCCGGATAGATTTGGCCGATATCCGTGCAAGAAGAAAAACTCCTGAGGAAACTTTGGATTCAATTGAGAAAGATGTTGTGATGGAATTAGATGAGTCATTTCCAAACATTGTAAATTGTGAGAAAGATGGCATAGCTGATGCTTTGGCTAAAATCAACGATAAGACCGGGGCAAAATTTGTAATCATCATTGATGAATGGGACTGTCTGTTTAGGGATGACAAATCAAACGAAGAGGTACAGGCTCGCTATATCAATTTGTTACGTGGATTATTTAAGGGAAACAGTTCCAAAAAATTTACGGTATTGGCATATCTTACCGGTATCCTTCCTATAAAAAAATACAACAGCGAATCTGCTCTCAACAATTTTTATGAATATACCATGACAAATCCTGAAGTTTTGGCAAAATATATTGGTTTTACTGAAGATGAAGTAAAAGCTTTGTGTGAACAGTACCATATGAACTATGAGGAAGTTATGGAATGGTATGATGGCTATCAATTTCCGGGAGTTAATCACATCTGCGGTCCAAATTCAGTGGTAAGGGCAATGCGAAGCGGAAGTTGTAAAAATTACTGGTCACAGACCGTCGCATATAATAACCTTGTTCATTATATTACCATGAATTTTGATGGTCTGAGAGATGATATCGTTGCAATTTTAGGCGGACATAGTGTGAAAGTAAATACTTTTAGTTATGAAAATGATATGATGAATTTTAAAGATAAAGATGATGTACTTACTGCTTTGATTCATTTGGGGTATGTGGCATTTGATGAAGAAACCGAAGAAGTATATCTTCCAAACAAGGAAATCCGTCAGATTTTTGAACGCACCTTAAAGGCAACTAAATGGTCGAAGGTAATCCGCGCAATTGAGAATTCGGAGCGTTTAATGCGTGCAACCCTTGCAGGAGATGAAGAGGAAGTAGCAGAGCAGATAGACATCTGTCATAGATAAAATACCAGCATTTTAAATTATCACGATGAAAATTCATTGGCAAGCTGTATCACATTAGCTTATTATACCGCCCGTAATGACTATAGAATCATACGTGAGATGCCGGCCGGTTATGGATTTGCAGATATGGTATTCGTCCCGTTGCCAGGCAGAGACAAACCTGCTATGGTCATAGAACTTAAATGGAACAAAAAATGCGAGACAGCTTTGGATCAAATACGAGAGAAGAAATATGTTGAGGCACTGAACGGATACAAAGGAGAAGTTATTCTCGTGGGAATTAGTTATGAAAAGCGTTCCGAGAACAAGGAACATGTGTGTAAAATAGAAAAAATTACATTGTTATAATAAATCAAAAAGCTGTTGCCATCATATCCTTTTTTGATGATGGTAGCAGTTTTTTTTATCCTGTCTTTCCTATTCTCCCTAAAACTGGCATAATGTATGAAGTATCTTTATCCTCTTCAATATCAATATAATTAGATTCTCGTAATTCAACCTCTCTTTGTATTTTCAATCGAAAAATATTATCCATCACATGTCTTTATTTAATACCAAAATTGTACCGCTAGGCAAAAAACAAGCCCGCAATCGCCCATTTTATAAGCTTTTGAGAGCTCTAAAAAATTATTCCATCTCGATTTCACCGAATGGTTAACTGGCGTTTCCCTTTGATTTTACGCCTGTTTTATTACTATTTTATTGTGTTTTTAATTCTATTTACGCCTATTAATCGCTCGTTTGACTGCATAGTGACTTCACGGCGACTTCATGACTCTTATCCAATCAAGTCCATGATAGCCTCTTTACTCCAATAACTATTCGGATAAATAGAAAACTGTTCCTTATGCTTTCTGATTATTCGTTTAGGATAATCAGTGTTATCATAAACATGCATAATGTCACAGATTTCTAGCAATTCCTTAATGTTATTGAGTGATTTATAATATCTATCAATTACCTTTTTACTCTCAACATTATGACCGCCCAATGAAACTCTCATTTCTATTCTATTAATATTTATCTTTGGATCAATAGTGAGAACAAATACACACTTGATGAAATATCCTTCTTGCTTTGCCTTTTTCAGTATATCTAACTTATATTTTGATGACAGAACTGTTTCAAAAGTAAAATCTTCTTTTTGGGCAACAGAGTCATACCTCATTTTGTCAACAAGCTTTGCTGCCTCCATATTATCCATGCCCGTAGTCATAACAATGTCGTCTGCATTAGTATATTTCCCAACCTTCTCAAAATAACCGGTTATGGTGCTTTTCCCTGATCCATTAGGACCAGCCAATACTAAAACCATGGGCTTTCTATTCTGCATACTTTCTCTCCCCATTGGCATATTCTATATAAGCTGCTTTTTTTTCATTATCATAACCTGCTATCGGTTTTTTACAAACCCTTGCTTTTTCAATTGCAGCCTTTACAGCTTCTACTGCGCGAGTATCCATTTCTTCATCAGATTCAGTTAAATCAATATCCTTTTCTGATTCTTCAATAACCTTTATTGTTTTGCCGCTCTTTGTAACTACTGTAGTCATATAATCGCCACCTTTCATTACTGTTATATTTTCATTAACTCTCTTGCTTTGGTCTTTCAACTTTTGCCATACAAAATGACCTACTTATAGTTTTATTATAATTGTTGGCAGACAGTATAGTCGTTTTAAATTAACCCTACTTTATATTTTGGATATGATTTCACTCTGCAAGGCGGAGGAATGAGGCGTAGCGGTGGCTACGTCGATTGACGTGGGCGCCGCAGATGGAATCATAGACAAATATAAAGTTGGTGTATTTAAAAACGACTATACTAGTAGATTGAATAATAAATAACTGACACGTTACACAGCGAAATCCGTTGGGGTGGCTTCTCTTACGTATGTTTTTATGATAATTTCAAAATGATACGTAGGATTCTACTGTTTACTACGTATCATTTTATAAAAACTCAAAAGTGATACGTAGGATTCTGCTGTTTACTACGTATCATTTTATAAAAACTCAAAAGTGATACGTAGGATTCTACTGTTTACTACGTATCATTTTACAAAAACTCCAAAATAATACGTAAGATTCCGTCATTTACTACGCATGATATCCTAAAATCTCGAAAATAATACGTAACATAGATTAGCTCTACGTATCTATCATAGAAAAATTAAAAATAGTACGTAAAACCACTGTCGCAGATATGTCTTTCCGGTATCTGTAGTTATCTTATGCACAGAGCCACTACCTATCTGCACCGTATACTCTCCATCACGTATTTTTCCTGCACCTGCAGATCCTCGTGATTCTTTATATCCCACTATATTACCATCTATTATATTTAAAAATGCATCGATCTCTTTATCTGTTTTTTCTCTATTTTGCATATTGGGCGATAACATTTCTTTTATCGCTTCTGCATCTTTATCTACATAGGCAGTATATATTTTTTTACCCAATCTAGATATTACTACGTCAGGATTCTGGTAATCCGAGTCACCGCACCCTGTTAACAGGGTGCTTAATAGTAATATAACCAACATAATTAAACCAATTTTCTTCATCAATTCCATATCACCCACACTGATTTACTGCTGTCATCAAATAGTAAATTGCTCGGTTTAATATCTTTATAAGTTTCACTTACCTTCAATCCGTGGTAAATGTCTTCATGTGCCGATAAATCAATCTTTCCTATAGTTGTCATTTTACTCGGATTTGCTTCCCTGTAGTCTGGATTAAATCCTGTAATCCACCATTGAGCGTCCGTTGGTTCCCAGCTAAATACATTACTATAGCTTCCATCTTCGTTATAGTATAAGTATAACTTCATTGGCACTTCAAAGTCAACAACATCATACTGTTCAGTTCCTGAATATATTCCTTTATATCTATACAGCCCAATTTCCGTACCAGATTGAAGGTTCCAATAATCCCCCTTCCACATCCAGAGAACATAATCACGTTTGTTATCTTCCAATTTACCCATATTCATGTATGAGCCAATTCTAAACACATCATCATATAAGTCATTATAGCCAAAGCTTCTCTGCCATGTGTCCGGCTGTGAATGATATGCCATATTTTGGTCATCGCGAACAAAATTAAGTATATATGCCCCTAATACAGTATCTCCTTCACACATATATTTTATCGCTAATGCTCCGGTTCTTAATGTCTTACTATTATTATTAATGGTATTTCTGAATTTTAAAAGTAATTTTACCAACTCATCTGCTGTTTTCTTATCAAATCCGGATAAAGAAGACCAGTCACCTGAGTTATAATGCTGCGGCATTATATTATTATTTTTATTATTGACATGTGTCTGCCATATTAGTGGATTTCCATTCTTAACCTTTGGCTGTGAATCTTTAGGTGCAGCTACTTTATCGTCCTTTGTATATCTTGGCATACCATCAAAAAGTCCATCATCATCTGTGTCTGTTTTGGTTGGGTCGCTGTTATAATTATAAACAGGAATGTTATATTCCATTGATGATGCATAACCTAATTTATTAATGATTCGTCTGCCGGTTTTGTTTTGTATTCATTTACTTCTGTATAATCATCAATATCATCATTATCTGTATCTTTTAAATTCGGATCAGAGCCATATGAGATTTCTTCTTTATTTGTAAGACCGTCACCGTCCATGTCAACATCTCCGTCAGCCACACCTGACTGATATGAATCATATACCGCCGCATCTGTTTTCGTTATCGTTATTTCTTCACCATCTGTTAAGCCATCATTATCCGTATCGGCCGAATTCTTATCAAGACCTAATACGGTTTCTATATAATCACATAATGAATCATTATCCTTATCAGCTTCAAAATTTATTTCAAAATCTCTTTTTTCAAGAACTCCTTGATTATTCCAATCCTTGATTTTAACAACATTTTTTCCTTTGCTGAAATCCTTATAAGTTAGCTTTACTGAACAATTCCATAATGTTGTATCATTTCCTCTCCAGAATCTTAAAACATTACGTCCTTCGTCTTCTTTTGTTATAACATACGCAAATACATTCTTTTCCTGTTCATAATCAACTGTTTTAGGATTCCATATAGACTTATCTGCATCTGCTAAAATAATATCCTGTGAATTCTTTTTAGCTGCTTCATTGAAATTAACATATAATACAGCATTAGAATTTCTCCAATTTTCGAACTCGTTTATATCGACATAAACTACGTCTCCCGCGTGGAAATACTGTTCTTTTAATTCGTCATCGTAACCCCAATGGCCATATTCTGCTCCATCTGCAAAATAAACATTTTTGTCATCTTTCCCACCGGCACTCCATGAATTCCACTGTGTGTCTGTGTCGTCATCTAATCTGTTAAATGTAACATTACTTGCAGATTCAGGTACTGATACTTCCCATGTAACATCGTCAACCTTTGACATATCATACTTAACATGACCATGGCTGTTATCGACTAAACAAATTCTTGCATCATCATTACCAACCCATTTCTCATCTGAATTATCCACAAAATATATCGTTGACAATTCTTCATCTGCATTTACTGTTTCTTTCGCATTACCCAAAGGCAGGCTTGTTAGTAACATTGCTGCTACCAGCAATGCACTTGTACTTTTCTTAAGTATATTTCCTGATTTCTTTTTTCTCATAATATTCCTCCAATAATTTACTGATACAAAAGTGCTGTATAAAATATAAAACAGCAAATTTTGTTCATAAAAAACTTATCACATATATTTTTTTAAATCAATAATTCTGTCCGTCTTGCCGGCAAGTCCTTCGCTATGGGTAACCATTATTATTGTTTTACCATATTTTGTACTAAGATCCCTGATAAGTGAAAACACGATATCAACAGTTTCTGAATCTAATGCTCCTGTAGGTTCATCTGCCAATATAATATCTCCCGGCTTTAATATGGTTCTCGCAATTGCAACCCTCTGCTGCTCTCCTCCCGACAATGTATTTACTTTCTGATTTCTTAATTCATACAGTTTTACGTATTCTAAAACTTCTTTAATTCTTTTCAGTTTTTCTTTTTTAGATAATTCCAAAAACTTCATTGCAATTAAAAGATTTTGTATCACGGTCATATCATTGATTAATGCATACGATTGAAATAGATAATTGATTTTGTCCCTCCGCACCTTCACCGCTTTACTACTGTTAATTGGTGGGATTTTTTTACCTGATATTTTTATATCTCCCGAATCATATTCCTCCAAAAGTCCTATCATATTTAATAGTGTCGACTTTCCACAGCCACTTGGTCCTACAATAGACAAGAACTCTCCCTCATCAATTGTAATATTAATATCGTTAAATATAATTCTATCTCCGTATGACTTTGATAAATTTTTAATTTCTACTAATTTTGCCATAATCAGCTCTCCTTAAATGATGATAATAAACTCTTAATCTCATTTTTACTCATATAAAATTTAAATATGAGCCATTGCAAACAAATTATTATAAACATAGCAGCAACGCCAAATTTTGACTTTGCTGTCAACAGTACTTCTAACTGTACCAAATTTACTACACTAAGCAAAATCAAAGGTTTTTTATACATATTCCAGAATCCATATCCCAAAAACTTCTGAACATTCAGTTTTTCTTTGTTTGCAAGTCTGTATATTGATGCAAGTGCTAAAAGTATTCCCGTTAATATAATTCCCAGCATCAAAAATACAAGTCCAAACCAAATGACTGTCTGCATCAAATCTTTCTGCAAACCATCTATGTATTTTTTTACGCTTGCAAATTTAATATCATTATCAGAAAGATGGTATTCTTTCATAAAATCTTCATTCATACATTCCGATGCAATTTCACCATTTGAAAATTTTATATACCCGTCCATTCCTGATGCCTTTAAACTTTCAGTTTCAAAATATTTCATATTTGCCGGAGTACAGTAATATATAACCGGCACATTTGTCGTCATTTCTTCATCCTTATCAACCGGCCATGTGAAAAAATCTATTTCTTCATCATATTCAACTATTCTCACCTTTCTGTCGGTGCTGAATTTTGTGGGAATGTCGCTTTCATTGATTCCCATGACCGCTGTTTCTTCAAGCCATGCCTTCAGCTTTTCTTTTTGACTATCCTCAAGTTTTGATGAAACAAGATAGATTCTTACTCCATTTTCAGCATCCCTGATAGTTTCATCGCTCATTTGTATGCCACAATCAGCAATGTATGACCTCGAACAACAAAAATACCAAAACGGGCTCTCCGGTATATTTTGATATATTTTGTTATTATTCCATTGATTTAAAATTTTTCTATCATAATATGCGGTGTGTAAGAGATAAACTCCGTCTTTATCATGTATATTATTGTACCAATTATAAATATCCTGATTTAATGTATTTACATTTCCTGAAAATGAATTTTCGTCATTCCCAACCGCAATTGTATTTAAAATTTCATATTCTGATACTGATTCCCACTTTTTGGCGATTTCTGAGTTATATGCTATGCTCTCGGCAGCTGAGTCTATTGCAATCCCACAAAATACAACTGCAATGCTAATTCCCAAATATCCCAGTATCCCAAAAGCATACAATGTTTTATTCGGAAATCTTCTTCTAATCGCATCTAAAGGTTTTACCTGTATCTGTATAATAATTGCAAACATTAATTCAATAAATGTGATTATTGCATTCAATACACCGTATATAATATAGTGACTTACTACCTGCATATTGATAACATTCCATCCCGAAATCACTAATCCTGCTAATGTCGCTACCGGTATGGAAATCAGTGCATATCCGACAAAATCTCCGAATAAATTCCTGCAAAAACTGATGTTAGACCATCCCATAAGTGACAATTTACCTTTTTTATCAAGATTAGCTATAGATACTATAATAAAATATACAATATTTACTATTATCTGTGCTATCACAAACACAAACAGAATATCTTTTTTTACTCCGGAGTCCGACTCACTTCCACGCATTGTTTTTTGTAAATCATTCTGTCCTGTAACATCAGAAAGCCCATCCATTATTTCACTAACATTATCATCAGTAACCCCTGCTATCCTATATTCGCCTTCCGGACTTCCCGACTCTCTAATCATCTGCTGTAGTTTTTTTATAACAAATCTGTTCCCATATCTGACTTCCGGGATATTGTATAACTGATAGATACTTCCCTTATCTATTCCTAACGTTGTCTTATCTTCTTTGGCATTTATTAATTTTTCCAACATTCCTGATGTAATAATTTTATGTCCTTTAAAGCTCATTTCAGCTGGTGTTTTATCTGGATTTCCATATACTCCAAATGTATATCCAATAAACGAACCATCCTGATCTAATTGATTTTCACGTCTGACAATATAGAGATTTTCACTGTCGGCAATCTGATATATATATTCTTCTACATCCTGTTGCCTTTCTTCAGAAATATTTTTTATGTCTACAGTAATGGTCTGACTCCCATTTCCATATGTACTCCATGCATCCAAGTAAGAACTATCAAACATAAATACAGCAAGCAGGGCAATAACCATGCCCTGCATCATTATGACAATCATTCCCGGAATTTTTAAAGCACCTGTTAATGATACTTTTTCCATAATAATTGTCCTCCTAGCCTCTGCAATTCCAATAAGCTGTTGCTGTTTTAGTGCCTACAAACTGCTTTGCTTTTGCCACATCACAAGGTAATTTCCATCCAGAACTTGTTGTATTAGCAGTTGCAGAATGCTCATATACAGATGACTGTACATTTGAATAACTATATACTTTTAAACTTCTGCCATAATCCCAGCTTACTGCCGAACCTTTGTACCATACTGTTGCTGCAAACGTAGGAATAGCCGTAGCTGCAACAAGAGAGAGTGCTGTCACCACTGTTAAAAATTTCTTTCTCATTAATTATTTCTCCTTCTTTTTTCATTTTACAAAAATTGCTGTATACTTTATCCGGTAGCAAATTCTGTTCACAAATAAAATATCAAATAAATTATTATAAATCAAGGATAACTCCTCGAAAGGCCCTATAACTCCTTAAAACGACCTATAACTCCTTAAACGTCATTTCTATACCAACAAATTTACACATCTTGACTAAAAAAATTTTTTATGATACAATCCTAATGCATTAATTTACTGACACAATTTACAGGAGGATAAATAATTATGTCAAATATTTCTGATAAATTACTTAAGGTGTTTCATAACCGTTTTTCTTATTCTATTAAACAAAGTGATATTGATTATATTATGGCATATAACGGGTATTCTGTTATATATCAGGGCGATAATTCTTTTAGAAGAGATGTTTCTTTGGTAAGCCTGTTTAGCGAATTAGATAAATGTCTCTTCGTCCAAGTTAATCGTAAATTTGTTATAAATATTAAAAAAATCACTCATTATGAAGGGGACAGAATTTACATAAATGATATAGATTTTAAGATTTCCAAGAATTATCGACGTGCATTTGATGAGTTTTATTTAGCTCATATATAATTTTTTAATTCTTTTGATTTGTATTTTGAATTGAGATTTTCTAAAAAGATTCAATCAACAGTATAGCCGCTTTCGATGCTAACGGCTTATTGCGTTAGCGAAAGCGGCTCTTTAATTAATTATAAATTGATTTAAATATTCCTACTCTTTGTCACTATGTATTTTGTCCTTTGCTATTGATAATATACCCATTAAGAATATGCAAAGACCTCCTATTGAACTGTATTTCTCCATCCAGAAGTTTATACACAGAGCAATCAAACACAATACTATCAAAATAATATTAATAATTGTTTTTTTCACTTTTTTCTCCAATCTTATAAAAAATAATTTCCTGCATCTTCATCCTACTGTTTTTGTATAACTATGTTTAATTATTACACGTTAGAACAAATTATTTTACATCGGGTATTATATGGTATTATATTTCAATGGTCAAGAAGCATTCATGATATTGTAATATTTTTTATTAAACTACTCATATTAATTATAATTTCTTCCATACCCCAAAATGTATAAATAATATAACATGCAAATTCCACTTCTGTTCCGGTTCCCGCAAATATCATTTTAAAAAATAGTAACCTCATATTTATTGTTTTCCTTCCTTTCGCTTCTCAAATAAAGCGGGTGTATTTAAAAACGACTATACTAGTCCAATTTTTTACCAAAAATAGCCACTATACACAAAATCGCTAACACTGCTGGTAATAGCTTAATAAAATTATATTTGCCTATAAAATACAAAATAGCAAACGCAAATATAACCAAAGAATCTACTATACCAACTATTCTCAATAACTTCTTCGCAATGCTTTTCATAATCAATAACATCCTTCCTAATTATCCACATTCATTTTTTTCATTCCCTTTTTTACATGTGTATAATAGTGTACCCTACACACCTTTTTTCCCTTTCTAGTATACTCTGTTATCTTCGACATTGAAATTATTTCAAACGCCGATAACAAATCTTCAACCTCTTTTTCATCAACATAACAATGCGGAATACCCTCTTCAATTTCGCTTTTTTTAATTATCGTATTTCCGTCTATAGTATCTTTCTCTTTAAAACTTATATTATCTTTTGAATTGAATGTAATATATGCCTCACCATTTTCGTTCAATACCCTATGTATTTCATCTATTGCCTTCTTTACCCCTGCAAAATCCGTATGATATATTGTATGAAAACAATGCATGTCTACCTTTTCCGGCACCAATATCAAGGATTGTATGATATTTATTTCTCCATTTTAATGCCACAGGCAAAAAATCTTCAGAAACATTTAACCATGAGTCCGAATCAATATTTTCCCAGTTCCAACCTTTGTGTACAATATTCATATTAATCTCCATTCCTCTGAAATTCCAATACACTGTTATTAGATGTCTATAATTAACTTATCAAATACTCTATTATAAATCAAGGATAACTCCTCGAACATAATATAGTTTCACAAATCTATCCTGTAAATATACCGTCCTGCATTGTAACACTCCTGCTCCCCAGTTTTGCGAAATCACTATCATGGGTAACCATAATAATTGTGGTTCCGTTTTTATTAATTTCCCGTAGTAATTCCATTACATTCCTGCCGGTTTCTTCATCCAATGCTCCCGTGGGTTCATCTGCCAATAATAATTTGGGATTGGTTACCAATGCCCTGGCAATGGCAGTTCTCTGACACTGCCCGCCCGATAATTCATAGGGATATTTGTGTTTTTTATCTGTCAATTCCATTTTTTCCAGAAGACTATCAACTCTTACTCGAATTTCACGATTTCCAATTCGCATATAATGAAGCGGCAAGGCAATATTATCATATATTGTCCTTTCACCGAGCAAAGCAAAATGCTGTACGACGAACCCTATGTTCTGATTACGAAATCTCGCCTTTTCACTGTCTTTCATTTGCAAGACATCTTTCCCGTCAAAAAAATAAGTTCCGCCATCAGGCTCACGAATAGTTCCAAGTACATTTAGCAGTGTAGATTTTCCACATCCACTTTTTCCCATAATTGTCAAAAACTCTCCCTCATTTACCTGAAGAGAAACCTGCTTTAAAGCCGGTACTGCCCCCAGTTTTTTTCCATACGTTACATCTATCCGGTTCATATCAATCAACATTATTCCTGACCTCCAATTATATCTCCAATTTCCATTTTTTTCATGTAAACAATGCAGCATATTAACGTTATGACTGAAGCTGTTCCAACAATTATCTGTATTAAAATAATGCTTCTTATTCCGCTATTCATTGCAAGCAAAAATAAAACCGCCCACAAATCTCCCGTAAATAAAATAAAAAATATAAATCCTACACCTTCCATTAAAATATTTTTATATGACGCTCCACACAATAATTCTACACCAAACGCATATTGATTCTTCTTCAAAATGCTAAATGAATTAATCAGCAATGCTATTATTGCAAACACCATGACCAATAAAACCAAAATTCTAAATTGCTCTGCCACCTGTCCTGTCATTTTCCTATATTTCTTCACGACAAATTGGGGGGATTCATCCTGTGGATTATGCAGGTTCAACTTCCACTTTAACCCCTGATTCTCTATCAGCTCCGTACATATCCCACCTGTATTTTGAAATCCTGTCTTTGACACAATTGTTCCATTCAATTCCATCAATGACAGTAATTGTGAAAATTCTGTTTTTTCCTCTATTTCAAGTGCCGGTAACACCATATACCTCTCGACAGAAACAAAATCATTTTTACTGGATGATAAATAAAAACTGTTATCATCTAAAAATCCTATTACCTTAAGCGTTAGCTCTTTTCCAAAATATTCACCACTAAAGACATCATTAATATGATAGAAATTCTCGTAAGATTTTCCCAATAAAACCGGAACAATTTCACCTTCTTTCCACAGGTAGTCCTGCTGTGAAAACTTTTCTCCTGACTTGACATTTATGTGATTAATTTCAAAAAATTTTTCACTCACCATCAACGTTTTTACTTCGTACCAATCTGTGCCATTACGCTTAGACACTGCAAAATCTGCATATCCATCCTCATATCCTTCTAAGAAAATATCCTGCATTTCACTATTGGTACAAAATGACTGACAGCAGCACGTACAAAAAGAAAATTGTTTTTCATCCCACAGGCTCTGTAAAACGTTAACCAGTCCTTTATACTGCGTTCCGTTATAATCTCCCTCAAGATATGTATAATACTGCCTGTCGTCCAACGCCTCCGTTACCCAGTAATATTGGTTTTCACCATATTCCTCTTCAAACCTGTCTGCATTTTCCTGACTTTTCTCTTGTTTTTTTACTAAAATCCCCGTCATTATGAGACTTCCGGTTATTAAAAAAAGCATCAGCGTAACTATAATCATGTTATGGCATGTCATTTCCCATATTTTTTTACATATTATCATTTTTTTATAGCCTCCTCCACGGAATCATTCTTTATCTGCAATATTTCAAAAAACATAAATATGATTATTATCACTACACTTATACTATATCCCTTGAAAAAGGAGGTTCTATACGACGGATACTTAAATCTGCAATATATATATCCCGATAGAAATGATATACACATGTATGCTATATAATGTGACATAATCCTGATAACAACCTGTTTTTTTGATGCTCCCACTAATCTGTGAACCGCCAGCTCTCTTCTCTGTAACATCAGCCACTGATATGAAATCAAGAGTACACACAGTATGTAGCATGACAATAAACCGGCAAAATATGATATATCATGAAAATCTATCTTTACTGTATCTGCGAAACTATCAGTTCCTGCCAACACTTCAAGCTCACATCCGCGTTCTTTCATATTGGCTTCACAACCATTAATCACACCCTGTTCATCTATATTAGAAAAGAAATCCAGTGTGTAAAGGTTCAACAACTCATTTTCACATGCAAAAAGATTGACTAAAATATAATTATCAAATGCCATATCTTCTTCATATCCCATTTTACCAATCACAAGGTATTCAGTGCCATTAATCTGAATATACTCTTTTCCCTTTATTTTGTATGTATTTTCTACTTTTTTTCCTATAACAGCGACTTTATTTTCCGGCTTAAAATCTTTCTTTTCAAAAAATCTTCCGTTTTCCATAATAAAATCCACGTATTGCCTCGTAAATGCCATATACCTGACGGTATACTCCGAATTTTCTTCATCGTCCAGATATATTCCACATGATAATTTTTCTTTTGATAAATAATTGTATAATTCCAATCTGTCTTCGTCAGAACCGTCTGCCATTGATACTATGAAAGAAGATTTTCCGAATGAGCCTGTTTCCATATTTACTAATGTTTTACTCAGCGATAAATGATGTATCATTAATATGCATAAAATGGGCAATACACATACCAGAACAAGTAGCAGTGTGCTTAATAGTTTTCTCTTTTTCAATTGCTCTCCATGTCCTTTCCAATTTGTTTCTTCATTTCAAAAAAGGATGTGTACTTCACACCCTTTTCTGAAAAAGAAGTTTCTCCTATAATTTATTGATATAAAAATTGCTGTATACTTTATCCGGTAGCAAATTCTGTTCACAAATAAAATATCAAATAAATTACTATAAATCAAGGATAACTCCTCGAAAGGCCCTATAACTCCTTAAACGTCATCCCTATAATTTCGATTTTTTTCTAAATAGCTATTGACTCCCCCTATACTTCCTGCTATAATTTAGACAAATATCTAATTAGATTTTTATCAAAATACCGTTGTAGTTGATGGAGGTGATGCATATGGCATTTGCTGAAACTTTTAAGGCTCTTGCAGACCCCGCAAGACGAGAAATTTTAACACTGCTAAAAGTCGGACGAATGTCAGCCGGAGAGATTGGCAGTCACTTTGATATGACAGGGGCAACCATTTCATATCATTTAAAAATTCTTAAAAATGCGGAACTTATTTACGAAGAAAAAGAGAAAAATTTTATCTACTACAGTCTGAATACTTCGGTGGTCGAAGATATGTTGCTGTGGTTATCAGATTTGAGAGGTGATCAGGATGAAAAAAATTAAAGAAAATCTTAATATTATTATAATAACAAGTATACTTACGGCAATGCCTGCATTAGTAGGTGTCCTGATATGGAACAGACTTCCTGACAGACTTGCTACCCACTTTAATTTTCAGGGTGTTGCCGACGGATGGAGTTCAAAGGCTTTTGCTGTATTTGGTCTTAGCGGTATTCTTCTTGCACTACACCTTGTGTGTGCTTTTTCAACAGGATTAGGTAATGAAACCAATAAGATTCCAAACAAACTTTACCGAATCATATTATGGATAGTTCCTGCTGCCAGCATTTATGTATCAGCTATCGTTTATGCAAACGGACTTGGCTACAATATCACAGGTTCACTGTTTTTGCTACAGATGTTTATCGGTTTACTATTTATCGTATTGGGAAATTATGTGCCAAAAGCAAGACAGAATAATATGTTCGGAATCAGAATTCCTACTACAATGAAAAGTGCAAAAAACTGGCATCATACACACCGTTTTGCAGCCTATGTAATGGTAATTGCCGGATTCTTAATTATAATAGGAGCATTAACAGGATTTTTGTTAAAATTTAAAACAAGTACAATTTGTTTCATATATGCAGCATTTTTGTTCTTATACATACTTATACCTATTATGTATTCCTATATATATTACTTGAAACATAAGGATGACGAAGATTATTATTCTTAAACAAAAGCCCCGCCGAGACAGGCGGGGTTTTTAAATCTTTTTTATAAAAAAGGCGTCATATAAACAGGAATACAATGGATATCTTTATCTTTATCTTTATCCTTGCCTGTATCTATTTTCCGCAATTTTTTTATATAGATTTTACCCTGTTTCCGCATTTTTTTCAATATAAATTTAATCAGACACTATCCATAGTGTGCTCCTATTTCATAGATTTAGTATAATTTGAATAAAAACAAAGGCCAACCCGGGTGTAAACTTGGTTGACCTTCGTTTTTATTTACAGTGCTGCACACTGCTATTAAATTTTATTCAGCCTCAATAGCTTCTGACTCATATATAAATTTCACACTTGTGCTTGCTCCATCTGCTGAGTCTGTATATATCGTATAGTCACCTGCAAGTGTGACTGTCTGTTTTACTCTGTCCTGAAGCTCCGGTAACGTATTATTTGCTGCATCTTCTATTTCATCAATAGCTTTTTCCTTGTATTCCTGCATTCCATCGTTTAATTTAACAGATCCGTCATACAGTTTTCCAATACCATCTGTAACTTTTCCTGTGGCAGTATTAAGTGTTGCGCCACCATCAGATGCAGTCTTCAAACCATCATATATCTGAGACACTGCTGAGCCGATTAACTTTGAACTGTCATACAATGTTCCCATACCCGGAAGTAAATCATTCTTCATAGAACCTAACAATGTATCAAGACCGTCTGAAAGATTTGCTGTTCCGTCTTTTAAAGCTTCACTTCCTTCTTTTAACTCTCCTACACCTTCTGTTAAATCAGGAATCTTAGAATTAAGTTCATCCGTGCCGGATGCAAGCTTTGAAGTACCTTCTTTCTTCAACTTCTTAAGTCCTGCCTCCACCTGAGACACTCCATCAGCCAGCGCGCTTGAACCTGCCTTTAATTTCTTGATTCCCTTTGTTAATTCAGGAATTTTAGAATCAAGTTCGCCCGTTCCGGATGCAAGCTTTGAAGTACCTTCTTTTTGCAATTTTTTAAGACCTGACTTCAACGTCTTAATTCCATCTGCCAATGCTTCTGAGCCACTCTTAAGATTGGCAATTCCTGCTGTAAGCTCAGGCATTTTACCGTTCAGCGTTTCAGCACCCGCTGCTATCTGTGAAGTACCTTCTGCCTGAAGTTTTGCGAGACCCTCTCTCTCAGCAGCAACACCACCGGCTACCTTTCCTGCGCCCTGAGACAATGATTCAAGTCCTTCAGCCATATTAGCACCACTCATCTGAGAAAGCACGCTCTCAAGTGCTGCCTTCGCACCTATACACTGATTTAATTGTGACTGGTAAGCAGCGATTTCTGCATCTGTCAAATCTGCGCCTGTAGCAGGGTTCTTGCCGGCATTCAAAACAGCGCTAAGCTGCGTAATATTATTATCATATTCAGTAACACTTTCCTGTAATGTTCCCTGCATTCCTCCCAATTTCTGTGCCAGCTCATTCACGCCATCTGAAACTGCCTGAGAACCAGTTACAAGTCCCGGTGTTCCGTCTTCAGCATCATCAAAACCTGCAATTGCCTGCTGTAATGATGCATCTACACTTGAAGCACCCTTTGATAATGTATCTATAGCTGTTACCAAATCACCTATACTATTTTTCAATGTGCCAATTCCATTGTCTAACGATTTCATTCCTGAAGAAAGACCCGGTGTTCCATCCTCTTTATCTTCAAATCCGCCTATTGCCTGTTGCATACCGTCATCAACAGCTTCAGCACCATCTGCTATATCTCCTACTGCATCCTTAAGTGTTCCGGCACTATCATTAAGTGTACCTATTCCCTCACTTAATTCCTTAGAGCCACTTGTCAGACCGTTAGAACCATCTTCTTTATCTGCAAATCCGTCAAGAACCTTCTGCATATTCTCATCTATGGCACCTGCACCGTCTGCGATATCTCCTACCGCATCACCGAGTGTTCCGGCACTTTTCTTAAGTGTGCCGATTCCTTCATCCAGTTGTGCAGCTCCATCTGCAATCTTGCCTGCTCCAGAAACAGCACCATCATCGCCATCCAGTTTATTTACTATGGTATTAATACCGTTAGTGGCAGAGTTTAATCCATCTACAAAAGGAGACATCTTGCTGTTTAAAGTTCCTGTTCCCTCAAGAAGCTTTGCTACGCCATCCGTAAGTTTTGAAACACCTTGTGCATAAGTAACAAAATTACTCTTAAGCGTCGCAACACCATCTTCGAGCTCACCGGTTCCTGATTTCAATTTATTCGTTGCATCCACAAGTTCATCCACTGTATCCTTTAACTCATCAAATGTGTCCACGTTATCCGGATTAATGCTTGCAAGCAAATCTGCACTTCCCATAGTAAGCGTCATCGCAAGTTCAAAATCAGTTGCATCTGCGCTCACTTCAACGTAATTTGGAAAATCAATGTCTTCCTTATCAAAATCCAAATCTTCATTTAATCCCGGGAACGCAAGACCAACAACAACATATCTGTTTCCGTCAGAAATTACTTTTCCTGAATTAATCTCAACATTTGTAAATTTTTCAGAATCAAGTATCATGCCCGAAATCATCGTAAACGGTACATACATCTCTTTGGATACTCCGTTTACACTTACATTTTTCTTTGAATGATTCGTGTAATCAAAACGAATCTTCACCTTTCCGGTCGCACCTGCTATATCCTCTGCTGATACTTCCTTATCATCCAGATAGTATGTAATCTTCACATCAACAGGCAGCTCCTTATCCGTCTTACCCTGATAATATACATCCTCACCATCTGCATTCCACGTAAGTTCACCATTACTTCCCTCAGTGAAATCCGCATCAGTTTTAACATTTTCAATCTCCTCTAAATCACTCTTATCAGTAATTGTGGAGCTGCCTTCCTTATTCTTTAACCAGTCGCTGACAATCTTTTCCTTAGCATTTCCATTGGCATCGGTTATTACATATACTGTCTCTTCCTTATCTTCACCTGTCGTAGTAAATTGAAATGAATCATTAATCGCTTCTTTTATATCTTCTTTCACCTGAGTATTATCAGCTGTTACCACCTCTTCCTGAGAACGGAATACGGAATATCCGACTCCGGTGGCAATCATTGCTGCACAAAGTCCAATTGATACTGTACTAACTATTTTCTTACGCATAATCATTACTCCTTTCTATTTTGATGGCTTGAATCCCATACTCGTATTTATAATAAGTTTGTCAAATACCATAAAGAGTGCCGGAAGCACAAATGCTACCACAATAAAACTTATGATTGCTCCTCTTGCAAGCAGTGAGCAGAGTGAACTAATCATATCGATACTTGAATAAAGTCCTACACCAAATGTTGCTGCAAAGAAACTCAGAGCACTTACAAGAACTGATTGCAATGAACTTCTAAGCGCCGACTGTATCGCTTCCTTCTTCTCCAGTCCGTTATGTCTTGCCTTCTTATATTTATTTGTCATCAATATTGCATAATCAACTGTTGCTCCAAGCTGAATAGTACCTATTACGATTGATGCAATAAACGGCAATGTCGTATGTGTAAATCCCGGTATACCCATGTTAATAAAGATAGCCGATTCAATCACTGCAACCAGTATCACAGGAAGTGAAACTGATCTTAAAACACATAATATTATGATAAATACCAGAACTATTGAAACAGTACTTACAGTTTTAAAATCGATATCTGTAATCTCTATCAAATCTTTTGTACAAGGAGCCTCACCGATTACCATTCCTTTTTCATCATATTTTTTCACAATGTCCTGAATCTTTGTTATCTGATCGTTTACTTCGTCCGATGCCACCTTATATTCAGTAAATATAAACACCAGCTTGTATTTTCCATTATCCAATATCTCTTTGTAAGTCTTCGGTATCACCTCAGACGGTACTGTAGAACCTAATATACTGTCAAGTCCCACTGCCATCTTTACTCCGTCAAGTCCGCTTATCTCATCAATCATCTTCGCTCCGTCTTTTGACGAAATATTTGAATCAAAGAGAACCATATGAGTCGCACCCATATCAAATTCATCTCTCAAAGTGCTGTTTGCCACAACACTCTCCAAATCCTTTGGAAGTGTACCGACCAAATCATAATAAACATCTGTATGATTATATCCCCATATTGCAGGTACCATTATAATTGCAAAAATTATTAAAAACGGTATGTAAGCTTTTGTGATAAAATTGCTTATTCTTCCCAAATCCGGCATGATAGGTCTGTGCTTCGTCTTCTCTATGGCACCGTCAAATGTAAGAATAAGTGCCGGCAAAATCGTTACACAGGCGATAACACCGAATACAACACCTTTCGCCATAACAATTCCAAGGTCAACACCCAGTGTAAATGTCATAAAGCACATTGCTATAAATCCGGCAATCGTCGTGATTGAACTTCCCACAACCGATGATATCGTATTTGAAATGGCATGTGCCATAGCTCTCTCTTTTTCATCAGGATACTTTTCCCTGTATTCCTGATAACTGTGCCATAAGAATATTGAATAATCGAGTGTTACAGCCAACTGTAAAACCGCAACCAATGCCTGAGTTATAAATGAAATCTCACCGGTTATAAAGTTGGTTCCCATATTATAGACGATAACCATTCCTATACTGAATAAGAAAATCAACGGTATGAGGAATGAATCCATGGTAAGTGACAATACTACTGCTGAAAGTCCTGCTGCCAGAACCACATACATCAAAGCCTCTGTATTACAAATCTTTTTAATATCAACTACCACTGCCGACATACCACTCTGAATGCACTGACCTTTTGTAATCTCTCTGATTTCCTCCACTGCATTCAATGTGGCATCATCTGAAGAAGCCATATCAAATGTAATCATCATAAGCGTTGCATCTGAATCCTTGCTTTTAATGGTATCCTGAACTTCCTTAGGGAAGGTATCAAAAGGTATCGTAAGATTAGTAACTGAACCGTACCATATTACTTTTTCCACATGGTCTACTTTTTTTATCTTCTCTGAAAGTTTCTGGATCTCTTTTTCACTCATTCCATCAACGACACATACCGAAAATCCTCCGGTACCAAACTCATCAACCAGAATCTCCTGTCCCTTCATCGTCTCAATATCTTTTGGAAGATATGAAAGAATGTCATAATTAATTCGTGTATTTAAATAGATAATTACGGATGGTATCAGTAATAAAAAACTGATAATTAAAATAGGAACTCTTAGTTTCACTATCTTTTTTCCAAGATTTAACATCACGCCTTCTCCTTTCTTTTTTTGAAATATGACCGTTAGTCATTTTATTGTCATAATTATATATACCACTAAAATGACCAATGGTCAATATCTTTTTTTGTAAATTGTTATCATTGACGAATGATTTAATATTTTCTTATAATAGTGATAGTTTTAATGAAAGGGATGTACTAGAAATGGGAAAACTGGAGACAAATAAAAAACAAAAACGGGATTCTTTGTTAGAATCAGCATTTTCACTTTTTACGTCAAAAGGAATTAACAAGACTTCTATATCAGAGATAGTCGAAAAATCCGGCGTTGCCAAAGGTACTTTCTATCTGTATTTTAAGGACAAGTATGATTTGCGAAACAGACTGATTGCACACAAAGCAAGTCAGCTCTTTTATAATGCCGATGCTGCTCTGGCAACAGAAAATATAAACGACATTTATGATGAAGTGATTTTTCTGGCAGATAATATAATCGACCAGTTTAATAATAATAAGTCTCTACTTTTATTTATTTCAAAAAATCTGAGCTGGGGTGTATTTAAAGATTCCCTTATCAACCCGGCTTTTGATGAAGATATTAATTTTTACGACCTGTATCAGAAGCTGATAACCAGAGACGACTGCACACTAAAAGACCCTGAAATCATGGTATTCATGATTATTGAACTTATCAGCTCTACCTGCTACAGCTCTATACTTTATTCAGAACCGGTAGATATCGAGACTCTGAAACCATACCTTTATGGCAGTATCAGGAATATTATAAAGCAGCATATTGTTTAGCCAAACAGTTTTTCCCTCCTTTTTTCCGTGGCAACCGGCAGTACGAGCAGCAGTGATTTACACATATTATCCGCAATCATGCAATACCACACCTGCGTAAGTCCCATATGCCATATCTTTACAACCACAAATGTCATAGCTATACGAATTCCCCACATACATCCGGTTTCCACTATGAAGGAATACTTGGTTTTACCAAGCCCGTACATTATTCCTTCCGATATTATCATAAGTCCGAAGAATGGTTCAGAAAATGCAACCATTTTCAGCATGGCGGCACCGAGCCCGGCCACCTTTGTACTATTGGTAAATATACACATTAACGGATAAGCCACATGATATAAAACAATACCTGTCATTACCATTAAAATCAATGTAAACATAATACTTATGCTGCTGATTACATCAAATTTCTTTTTATTTTTTTCACCGTATGCGGTACCTACCATTGCAGACGCAGCCATTCTGATTCCATATCCCGGTATATAAAAACACGTCTCTGCGGTTACAGCTATAGAGTGTGCTGCAAATATGGTCGTTCCCATTCCCGACACCATTCCTGCGAAAAAAACGTATCCCAGACATGACGCAAAGTTTGTGCCTATTACCGGCAGACTTAACCTCATTCCTTCGGTTAATATTTCTTTATTCAGCTTAAATGAATTAAATTTCCAGTTAAAATGTTCATTCTTTCTGAAGGCAATGAACATCATACAGCCTCCCACAACATATGACACAGCAGAAGCTATCGCTGCACCCGCAACGCCAAGTCCCACAATATAAATCAGCAGGACATTTAAAATTGCATTAAGAATATTTGCAAAGGTGCTGATAAGCATCGGTGTTTTGGTATTCTGCGTTGCCCTTACCGCTGCTCCGAAAAGTGTGCTTGACGTTCTGAATATAAACGGAACACTGATTATAAAAAAATAGATGGAAGCATCTTTCCTGACTGCCTTTTCTGCTCCCATCCATATAGGTATATACGGACTTAAGGCCATTGAAATACCACCCAGAACAATACCTGTTCCAACCACAACAGCAACAACCTGTTGCGAAATCAGTGTAACTTTTTCTTTTTCTCCGCTTCCGATGGCTTTTGATATCATGGCAATAACGGCAACACTGAAAGCCGATGAGATACTTCCCATCAGCCATGTGATTGTCGTCGTAACACTTACTGCCGCCGTTGCGTTTTCGCCAAGCCTGCCTACCATCGCAGTATCAACATACTGTAAAAGTGTCGATAATAACTGCTCCAGAATCGTAGGAATTGATAATATTATTAACATTTTAACTATCTGATATTTTTCTTTTTTATTCATATATCTCTACCGTATGATTGTTCCTCCACCTAACACGTAATCACCATCATATAATACAACTGCCTGTCCCGGAGTAACTGCACGGACCGGTTTCATAAATTCCAGCTCAAGAATTCCGTAGTCACACTTTGTAACCACACATTTCTCTCCGGCGTGTGAATATCTGATTTTTCCGGTCATTTTCATACCCGGTTCAAAATTTACAGCTCCCATATAATTGATATCTTTCGCACGCAGCGTCTTAGTAAATATCGATGCTTCCTCACCTGATAAAATTACTTCATTTGTGTCTACACGTATTTCCTTAACGTACACCGGATATCCAAGGGCAATATTTAATCCCTTTCTCTGACCTATTGTGTAATGCGATATACCTTTGTGCGTGCCAACTACGGTTCCGTCCTCCATCACGAAGTTTCCACAGTTCTCTTTTTCCCCTGTCTCACGCTCAATAAATGAAGCATAATCATTATCCGGAACGAAACATATCTCCTGACTGTCCGGCTTTACCGCTACCGGAAGTCCTATCTCTCCCGCTATCTCTCTGATTCTTTCTTTTGTATACTCACCTACAGGCAGAAGCGTTCTTGATAACTGCTCCTGTGTAAGATTATACAATGCGTATGTCTGGTCTTTCGCCGCCGTGGCAGATTTGATAATCGACTTTCTTCCATTATTATACTCTCCAATTCTTGCATAATGCCCCGTTGCAATATAGTCAGCTCCTATCTCCATGCTTCTGTTTAATAGTGCTTCCCATTTTACAAAACGATTGCAGGCTATACACGGATTTGGGGTTCTTCCCTCACGGTATTCTTTCACAAAATAGTCGATTACGTTATGTTTAAATTCGTTTCTGAAATTCATTACATAATACGGAATACCAAGCGTATCCGCAACACGTCTTGCATCTTCTACAGCCGATAAGCCACAGCATCCTCCGTTATTCTCCATATCACAGGAATCCTCGCTCTGCCATATCTGCATGGTAACACCAATAACGTTATAACCCTGTTCCTTCAATAAATATGCTGCAACAGAGGAATCAACACCTCCTGACATTCCCACAACAACTGTCTTACTCATCCAAAAACCCAGCCTTTCTATATCTTTTCTTTTCGTCCATTTTATAACCATTTTAGTATGAACTACATTATAATCATTGTCAATAATTTTTTATTCATCTCGTTGATTGCCTAGTATAGTCCATTTCAAATAACTTTACTTTATATTTAGGATATAATTTTTATCTGCAAGGCGGAGGAATGAGGCGTAGCGGTGACTACGTCGATTGACGACAACGCCGCAGATGAAATTATAGACAAATATAAAGTTATGTTATTTGATGTGGACTATACTAGTAATCATATGGTATAATCAACAGTATTACAAAAAGCGGAAAGGATTGTGTGATTACCATGAAAATTTCTACCAAAGGACGTTACTCCCTCAGAATGATGATAGACCTTGCACAACACTATGATGAAAATTTTATATCTTTGAAAGAAATTTCTGAAAGACAAGGTATTTCAAAAAAATATCTGGAACAGATTATTCCTTTTCTTAACAGAAGTCATCTCCTGATTACCAACAGAGGACACATGGGCGGATACAAATTAGCCAAAAAGCCTTCTGAAATCACCGTATGGGAGATTCTCCTTTGTGCTGAAGGAAGTATGTGTCCCGTAAGCTGTATGGAACATGACCCTTCCACTTGTGAACGTTATGAGAACTGTCTGACCATATCTATATGGGAAGAATTTTATCAGCTTACAAAAGATTATTTTTCCGGAATTACACTTGAAGATTTGTTAAATAAAGAGCCGTGTAATTCATTATAACGCAAAACGGATGCCACAGTTAAGCATGGCATCCGTTATTTTTTCATTTTATTTATTCAACTTTAAATGCTTTGACTGAATCATCGAGTTCATCCGCAAGTCTTGTAAGTTCTGATGCTGACGCAGCAAGCTCATTCATCATTGAAGCGAGCTCTTCGGCAGAAGCAGTTGTTTCTTCCGTAGCAGCTGCATTTTCCTCTGATACCGCTGACAAATCCTGAATTACTTCTACGATATTATTACGTTCTACATTCAATCTCTCTGTCTGTCCGTTAATCTCTTCAATATTCTCAAGTGACAGATTTACGCCTTCTCTTACTCTTGCAAACATCTTCTTGGTATTATCAAGTTCTTCCTGCTGCTCAGCAACAGCTTCCCTGACATCCTTCATATAATCCACCGTCTTTGAAGACTCGCTTATCAGCTCTGCGATAATCTGCTGAATCTTCTCAGCTGATGAATTTGACTGTTCTGCCAACGTCTGAATCTCAGATGCAACTACCGCAAAACCTCTTCCGGCTTCACCTGCTCTCGCAGCCTCAATAGAAGCATTAAGTGAAAGGAGATTTGTCTGATCAGCAATGGATGTAATCAAATCAACCGCCTGCGAAATCTCATTTGCAGAATTATTCGTAGCCTCGGTCTGACTTGAAATCTTTGCTACTGCCTCATTAGTCTTAACGTTAGTAGCATCCAGCTTCTCCAAAATACTCATTGCATCTTTTTCCGCATTACCCATATCATTTGCGGTATCTGTAAGTGCCTTAACATTTCCTACAATATCCTCAATGAGTCTTCCCATTGTCTCGATATCTCCAACTGCAGTCTGTGTCTCATCAGCCTGTGATGTAGCACCTATAGCAATCTCCTCAACTGCATGGCTTACGTCATCGATTGTCTTGCTGGCATTCTCAGACATATCACCAACCTCTGAACATGAATTCTTGGTTATGTCTACCGTACTATGTATACCTTCTATAATATGACGGATATCTTCCTTCAACTGTTCAACAGAACGTCCGATAAGTCCAATCTCGTCATTTCTCTTCATAACCTTTTCATCAATATCAACCGTGAAGTCTCCGTTAGATATCTCTATCACGCTCTTATTGATACTAATCAGTGACTTAACAATATTTAATGTGATAGGAACTACAAATGCAATACATACTACAAATATGATTGACAGCCAAATTACCATCTTCATAACTTTTTCTATGACGTGTTCTTTTTCTTCGGCTGACGGATATCCTGCAAAGAACATTCCAACTGTATCACCGTCATCATTCTTCACAACATCATAGTATACGTGATAATCTTGGCCTCCAATTACCGCTTCACCACTATAAAATCCTTTATCCATTACTGTCTGGTAAATCTTCGGGTCAGCCTTCGTTCCGGTCATCCTGTTGCCACTGGCATCTTTTACGGAAGTAACCATTCTCGTATCTCCATAAAAAATCGTAAATACAACATCACTCTTTTCACGTATAGAATCCACAATATCAAGCTCGTCTGATAATTCACTATCTCCTTTATATAACTTATCATCTCTTAATTCATATTCTCCCTCAAATGCATTATCATACGCACTCTCAACTGCCGCCACTGTAGTCTTCAGCATGTTTTCCGTATGTGATCTGTATACACTGCTTATATTCAGTATCGTACAGACTATCGCCAGTGCAAATATTGCAATCAGTGGCAATATGGCTATCATCAGAATCTTTGCCATTACCGAAAACTTAATCTTACCTTTTTCATTTGTTCCATCTTTCATTTACTTCTTCCTCCCGTTTCGAATTTGATTGTAAGCCGTATTCAGCCAAAAAACGGTTCACAATCGGATATCCCCATTATACTACATTTAGTCTACAAATTCAACAGATATCCTCTATATCTTTCGCACCCCCCCCCGAGCGTTTTTTAAGTCTTTCCCGAGAAACTATATCCAATTCGTTTCATTCTGTTAGTAAGGCAATTTATACACTCTGCTGCCTCTTCCCCAATACAGCTCTTATTATTATAAAGAAGATATTTTTTTCGTACGCTTACCGGAGACAAATTCGGCATCAACACATTTGCTCCTGACAATATCCCTTTTTCCCTTCCTTCAGGATCAACTGTCGAAAGTGCCGTCGTTGCCGGAAGGAGAACCTCCGGAAGCATTACTCTTATCAAAGAAAGCAGGAATAGCGTCAGCTCCACACTGCCTGAAGGCTCTTCTGCAAATCTCGTATCCTCATGCGGAATAAACGGCCCGATTCCAACCATTTCCGGAGAAAATTCTTCCAAAAACACCAAATCGTCCGCTATATCACCAAAAGTCTGATATGGAGACCCAACCATAAAACCTGCCCCAACCTGATATCCCAGACTCTTCAGGTCATACAGACACCTGCGCCTGTTTTCAAAACTCATGCTGTCGGGATGTAGTTTTTTATAATGAACAGGATTTGCCGTCTCATGTCTGAGCAGATATCTGTCCGTTCCCGCATCTCGATATATTTTATAACTCTCATAGGACTTTTCCCCCACAGACAAAGTCACCGCACAGTCTCCATATCGTTCTTTGATTGAATAAACTATGTCTGCAAGGATATCATCCGTAAAATACACATCCTCACCACTTTGAAGCACGAAAGTTCTAAATCCCAGCTCATAACCTGTCTTACAACATTCAAGTATCTCTTCCCTGCTTAATCTGTATCTGGAAGCATTTTTATTACTTTTACGTATCCCACAATAATAACAGTCATTTTTACAAATATTGCTGAATTCAATAAGACCTCTTAAAAAAACTTCTTTTCCATAATACCGGTTCTGTATCTGCACGGCTTTCTGCCTCAAACCATCAGCTTCATCTCTATAATGCTCAAGCAGATAAAGATAATCCTCTCTCGTCACTCTATGCTTCTCCTATCGTAATCGTTCCATCAGTGCTAATATCCGCCTTTATTCCATATTGGTAGTCCATTGTAACATATACATCATTAAATAATGCTTTTACCCTTTCATTGGCTGAATCTTCATCCACCGTTGTATCTGTCGTAATAATCGCATATTCCGGTGATGCCGCCTTTGCAAACTGCTCAGAAGTTGCATCCGGATTGCCGTGGTTGCCAACCTTTAGGATGTCGCATTTCAAATCTATCCCGGCTTCTAACAGTGTCTTTTCTTCCGCAAACTGCATATCCCCCGTAAATAAAATCGCTTTTCCATTCACAAAAAGTCTCAATATGAGCGAATTATCATTGTCATCATCGCCATTATACTCTAACGGTCCAAGTACCTCCAGATACAATCCGTCAGTAATAGTTATCCTGTCTCCCGCTGCAAGCTGTTCTCTCTTTAAATCTGCTTTCTCTGCAACCTTGTCAAGTTCATCTTCATCACCGGAAATATTTGCGGTATACAAATGTTCGATATCATATTCTTTGCTTATCTTTTTAAGCCCCCCAACGTGGTCAGAATGAGAATGTGTCAAAAAGACTCCGTCAAGTTTATCCACATCATATTTCATCAATACGTTAGATATCTGTGTAACGGATTTTGATTTACCTGTATCAATAAGATAGGACTTGCCATCCACAAGTATAAGGTGTGAATCCGCCTTTCCTGCATTTATAAATATAACTGAAAGCTCATGAGTTTTCTCTGAGCTGCTTATAACTTCTATCTCCTTAACAGTCTTCTTACCATGCATGGCGAACAGAAAACCTGCCAGCATAATCATGACTGCCAATATCACTACTGCTACAATAATATCTTTTTTATGACTCATACACATCTTCTCCTTCCAAATAATATCACTCTGTTAAACGTTTTTATAAAAACGTACTTTCTGTGATATGATACTATATTATTGTGTATATTTCGTGAACATAATATTATATGTTTCAAACAAATTTCACTTCTAATCCTACCTGTTTTATGGTATAATCATGGTATATCTTTAGGAATACAAAGGAAGGAGTTGATAGTTATGGCTAGATGGTCTTATGATACAAGCTTATCCGATATCCAGAGTACTATCCTCGGACTGATTACCAATAAAATGGGCGAACACGTTATGATGAAATCAGTAATTAATATGGATTATGATGAATACCAGGTAATTTGTTCAAAGCTGCGGACAATGTCAAGAGTGGAAGAATGTGAAAAATATTGTATTTCGACAATTGCTGCATGGGTTGCTTCGAATACGTTTGGAAGGGAACAGTTTTTTTATGACGGAGTTTTAGCTGTCTATCGTCGCTTTCCACAGCATTACCATTCGTACATAATGGAATTTTTTACATCAGCTTTCTACAACTACCAGATTGATACGATGGGAGTTGAGTTCAAGAACTCGGCGAGCATAAGAAAGGTTATCCAGGCTCATGGAGACGAATATTTTTATTAAGCTTATAAAGAGTTTGTGTATGTTTATAGTTCTTTCTTTTTTAGGTTCGACTGCCACTGATTCAAAGACCGAAGATTATCTGACAATTGATTTTGCCGGAGACCTCTGCCTTTGTGAAAACTGGTACACACTTGATAAATACGATGCCGAATCAGGGATGCTTGAGAATTGCATCTCAAAGGACCTCATAGAAAGACTGAATGCTGCAGACATTTTTATGCTCAATAATGAATTTACTTTCAGCGACAGAGGTGAGCCTCTTCCCGGAAAATACTACACTTTCAGGGCTGCTACATCAAGAATCGGCATATTGAGTGAGCTGGGTGTGGATACCGTTTCTCTGTCAAATAATCATATATATGATTTTGGTCCTGATGCTTTTTTTGACACCTTAGACACCCTGCATTCCGCGAATATCACAACTTTCGGCGGTGGCGGAACAATCAGCGATGCAAAAAAGCCGGTTTATTATGATATAAAAAATATAAAAGTAGGTTTTGTCGGTGCTACCTGTGCCGAAAAGATACGATATACGCCTGAAGCTTCTGAATCTTCTCCCGGAGTTCTTTTAGCATATGATGATACCGAATATCTTGAAGTAATTCGGGAGGCAAAAGAAAATTGTGATTTTCTTGTAGCTTACATACACTGGGGCAATGAAGATACTCATGAAGTTACAAATTCCCAAAAAACTATGGGGCATGAATTTATTGATGCCGGAGCAGATATAGTGATTGGCGGACATTCTCACGTGCTTCAGGGGATTGAATATTATAATGGCAAACCGATAATATACAGTTTAGGAGACTTCTGGTTTAACGACGAGACTAAAGAAACCGGAGTGATTGAAATAGACGTTTCGGCGGAAGGATTGCAGGATATGAGATTTCTGCCGTGTATGCAGGAAAATTTTACCACATCCTTAAAGACAGATGAAACTGAAAAGCGAAGAATTTTTGATTTTTTACAGGATATATCTTTTGGCGTGACAATCGATAATAATGGAATAATTTCAGAAAATTAAGGCAGGCTTTCAGCCTGCCTTTCTAAAAATTACGACTCCGTATGATTAAATTCTTTAACCGTTACATTTGTAAGTTCCAAATCTTCTATTGTAACGGTCGTATCGCTGATAAGCATGATTTTTCCACGTGCCAGTCTCTTATACATTTTCTCGTATTTTTCCGTATCAAAATTTGTCAATATCGTTTCATTAGGTTCGAAGCAGACAGCGTTATTCGTTGCGTTAAACGTTACAACATCTTCGCTTTCCAAATCATCACCCTCAGAATATGTCTTTACATATGAGTAGACGGCTTCCTCAATGTTTTTTACTACCGAACCTGCGACCGCCTTGTACTTGTTCAGATTGCATCCGGCATTAATTACCACTGCACCTTCATACTTCTTCGCCTGCGAGTTGACCAGCCTGCAAACGCTCTGATTACATGTCATAATCAGCTGTGTTCCCTTAGAATAATAACGTCTGGCAATTCTCATAGGATACTTCTCATCTTCAGTTGAAATATCCCTTGCCTTAATATTAACATTTTCATTAATCTCTAAAGCTGCATACTCAGCTCCCTGTACAAATCCGTAGTAATAATGGACATCTGTGGTATTTTCAGCATCATATAAGACCGCCATTTCCCTGTATCCGCTTATAACTGCTGAATAGCCTGCAATAAATCCTGATTCATCATCATCAAATACCAGTGACGTAACGTTCGGCGTAACCTTAGTAATATACCCATCCGAGCTGGAAGGCATACAGTCCACCAATATAAACGATACATCTGAATATCTGTCCTGTGCCTGATACACGGTCTCGCTCAAATTAGGACTTGAGCAGACAATAAGCTTTACCCCCATCTTAACGGCATCATCCACTGTCGAGAGACACTCTTCATTTTCAGAAGTCTTAGGTGTAAATACTTTGTATGCCACATCTGACTCTTTACAGTACTTTTTCAATCCTTCATATGAGTATTGATTATAGGAAGAATCTTCCACACCTTCACTATCCGTAAGTAATGCAATGTCTATATTGCTTTCTGACGGATGCTGCTTATTCCCCGGAGTAGCCGTCCCATACATCTGCACGCATATAACGATAACAACTATCAGCATCAATATGGAAATGCATAAGCCTGTTATAAACTTGTGGCGTTTATCCATAATTCACCTATACCTTTCTAAGCTTTTTCCATTATGATACTATGAAATGAAATAAATAGCAACTTTGTTTTGCTAAAAACCTTTTCAAATCTATCTATTTATGATATAAAATAATGGTGTGACTTAAAAATAACAAATGGAAAGCAGGTAACAAAATGAAAAAAAAATTATTGGTAATAGGATTATGCGTTGCCATGGCTCTTACTGCTACAGGATGTTCCGTATCTAAAAAAGATGGTGGAAAAAGCTCTTCCGGTACAGTAAAAGAGGTTGAGACGAATGAATCCGGTGAATATATGGCAGGTAAAACTGACTCTGTCATCGACGGCGATGATTTCAACTACAAGGAACTTAAAGTCGGTAAATCAACTGAAGATGTTGATGATGATACTTTTAACGATGCTGTAAACCGTATTCTATCTAACCATGCCACTACTTCAGAGGTGACAGAAGGAACTGTCAAAGACGGCGATGTTGTGAATATCGATTATGTAGGAAGAATTGATGGAAATGAATTTGAAGGAGGCACCGCATCAGGATATGATTTAACCATCGGAAGCGGCTCTTTCATTGCAGGATTTGAAGACGGACTTATCGGCAAGAATATCGGCGAAACCGTTACTTTGGATTTAACATTCCCAGATACGTACACACAGTCAACCACAATTAACGGTGAATCTGTATCCCTTGCCGGAAAACCGGTTGAATTCACTGTAACATTGAACAGCATCAAAGTAACCACAAATCCAGAACTGACAGATGACTTTGTTAAGGAAAATTGTCAGGAAGATTGTGATGGTGCTACTACAGTCGCTGAATTTAATGACTACCTTAGAGACCAGCTCGTATTGAGTAATAAGATTTCCTCAGTATGGCCTGTTCTTTTAGATGAAACAGAAATCAAATACGATGCAGCCGAGGAGCAGGCAAAGTATTCTGACTTATACAAGTACTATGAGAATATTATTAATTCTAACTACGGTGTGAGCGTAGATGAATACCTTAAAAATAATGAAAACACATCAAAAGAGGATTTCGAGTCTTCTCTTCATGATGAGGCAAAGTACCAGTTGAAATGTCAGGTTATCTCCAACTACATTGCAAGAGCTGAAAATATTACTGCCACTCAGGAAGAATATGATAAAAAATCAAGCGAGGATATGGCATATTACGGATACGAGACTATCGAAGAGTATGAAAAAACATATCCAAAGCAGGAGACTATCGACCAGATAATTTACTATAAGGTATTGGAATTTATTGGAAGAAATGCTAAAGTTGTTGACGACTCTGAGATAGAGACTACAACTGATGCGACAGCTACAACACCTGAAGAAACTTCAGCAGAAGAGACTTCTGAGGCAGCTGAATAAATATTGTTACAAAAAGAGCAGTGATATCTGTTAAAAGATTTCACTGCTTTTTTGTAGTTTGGCTCTGATTAATTTTTGTTACTATTCACAGCTCCTCTCCCGACATTCGGATTTCCCGCTGCTTCGCAGCTCTCTCGGTGCTACGCACCTGAAATCCTCATTACGGGAGAGGTTCCTGCTTCACAGCAGGAAGATTACAGAAAATAAACAGCTTCTTACGTGCAAGCACAACGAATCTGCTTATTTTCTGTAATCAGCTGTGAATAGTAACTAATTTTTACCAAACTCTGAAAGTTCAAGATTTTCATTTCTGTCTAATACCATTCCCACACTCCAGCTATTCACAAACAGTAACAGCGGGTTGTCATGTAAATCTTTTATTTTCTTCATATCAGATGTTCCGACGATTTTATTCAGGTCTATATCTTTGTTGACAATCCATCTTATATGCTCATATGGCAATGTCTCTAATTTTATCTCTACATTGTACTCATTTTCCAATCTGAACTTGAGCACGTCAAACTGGAGCACACCTACCACACCAACAATGATTTCTTCCATTCCGGTGTTATACTCCTGAAAAATCTGTATAGCACCTTCCTGGGCAATCTGGCTTATTCCTTTGATAAATTGCTTTCTCTTCATGGTATCCATCTGCCTCACTCTGGCAAAATGTTCCGGTGCAAATGTAGGAATACCTTCAAAAGAAAACTTTTTATTAGATAACTCCAATGTATCTCCTATAGAAAATATGCCCGGGTCAAATACTCCGATAATATCTCCGGCATATGCCTCCTCTACTATATGTCTTTCCTGCGCCATCATCTGCTGTGGCTGTGAAAGCTTGACTTTTTTTCCACCCTGAACATGATTTACCTCCATTCCGGCAGTAAACTTTCCGGAACAGATTCTCATAAATGCCACCCTGTCCCTGTGGGCCTTGTTCATGTTTGCCTGAATCTTAAACACAAATGCTGAAAAATCTTCCGTGAACGGATTAATCTCTCCCTGATCTGAATTTCTAGAAAGCGGTGAAGTAGTCATATTTAAAAAGTGTTTTAAAAATGTTTCAACACCAAAATTCGTAAGGGCAGAACCAAAAAACACCGGTGATAAATCACCTGCCTGTATCTCATCGAGATTGTATTCCGCACTCGCACCATCCAAAAGTTCAATATCTTCATCCAGTTTTTCTTTGTTAAACTGACCGATCTCACCAATGAGTTCGTCTGAATCTATAGGAATTACTTTTGTATCCACTTCTTTTTGTCCGTTCATGGCAGCCTTGAATGCGGATACCTCTTTCGTCTGTCTGTCATATACACCTTTGAAGTTCTTGCCGCATCCTATAGGCCAGTTTATAGGACATGTCTTAATTCCCAACACATTTTCTATCTCATCGAGAAGTTCAAACGGATCATTTGCCTCACGGTCCATTTTATTGATAAATGTAAATATCGGGATATGTCTCATAACGCATACTTTAAATAATTTAATCGTCTGTTTCTCAACACCCTTGGATGCATCGATTACCATCACGGCTGAATCCGCAGCCATCAATGTTCTATAGGTATCTTCTGAGAAGTCTTCATGTCCCGGCGTATCCAGAATATTAATGCAATATCCTCCATAATTAAACTGTAATACAGAGGAAGTAACGGAGATACCTCTCTGTTTTTCAATCTCCATCCAGTCTGACACCGCATGCTTTGCCGTCTTCTTTCCTTTTACCGAACCGGCCAGATTAATTGCTCCTCCATACAACAGAAACTTTTCCGTAAGAGTAGTTTTACCTGCATCCGGATGCGATATTATCGCAAAGGTACGACGCTTTTCTATCTCATTTTTTAAATCTGCCAACTTAAAATCCTCCTAAAAAACAAAACATTTTCGCACAACATTAGCATTATATACCAAAACAGGAGGTCAAATCAAGTGAAATTAAGATTACTGTACCCTCAATTCAAGGTCGCCTGATACATAATAACTAAAGCCCTTTTTATCGCAATATTTTTTTATCTTTTTTATCAAATCAGTATCCTTTGTATATTCCAAAAGATACACATCTAATCCATAACCTGCAACCTTCTCAATATATTTCTGGAAATACTTTCTTTCCGATGATTTATTTTTTCCAAATTTATCATGGTCCCAATCGATAGCACTGAATACTGTTTCCTGATTAACAGCATCCATTACAGGGGATGGATTTCCGTATTTACTTATATACTTCGTTACATAAACATCTCCACCGTTAATGCTTACATACGTTCCCATCTTTTTCAGACCTTTTAAGATTTTAGTAACACCATTAAAAATATTGTTTCTCTTGTAATTATAATAGACATCAACATTGTCTATAAATAATCCGTCTACACCTTTATTTAAAATCTTTGGGGCCAGATTTTTCAGAATAAAATCCTGCCACTCTTTAGCAGAAACATCAACCCATCTTTCCTCTTCCCAGTTTTCATATTCTCCAAGTGTGTATTTTTCGTATTTCTTGTAATATGATCTGAAATTTTCAACCGAACCGATATTGAGATAACTGTAAACGGTAAAACCTGATTTTTTTAATTTTTTTATCTGCTTTTTTGTAAAATACTGTGCATCGATAACAATCGTATCATACCCCTTTAGTTTCATGACGTCCTCCGGCTCTGCACCTAAGAACACACCATATTTTCCAATTTTTTTATTAGTTTGATTGCATGCACTATCAGCTTTTACTTCATTTTTCGAAGCCCCCGCTAAAAGCACGTTAAACAGGCAAACTAACATAACAGCAGCAATTAACTTAAAAATCCTTCTCTTTTCCATAATGACACCATTTCCTTTCTTTTTTCTCTTAAGCAAGTGGCAGTAACAAAGTAACGATAAATCCATCATCACTTGCGAGCAGCAACTGCCCATTCATTTTCTCAATAAGTTCCCGGCATATATATAGTCCCAGACCACTTCCTTCCTTGTCTGCAGCACGCTTCTTTCCACGGTAAAACTTGTTAGAGAGAAACGGAAGTTCATCCTTATCTGCACCTTCGCCATAATCACGGATTTTCATCATCAGATAATTGTCTCTGTAGTCAAAGGATACATCAATCTTTGTATCTGCGTATTTGTAGGAATTACCGATAATGTTTCCTATAACCTGTGAAAGCCGGTTTTGATCGATTAGAATTATGCATCCGGGAACATCACCTATAACAACCTTCTTCTTTGTATCATGTTCACTAACCAGCCGTTTAAGTATATCCGAAGTAACTTCGCTGCAATTCACATTCAGCTCCCCGAGGTCATCCAGTGCAGTAGATAAAAGATCAGACAAAAGTACATCCATCTCTTCAGTTTTATATCTTATATTTTCTATTTTCCCAAGTGTATATGTATCTTTAACCTTTACCTCTAAAAGTTCACAGATTAACTTGATTCCCGTAACCGGCGATTTCAGGTCGTGACTTAACGAAGCCACCAGTTCTTTCTCCTTAGCCTTTAATTCAATCTCCCTGTTCTTCGAAGCACTCAGTTCTTCCCGCATCATATCAAAACTCTCAGTAAAAAGACCAAACATATTATTTTTCTCTATTAGCAAAGGCACATCAAAGTTTCCCCTTGCAACCTGAGCCGCAAAATCATTCATCCGCTTAAAAGGCTTAACTACATTTTTCTCTACATACCATATAAATGATGCAAAAGTTATCGCAACCAGGATCACAATTAAAGCCGTAATCCACAATATCCGCATCATGACACGCTCATAGCTTTTATCAGCCGGATTTGGAATTACAACGTTCCCAAGGAATGTTCTATCATTTGTAACGGGAATACAAAACATATCTTTTTGCACTGCATCAGACCACGTTTCTATTCCTTCAAAAGCTTTATCATCCGATTTATAAACAACCTTTTCATCAGCTCCAATAATCAATACCGGTATCCGTGAAAGGAGTGTTTCGTCAAATGTCCCATCTTCCCAGTGTTCTTTAACAGTCTGAACATAACTATTAAGCTCCACGACGTCTACTTTCCGTTTTCTGTAAGAAAAGGCATTAACCAAAAGAAGAAGCACTGCCACAACCAGTATTAAGATTTCAATTATAACAAATTTTATAAATGTTTTTTTCATTCGATTATATATCCTACACCCCAGACAGTCTTAATGATTTCCGGGTTTTTAGGATCCTTTTCAATTTTTTCCCGCAAATGTCTGGCATGCACGGCCAGCGTTCCCTCTCCTATATACTCATCCTCCCATACATTAATCAGGAGTTCATCTTTAGTAACTACGCTTTCCCTGTGTTCTAACAAGAATTTAAGCATCTTATACTCCATCACTTTTAACGGGATGTTCTCATCCCCTCGAATAATTTTATGAGTCTGAGTATCAAGACAAATCTCATCGGAAACCTGTATCCTTTTTTCATCAGAAACCTGTGACCTTGATTGGGTCTGTGGCGAAGCATTCTTCATTGCCTGCGCAGCTTTTTCATACCGTGCAAGCACTGCTTTCACCTTTGCCAGAAGAATATTCAATGAAAACGGTTTGCTGATATAATCGTCACCACCGATATTGAGTGCTATCAACACATTTTCATCACTTTTTCGTGCGCTGATGAAAATAATAGGCATATCATAATCTTCACGTATGCGTTTACAAAGATCAAATCCTGATTTCTCTCCCAGATTAATATCCAGAAGAATAAGTGAAACCTCGTTTTTTTCTAAAAACTCGATTGCCTCATCATACCTTGTAACATATGATGTCGGCACATCAAACATATTAAAATATTCAGCAGTATTCTCGGCGATTGTTAAGTCGTCATCTACAATCAGGCATTTTGTAACCATATTATCCTCCAAATACTTAGTAACTGTTCAGAGCCAACCTCCAAAATGTTTCGCATTTCGTCGGTTTGGCGTATCTGAACGACTAGTATTATTATAACATATCTGTGGTCTGTTTACTATAATAATTGCCCTAATCCGTAATTGTGAAATTTACCTTTTCACCGGTCTGACCAATGAATACAATCATTCCATATTCCGGAAGCGGAACATTGTTTCCATATCGGTTCATATGGCTTGAATATCTTAAACTGCCATATTTATCATATACATTGACAGCCGCTATTTCTGGAATATCCAGATGAAGTACTGCATTTTTTACACCATCAATTTTAAACCATGCAGCTTCGCCAGTCTTAAGATTAACTGAGGTGGTATTTTCATCTAATACCGGAATGTTTTCTTCGGAAATATACCTGTAGTTATACTCATCCATGCACAGATATTCTTTTCCATCTGAAGTTTCTACACGAACATTACTAAGGTCCCTCGAGCCGGTTCCCGGCAGGATTGTTTCAAAACCGGCATGGTCTTCATCCTTCATTACATAACCATTTACATATCCCTTTGCAGCCTCACAGGTATGCAATGTAACATGATAGTTTTCTATTAAATAATTCTCATCAGAAGCTGAACCATTTACATAGTAGTAAGTAACATCATCTCGTTTATCCCATGCATTTTGCACCTTGTCCTCAACATTTTTTTCGCTTGTTTTGTAAAGCAAATATCCCATCACGGAATCCGAAACGTAAACCTGACCATCCTTTTCCTCAAAGTAAATAGTCTGGAGTGGTTTTTGCGGGGTCGCTGTTTTTGATGCCACATCTCCCTTCATAGCTACAAATTCACCATTCTCTGAATACATATACTGTTGTTCAAACTCATCATTTGCGGTAACTGATGATACCAGCATATAATGCTTATCCGGAAATGAAATGTTCACCGTTTTCTGGCTGTCTGCGTATAATCCTTCATATGAGATATATTTATCCGGCACAGTATCTAAAAGTTCCGGTACATCCTTTTCAGGATGTTCCACTACTATTCCCTGCTCATAAAGGGCAATATCCAGAATATTTAAAGCCATATCCTCATCAATACCACTTGAACCGCCGGAAGAAAGAACTGCAACACTGATTTTCTCATCAGGAGCAACTACAAGGCTTGCATTCTGAAAGAAGGTATCTCCTCCCTTACTCATAACTTTCACGCCCGCATCAGCATAATCTTTCTTAACTACCTCATCCCAGCCGAGTCCAAAATTTTCATGTGAAACACCTGCACGATTGTTTTCTGCCATCAAATCCTTAGCATTTTCTGAAAGCAATACATTTTCATCTTTAAAAAAAGCTGAACCAAAAGTACACACATCACCTGCGTTCGATACAACTCCACCCGCTCCAAGGGCCTGCCCACACTCCGGATCAAGCCTTACGTTTCCATTCGCATACACAGGCACCTGACTCTTTGCATCCAAATTCCACATAGTTCCAGTATTATTCAATGAAAGAGGCTTACAGATATTTTCTTCCAGATACTCCGTAAATGTCATATTACTCACACGTTCCGTCAAAATCTCAAGCAGGGTAAATCCATCATTACAATAACAATTAAATTCTCCGGGTTCACTTTTTAAATGTTCATTTTGAAGCAGTGATAACAATCTATCATGATAATCACTGTTCATCTCGTCAAAAAGAAATATTTCACTGTAAGCTGACCCCATCAGACCTGAAGTATGATTCATCAACATACGTACCGTGATTTTTTTATATCTTTCATCTGCCATTTTAAAATCAGTAATATAATTAACAACCGGCGCATCTAAATCAACCTTTCCCCGGTCAACAAGCTGCATTACCGCCGTCACGGCATATACCTTGCTTACAGAACCGATATTTAAATAACCGGCAGAAAAATTCTCCACTGCATTTTTATCCGCCCTGCATATTTCAGTTTCTTTTACACCTAAACACACGCCAATGGCTAAAAGCGTCACACTACATCCACATAATAACTTTTTAATTCTATTATCCATTTTATATCTCTCCTAAATCTTTTACTACTCTGTTATAAGTTCATATGCAGTAATCTTTTTAATTCTCCTTGCACATATATATGCGCAGACAAAGCAGAAAACAAGAATTAAAACATCTGCGACTACTACGCTTGTATAAGACACCTGAATCTTCCAGACAAATGTTCCTACAACACCTATAAGCGGAATTGAAAGAATTGTTCCCATCACTACTGCAATAAACGCTACCGGTACAATGCCAAAGGTCATCTGAAACATAAGCTCTTTTGATGTATAACCCAGACTCTTCATAATACCAAGTTCCCTGTACTGATTCCTGATGGTTGATGACATTAGTATTGAAAGAATAAGTACCACTACAATAGCAGATAATGTCATCATGATAATTGCAACTCCACCAAAAGAAATGCGGAATATTTCTGTAATCTCTTTATTCTCTTCATATACAAAGGTCAGTTTCTTTATTTTCATGGCCGATGTACTACCCTTTATAATCTTATCTCCCACACGAATTGCGTACTCCATATAACTTACGCCACTTTCTGTCATAGCTTTTGCCATCCTGATATCTGCTGCACTTCTTATCCTTTCCTCTAAAGTATCCCCACTCACTTCCTCATCTTTGTATTCCGAAATCTCTTTTCCGTAACGTTCCTTTAGAAAATCTGCAACCTCCTTCTTATCAGCACCATCGTTTAAATATATATCAAACACCGAAGGAACATATGCCGGATTCATCTTTAGGTATCCATCTGTTGTAATGTAAGCTGTTGCCGGTTCCATTACACAATTAACACATCCGGTCAGGATATAGTTTCTCTTAATATTTCCATATTCAAGTGTAATAGTATCACCAATATCAGCCCCGGCTAATTTCTTAGTCTGTACTGTCAAAGCTACTTCATTGTCGTGTTCAGGCAGGCGTCCTTCCGTCAAAACGATAGTTGAAGTCTTTCCATAATCTTTATAAACTTCCATTTTAACAGCAGCATCCTCATCATTTATTTTCACGCCAACCCCTGCTGCCGGCATCAAAACCTGTCTTATCTCCGGCATTTTCTCAAGTTCTGCTGCAAATACATCCGGGTCAATATCAACCGTTCCCTCAATTCGTATGTCACACAACTCATGTCCGCATACGCTGCTTAATACCTTGTCTGTATCAAGAAATGAGCTGCCCACAATGAAGCTCATAAGAACCATAATCGTACACGCTGTAATACACACTGTTAATCCAATCTGATTCTTTGCACTCCGGATAAATTTCTTCATTGCAAGCCGGATATGTACATTTGTCTTTGTATTTTGGAGAGGAAAAAATGTCTTTTTAAAGTTGTGTGTCTCTATTCCCTTTCTAAACGCAAGAACAGGTGGATATTTTCTGACTGTCATTGCTCTGCTCATTGCCGTTAATCCTACAAACAAAACAATAATAATGATACATATTAAAACCGGTATAACTGGAGCCGGAACAGAACCCCCATAATAAACTGTCTGCGCGGCATTGTGAAGCTGTGCTTCTGCCAGATATATTGTCGGAAATATGCTAAATATGGTGCTTACAAGTGAAATCAAAACATACTCCGCAATATATGAACCTGCAATCTCTTTTGAAGTATATCCAAGGGCTTCCAAAACACCTATGGATACAATCTGTTCTTTGATATCACTCACAATACGGAATCGAATCATTATCATAATTGCAATCACAATTACACCTGCCATAATTACGATGATGATGCTTAATAATTCCATATTAACTTCGTTTGTCCAAAGTGTATCTTTATAAGACAATAAATTTACTGATGTAGCTAAATCGTTTAATGAAGCATCCTGTGCAAATTTCTTAAATTCTTTTAATAGTGCATTATCTTCTGTTCCCTGTACAGTATTTATTCCTATCATTTCGTATCGACTCATATAATTCTCAAGACTCGAAAAATCGTCCTCAGATATTACTGCTTTTGTTCCAAATGGCCAGATACCTGATTCATAGAACCCTACAACCGTAAATGTAAATTCCTTATCTTTAAGGATTATGGTAAGTTCATCTCCTTCGGAAACTTCAAGTTTTTCTTTATTGGTAATATCTAAGGCAATTGGATGTTCTACACTTTCAAAATCTGCATCCGTATCAAATTTTTCCATTCGCCTCTCGCCACTTTCCGGTACAAAAGATATGTCGTAAAGCATGTCATCAATTTTAATAACATCCGTTGTCACCATACCTGTGTGATTATAGTCTTCCACACGGGAATCTTCTTCTAAAAATGCAAGATAACGATCAGAATAATTTTCCTGATTTATATAAACAAAGTTTTTGTAACAACCACTCTCTTCAACCATACATGGTGTAATCTTCTTAATTCCAACCACCGCTGATAATGATGATGAAAGAAGAGAAATGCACAGTACAATCAGAACCATAAGAAGAAGCGATTCTTTCTTATGCTTTTTAATATTTGCCATTGATAATCTAATAATCTTTTTCATAATTTACCATCCCATCCTATTCAGAAAATCCTGTAACGATTCCCTTCTTTTTTGAAGATTGTCTTTTTCATAATCCTGCATTCTGTGTTCCCCAACTATTCCGCCATCTCTAAGGTAAATCACCCTTGTTCCGCGAAGTGCGGTTTTTATGTCGTGGGTTACCATCACAATGCTCTGTCCACTCTTGTGAAGTTCAGTAAATACATCTAATACGTCCTGTCCTGATGAAGAATTAAGAGCTCCCGTCGGCTCATCGGCAAATAGTATTTGTGGAGAATTAGTCACAGCTCTGACAATTCCTACGCGCTGACATTCGCCACCTGAAAGCTGATTTGGATACTTCTTCCATAATGTTTCATCAATCCCGACTTTTACCAGAAGTTCTTTCACATGTGCCAAAAGTTCAGGCGAATTCTTCTGTGTTACAAGTGCACCTGTTAATACGTTGTCTAAAACATTCATGTTCTCCAGAAGATAAATACTCTGAAAAACAAAGCCACAGTGTTTTCTTCTAAATAACGCCAGCCTGTCGTTGTTATATTCTGAAATATCTTCCTCTTCAAAGAAAACCTTCCCCATCGAAGGCTTGTCCATACCGGACAACGAATAAAGCAATGTCGATTTTCCCGAGCCCGAAGAACCCATAATTACCGTAAAATCCTTTTCCATAATCTCAAGGTCAAGGTTTTTAATTACATGCTGCTGCATTCCATCATTTGAAAATGTTTTACATAATTTTTCCGTTTTCAAAATTGCTTTCATTTTTAATTCACCCTTTACTACATCGTTTTTTATTAATACCACTATACAACGTATCTTTCCATAGTTCTTTATGAAACTATTATAAAATTCTTATCAAATTCTTAACCGGACGAAAATAATTCCTTCTTTATACCAACATTAAAATATGCTATACTTTTAAACAAACAAATTATTAGGAGGAATAATTAAAATGCAATTTGAAACATTACAAAAAGACATGATTGCAGCCATGAAGGCTCATGACAAAACAAGAAAAGATGCTATATCTGCACTTGTATCCGCTGCAAAGAAGATTGCAATTGATGAAGGAAAAAGAGATGATATTCCTGAGGAAGTAGTGAATCGCGCAATCCTTAAGGAAGTTAAGTCCGTAAAGGAACAGTTAGAGACATGCCCTGATGAACGTACAGAGCTTAAAGCTGAGTATCAGGCACGTTTTGATATTATGCAGGAATATGCTCCTAAAATGCTTTCTGAGGAAGAGATTGAAAGCATACTCAAAGAAAAATTTGCAGACGTTCTCGCTACCGGTAACAAAGGACAGATAATGAAAGCCGTAATGGGCGAGTTAAAGGGTAAAGCTGATGGAAAACTCATCAATCAGGTGGTTTCAAGGTTATCGTAATTTTTTTAACAAATATAGGACAGTTATAAGATTCACTTGTAACTGTCCTATTATTTACTATTCCATAATTATGAGTCCTATTTTAATCAAAATCCTTATAATTTCTCCGATTGACCTCCATCTGATGATCTTTATACCATGCAAACGCTTCTTTAAGACCATCTTTCATGGATGTTGTTCCCTTTAAAATACGGTTCTGTTTCTCCACATCTAAAATATATTCATATTCATAGAAACAGAAATATTCTCTATATGGTATATCCTCATATATATTTCGAAATACAGCTTCTTTTCCTGCTGCCTCATAACAAAGAGTTACCCATTCTTTGATGGTAATACCTTCTTTATTACCTACATTAAAGATATGCTGCTCTGGTCTTTGAACCATTATTTCATCAATCATCCTGCACAAATCTCCCACATAAAAAAATTGAAGTTTCATCTCTCCGTCTTTAGGAAGATTGAATGCTTTTCCTGACAATGCACAGTCGAATACGAAGGCCTCACGATATACATTATTCATCGGACCATACAGGTACGGCGGTCTTAATATATACGCATTCTTATCAAATTGCATTAGTGCATTCTCTGCCTCAATTTTGTTTGTTCCATATATGCCCCAGAATGAATTCTTACCAAGTGATGCTTCTTCTAAAAAAGGCTGCGCCGTTGTCTCCGGATAAACAGCACTGGAGCTTATTAAAACATAATCATCATAACTATGAAGTGCTTTTGTAAGACATTCAACATCCTCTTTTGTATATGCAGTGTCCACAACAAGATTAAAGTGAATTCCCTGTAACAGATTTCCAATATTATGGCGATCTGTTTCTATCAGATGTACTCCGTCTGACTGTGTTTTTGTATTTCTGTTTAACACATACACTTCATATCCTTTTGCCACATAATGTTCTGCCAGATATCTGCTCACAAATACAGTTCCACCGGTTATCAATACTTTTTTCATAACTATTCCTTTCTTCCGAATGCGATTAAAAGCCTGTAGTTTTTAAAAATGCACTTTTTTCATATACATCATATCAGGTCTTGACCTTTGACATAAATTGCATGACATGCTTTGATTATATCAAACAAACTATGGGTGTACAAGTAAAACAGCAGCTATCTATACAAAATATATTAATATAAGTAAGTATTTTTAGAGGAATGAAATAATAGCATGAGAATCGGTATTGATGAGTAAAGTAAGGAGTTTTACAATTTCGTATTGCAGTCCAAGCTGTTTTTTCTTCCGGCATCATCAACTTGTCATATTTTTTCGCTTTTTTGCTTTTTCATATGCTTTTTGCTTGCCTCACTTGGCACTATCCCGAATGTGTTTAAATTTATTCTTTGTTTCCTGCAAGCAACGCTTCCACCTGCTCCCTTTTTTCATATAAAACACAGCCTCCATCATGGTCATCCATAAGAAGCTTTCCCTCTTGTAAATGATAAAATAAGAATGTAGGATTTATCACATATAAAAATGTCGGAAAGCCTACATTCTTATTTAGTTATTTTTGATATGCCGTTAAGATTGTGTTCTTTTTCTTTTATTTCATAATTTTCCCATTTTATTTATCATATTTCAAGGGTGTATTCCAGAATGTCATATTATGATTTTTCACGATACTTGCTTTTTTTATGACGTCGGATTATCATAATATAAAAAAAGAGGTGAATGTTTTCACATGAACAATTTATTTGCAGAAACACTGAAAAATCTCAGAACAGAAAGAGGTCTTTCACAGATTCAACTGGGAGAGCAAATGTTTGTCAACCAGTCTACCGTCGCCCGCTGGGAAAACGGCAGCCGTCTTCCGGATGCATCCATGATCACCCGCCTCTCCAGAGTCCTGGATGTGGACATCAGCACGTTGCTCTCCGCCGCGGCCGAGAGCGAGGAATCGCCCAACATCATTATGGTGGACGACAGTAAGGTCATACTCTCCGACAGTCTGGCAGTTCTGGAGGAGGTCATGCCAAACGCCACAATCACAGGTTTTATTTGGCCTCAAGAAGCAATAGAATACGCGAAGATGAACCGGGTTGCTCTGGTCATTTTGGATATTGAACTTGGGACAGCAAGTGGTCTTGACCTTTGCCGCACGCTGCTTGAGATCAATTTCCACACCAATGTTGTCTATCTGACTGCCTACCCAGACTACTCCCTCGACGCATGGGATACCGAAGCCTGCGGATTTATGGTCAAACCGCTGACCCCGGAGGGAGTCCGTAAACAATTAGGAAAACTGCGATATCCGATTATGGGGGGAGGCAGCTTATGATGATGAACAGTATCGACCTTGCCAACTTTGCCATTGTAGTCAGCGGATTGGTGATCTCCGTTTTGGGTCTCCTCCTTGCATTTTCCTTCCGCCAGACTAACAGGGAGAGTCGCACCTTCTTCCTGTTCTTTTTTCTGCTACTGGTGGGCTATACGGGTTCGGCCACAATATGTCAGCTTGCTGGTACGGCGTTTCTGTCAAAGGTCTCGCTTTTTACCAACTCCCTGTTTTCGTCCCTGCTTATTCCGGCGATCACCCTGTATCTGCTCCACTGTGCCGGGAAGAGTTGGAGACACAACCCTCTGCTTGCACTGGTCATTGCTCTGTGGACAGTGTATTTTGTGCTGCTTGTAGTTACACAATTTACCACATGTATCTACTACTACACGCCTGACAACGTGTATCACCGTGGACCGTGGTATCCGCTGCTACTGATTCCTCCGGTTCTGCTGATGTTGGCGGACATAATTGGGCTTTATTGCTGCCGCGGTTCACTCGCCCCCCGTCAGCGGACCGCATTTCTCATTTATTTTGTGGTGCCGTTCGTCTGCATGCTGGTTCAGATGTTCTTCTTCGGGCTGCTGCTGATAGTATTGGGCACAACGGTGGCTGTTCTCTTTATGTTTTTCTTCCTTGTGATTGATCAGGTTGAGCAGTCCTTCCGACAGCAACAGGAGATTGCCTATCAACAGGCCAGCATCATGGTGCTGCAAATGAGGCCGCACTTCATTTACAACACCCTGATGAGCATCTACAGTCTCTGCAATCAAGACCCGCAGAAGGCAAGACAGGTCACGATGGATTTTACCAACTACCTGCGCAAAAATTTCAATGCCGTTGCAAGTGAAAAGAACATTCCCTTTTCTGCGGAGCTGGAGCACACCCGCGCATATCTGGCTGTGTAGCAGGCTCAGTTTGAGGAGATGCTTATTGTAGAGTACGATACGCCGTTTACACGTTTCCGACTGCCGCCGTTGACCCTTCAACCCATCGTGGAGAATGCCGTCAAGCACGGCATGGATCCATATTCCGGTCCGCTACACGTACTGATTCGAACCAGACACACTGGTTCTGCCAGTGTTATTACCGTAGAGGACACAGGCTCCGGCTTTGATCCGACCGAAGATTCCAGACCTCATATCGCCCTGACAAACATCCGACAAAGGCTGGAAATGATGTGCAATGGAAATCTTAATGTGGCACCCCTGGATGGTGGAGGTACTGTAGTTACGGTAACGATTCCCGACTAGTATAGCGGAAAAAAATTTATGATACAATTGGTTGATTATGAGTATTTATACGTACTATTTTCAATTATTCTATGATAGATACGCAGGAGATAATCTATGCTACGTATCATTTTGAAATTATCAGAAAATCATACGTAAGAGAAGCCGAATCACCACGGATTTCGCTGTGTAACGTGTCAATTATTTATTATTTACCAGCAAATAACACAAAATTGCCTGTTGTACGGGAAGCAAAGCTTTTTTGAAACCGTACCCTACAAAATAATCGCTATTTATTACATCCTCTGAAACCTCTTCACCTCTATAAAAAGGCGGGCAAGGATTCAAGACTGCTCCACTATTTGCTTTTTTCATATGTTTAAGTGTAATTTGATATCCCTTAAAATCTTTCTTTGCCCTATCAGGTATAGAATCCGTGCATATGATATCTTTACCTGAAATTGCCTCATCAATATTTGTATGAACTTTAACGTTATCCAACTCATACCCGGCAGGACAGCATTGCTCTAGCTCAAATCCCATTAGTTCAGATGCTGCTTTCCATGAATTTCCAATATTTCCTTTTGCTCCGACAAATAAAAATTTCTTAGTCTCAATGTCCTTGTAAAGCTTTGACAATGAATACAAATCTGTAATGATTTCACAGGGATGATTTTCTGAAGTCATCGCATTAACTACAGGAATCTTGGCACACTCCGCCATACTTTTCACAACCTCAATATCACTATGCCTTACTATAACTGCATCTACCCAGTTTTCCAAGTATCCCATCACATCCTGTATCTTCTCTTTTTTATCAAGTGCTGACGGTGGAAAAAGTACTGTCTTCCCACCTAAATCCGCAATTCCTTTTTCAAACGTCACTCTTGTACGAATGCTACTCTCTGGAAAAAATAATACAACGGTTTTCCCTTCTAGGATTTTCTTCTGACCTGCACCTTCTGTAAAATTGTCTGTGATCCTGAATATTTCATTTATTTCTTCTTTAGAAAAATCATTTATATAAATAAGGTTTTTGCTCATGATTCTGTCTCCTTCATTATTTCAAGTTGGCATCATAAAAATTTACAAACTCCTCAATTCACAAATTCTCAGCAAATGGCAAATCATTTGCCTCAGCCTATAATCGCCTCATATATCTCTCTTGTCACATCAGCCTTATTCATACTGTATAAATGAATTCCCTTTACACCATGCTTCATCAGATCATCTATCTGATTAATCGCATACTCAATTCCCGCCTTTTTCATTCCTTCTGCATCCTCACTATACTTTGCTATGAGGCCCGAAAGCTTTGCAGGTACTGAAGAGCCTGAAAGCGATACACTTGTTCCTAACTGATTAGCTCTGGTAATAGGCATTATTCCGGCGTGCAAAGTAGCCTTTATACCTGCTTTTTCAATCTTATCCATAAATGTATATAACTTTTCATTGTCAAAAAACATCTGTGTTATAAGTTCGTCAATTCCCAAATCAACTTTTTCTTTTAAATGCCTTATATCGCTATCCATATCAGGTGACTCAGGATGCTTTTCTGGATAACACGCAACGTAGAGTTTGAAATCACCATTCTTTTTTATCTCCGGAATTATATCTGAAGCATATTTGTAATACCTGTTTTTGTATTCTTCCTCTGTCATATCTCTTGGTCTGTCCCCCCTAAGAGCAAGTATTCTTTTTACTCCCTTAGCGTGTAATTCAGTTAAAAGTTCCTGTAATGACTCAGGATTCATTCCAACAGCTGTCATATGAGCTAATGATTCCACCTCACATATATGCTGTATATATGCTGCTATCTTCGCCGTCTTCTTGCTGTTGCTTCCACCTGCTCCATATGTCACACTGATGTAATCAGGTTTTAACAAACTAATATCGTCAAGTGTCTGAAAGATATCATACATTTCATTATTTCTTTTTGGCGGAAACACCTCACATGAAAATTCTATCTGTTCGTTTGAATATTTATTTTTGATCATAATTTCACCTCTTCGTTAGATGTGGTAGTTAATTGCACATAATCTTATCCTCTATGCATGTCTGTTTTCCATAATCTATGACTTCGTTAAAACAATCCCTTGTCTTTGATTTTGCATAAAAGTATAACATATTAAGTGTTCTCCTTCAACCAGTCAAAGGTATAACCTAAATTATTCACCGCATAAAGGTGAATAATTCAAGTTTAACTATGTTTTCTACATTGATGTAATAAAATTTATAAACACATACCAGATTAATGCTGCAATAATGCAGAAACTGACTGCAGTTATTATGACTTTTTTCCGGTTTTTATTTTTAACTCCATCAGCAGCCAAAACAATCGCGCCTATCAAAATGGTCACCACAATTATGACCAATATCATAGTAAAGCCCATATCCACCTATGCCTTCGTTTTCTCTCTGTATTCCAACAGATCACCCGGCTGACAATTAAGTGCCTCACAAAGCTTTGCAAGCGTAGTAACCTTGATAGCCTTTGCTTTTCCTGTTTTCAAAACAGACATATTTGTAATAGTTATCCCCACCTTGTCGGCTAGTTCAGTGACACTCATCTTACGTTTTGCAAGCATAACATCGATATTAAATATTATTTCGCCTTCCATATGTCCTCCTATCAAATTGTAAGATCACTCTGTTCTTGAAGATCCGCTGCTTTTTGCACCAAATAAGACAGAACCGCAGAAGCTACTGCTATAGCAACTCCAGCAAATGCTACCAAAATTGAGAGCAGAGTAACACCGGGATGACTCATATTCACACAAAGCAACGCAATGTTTCCTACAAAGAAGAATACTCCATCACCAATAGCAAGCCATGATATCCATTTAAGATATTTTGCATTAGCATTTGAAAATGATTGATCCCTGCCTATATTTGAAGCAATCTTCCATCCTACAACTAATACTGAATAGCAAGGAATACCGCTTATCCATAGAAATATTTCCCATGGCCAAAATCTATTAGAAAATTCCGGATAATCATATACCAGCGATTCACCAAAACTAGGAATCACTCCTAAATAAATAACCAAACCACAAAGTCCTACTCCTAAAATAATCATTTTTAACCATGTTGCTAAACTCTTTTGTTTCATATCATGATTACCTCCTGTATGTTTTATGATAAAACTATCATAAACAGGTATTTATCGTTTGTCAAGTATTATTTATCGTATTACGATAAATAACATCATTATTCGAATGATAATATATTCATTACCAATGCCGTTATAATGTTTTTTCCATCACGAAATCCTATCTCTCACATGAAATGGGACGTGGCTGTAAGGCGACCAGAGTGAAAAAGATACAAATTCATGACGTCCGCCACTCGCATACCAAAAAAAGTCCATGAACGCCTTGTTTATAAGGATTTCCAGACTTATTGCTACTATTCAAACTCGATTTTGACAACTATATATTGTGTCTAAATAACGGTATAGTCACCTTATCTTGTATATAATTCTTAATATTCTACGGATTATTTCTCGTTTTGAGAGTTTTTGCAAGCACAAAATGCCTATAACGTAAGAGAGCCGGATCACTCCGACTCTCTCAAGTATGCAACCGTAAATGTATAACTTAATAAAAAACTATGACTATAATATACATCAAACACCGAGAAAATGCAAGCTTTTATATATATTTTTTTAAAATATTCATCCTGGATGCCAAATCGAGATGAATCACCATAGCCGCAGCATTAGGACTAGTTTCAAACACTGCTTCATTGCATGCGAAGGATCTATGTTTCTGAATCGAGTATCAAAAACCAATCTGTAAATTCAACTTATTTTGTTGTAGCTTACGTTTCAGATCAACAGTTGCCAAAACAGGTGCATTATTGTATCCGCTGACCATCTTGTTTTTTAGCTACCCTCATTAAATATATTTTTATGTAACGAGAAATGTCACTTTACTCCATCTTTTTTAACAGCTCTGTTAACTCTTTCCAATTTTCTATTGTGAGTATATCATCCTTTGGTTCATATTTCATATCAATCGCACCGATATACCACACAGGAAACAATCCTGCTGCGTTAGCTCCTACAATATCACACTGATACTGATCCCCTATGTACCACACTTCTTCCGGGTTGAGTCCGGCCTTCTCTAACGCCAATTCAAATATGTGCTTATTGGGTTTACGATACATATACTCGCTGGTTGCAATAATAAACTCAAAATCATTACCCGGAATACAATCATTAATTCTTTTAACAACAGCATTTCCACAGTATGAAATGTTACTGATTACGCCGCTACGAATCCCTTTCACTCTTAAAAATTCAAGAAACTCTGCAATTCCCTCCGTTGGTTTTCCCGGTGCCGCAGCATTCCAAAACACACTGTCGATTTCTTCCGAAGTTAGTGCAATTTCAATTCCCTGCGACTCGTATAAATATTTTGTAAACATATAGTTTGGGACTTCCACTTGAAATAATTGTCTCTTTTCAGGATCAAATCTCCCCAGCTCCTGATTCAGTTTATTTGCATAAGCCTGCACTTCCTCGGCAGATTTATTGTATTTATTTTTCTTGGCATGTTTAAGAACCGCCTCCGTCCCTTTTACCCCATCAAAGAGCTGTTCATTTACCAAAGTTTGACCGTAATCAAACATAATCATTTTAGGTTTCTTCAGCCATTCCCATGATTGTAAATCTGTCACCTTTCTACTCAATTTATCAACTCCTTCTCGTACATCGAATAATAAACCTGAAATCACTAACATTTTGTGTTTTGTGATTATCGTTACGCCCGATGGCGTATCCGATACTAAAGCAGGTCAGTCCGAAACTTAGCACTGCAAGCAGTCCTTCAATCATCAACATGAGCGTAAATTTTTATGATTGTTTCTCCAATTATATCCATATTTTTTGACTTTTTTTGTTCTTCGTATCCTATCTGGCGTTTCGATATCTGCCTGTATCCAATGTTACACCTGTAATCTTGATACTATCCGCTTCAACATGACAGCCGTGATAGATTATTTCAACGCCTGCTTTTGCGGCAGCCACAAGTGCCCGTCCAAACTCAGGCTGCGTCTTATTGTTCGGGAACACTAAATGAATCCCGTTCATCTGGATCACAAACTCTATGGAACAGTGGTACCCATCTTTTACTGCCTTTGCCAGCTCATTCAGATGTTTTATTCCACGCTCTGTCGGTGCATCGGGAAAATATCCTATTCCAGTCTTCTGATCATATGCAAGGGTGCATCCTTTTACTTCTGTCAGATACCTTTCCCCGTCCCGTTCCATATAAAAATCAAAGCGAGAATCACCGTAAGTATATTCAGGTTTTACCACATCGTATATAGTTTCCAAATGCTGACGTATCAGCTTGTTTGGAGCAAGACTGTCCACATTTATCCATTTAAACCTCGGGCGATATACAGATATCAGATCATACTCCGTCTTTCTCTCGGGATTCCCGGATTTCTGCAATGTCACTTTTGCCTTTGGAATCAATAGTTCCTCAAGTCTCCCTGTGTTCTTTATATGAACAGTTTTCTGCTCGTCACCGACCATTACCTCTGCCGTAAAGCGGTTGTTTCTCCGAATAAATATGGCAGGAAATGTGTTTTCATATATTAATTCAGGCTTTGTTTTGTCCATAATCTATCTCTCCAATCTTTTTTCTCTGAAAGAGTTTTTTTCACCAGCGGCATTATAATAGCACTGTCTGTTTCATTGTCAACGGTGCAGGATAACTCTGACCGATAAATACTGCACAAAGACATCATTGGAAAGCTGTTGCACGCCTTCGGCCATCAGCTCCCTTTCCAAGTATTCCGGCAGAACGGTATCATAAACTCGGGAGGCTGCCACCCTGTCATGGATACTTTTCTTAATTAATGTCTGCTCAACAAACCTCTAAATCTTTATAAGACTTGTTTTGCATATATTTTACAGTACAAATCACTGGTTTGTATCTTAAAAATACTGAAACT
>CADADA010000018.1 GCA_902786515.1 uncultured Lachnospiraceae bacterium | reverse complement strand
CGCTGAAGAATAGACCGACATTCTTTTGCCTGTAAAATCATATGGAATCTTTTGTGCTTCTACATCTGCAACACTGTTATCTTCCATTTTAACGACTATGTCAAAAATAACTCCCGGGCCTTTTGGCGACATATTTCCTTCATTTTTGAATATTCCTATTATTTTTACATTGTACCCAAGTATTGAAGTCAAAAGACTGGCAAGTCTTTCCGGGTGAGTCTCAAAGTCAAAGTTTTCGTATAGTTCTTTGTTTTTCTTTAATTCGTTAAGTTTTTCTAATTCTTTGGTATCTTTTGTATAATATTCGATGACTTCTTTTTCGTTTTTGAAACGAAATCCGTCAAAAGAAAATTTAGAAATTGTGTTAGAATAATCTTTAAGAATATAAAGATTATCATATGAAATATCATTTTTCAATAAGTATGCCTCCTATATCTAGCAATCTTTATCACATTTATTATGTGATATAAATTATATTAAGATATTGTTCCCAGAATGTCAATAGCTTTTTTATATATTTTTTTACACTCATTTCAAAAACTCTTAGATATAAAAAACTGATATAATGAGCATGAGTAAAATCTAAACCAAAAACAGGAGGTTACTATGAACAGCAACAATGAAATACTAAAAAAATATCTTGACGAATGTTCAAGGCAGAAAAGACTTAACCCGAAAACAATACGTGCTTACAGAAATGATTTACAGAAATTTGCGACAGATGTAGAACCGGTATCATTTTCACAGATTTCACCTGAAATGCTAGAGGAGTATATTAAAAAATTGCACGACATGTACAAGCCCCGAACCGTAAAACGAAAAATTGCATCGACCAAGGCATTCTTTCGGTATATGGAATATCATGAGTACATTCTGAAAAATCCCTGGAGTCTGGTTCAATGCAAATTTCGCGAACCTTCAACATTACCCCGTACAATGTCACTTGAATGTGTACACTTATTCCTTGAGACCGTATACCAACAGATAACCGCAGGAAAAACACCATATAGGAGACGAAATGCTATCCGTGACGCAGCTGTTTGTGAACTGCTATTTGCAACAGGTCTTCGTATATTTGAATTATGCTCTCTCAAGCCGGATGAAATAAACCTGACGGAAGATACTATTTTTATTCATGGAAAAGGAGCCAAAGAACGAATCTTACAGATTGGAAACAGACAGGTTCATGATATCCTAAAGAAATACAAGGACGAATTTGCAAATGAAATATCAAAATGCGGATACTTTTTCGTCAATCAAAAAGGGCATCCTTTTACAGATCAAGCTGTAAGAAGAATGCTCAACCACTATTCAAAGCTAGCTTCAATCGAACAGCATATTACACCTCATATGTGGCGGCATACCTTCGCAACCGTACTTCTTGAAGCAGATGTAGATATCCGATATATACAGTCAATGCTTGGTCACAGCTCAATTCACACCACTGAAATCTACACACATGTTTCGATGGCAAAACAAAAAGACATATTAAGCAAAAAACATCCCAGAAATCTCTTTTCACTATAAGATTTATATTAGGAATAAATGAAATTATTATTTTCACGTTTGTAACCCCCGTCTTTCTGATTACAATAGGCGGGGTTTTAAAATCGGTATTAATTCTAATGATATATCTATTCGTTCAAAAATTGAATCAATTTAATGTGTATGTTAAAATGAGTGATAATTGTGGATTATCAATACAAAAGGAGATTTTATGAAAGGACAGTCTATCATAATACCTTACCATAGAGACAAGGAAATGATCAGATACGCTGTGAATTGCATTGTGCGTACTGTTCCATCTAATGTAGAAATAGCGGTCGTGGGAAACAACTATTTTTCAGAAGAGTTGGATGTGAATTTTCCATATACTAATGTGAAATATTTCAGAATTGAAGAAAACCTGTTTTATCCGCGAGCCATAAACTATGGGGTAGAACATACCAGCGGAGATATAATAACACTTGTAGATCCTGATGTATTTGTAAAGGAGGGCTGGTATGAACCTCTGATTGAGGCTATTTCACATAATGATATTGGTGCTGCTGGTTGCAAGCTCATCAATCCATCCACAGGGCGCATAATAGACTTCGGCATCGCACATACCAAGGTCAATGCCGTACATCCGCTAATGGGAGAGAAACCATCTTATCCGCTTGCTTCTGAGAGCAGAAAGGTGCAATCTATCTGTAGTGCAGTACTCACTACACGGAGATCCTTATTTGAGTTAGTGAATGGAATGGACAGCAACCTTCCATACACATATACGGACATTGATTATTGCCTCAAGCTTGGGGTGATAGGTAAAACCACAGTTGCTTGTGCCAATTCATTAGCTTATCACAAGGGTAGCTCAGATCCAGATAATTCAAAATCATATTCATTTGGATATCTTAATGCTGATAGTAAAGCTATGTTTTACGAGAAATGGGGTGATCGGTTTTCGGTTGATTTTGGAGAATGGTTTAAGATTTCATTTTCTTTTTTCCGAAAAATAAATAATAACTTTGCACGAAGAGTGTTCCTTTTAGATCTTTCAACTGTATATTACCGTGACTATTATTATGGGCTCCTCAAAGAGCAGGGAATAGAATTTCTTGAAAGATATGTGATTCCCGTGAAAACTAGGGATATTGACCATCTCTCACTACATAAGATAGTTGCTTTTGATATAATAGAAACAGCAGTACCAATCCTCTATTTTGTGGACAGTTTTTTAGAACTGTTTGACAACAGACTTTGGTTTGACAGCAGAAATATCTCTCGCGACTATGTTGTTGATCGGAATGGCTGTATCCATATGCTTTCCGACATCAGTAATCATGTCTGCTGAATTCATACCAGTAGTGGCAAATTCAGTAAACCATCCTTTGTTGTCAAAATACCGTTTACTGAATCAACAGAGATTTTTTCGGTAATGTTCCTTATGATACATCTACACTGGGATATATTTTGTTTTATCAGATCAATCTTTGCTTTCCTGTTTAATGTGTACGGTACTGTCTCTGTAAGCGTAAGTGCCTCCTCGAAGCATCCTATGGCAGTATCATACTCACCCACATAAAAGAAGTATATACCTTTTAGCATAAAAGAGTCACCCATTTTCATGGGATTTCTGAGCATATCCATGGTCATTACCTCGTCAATGTTATCTCCTACCTCAGAAAAGTCCATATTTTCCCAGTCCAATAAACTGCATACAACATCCAGCTTTTTTAGAAAGATGGAGAAAACAAGTTTGTTACGTTCCAAATCATTCTCAAGTAGGTATTTCCGCATAAGGTCAGCAGCCATACGTGCCCCGTTCACATCTCCATTAATTAGGCATAGCTGTGCCGTTTTTCTGTATATATTAAGAGTTTTTGATGGTATATAGTCAATACAGTGATCTAGGCATTTTTTCCATAATGATATAAGATTGCTATGGTTTTTGCGATAGGTATAGTACAGGTATCCAAGATCAGATTCATTTAAATAAATCATCTCTTCTCGCAAAGAACGGTTATTTATCTTCTCCACATAAAACATAGATTTTTTGTAATATGTCATAACTCTGGCTTCATAATCTTTAGTATGGTCGAAATCCCGATATACGACCATCTCTCTGTTATACGTTATCGCCAGCAGAGCGTTCTTTTGATCGTCATCTGGCAAAAAAAATGCTGCAGAGCTTACTGTGTGCAAGAAACGCAACGCATCATCTGTCCTGGAGACGATACGCAAGGTATCCGCATATGTGTCTACAAATGTGCGGTATTCACTTTCTCGGCACAATACTTCATATCTCAATTTTAGCAGGCTCTTGTTTACAATGTCAAAAAGCTGTAAAGAGCTTTCGTATCCGTAGGCATTTCTGTAACTGTAGCATAAGGTCATGGCAAGTTTTATAGCTTCGGAGACATGATGCTCATCCATGATTTCTCCCAAAATATATGTAATGGTTCTTTTATAAATATAATATCCACATACTTCACGCTGTTTCACTGACATAAGTAATGCTGACCACTCCCTAGTTTTCATCCAAGGCATGTTTCCCTCTTTGATTGTACACATTGCATACACCACTGGATATGCCTTTACACAATCTGTCAACTTTGTCGAAATCACTTTGCTGATTATTTGGAAGTAATCATCACCCTTATACTTGATACATGCCCTCTCAAATTGATCATGAACAAAAGCCAATCCTTCATTGTCGGATTCATACAAGATGGATTCAGCGCATAAATTGTTAAGGATCTTTTCGTCGAGTGATAGGGCTATCATTTCCTTCCTTGACACCCCTGGCAATAAGCTTACAAGGGACAAGATGGCAAGAACCTCTATTTCTTCAGTAGAATTATGCTCCAAGAAACTCTCATATCGGGAAATCATCAGAGCAGACATTTCTATTGGAAGATTTTCAAGTATCTCCTTAAATAAATCAGGTCTGGGAATTGATACCAATTCCTTATTGTCCAAAACAATGCAGGAGGCAGATATCAACTGTTTTACAACATCTTTTATCATGTACGGATTATTATAGCGACTAAGGATCATTCTAAGCTGAGGTCTGAACTTTTCGTCTTTTGCGAACAAAAGGTTACGAATGAAGCTTTCTGACTCGCCAATACCAAATCCTTTTATCTCCTTAGATGTAAAGCATATATCATCTTTTTGTGCGCCAGATACCTGCATCATAAGATGAACAATCCTGTCATTTCCATAGTCATTATTATACGAAAATAACAGAACAGATTGGTTAAGTCTTTGCATTGCACTTGCATACTCTATGAGTTTAGAAAAGAAAGCTACTGCTATGTCCCCATATTTTTGAAGATCATCTATGACAATAGCAGTCTTTTGCAATGCGGACTTCTCTGCAATCAGGTGCGCTATCATGTCGATGAATTCCATGTCAAGCAATCCATCTTTACATGCGGAACTTATTCTCCCAAGTATCCTATATGCACGGACAAATTCGTTAGCATCCGCGGTCTCTGAGAGAATGTCATCTTCAACCATAGATGATATGTCCACGGATGGTATGTCATAAAGAAATGCTATAATCTCTCTGAGTATTATTGTAATATTCTCTGATGCCGTACCAAGAAAATTTATTATCTTATATCCGTTGGCGATTAGTCTGTCCCGCATCTCCCGTAAAAGGCGAGACTTCCCTATTCCACTCTTGCCTTGCAGGGCAAAACAACAAAACCTAGATCTTCCGATTAGCATATCATTAAAATCACTTACGCAACTGCGGTATTCATTTCCAGTCAACTCAATTTCGTTATTCCAAAGCAATCGAGCCTTGCTGTCCGGACTGTTATATAATTTATCCTTTCCATTGCAGTTAACTCGCACAGATATCTGTGGGAGTGTTACAGATTCGGCGGATAATATAGGTTTAAGTGGAATCCGTATGCAAATATTCTGAGACAATGTAGTAATTGTAATGTTTGCATCTTTTTCCATCATTGGATGGAGATTCACAAACCATCCATTGTTATCAGTAGTGGGAATGGTTACGTATATTTCTGCCTTACCTATATTATCTGGGATGTCCACATAAATTACTACTTCGAAAGGGGAAAATCTGCTAAGAGTTTCTGCAGATTCATATGTATACATTAACTCGTCGTCTGTTAAAGCACCGGAAATTATATCTCTAACAATATAGAAGCTGACATCAAATTCACGTCCATTCTGTTTCACATGGTAAATATCCTCACGCTTAGGCTTAAACCTGCTACTGAGAGTGTCTTGAGCAGTCAGAATTATCTCATCCAAAAGTTCATCATCATAAATACTTATCTCGCTATTTGTTTTTTCTGCATATAGTGCCAGCTTTTCCCTAGTTTTCTTATTAATTTTGGAATAACTAAAGAACAGTATCCTGTTGACCGAGTATATCCTCGCCATTATAAGCGTAGGTGCTATAACTTTTAGAGATATGTTTCCTGAAAAATTCTTACATTCTGCCCAGATGCTCTCCATAGCATTTGTCAGATAAAAATCTCGGTTATCATCATGGCTCTTCTTTGTCCTATGCCATTCGCCATAAGGAAATTTCTGTTGTAACAATTCTTCAACGAGATCCTCAAACATAAGACCATCCCTGACAACTTTTGTACTCTCGGCGTCAACCTTTTTAAATTTATTCCAATAGTCCGTTGATAATCTTCTCACATCTAAGCTCCGAACATAATTGATAATCCACAATTATCACTCATTTTCCTAAATCTACAAACATCACATCCGAAATTAATTAAAATTCCAAATATTTTCTACCTTTTTACACATTCTTTACATCAATCAATAATTTCCTGCACTACATTTCTTAATAAAACAATCGTTTATTTACGTCGTGTTCTATCGCCCAGTCATTAGATTGATGTACTGCATTTGCCAATATGCTCCTTAAAATCAGATGCTTTTACAAGTTGTCCGAGCATATAACGAGAAATAACATATCATTATATAATTTTCCTGACATACTTCCTATAATTATGGCTTACTTATGTTTAAGAATACTTCACAAAGCAAATATAACCATATTTATAAATGCTTATTTTTTGTAATATATTATTTTCTTCTAACAGATTATTACAATCTTATCTGTAATTCTTTCTACCATGCGTCCACCCTACTAATAATATACTGAGGTCATTATACAATACTTTTTTTTAACTTCATATAGAATGTCCGTATTTTGTCGAGTTATGTCCATATTTTGTTACAGTTTGCTCAGCAAACATCATGAGTTGTCAGATCAATAAAAATAAGCATCAAATCCTACGTCACTTCATTAATTCAGCATATTCAGGTGCCAATTCAGATTTTAAACTTTGCCCTTTAAGTAAATTACGAGATTTTTTGTTGATTTCGAAAATTCTGACTCTCTTTTTAAAACACGATATCTACGACTGTCTTTTCAATATCATATATCTAAAATTCATTTTTTTCAGCTTGTATGAAATCATATGATTTGAGGTACATAGCCTCTCGCATTTCGTGGTAACATGCATTATACATCTGCTTATATGTTTCGCGATAATCCTGAGGTATGGTACTACAGAGTTTATTGATTGTTCGAGAACCAGCTTTAACATTACCATCTAATAAGCAATTAGGATGTGCTCAGAAAGAGCGTTATTATCATATTGTCCATCGTTGTTCACACCAATTATTCACTTATAAAAATTCACCACTTAACTTTTTCTTACATTTCTATTAATCTATAGACTAAGGAAATGGTTTTTCATACCTGACAGAACTTACTCGTTTCTTCTTTTATTTCCATAACATCATAAAGATTTTTTCTTCCACTAAAAGAACGACGTATCAATAGTCTCGCAAAACTCACGTTATACCTTTCAACACCACTGGTTTCATTATATACAGGCAAAGCAAAACTATTACATCGTTCCTTGAATAACTTGACCCAGTTCTTGCACACTTACTCAATAGCACAATCCCAAAAGCCTCACCTCAACCCGCTGCTCCTACGTTTTTAGAATTGTATTCTCGGGCAAGCGTACTGCGAATTAGTCCAATTATTTACGGACGATATATCTAGTATAGTATCTATACCACTCATTCAATGCCTTTCTATTAAGATTTTCTTTTTTATTAGGCTTTTTTATAATTTGATTCTGTATATTCATCAGGTAAATCCACACCAGTATAAAACTCATCACCCGTCAGTGCAGCCTTATAGATGTATCCTACATATTTTTTAGATACTCTTTTACCTCATCCCAGTTGTTTTATAGATCACTAAACCAAGGATAATAATTAAAGAATACCTGCGCGAACTTTTGTTTGTTTTGCCAATATACAATTCTATTCAAATATGATACACTAAGAGAAATATATACATTTTATGCATTTTTACCAAATAATTGTGTACAAAGAATAAATATTGATGTACAATACTATATTAAAGAAACGCTAGGAAGGAGGATGCATATGTCTTATAAAGCTATTGATATTGCAAAATATATTATAAACAAATGCACTAACGAACAGCATCCTATTTCTAATCTTCAGTTACAGAAAATCTTGTACTATATTCAAAAGTCTTTCTTGGAGAGTGATATGCTAGCATTTGATGATGAATTTGAAGCATGGCAATTTGGTCCGGTTGTCCCTGAAGTTTATTATCAGTATTGTGGTTTTGGTTCTCTTAGCATCCGTATGAAATATGATGTTGAGGTTGATTCAGATTATGCCAATATAATTAATCCTATTATCGAAACTAAAAGGCTGTTAAATCCATGGAATATGGTAGAAGATACACATATGCCAGGGAAGGCATGGGCTAAGATTTATGATAATGGATCAGGGAATCACAGTGTTATACCAAAAAAATTGATTAAGAACAAAGGATAATTAAATGAAGATACTTAACGAACAAGAGAAAAGGGACCTTTTACAAGAGATTCTCATTGAGCTAAGCCGTTCACAAGATGTACTAAAAGACTCGAAAGCCCGAAGTGATTACTTTCTCCGTTTAGAGTCTATTTATTTTAATTTAGATAGCGATAACTTCCGTCATTATTACTCAGATATATTCGCTTGTCTTACATTAATCGAAGGTGATCCTTCTATTGGCAATTTAGATATTCTTGCACAAAATATGCAAACCATCAAAGATGGTTATGTAGCTAAAAACAAAGATGATCACAATGAATTAATCGATATCAGCAAGGAAATAGTCAAACTATATGACCACACAAACTTGGATATTAGCAGAATAAATTACACAAAGCGAATGTCTGGAGAAACCCTATCCGAATTAACTAAAGCAAAACTAGTTATTGAAAATCTTCAGGAGCAATTAAAAAAATTTAAGCAGGAGCAAAAAAAAGCAACTGAAAATTTAAATTTTGAATCTCAAAAATTAAAGACAGAGGTTCGTGACGGACAGGAAAAAATGCAAAATGAGTATATTACTATTCTGGGTATTTTTGCTGCTATAGTCCTCGCTTTTACCGGTGGAATGTCTTTTTCAAGCTCTGTTCTTGAAAACATTCATAAAGCTTCTCCATACAGACTATTAGCAATTTCGCTAATCTTAGGATTAATCCTATTTAATCTTGTTTGGTTATTGATAGACTTTCTACGCGATATCAACGGAAAAAGCATACGCAAATGGTGGCTTGTAGTTGCAATCAATATATTATTAATTTCCGGCTTGGTATTTTCATTCGTTTCCTACACCAATCATTGGCTAGAAAACAAACCAAACACCGGTAAGATTATTAGCGAATCCAAACAAAATACAGAACTTGACGAAAAAACCGAATCAAGCGCCCACAAACGGACAAATAACATAGAATAGCTATTTTAGCCAGCGAGCAATCACTGGCTATTTTCTATACTTTACTCAGTTTCACAATTAAAATCCCCGTCTTTACCATTACAAAAGGCGGGGATTTCGAAAAGGTATAATTCTAAATGCAATTTTTTTTCGTTCGATAATTGAATCAATTTACTTTGAATATGTAAACATATGATAATTAATCTTTATCAAGCTATTAGAAATTATTCAAAATAATCAATTCCTATTTGCATAATGCCGTCAGCTGTTATTTTAAAATCCAACACACGTTGACATAATAAACAATCGCTAATTATTCCTTCAGGAGATTTTGTTTTTAAATTTTCAAATTTTAAATATTTATTATAGCAATTTTTTTTCTTATTATAACCATCAAATCCTATAATGACATTTTCTGTTATATTCTTATCAATTGTTAATAATTCTTTCAACGTTACACAAATAAACGCATTATCATACATTTCATATCTACTGCTCTCAATCTTTTCTGCATATTTAGAAAAATCAATAGCAGGTACCGTTCCAATATCACGCAGTCTTCTTAGCAAATTCAAAAGTAAAAATACCAATGATTCATTTTCTTCACAATAAAAGGCTTCAGGATTTTTTGTTGAATCTAATTCCTTAACAAACGTATTGTTCTCTATTACAAATGTATTGTCAGAAATAGAACATACAAAATCTAATCTTTTTTGTCGATCACAATTCATAACATGCTTCATAACTTTATCTGCTATAGGCTTTTTCCATTTACATTGAGTTGTTAAAATTCCTGCCAGAATCTCATGTAATTCTTTTGGAGGATACTTTCCACCAGCATGTTTAATTGGCGCAGAAGTTCTTAACAGTTTCCTAACACTTTCTGCTTTTGAACCGGCATATTCAATATTAGCTTTATTTAAAGTTTGTTTAACCTCAAAAACTCCATAAACGCTTTCTGCCGGAATCAAAAGTGTATCATTCTGATGGAAAACCAAATATGAATATTGAGCATCATAAATTATCAAATCAATTTGATCACTTTGTTTTCCTGTTGAATCAATAACAATTCCTTTATTAACTCTGTATCTTTTTGGCAAATACTCTTGAAACCAATTAATCCAATTGATTTCTGTATTGTCACCTAATGTTCCAGGATGAGTAATTGTATTTGCACAAGTACTTAATCTTTGTAACATTTCCATTTGCATTCCATCATACAATTTCTTAAGATCTATATCTGACATACAAACACCTCCATTAATAAATTTTATGCATTTTTTTATACTTAACTCATATTCTTATACAAGTAATTCAATGTTTAAGCTGTACCCGATGTCAAAATTACATAACTCGATGTAGGAAGGCGTACTATTATTCTCATTATTTCTTTCATCAAAATAACCATCCTTTCACATGTTTACTATATTTAATTGAATACTAATAATCAGTTTTTAATCATCATTTACTAGTTCTACAAATCTCCAATCCGCAACCCTTGCCTGCCCTGTTTCCTCATATTTATCAAGATAATATCGTATTCTGACTTTGGCATCCTTAAAGCTGCTACGATTATCTTCGACATTCTTAATCGGAAGATAATACAGTCCACCTCCTGTAGTCTTTACCTTATATCCATTATTAATTTTTTCTGTACGTGTATCATCAATATCTAAATACTGCAAATCGTCAAAACTATCTTCCAGCTCATGGTTATCATCTGAATCACAAAGTATTCTCAAATCAAATTTTCTATTATCTCCATTTCCTGTTCGTAAAAGGCGATACTCCATATCATTATTAAATATTCTTAATTCAAGTATCTTTTCTTCTTTGCCACTTAGAGTTGAATTTCTCATATCAGGCCAAATATCCACAATATATTCATCAGTAAGCTGTGCTATAATCCAAGAATTTTTAATCTCTTTAAATTTTTCGAAATACTCATTTACTGTCATTTGAAAACACCTCCTCTATCGATTGCAATGCTATTTTATAAATCTCACTATCACCTACGCCGCCACTATCATTTATTTTTTTTCCATTAATTTCATCCACGGTAAATAGTCCCCGACCAATTGATGTTTCACCTCCAACTGCAAGAAATCCATAATGAATATCAGCTATAGTTGCTGCAAGAGCGCTTTTAGTTTCATTATCCATAGTACCTCCATTCCATCCTATTATCAGCTTAGTTGTACCATAGTAATATGTCTGTTCCTTAAACAAAGCTCCTTCCACCGTTCCCGATGTAAAACGATCTATTGCATTATGGGATAACGTCTTGGCCATAGCTCCACTTATCCTGCTTTCGCTGAAACTAATTTTTGATTTTTCTCGCATCTTACCCTTTACATAACCAAAAATACTTCCTGACTCATCGACATTTATGCCAAAATCTTTCATTCGATGACGAAATGCCCCTGCCCATGAAGTGCCCGGTATAACCGGCATTACAGCTTCCGTGTCATGCTCAGTTATAAATGCTGTCAGCTGTTCATAATCCGGCACTATATCATTCTCATCCTTTTGCACTCTTGTAGCATACTTCCTAATAGAAATTCCCCCATTTTGTCTTAGATTAATTACCAACTCTTTTTTTCTTTCAATTTTTGAATCATCTACTGTTTTACTCTCCTCTTCTTTCCACGGATAGTTATAGATATCAAATTCCAACCATTTTTCAACATTTTCAAGATCCTGTTCCTTCCCATTTTCTTTTTTACTTTTGAATATAAATTCTTTCTCATTGATACATACATCGCAAGTATTCCCATACCCCCTCATGGTCTTTCCACCGAATCTGACTTTCCCCGAGTGCAGTACATCCACAATCTTATCTATGTAATCGACATCAACCCCCTCATAAAAGCTCTGTTCCAGATAAGTTTCAAATTTTGCTCCCGCCTCTAACACTTCCATATCAAACTTTGCACCTTTTTTTGCTGTCTTATATTCGTCAAGTGCAACATTATCTCTTATAGAGATATGACATGGACTGTCATTTTTAAGTGTTGCGTCATAAAATATAACACTACTCTCAACATTATTAGCTTTCTCATCTTGTTTATTATATTTGGCATTTTTATCTGTTTTATGAGTATTCTTGTTTACGTTGCCAAAATATGTGTTGATTTCATTTTCGTCAATAACACTGCCTGACAAAATTTCTCTCGTTACTCCCGCAATAGCAGATGCCGGAATATAAGGTTTACCATTTCTGTCCTTAATTATATCACTGTCTGTATATCTGTTTTCACCTGAACCAATCGCAAGAGGTGAGTCTATAGTAAATGTAATTCTGGCATATTTTTTTCTTATAATTTCTTTTTCCATTTACTGTTTCCTCCCCTCATATTTTCGGTTGACCAGAATCGTCATCAGATAATCACTCCAACATTTCTGTACCATACTATTCAACTCCTCGTACCCGTAATTTAGTGTCTGAAGTTCTCTCAGTTCAGCCTCACTTTCAGCAAATACTGTTTTCCCCTGCTGTTGAGCTTCTATATCAACAAGTCCTAACCATTCCTTTAATTTCCATTCGATTTTATTGTCGTCCAACTCCTCTTTTTCTCCAACAATTTGCAAAATCTTTTCACCCTGCTTTCTGGTTTCCTCAAGTGAAATAGATTCAATCCTTTTACTAAAATTTGTAAATGCTTCTTCACATTTATCATTTTCACTAATACTCTCTTGAAGCATTAAAATAATTCTGTTGTTTGCAGTATTACTGACATCAAATTTATTTCCTGAATCGGATAATAAATCCGATTTTTTTCTAACCAGCCAGTTTCCCAGAAGAATTGATCCTACTAACTTTTTTATATTCTCATCTGTCATGTCAGGAACTTCTTTAGGAGAATCCGATATCACATTCTGCTTCTTTGTTAAGCAATATTCCATGCTCTCTACATCATCAACACGAACCTGCCCATATCCCTCTGCATTACATTCTCCTACAAAATAAACACCTGAATTAATATTTTCCTCACATTGATAAACAAGACAACTTCCCGCACGAATTGCCGGTATAACATCCTTTCTAAGATTCCATATTCCCTTATATCCTGACACCTTTGTTGTCTGAATAATTGATGTATAATCATCTGTATCTACCTTTTCTTTAAGCTTCAATAAATTTGCGACAGACTTATATACTTGATCATAATATACACTGTATCTCCCCTTTTCATCTGTAAATATTGCATCAGACAGAAATGTTACCACTACTGTTTTACCTGCCTCAATACTTATTTCCTGCTTTGGTTTATAATCCATTATACTTACATTCCTACACTCTCCATACTCAGATGACTTCGACTTTCCTAACCTAAATAATCCTAAATCAAGCAGTTCTTTTACGGTATTTTCATATTGATTTGGCACGTAAATATGTCCCATAAATTGCTGTCCCGGACGCAGCACCTCTAAACCAAAAAGGATTCCCTCTTCCTCACTCCCATCTTTTATACTCTTACTCATTTTTTTGCTATGATGATATACTACATCTTTCTTCACCTCATGAATCGATACATTGTTCCCATCCAATGCTACAAACTTTCTTTTCAGCCGTCTTGGTCGATTCCCTTTGCTCGGATTATAATCTTCGTCTTTTAGTATTCCAGGAGAAATCTTACCCAAAATATTTACAACTTTTTCTGATAATTTTAATGTATTAATATATTCCGGGGCAGGATAATGGATTTTACCATCTACATAAGGATACAAATTCGTAAAAATAGTTTTTCCGTTTAGAAAAAGATCATTAAACTCTTTTGTGTATGTATCTCCCTCATAAGCTGAGTTATTTTGAAGATATCTTGATGCAAAACACCCAAGCATATTCTGACCAGAAATATAATTTTCTGATATGTTTTCTTTTTCTGAACTAAGCATAAGCTTTCCACTATTTTCAATGCAATATGTAATACAAACATTATTCTCATCTAACTGTTCAGAATAAATATTTTTCTGACATTGTCCTTCCTCAGGCTCACTTATGTCTTTTTTTGAATTATTATCATCTGAATTATCTTGATTAGGCACTAATTTGCAGTATACATTACCCATACCTCGATTTCTCTTTAAGCCTATATGTCTCGTTCCCCTTACAGCATCATTCAGCATTTCACGGTAATTATTGACATCCTCATATGATACTTTCGCATAAAAAACTAAGTTAGATTGGGTATCGAAAGGAGATATATGATCAACAACTCTAGTGTATCGAAGAGACGTGTCCACCGCCATTCCATCCTTAATCTCTGTCTGTGCAACCACATGTGTAAACCGATCTAATATATGCTGCGTGTCATAAAATTGTCCTACAACTTTATTCTTTGACTTTTCTTTCAGTTGTTTCCTTATACTTTCATAATATGACAGATAAGCATTTCCAATTATGAGCTTTTCCTGATTATATGTTATAACTGCATCATTTTCACACAAAGTTGGGTTGGAACTATTTTCATACGCCCCCATCCCTTTGGTTCCAAACAGCTCATCTGCCGGATTCTCGTATTTCGTTTGATATAGAATCGTCTCATATGTATTTCTAAAACATCCTTTCAGCCTTTTAGCCGGAATATACGGAATTCCATACTCATCATAACAGATGTCACTATCCACAATACCAGCATATGAATATCCCGAGCTGTCACAAAGATCCGATTTTAACTCAATTCTAATAAATTCTGTTTTTCTATTCTTCATAAAGCTAATCCCCTTCTCTCGAAAACCAAAGCCCATATGAAATAGCAATATCATAAACTGCTTTTTGTCTTTTTTGCCTGTTCATCATATCCTTTTCATTTCCATTTTCCATAAACCATTTCCATTTTTTCTCTCCAATAGCTTTCTGTGTCTCTTCACTTGAATGAGCCCACATACGTTTTAATTCAATATCCAATTCCACACCAGAACGCTTAGCAGCCCGTGCAAGTTCCTTTACATTGCTCCTTCCAAATTCCTGCAATATTTCAGTAATTGGCTTTATCTCTTTCTCATAATCTGTTAAATCTTTATCATTTTTTAACTCTTCTTCTTTCCACAACAACCACGGACGACTTATAATATCTCCATTTTCCTCCATACGAATTGACTCCAAAGATGTACCAATTGCCCCTTGACAAATATGAAAATCAATAAAAGAGGCACACCCCAATTCAGCATACTTCATTTTTTTCTTTCCACTTTCACAGCATTCTTCGGCAATCCGATATGCCTCCGCATATGGTGCATGACTGTTAAAAACCGCTATGCCGACACATGCGGATGCCTTAGTTTTTTCTTCTAAGGTATTCTCGTTAAATTCATAATTGTGTCTTCTAAGTTTATCCATGTAATTTTTTGCACAATCAAAAGCATCTTTTGCCTTAACTATAAAGTTAATTTCATCACCGGCAGAGACTACGATTCGAAATGAATTTCCTTTATTTATCGGTAATTCTATTGCATGTACTATGCCTGCTTCCACATATAACTCTTGAATGCTATTCGAAAACTTTCTTAGTGCACTTGCACATTCTTCATAATTTGATTTATTTCTTGTTACTTCTTCAACTTTTGCCCCCATACCGTTTCCATCTATATACACAACTGCCAAATTCGAATCTACACCTTTTTCTTCGACCATATTATCCAGTATATTTTCATTCAATTTGTAATATTTTTCTAATTCTACCAGACACTTCTTCTCATCCTCACTTCTAATTCTGGCAATCTCCATATGATACTTTAAAAGTTTTGCAAATGATTCTTTTGACAATTTCCCTTTTTGTCTAATATTTGCAATTGCAATATCCATAATAGCCTTACTTGTTCCACTCCGCCTATACCTTTCATCTTTTTGATATGTATAATCTACCAACGGCATTGTAGTCTTTCGATCTACTTGTACAATAGGAGGACAAGCCCACGGAGAAATATTACTTTCACATGCTTCATTACGCCGGTGTTTATCATCTAACCTACTTCTGTCTCTTTCATAATCATCAAAGTTATCTATCTTTATACATGTTCCCGATACCCTGAGTGTCCCTATAGCTTCCATCAGAGACTTTGTAAACTGATAGGTAACTTTTTTAAAAATTTCCTCATTTTTAAAAAGAAGAATAAAATTACCGCCTCCGTCGTAGATTACTTCGCCTATATAACCTTCTTCTATGTGTTTTTTATATTTGTCAACCTTAAAATCACCATTTCCCTCAGATTCATGCTTATATGAATAGATACCTTTGTTTCCTTCTTTTAACTGAATTTTTGTTGCAGCCGGAAAAAGATAATCCTCAAAGCAATCCCGTACAATCCAAGAACCACCTGCAATCTCCTGTAATTTATTGGTACGGAAAATAAATTCCTGTTTTCCCCGGATATCATACATAGCAAGAACATACTTATCTTCTTTTGCTTCTTCCATTCATTCAACTCCTTTTCATGTTTCTTCCACAGTAATTCACTAAAAATCTTTTTAAACCAAAACATACTCATATCATAATCTTATTTATTATACCAGCATTCCCAATTATCAAATTTGCCATTTTCAGTTTTTCCTTTATAAATCAATGTAACTTGCATCCCACACTTCAATACATCTGCTATGTCATAACACTTCTTTACATACGGCTTAAGACGACATATATGTACCACAACCGTCGAATGATCAAGCTTAATAACCGCCTTTTTTTTATCTTTATATTTTTTAACTATACCTTTGTATTCTTTATTTACTTCATACTCCAAATTGTCCTCATCTTTTTCATCAGAGCCATCTACCACATAATTGATTGCTTTCAACGGTTTTGATATCGTATCCTTTATTTTGGGTAACACACGCTTTTTCTTATTATCCTTACTAATATTATAACTGAACCATTGGTGTGCCGCCTTGTTGTTATCTTTTTCTCCCTCTACAGAATCAACAACATAAGGATATACAACATTTTGATTTTTTGTTTTTAACAAATCAGAAATACACAGGAGTTCATCGACATTTTCAAGCTGAACATTATCGTTTAACACTGTACTATAATCATCAATCTTATATCCTTCGTTAACGGTGTAAGTTTTTGTTTTAATACTTTCAATAATTATCTTAACACTACCAAGACCTATAGGTTTTCCATGTCCAAGTTTGTGACATAGATTGCTATTGCGATTATTTTCACCTAGCGTAATTACCCATTTTAATTCTTCAAGCTGTGCATCCGTTATTGAATCAAAGAAAATATTAAACACAAATTCTTTATTCTTATTTAACAACTCCATCGTCGCATTTCGTTCAGTTTCTACACTACTTTTATATACACATTTATCCGTATGCCAATAATATTTCCTTCCACGAAGCTGCACGCCTTCTTCATCATAACTATTAGCTGACTGTTCACTATTATAGGTATTAGTAGAATAAAACGGAAGATAAGAACTCTTAGGACTACTTAACTCTTTTAACTTAACTTTCTCTGGCTCTTTTTCATTGGAATTCTCTTGGTTCTCATCAAGAATTGCATCTGAAACCCGGATTCTGCTTCCAACACCTTCATCTCCGGCCATTCCAAAAAGCGAACATGCTTTACATAGTGCATCCCTTTTTTTGCACTTTGTTTTTCCAAGTTCTATCTTATTTTCTTCACCTTGTACCGATTCGTCTTTAGATATTTCTCTTTTTCCCAACAAAACACCCATATTTTTTTGAAATACAACTCTTCCTATTGCAGCTAAAGACAAAATCAATCGTCCATTGTCAATACGATACCATATAGGCACTTCTCTTTTATCATCTATGGCATCAAGCACCCCATCATACCATTCATGCTCCGTCTTACACTTATTCACGGCCTTATTATTGTATTTCTCTACCAGTAATTTTATTACTTCGATATCTTTACTCGTTAATACTATTTCTTTATATTCTTCATTTATATTTTTTCCACAGCAAAAAATACTCTCAAAATGTTTTGAAGTCTGAACCACATACTCATTTTTTTCTTCGTCATAGTTTAACGGCGGAACTTCACCTATATATAAATAACCTTCTTTATCTGTAGTTTTTGATTTTTCATTAGAAAAACTTTTAACTATATTTTTATTATTACCTTTCCTCTTTTTAGACTTTTTTGTGCCATGAGAAAAATACACAAGTTCTCCAAACCTATATTTCTTCAAATCTTCTCTTTTATATTTAGAATATCCATTACTCACACTATATTTTTTTTTATTAAAAGGGTTGTATTCTTTGTCTTCCATCATAATTAGAAATCTTTTTGCCTGATACAAATTCCACTGCCCATCTTCATACTTTAATATACCCGGTTTCGTTTTACTGGCTTCATCAGCTCTGGTTCGTTTAGTAATTCTCTGATTTTCATTACTTGTAACAAAACAAGAATCCGTAACCGTCTCATATACACTTCTCAACATTCCTCTTAATGAACTTCCGGGAATCATGAACTGCTTTTCATGGTTTTGTGGATTTTCCGGAGTCCTCATAAAACTATAGCACTTGTGTTCTTTACCACTCACCTCTTCGTCCGGGATTGCAAGTGGTGTTTTTGTAATGATTCTACATGTTATTACACCTGTTAAATTACCTTTCGACTCTGAAATAGATTTTCTTTCAGTTTTTTCCCAGTTTACTCCAACAAAATTATATGGATTAATGAATTTATGATTATTATTAATCGAATATCCCATTATTACACCTCCAGAAATATATTTTTTAAGTGCAAAGGTTATTTTTCAATATCGGTATTTTTCTCACCTGATATCTTTCCACACATACATAATTACCTGACAAAATTGAGTGTCCTGTAGAATTTTATACCGAACAAATTGATTATTTTGCAATTTTTTTAGCACATAAGAACACATAGCATTTTTTCTATGTGTTCTTATTTCAATTAAAAGCAACTCTTATAAAATTAGAATAGGAAATATTGATTCTGATAGTTTAGACTTTTATATTTTTTTAAATTTTTCCGCCTCTTTTGGAAACTCAGGTTGATGAATTACCCATACACAAGCTGAATTTGCTGTTTGTAAGACCATAAACAACGCCATAGCATTAGAAAGTCCCATAATACCTGTTTTTAAAATCTTTTTTAATTTCATCGTTCGTTCCTCCTCAAATTAATCTGATAAGGATATAATACCACCATGAAATTATTTTCATAGCCAATGTCCAAATTCTGTCGACTTATGTCCGAATTTTGTATTTACAAATATACAATTTTTCGCGTGCACTTGAAACAAACTCTGACTTTTTTGAATCTGTCATATCTCAACCTACCGAAGATTTTCGTTGCAAAACGCAACCAAATCCTATAGCATTTCTCTCACCAATCCCTGCAAGCAATGCCATCTTGATTAATTCAGGCGAACCATCAATTTCGTAACTTCCACGCCATGCACGTATAACTATTCTGTTATAACTTGTATCAATTCTTCTTAATTTTTTACGGTTATACGGCTTGATTGAGAAGTCAGCAGATTCTGGCTCGACTCCATGATATGATACATATTTTCTAATTAAATTATTGCGAACCATTTCTGAAAAACCTTTTTCTGTTGGTTCATAGTAATGGGTAATCTTTCTCCCATCTTGTTTTTCAAAAGTTGAATGTACCGTAATCGGGGATGCCGTATCTACTATGCATGACTGATAAACCTCATCTGCCACCATAGCATCTATCAACGGTACAACATTTGTCCCAAAAACAATCGGTTTCTTATTTTTCACATTATCATTAACAATCCACTCATAATCATCTGAATAGAATGATAGAAAAATATAGAATTCATCCAAATACTCTATCCTGCGAATTTTTTCCAAATACCGGTATTCTCCGCGGATATCTGAAAACGTATACAGTTTATACTTTCTATGATGATGTTCATAACCTACATCGTGCAAAAAATCCGTAGCTTCTTGATTTTGCAGCCAGTTCAGGATTGCTGCCTGCAAAATCTTATTATAATTTACCGGAAGCTGTAACGGTGTTTCTGTCCGAAATCGCAAAGCGTATTTCATTTCTTTAGCATCCTTTCTATAATGTCAAGCTCTAAATTACTATATAACAGTAATTATTCCAGCCACACTTATTACAATCTAGTTTAGTTAGTTACGCGGAAGCTAAGCTCTACCTGCTTAATCAAATGCTTATATACTATTTCACCGGCAGAATCAATATCGCATAAAATTTATTATCTTCTGTATAATAGCTGAAACTGCCTTGATATTTCTCCGCATTCCTAGAAATACTGTTCAATCCAATACCATGTATGCCTTTTTCAGTTTTAGTCGTCTGCAATTTCCCATTGCTTTCAATTATTTTACCTTTGTAGTCGTTGACTACTTTAATAATACACATTTTCCCCTTTTCGTGCATAAACATTTTAAATTCTATTATTGCATCATCAATCCCTGAAACCGCTTCAAATGCATTATCCAGAATATTTCCTATTATTGATACAAAGTCAATATCTTTTATATTTTTCAAGACACATCCCGGCTCGACATAAATATCAAAATTAATATTATTTAATTCCGCCTTATCCTTATACTCTGATAAAATTGTATTTAAAATCTTATAGTTACTATACTCATATACTTCTCTTTGAATCATTTTACCCGTCAAATCTTCTACAATATCTTTAATACCGTCCACATTATGTTCCATAGCCAGTTGCTCTATTAACTTGAGGGAATGAGTCATATTATGTATTGTTTCGTTATAACTGTCATTCATCTCTGTTATTTTTGTTAGTCTCTGTATTTCGGCATTTTTATGAAGCAATTCAATCTTTTGGGCATTTGTTCTGTTCATTTCTTCGGTATGTCTTTGAAATGCATAAAACAACACCATATTACCCAAAACCATAAAAACGAAAAACAGTGTCATTACTATTCGTAAGATAACACGATTTTTAAAATCAACTCTGGAATAAAACACAGCTAACATGGTTCCCAATGATGAAACAGGAACGCACAAATATATATAAAACAATTTATTTGTCATTTTACTATGGGATTTATGAGATGTTTGCTTTAAAACCAAAAACAATATATAATTTAAAAATTTCACAAAAATACTCTGCCAGCCATAATCAGATACGGGCACCACACCATTTTCATATACCATTTCAGCTGTGGTACTTGATAATATCAAATATAAAAACTCGACTCCTATCATAACTACGTACGCAGATATAAAATATCCGATTCTTGTACCAACTTTACTATCAAATACTATACTTACAAATACCCACATTATGAGTGGAAATAAAAACAAATTAACATTTGCATTTCCAATAGCATTTATTCCATATATACAAAAACAGGTTACAATTATTAAAATATTGGCATATTTTTTATCTACTTTTAGTTCAAAAAAATTGTGAAAGTAATCGAATATCAAAAACACTTCTAACATGCATCCAAATAACATAATGCAATTATCAAACCATACCATTTTGAATCCTCACAATCTAAATATATTTATTCGAGAAACGCCTTGCAAACTCCTCTTTAAAACTCTTTTGATATGCTCTTGCTATTTTAAATATTTCACCTGTATCAAAAACAAAATCATCAACATGGATTACTTCTATATGGTTCATATTAACAAGATATGTACTTTGTGACAGTGCAAATCCATACTCTTTTAGTTCATTTGCTAATTCTTCCGGTTTTTTATCAACCAATAACTTTTCTTCAAATTTGGCTTCATCACAATTTGGACAAACAGCTATCCTCCCACCTCTTTTTGAATTTTCTATGTATAAAATATTTTTCAGCTTGATTTTTTTAACAGTGCTTCTATAATGTGCCATTATGAAAGGTTCACTGGAATTTTTCTCGACCTCGGTCATAACCTCCCGCAATGTTTCCATTATTTCTTGACGTTTTTGCTGTTTTAGTATATATCTGTACGGTGTCGCTTTAAAAGACTTAATGGTAGGTTGCCTTACTCCTGAACAAAAAACAAGTACTGCATACGGAAATCTTTTACGAAAAATTTCCGCTGTTTCATCTCCATCCATTCCACCAAGCTGCATATCTAAAATCAGCAAATCATAATTGATTCCTCTATCCATATTTCTAGCCAGCTCTTCTCCTGAACTGTACTCAAATATTTTATAATTAATATTACCTTCCAATTCCTTAAGTATACTGCTAAGATACAGAATATATTCTTTAGAATCATCACATATTGCTATATGATACATGGAGTTTTATCCTCCTCTTCCGTTTTAATTGCAATTTATATAATAATCTCAATATATTCTCGACCTTTTTTTAATCTTTAAATATTTAATTTTTCTAACTTTTTATTTAAAATTTCTAGTACAAGCATAACAAACTGTATAATATATGCAAAGACAAATATATATGTAATATTTTTATATCCTAAAAACAACATAATTGCCAATAAACAGATATGTATAACCATTATTATGCCTATCTTCTTTTTATAAACTATTCTTTCCTTCTGGGATATTGGTTTTGTTTTTGTGTCAATCGGTGCCAGCAAAAATATCATAAACAGACACACAGCAAAAAACAAAACTTCCATAATCGTCTTGAAATTACTACTATATCGGTCATCGATTAAAACCATCATCACTAGAATTAAATTTGAATAAATGGTACATTTCCATATTTTGTCAGCATGCCATCCACCACAGAAACTTCTCAAAGGAATATATATGATAAGAAATAACGTAAGACTAAATAATTTTCCTGACAGGCTACCTATAATTATTGCTATGATTATATTTAAAATTACTTCACAAAGTAAAGTATATCCGTATTTATAAATACTTATTTCCTCTTGTGATATTGCATTATTTTCTAACAGATTATTAACAATCTTATCTACAATTCTTTCTACCATACGTCCACCCTATCCATAACATATAAAGAAAGTATACAATATTTATATTTTACTTCATATAGAATGTCCGTATTTTGTCAAGTTATGTCCATATTTTGTTGCAATTTCTCCTGTAAACATCTCTTCTCCGTCATTTAGCAAATGATGTTCTCTGTCAATCTGTTGAATTGACAATACATCCCCCCTCTTCTTTTCATCTCATAATCGAACTCATTCAGATAGATTTTTCCAAATCAATTTTGGCACACTAACGTCTACCTGAATTCAGATATCTAACTACATGACAGGCTGCTGTATATGTCCCTTTCCTTCTTGGAAATCATATGAAAAACCAGAAAAGTCTTTTTGTGCGATTTCCGACAATTTCTGTGCATAATATCTCAAAATCAAACGGTCAACGGAAGCAAGCTTTGAAATCATTCTTCTTTTTCTGTTCGCACCGATAATTTCCACATTCTGTACGATTTCCGGTTCATATGTTCCATTTTTCAATGCATTGATAACGCTGTACTTATTGATTTTCCAATACTGCGGAAGCTCTGACAACTTCACACCATCCACTCCACATCCGTCATGTTTTTTTTGCAGATGTATGATCGCTTCATTAACATTTGCCGGTTTAAATACATCTTCTATCGATATTGGCATTCAATCACCTTCTTAATCTATAGAATATTATTATCCAATGTAATCACGCCAATCTCCTCCCTTGACGCATATTTTATCGATTCTATTTTATAAATACATACTCTATCTTCCTGATAATTAATATATCTTTCCAATTCATTCTTTAGTTTTCTCAACTTTGCTTGCGTAATCATTCCCTCAAATACAGATTTTTGATGATGAGTAAGATATTTCAGACAGATTTTACGCACCTTAGAAACTCTGCGTTTATTAACATCATATGTTAAAATTACAAACATTTTCAAACCATCCCCTTCTCATACCTCGCTTAAATAATCATATATATCTTCTAATAGCACTCTTAATAAATATCGCATCAACGTTACTGCATGGTAACAAATTTTAACTATGATGCAAAAGTTTCAATTCTTCATAAGTATCGCATCAACCAGTAATTAAAACATAAACTAACAATTTTGAAAGTTTCAATTCTTCATAAGTATCGCATCAACAAATATGAGGAATCTGTTAAAATCCATGAAAATATGTTTCAATTCTTCATAAGTATCGCATCAACAAGCATTTTTTCTCAAAAATGCCAGGCTTTTTGGAATTAAAATTGCATGTTTCAATTCTTCATAAGTATCGCATCAACCGGAAAGGGATACTATGTTTATACACAAGGAAGCTGTTTCAATTCTTCATAAGTATCGCATCAACGCACTCGAATTGGAAAGAGAATATGTAACTTTATGATTAAGTTTCAATTCTTCATAAGTATCGCATCAACCTGAACCTTATAAAGGGCAGGAGAAAAACTTTAAAACCAATAGGCTTAAGTTTCAATTCTTCATAAGTATCGCATCAACAACAGCATTTAAGCCATTTCTACTACCTATCCTACCATATTACCCCCTTTTTTTCAATGTATTTCTGGTCATTTTCACCACATTTTTGAGCTATTAAGCCACATATACACTCAGTTTTCTTTGTATTTACGGCATTATAGATTGACCGACTTTTTATGCCTTATAATCTACAACATGCTACATCAGATTCCTTCAAATCACCTACAAATCTGTGCTCCGAACAAATTCAGACAAACCATGACTTATAGCAGCAACAGCTTCTATATACTCACTAAATGCATTTCTTTTTATTTTTACAGGTTTATCTGTATGCATGTTATAATCATCATCATTATCATCGGATGGTAAACACAAAGAAAAAGCTGAAATACAGTTCTCGCACTTGCCGTACTCGATTGCTTCATCTTCATAAGCAGTATCTGCTACTTCAAGTTTTTTATCATAGTAATCTTGTATTTCACTTTCCCTGTTATCAAAGAAATCATTTAGATTCTCAGCTCTGGTTACCATGAATTTAATTTGTATATCCTTCGCAATTTCAAAGATTTTTTTTACTATTTTTTCATTTGAATTTGAGTGAATATTATCAATAGTATAGGATGCATCTTTGTATGTATGTACATTATCATCTTCTTCCGATTCTAGATTAAACGTTAAATCTAAAGCAATAGCAATAAACTTCTTTTGCTTATCCTTTAGGTATTTTCTTACCTGTTTTGCTCCATTATTATGTTCTTCTTCATCTCCTGTAAATGCAATAATTGTATTATCTGAAAATTTATTCTCCAGCATATCAATTACAGCCACTGCGTTAGTGGCAGCATTATCGAAAGTTCCCTTATAATTTCCTTTATTTGTGACTTTAAAACTCGTTTTTTTTATTTCTGATACACAATCCACATGAGTAGAAATAAGAACCAGCTCATCTTATACATCAACATTCTTCTTTTTATAGATAACAGATAGTGACGTTTCTTTCATAATCTCATACTCTGAATCTTTCAAAATTTGCTTAATCCAATCCAACCTATCTGTTTTCAAAAACTTCTTCCCATCATCTCTTGTTAATAGTTTAGCTGTTCTTTCTAATATTGACTCACGTTCAACTTCCATAGATTTCTTTTTCTCCTTATAAACACATTGCCATATTCTAAAATATCGTACAATTTTTGATTATGATTGATAGCTTCACTAACATTTTCCCTTTTGAATGAGTAAGATATTTCAGTCAGATTTTACGCACCTTAGAAACTCTGCGATTATTAACATCATATTTCAAAATTACAAACATTTTCAATATATCCCCTTCTGATACTTCGCTTAAATAATCATATATATCATCTAATAACACTCTTCATAAGTATCGCATCAACAAAAAATGTATTTTATACAGATAATAAGCTTTTGGTATATGGAGATTTTGTGTTTCAATTCTTCATAAGTATCGCATCAACAACAGCATTTAAGCCATTTCTATTATCTATCCTACCATATTACCCCCATTTTTTCAATATATTTGCCAAAAAAGTCGGTCAATCATTTGATTTATGTATTCTAAAATCCGCATAAACTCTGACTTTTTTGGATCTGTCATAATTCTCCTGAGACCGACCGACTTTTTGTTGTAAATCTTGTCATTTTCATCACATTTTTAAGCTCTTAAGCCACATATACACTCAGTTTTCATTGTATTTACGGCATTATAGATTGACCGACTTTTTTATGCCTTGTAATCTACAACATGCTACATCAGATTCCTTCAAATCACCTACAAATCTGTGCTCCAAACTAATTCAGATAAACCATGACTTATAGCAGCGACAGCTTCTATATACTCACTAAATGCATTTCTTTTTTTACAGGTTTATCTGTATGCATGTTATAATCATCATCATTATCATAGGATGATAAACACAAAGAAAAAGCTGAAATACAGTTCTCACACTTGCCGTACTCGATTGATTCATCTTCATAAGCAGTATCTGCTACTTCAAGTTTTTTATCATAGTAATCTTGTATTTCACTTTCCATGTTATCAAAGAAATCATTTGGATTCTAAAGCTAAGCGTAATGACCTAAAGACAGTCGGACTTGCTTTTCTGGTTACACCGGATTATTCTATCCCGTTGTTTACCGAAACATATCCTGGAAATCGTAGCGATTCCAAACAATTTGCCGAAATGATGGAACAGCTTAAACAGCGTTTTTGTAATGTTTTAGGGAAAGATGCTGAGATTACTATATTTTTCGATCGTGGCAATAACTCTCATAATAATCTCGACATGCTTGAAAACGAAGAACTGAAATTTCACTATATAGGTGGTTTGAAAAAGAATCAGATACCTCAACTGTACAACATTGACAAAAAGAAATATATGCCACTTGAATGCCCTGACAATGCAAGTGAAAAATACAGAAACCTTACTGTTTATCGCACAGAAACAAAGGCTTTTGAAAGAGATGTTACCGCATTGATTGTTCATAATCCTGAACTTGAGAAAGGACAGTTGCAAGGAATATGCATTAATATTGAGAAAACGAAAAATGAACTTCTTGATATACAAGGAAGACTTTTAAAACGTTTCAAAGGTGAGATAACCAAAGGGAAAAAGCCTACAGTTCAAAGTGTAAAAAATCCGTTGAAAAAGTATTAAATTGTAGAGAATATATGAATGATATCTTTGAATATGAAGTTATAACCAAGGATGAGCATGTTTTGCTTACATTTTCTGATTCGGAACAGAAGCTGCAAAAGATAAAGGACGAACAGCTTGGGAAAACAGTTCTGTTCACTGACAGGAATGATCTGACAGACTATCAAATTGTTTCATCATATCGAAGCACTTGGCATGTAGAGAGTTCATTTAAGCAAATGAAAGATACAGATTTTCTTACCGTGAGACCAATATTTCACTGGACTGATCAGAGAATCGCGGTGCATATATTTACTTGTGTTATGGCATACAGACTCTGTGCAATTATCAGAAAAGAACTACAGGAAAAAGGAATTGATTGCAGTATTAACCAGTATCTCAAGTCAATGAATTGTATCAACAGAGTATCAACTTTTTATGGAGATGTAAAAAAACCGAAAAAGATAGAGGCTTTTATAACAGGGGATGAATTATCTGATCAGATTGAGGCTGCTTATGGTCTTCAGAAAAAATACAACGGTTAGGTATTTGTTTAATAAACGCAAGAAAGTGCCGGTTTAAGCGTTTCTTGACGTTTCAACTTTGTAACTTGTAAACTCACTCTAGTTACCATGAATTTAATTTGTATATCCTTCGCAATTTCAAACATTTTTTTTACTATTTTTTCATTTGAATTTGAGTAAATATTATCAATAGTATAGGATGCATCTTTGTATGTACATTATCATCTTCTTCCATCAACATTCTTCTTTTTATAGATAACAGATAGTGACGTTTCTTTCATAATCTCATACTCTGACTCTTTCAAAATTTGCTTGATCCAATCCAACCTATCTGTTTTCAAAAACTTCTTCCCATCATCTCTTGTTAACAGTTTAGATGTTCTTTCTAATATTGACTCACGTCCAACTTCCATAAATTTCTTTTTCTCCTTATAAACACATTGCCACATTCAAAAATATCGTACAATTTTTGAATATGATTGATTGCTTCACTAACATTTTCCGTTTTAAATGAGTAAGATATTTCAGACAGATTTTACGCACCTTAGAAACTCTGCGATTATTAACATCATATTTTAAAATTACAAACATTTTCAACCTAATCCCTTCTGATACTTCGCTTAAATAATCATATATTTCGTCTAATAACACTCTTCATAAGTATCGCATCAACAACGGATGGTTTAGATCGTATTCCCTGTACTGCATGGAATTCAGTTTCAATTCTTCACAAGTATCGCATCAACAAAAAAGACTAGAATCTAGAGGCAAAAAAAGAGTAACTATAGGACTATGTTTCAATTCTTCATAAGTATCGCATCAACGCATCTAATTGTCTTTTAGATATAGGATTAATGGATAGGTTTCAATTCTTCATAAGTATCGCATCAACACAAGTATCTATTTATGATATTGTGACAGCACCTCATCAGTTTGGAGAGTTTCAATTCTTCATAAGTATCGCATCAACTTTCTATGAAAAAAAAAAATAACATGCGTGCAAAAGGATGACGGGCTTGCATTAGTTTCAATTCTTCATAAGTATCGCATCAACAAAAAAAACTGAATGTTGTCCAAGGCATCAATTTGCATTAAAAACAGAGTTTCAATTCTTCATAAGTATCGCATCAACAACGGTATTTAAGCCATTTCTATTACCTATCCTACCATATTACCCCCTTTTTTTCAATATATTTGCCAAAAAAGTCGGTCGATCGTTTGGTTTATGTCTTCTAAAATCTGGTCATTTTCACCACATTTTTGAGCTATTAAGCCACATATACACTCAGTTTTCTTTGTATTTACGGCATTATAGATTGACCGACTTTTTATGCCTTGTAATTAACAACATGCTACAGCGAATATTCTTCATAACACCTACAAATTTTTGCTCCGAACAAATTCAGATAAGCCATGGCTTATAGCAGCATTATCAAACGAACCCTTATAAATTCCTTATATCTCAACCTACCGAAATTTTCGTTGCAAAACGCAACCAAATCCTATAGCATTTCTCTCTCCAATCCCTGCCAGCAATGCCATCTTGATTAATTCAGGCGAACCATCAATTTCATAACTTCCACGCCATGCACGTATAACTATTCTGTCATAACTTGTATCAATTCTTCTTAGTTTTTTACAATTATACGGCTTGATTGAGAAGTCAGCAGATTCTGGCTCGACTCCATGATATGATACATATTTTCTAATTAAATTATTGCGAACCATTTCTGAAAACCCTTTTTCTGTAGGTTCATAATAATGAGTTATCTTCCTCCCATCTTGTTTCTCAAAGGTTGAATGAACTGTAATCGGGGATGCCGTGTCAACTATGCATGACTGATAAACCTCATCTGCCACCATAGCATCTATCAACGGTACAACATTTGTCCCAAAAACAATCGGTTTCTTGTTTTTCACATTATCATTAACAATCCACTCATAATCATCTGAATAGAATGATAGAAAAATATAAAATTCATTCAAATACTCTATCCTACGAACTTTTTCCAAATACCGGTATTCTCCGCGGATATCAGAAAAAGTATACAGTTTATACTTTCTATGATGATGTTCATACCCTACATCGTGCAAAAAAACCGTAGCTTCTTGATTTTGCAGCCAGTTCAAGATTGCTGCCTGCAAAATCTTATTATAATTTACCGGAAGCTGTAACGGTGTTTCTGTCCGAAATCGCAAAGCATATTTCATTTCTTTAGCTCATTCTTTTAACGCATTCATTACCATTACATAAAGAATATTAGTGAATGTACCCGTTCATTAATTATAATTAAAATAATCCCATTCACGCCCACCATCATAATTATTTCTAAAATGGTTATTTTCTATAATGATAACTGACACCCCCGTTTCACCATCTGAATCAATATTTTCACCTTCTTGAAGTAAATCATAAATAATTGATTCTTCTTCCATATGTTTTGTATAAAAACGTTTGCATTCATTTTTTCTAGGAAACCTGTATAAACCTGCATTTTTTCTCTTTGAAAACTGCCCACATGAAATTCTTAATAAATCCCAAATCATTTTTGACCATTCATCTTTTGTATTATGATAATCAACATCACAAATTCTTCCTGATTTAAACTTTAAAAAATTTATTATTTCATTAGAGAAACTATCATTGCACATCAATATACTACCAGGTATAGCACAACCCATTGGAAATTTTTCTATATCTCCATCCATTCCATTAGTATAAGGATTGTCATCAATTAACAAATATTGTGCTCCATCTGTGATTGTTTTGGGAAAAATATTTCTTCTAATCCCATTTAAGCATCCAGCTCTATGATATGTAAATTCAGGCCATTCCGTGTATAATTTTAATTGATGATATTCATTTGATGATATTTCTTTTTCCAGCGTATTTGTTATTTTTGCCTGTAACAGAAGTGAGTTCATTATTTTTTTTCGTTTGTAATCTTCCCCAATATATACTAATAATAAATCTCCTAATTCCGGTCTTTTAACTTCGTTAATATCCACAATCGGCTTCTGGTGACAGTACACTCCTGTTACTGAAAACTCTTCATTCAGAAAAGTCAACTGTAGAATTTTAAACAAATCTTTTGGGAATTTTAATGACATTGCAGCTATATAATCTGGTTCTTGTGGTCTTTTACAACAATTGTCCATAGCCCAACTCATTGAATTTAAAATTGCATTATTTAACAGTTGCTCTAATAAAGGTTTTCTCAAATTTATAACTTTTGTGTTCACTGTTACCGTCTCCTTCCTATATATTTATGGTCATTACAACCGTCAATCGACGGACAGGAAAGCCCAGTATATTTCGGATAAAATTTTATAGCTATAACACTCAGCTTTGCTATTAGATAGTTCACAACCTCCGTCTTGTAGGTACCCTTGCAACGTGTCTTTGTGATTTTTGGCATAGTTCACCTCTTTCTCGAGTCTGCTCCCATTTGTTGGATGTAATGTCCCGAGCCAGCTGAAAAAGTTTTCCAGATTGGAACTTTCTGTTCCATGCGCTTTGCCTGCCGCTTTTCAGTAAATAAATCTTTATAGGTTCTCTCCAGATAAAAGAGTTTATTGAAATAAGCCACTCCTATTTCAGCACGAATGTATTTTTCAAGGTCTTTCTGAGGAATCTCAAGCTCCTTGATTGTTTCGTTGGAATTCACATCCAGCAACTTAATGGTTTTCTTCTTCTCTGCCGGAAGTGCTTCATAAAACTTTCTTCTGGCATGTGCACTACGGCAGATTAACTGAACAGCCTCTACTTTATTGTAGCCTTGATAACCATCACACTGTAGTTTCCCGCGAAAACCACTCAGGAATTCCTGCGGATATGCGCCACCTCTTTTCAGTTGGTAATCATATAAAACAATCCCGGGAAAACCATCTGTTTCATTGGAATAAATCCACATATAGGAAGTTGACTGTGCTTCCTTGCCATCTTCACGTAACACTTGACAGGTTGTCTCGTCAGCGTGAATGATATCTTGTTTTAACAGTTTTTTATGTTGCCTGTTAAAAAGCGGAAAATAAATACTTTTGGGTAGCAAGAATACACCAGTTTGCCAGCGTTTCTCTCAGATTTCTGGTACCAAGTTATTTGAAATCGGTTTCCATTCTGTAATGAGGAAGCCCCTTAAACCCTTTATCAAAGTATAATGCCTTGAGAGTGTTTCTTCCGCAAAAAAGATAAAGAGCATGTGCATTAGGATCCATTTGATAAGTATCTCGGATAATCCCCATTAATTCATCAATGTTGCGTCGCATGTCCGTCGTTCCTTTTTATTCCAACATTAGGATAAACCGGTCACACAGTAAAATGGGAAAATTCCCCAGATATCGTCTAAAACAGGCTTCGCTACGAAGATAATGTATTATGAATCACTGACTACGTTGCCTGATTGGTTATTTCCTCCGTTACACTCTGAATTGTGAAACGTAGTACAACTTCATTAAAAGCAGCAACTGTGCCAGAAACAACAGACTCGCTTTTTGGAAGTGGCAAATCCTCATTAATCATAAGTGGAACAACTTCGTGTATTTCAACGCCTCGTGCAAAAGAACTCATCGGTATTTTACAAGTTTTTTCACGAAGGCGTTTTATATGATAATAAAACGATGAAGATCTGATGTTGTTTTTAATTAACCACTGGCGATCAGACTTTCAACTAGCACGGCATTGCTGAATCAAATCGAACCAATGCCTGACTGATTTTGATAAGTTTTGAGGGTAATCCATTTGAGTATATCAACTCCGTTCTCAATCATACTTTAGAGTAAAATGCTCTATATCAAGAATGTAATCAAGGAAACATTCAACTCTATGTAAATTGTTTATCTCATAAAAAGAGTAATTTATGGAACGGGCTGTTATTCCGCGTTTACGTTAAGTTTATTATTTTTTTCAATTTGTTCGTAAATTTTAATGCTCCTGCACAATTAAGATGTGCCGCATCCTGATAATAACAGCAATTTTTTGCAATCTCATCTTCTGTAAAATCATAAAACTCAAATGAGTATTTTTTTCATTTCCGTCATTACCCAATAAAACACCTTTTTCCACTCAGATAGTAAATTACCAAATCTCAGATGGGTATAGAATTATAACACAATATATCTTCATATCCAGATTTATCAATCTTGCCAGGTTGAGGAGCTTATCAAAACACAGGGTATTTTCCTATATTGTATATTCAAATCTTTTTAGAACAATAGGTTTTCTACTTTAATTCCGACCTCAGTATGTGAAATACCGAGAATAACGTTATCAATACTGCTATTTTTTCTTTTTTCCCTTACTCTGCTGACATTCATGTACGATATACTATCATAGTATATTTTCTAAAAGTTAATGAATCTGTCATTATCAATATCTAATACATTAATTAAAGCTATCACAACACAACCCCTTCGTCCTCCCCATATTCCCTATCTGCCATTTTCCCAAGCAGTAAATCCCACTCTTTTGCCAGTGCTCCAACATCGTTACGTTTTACGCATATATTATCTTCGGTGAATTTTTCCCCTTTTGCTATACTTTGCTTTGCAACAATCCTTTTAGTAACGACTTTTAAAATGTCTTTCTCCGCTTTTGTCGGAGTCTTTATGCCATCCCCCAGACATGATTCCACTATACGAATAGACTTAATCATTTCGGCAAATTCATCAGGTTCAGTGCTTGCAAGATGATCAGGTCCTTCCATGGAGCAATCCAATGTAAAATGTTTCTCAATAATTTGTGCTCCCAAAGTGACGGCCGAAACTGCAACATCCCTTCCGATAGTATGATCTGAGTATCCTACCGGCAAATGAAAGGCGTCCCTAAGTGTCAGCATTGCTCTCAAGTTCACATCCTCATATGGACATGGATAGTTGGTGGTACAATGCAACACGGTAATATCTGTCGCTCCACCATCTCTAAGTGCATTAATAGAAATATCCACATCTCCCAACGAACTCATTCCGGTACTAAGAATAACCGGAAGTTTTTTACTTCCAATATAACGTAAAAAAGAAACATTTCCAATATCCCCTGAGCCTACCTTGATGAAAGGGATTCCCAGCTCAACAAGAAAATCCAGACTCTCAGGTTCATCAGCGGTTGATGCAAATATAATACCGATTTCATCACAATGCTTCTTTATAATTTTAAAATCATCATAAGAAAGTTCAAGTTTTTTCAGCATATCAAATTGAGATTCCTGAATACCGGTATTTTTCATCTGATACTGCGCCTGCTCCACACTACCTGTAATTAAATTTTCTGTCTTCCATGTCTGAAATTTCACAACATCTGCACCTGCTTTTTTTGCAGCATCACACAACTGTAAAGCGATATCCAGTCTGCCGTTGTGATTCACTCCCGCCTCGGCTATGATTAAGCATTTACTCAAGTTCATTCACTCGTTCCTCCATTCCCATCAACACTTCTGCAATCAAAAAGTCTTGCATAGTGTCTATGTCAATACTTCTGCTTCTATCCATTACATAAGCAAAACATTCAGGTGTGTAAAACTCAAACTCAGGATTACAGATATCCTCCGTTTTCACAATATAAATGGCACCATTTTCTCTATAATTCTTTTCCAATTCCTGCCTTCTGCTATCCTTGTAAGGCGATTTTGAAAATTCTTCCATGGAATGTGATTCATTTAAGCGAAAACACCACTGCACAGGATGATCAACTTCTGTCACACTCGAAAGAGATTTTGCATTTTTTTCGGTAAATAGTTTATATGCCTCCTGAATATTCACAGAATTTCTCATCGGTGAAGTCGGCTGCAATAACACACATACATCAAATGTTTCACCAACACTTTCATATTTTGAGAGAACCTCCCTAACAACATCCCATGAAGAAGAAGAATCGCCAGAATTACCTGCATCCCTTAAAAACGGGACATCCGCCCCATGCTCCCTTCCGATCCTTGCATACATTTCCGAATCAGTAGAAACATGCACTATGTCAAAAATGCCTGATTGCAATGCCGCTTCAATGGTATATGCAACTAAAGGCTTTCCATTTAGCAGCTTTATATTTTTATCCTTTAAACCTTTCGAGCCACTTCTGGCAGGTATAATAGCGATTTTTCTCAAATAAGACACTCTCCTTACACGTAATAAATCGATTTATAATTACTGACATCACGCAATGATAACAGCTAATTTTTAAAATCAATATCAAAGAATTGTTTTTCTTTTTTTAATTTATTGCCTTCCAAATATTCCAAAATAATTTTCTCAATCTGCTCTGATGTCGTTCCATCCCCGAAAGGTGAAAAAACATTTTCTGCCAAGATATGAAATTCTTCAGAAATTGCTCTCTTTATTGCAGTTTCAATACTGTCACACACCGGTTCACAGCACAACACACTATCTGCAATCATTCTCCCTTTTTGTCTGTCTCCGATATTGACAGTCGGGATGCCCAACGCAGGAGCTTCCACAATTCCACTTGAAGAATTGCCAATAACAGCCCTGGCATATCTTACCGCCGAAAGATAACGCACCACGCCCAAAGAGGGTACCACCAGCCAATTTTCATGTTTTTTTTGTTCCTGAAGCCAGTGATCATTAATAGCCCTGCCTCCGGCATCCGCATTTGCCATTGTTACGATATATCCCATGTCCGGTATGGAATCCATAGCTTTTATCAATTCTTCCACTTGACAGATACCCGTATTATTCTCCATCGTAACCGGATGAAATGTTACCACACAATAATGTTTTGTTATATATTTAAAATTGAGATTTTTCTCCAGCTCTTGTCTGCTTAACGTTTGCAGTTTCAAACAATTTTCAACCCCTGGTTCTCCCACATTATATACATTTTCAGGTTGTTCACCCATCTGAATAAGCCGCCTGGCAGACTGTTCGCATCCTGGAAAATGCAACTCACTCATCTTAGTAATTGCATGACGAATTGCATCGTCAACTGCTCCCTCTGTTACATCACCACCAGATAAATGTGCAATTGCAATTCCACACATTCTTGCAGCAATCGCAGCAGCTAAAATCTCATACCTGTCACCTAACACAATCAATAAATCCGGGGATTCATTATTAAAATATTCTGCAAACTTTATCATGGCATCTCCCGTTGCTTTTGCCATTCCTGCTTTTGAATCATCCTCCAGCAGAATAGGAATCTTAATATAACTTTCAATGCCATCTTTTATAATTTCATCCTGAGTGTTTCCAAATTCACTGCTCAAGTGACTTCCTGTCACAACCAGCCTGAAATCTATTTTGTGATTATTATACAATCTGAAAATAAGGTTTCTCAACAAACCATAATCAGCCCTTGTCCCCGTAATAACACACACTTTATATTTCATATCATCCATTCACCTTTCACCCTTCAACACATTACCTGCGGTATTGTATCATCCTGTTATTATGAATATCAAATTTTTCATCTGCCTGCTTTCTTAACTTCATCAAGTCTTCATAACCGTTTTCATTGAAAATAGTTCTTCCTACTACAAATGGCAGTCTTCCATTCTTGTTGAACTTCTTCTTAAAACTAAACAAACTATCATCGGGCTCTATTCCTCCTCCCAGATGGAACTTACTAATACCCATTTTTGAAGCCCTGCATGCAGCCTCATACAACAGCAAATTTCCCGGTGAATATGACCGTTCCTCCGCAAACGTACCTGATAGATGATAATGCATAAACCTATTGTTATAATACATAATCGCGCCCGATATTCTCCTGCCATTTCTTACAGCATAAAAAAGAGAGGCATATTCACTCAGCTGTGACTGTGACTTAAAATATTCGTCATCAAACATATAGTACTCGTCCGCATTATCCCGCAACATCGTTTGCTCATACATAGAAATAAAATCCTTGTAATCCTCAACAGGTCTTTCCTCTATAGTCACACCATTTTTTACAGCTTTTCTAACCATATTTCTGTTTTTTGTATCCATATTCTGCATAATCAATGCTTCTGAGGATGTATCAATGTATATTGTATCTCTAAGATACCGTGGTTCTATCACCTTTGGAACTAACTTATCATTACCAAGCACCGGATGAAATCTCACAAATTGTGAAACAACTCCATTTTCCTTACAATACTCTGATAATTCAGCCAAAAACAGATTTTGAGACTTCTCAGAAACCATTGAATCTGACAAAGGTCCTCCATATCCATACGGTGTTTCCCAATCAAAATATGTATTCTTTTCAAGTAAATTTTCAAATTTTCCTGATGAAGCAATATCAGATTGCATTACCACATAACAAACATGTGACTCCTCATCTGCATAATCTATCAGCAGTGGTTCTCCATCTCCATGAATCATAAAGGAATGTGCATACTCATATAAATAATATACATCCCAATTTCTAAATGATTTTACAATATCATTCCACTTATCTCTATCTTTAATTGTATACACATTTAACATATGATTTCTCCTCTGCATTCCGCAAGCACGTCTGCTAAATAATCCATATCTTTTTCACTATATCTTTGGTCTATCGGCAAAGATATTAATTCTTCTGCATTTTTCTTTGCAAAATTTCTATCCTCCTGCATTAACCCATCAAACGGCCAATGAACAGCACAGTACACCTTGTGTTCCATCAACAAATGTCTTACCGCATCGCGATTTTTAATCCGGACAGGAAGCACCAGCGGACACTCTGTTTTCTCAAACTCAACCTCAGGTGACAGCTTAATTTTCCTAAGTCTTTCCAACAAGTACCTGTAATTTGACTGACGTCTCGCAATGATATCATGAATATCCATACAGGATATAATAAACCTTGAAAAATCTGAAATCTGAAATATATCTATCCTTTCATCAAGACTCTCCTCACACATTTTAAATATCTCTCTGTATTCCTTGTTACATTCTAATCCTTGATGTAGAAATAAATCTTTCATAACCATTCCTGTCAAACGTTTATTATCACAATCTTTTTTATATGTGGCGTTTCCTAAGTCCAATTTATCACTCAGAGTATACAATACCCCACCGCCGGCAATAGGCATCCATTTTCTTACGCTTGCCACAACATAATCCCCTATAGTTCTCTTAGCTGAAAAAATACTGTGTGTTGTATCTTCAAGAACGATACACGAATTTTTCTCCGCGAGACTTCTTATTTCGCTCAAAACATTCTTAGGTTGCACGGCACCAAAATAATGCATGAGAAATATTAATCTTGTGGATTTTGTCATTTTATTTTTTAAACTCTCTATATCAACACTAAAATCAGAATTTAAATGGTAAAAATCAATACTGTCACCATCAAAACAATTTATAACAGATTCACAGATAAATTCCGGCAAAAGAACCCTTTCGCTTCTATCTAAAGCTGCTGATACAACCTTAATTGCACTTCTTCCACTATCATAAAATCTAACGGTCTCAAACTCAGATAAATACTGAAACAAATCATAATCTGCTTTGCATAAGCTGGATAATGAAAGATGATATTCACTTCCCAATTCCATATCTAATCTCCATATAACTTCTTCCTCATTTTCTCAAGCTCCGAAAACTGTCCCATATCCATCCAGTCATTTTCACTTACCGGAAATACTGCTACATTCTTTCCTTTTTTTCTCTGCCCCTCCAAAATATCAGGAAATCCTATCGCCACTCCATCTTCGATATCATCAAGCACCTCTGGCTCAACAATGTATATTCCCGTATTCGTCAAGAAAGATAGCATCGGCTTTTCCCTCATTCCCTCTATCGTACCATTTACACCCATATCCACAACACCATATGGAATCGATAGATTTCTGTAAGCACATATCATGGTAATAACATTATGATTTTCACGATGGAACTTTAACATACTATTATAATTTGCAGTCAAAAGGTTATCACAATTCGTGAAAAAGAAAGTCTCATTCATCTTTCCCTTTAAAAGACTTAAGCCTCCCCCTGTTCCAAGTGGTTGTTCTTCATCATACCATTTTATCTGATAACGATTTTCATTTTCATGAAAATATGCTTTTATAAGTTCACGTTTGTAATTTACAATAACATGAAAATCCTCACAGGCATATCCCTGAAACTGCTTCATAATATGCTCGATGATTGGAAGTTCACCCACCGGAATAAGTGGTTTTGGCAGAACTCTGGTAAAAGGGTCTAGCCTAGTTCCACGCCCGCCTGCGTTTATAACAACCGGAATATTAAGAGGAGCCTTTGGCTTTACATAAGTATCCTCTCCAAGATATACATCTATGATAACTCCTTTTGAATCCACTATGGGTATGGCAATATAATTTCTCTGATCAAATAAACGTCTTGCCGAATCAAGTGTTTTTGCTTTCTTAATTTTTTTATTAACTGCTTTTTCTATACTATCCTCAAGCTTACCTCCTGCAAGAAGATAACGTCTTATATCTCCGTCCGTAACACATCCAATCAGTTTTTCATTCTCATCCACAATGAATAAAATACCGCAGGCATTTTTATCAATACTTCGCATCGCCTCCACTACGGTCAGTTTATTAGGACCAATCAATTTTTCAATCTCTTTATTATACATTCGCAAGCTCCTCTAACAGTCTTTTTATCTCATTACTTACAATACTTATCTCTTCAGAAGTAATCTGTGTACTACACGGAATATTCAATATGGAAGACGCATAGTAAACCGCTTTTTCTATACGGTATGTATCCTCATTAACATAAGGTTTTTGAAGATGAATCAGTCCCCATATTGCCCTTGTCTGTATTCCCTTTTTTTCTAATGCTAAAATAATATCCCTCATTGGCACTGAAACTTTGTCTCTGTCTATTTCCAGTGAATAAAACCATTTATTGGATAACGTGCCTTTTCTAAATGATAATAATTTTACAAACGGATAACCCTCAAACTCTTTTTCGTACTGCCTGTAATTTTTTTGCTTTCTGTCAATAAACTCCGGCAGTTCTTCCATCTGTGCTACCCCGAGAGCCGCCTGCAGATTTGTCATACGATAATTGTATCCAATCTCATCGTGCACATAGAAATGTGAATCTGTTTTTGCCTGTGTAGATAAAAAACGCAAATGGTCCACCGTTTCGGCTTTGTTTGATGTTACCGCTCCGCCTCCGCCTGTAGTGATAATCTTGTTACCATTAAAGCTGTATGCACCAAAATCTCCTATAGTCCCTGCAAATTTTCCTACGTATTTTCCATCCGTATAGCATGTCCCCAATGCTTCCGTTGCATCCTCAACTACCTTTATATGATACTTTCCCGCAATATCCATGATTGCTTCCATATCTGCCATATTTCCAAATACATGAACAACAACGACTGCCTTTACTACACTCTCTTTATAAATAAGTGATTCACCATCAAACTCACATTCATCTTCACAAAAACTCCTAAGCTTTAGCGGATCTATGCAAAGACTTTCATCACAATCCATAAAGACCGGATTTGCAAACTGATACTTTACCGGATTTACAGCAGCTATAAACGTAAGTGCCGGTACAATAACCGTATCTCCCGGAAGGACTCCTGCTTCAATTAATGATAAATGGAGTGCTGATGTTCCACTCTGACATGCCGCCACATTGTCAGTATGTAAAAACTCTGCCATCTGTTCTTCCAGTTTTGTAATATAAGCACCGCCCGTAGAAACCCAGCCCTGCTTTAGTGCATCATCCACGTATTTTCTTTCATTGCCTTCAAAATTTGGTATTGAAAGCGGAATAAATCTATCCATATTAATCTCCATTCCGTATGCATTTACATTTTGCTGTCAAGTGACCTGCCAGTTTCAATATGTTCAAAATTAGGCAGGTATTCTTTTATCATATCCACGACCTCTTCTTTACTCGTCTCATCTTTTTCAAATACATTCTGCAATTGTTCCAAAAATGCCTCAAGTTTTTCCTGATTTGGAATTGCTTTACCTGTAATCACTCCCAGTGAAGAAAACCGATTCATATCCGCAGTTTCACTCTCCGTTACAAATTCTTCAAATGCCTTTTCTCCGGAGGTATCCGACACAGCATAATGTACAGGATAGACCCGACTTCCTTCTTTTAATGCCTGTGCCTTTTCTATCGCTTCTTCATCAGAATCACACATAAGCACTTCATATCCATGTTCCTCCAAAAGCTTTGTTCCGATAGCATCAAACGTCATCATCTGTGCCTCTTCAAGCTTTGGGAAGAATATAGCACGATTTTCACCTAACATACATGACAGCATACAAATCTGCCCTGATTCTTCCGGTGATACAAAATATCGCAACACATCCGAAGGTGCTGACAATGGCTGCTGCTTTTTAATTCTCTCCAAAAATCCAAAAGGAAGCGAACCATTTGAAAATGCAACATTTGCAAAGCGCGCTGTCTTTACAGGGAACTTATCTGAATAACTGAAAATCAAATCTTCCATAATTCTTTTTGATGCTCCCATAATATTTACCGGATTTGCCGCCTTATCTGTTGATACACAAAAATACTCCTCCGGCGGAAACTGTGCAAGTAAATCCAGTAATTCCTTTGCATGGAGAATATTATTTTGAAGAAGTGCTTCTACAGAATAAATATCTTTTTCCGACCTTACATGCTTATGTGCCGAAAAATTTCCGACAATATCAAATCCCTTGTGCCTGATAAACATTTTCTTAAAGACAGGTGAGGCAAAGTCCATCGGATATGTAATGTACTCTTCCGGCATATACATATCTTTTGTCGAACGCAAATCCCTTGTAAGCTCAGCAAGTGTATTTTCATTGGTATCTGCCACTACAAGTGACGAAGGTTTAAATGGAAGAACAGCCTTAATAAAAGATGAGCCTATACTTCCAGCACCTCCGATTACAAGTACGGACTTCCCTTCTATTTTTTCTTTAAGCACTTTTCTGTTATTCTCTATATCTTTAAGAAACATTGACTCCGGTCTCTTTGTTACATATTTTGCAATAAACTGTTCGAGATTAAACATATCTGACTCCTTAAAATGTATTGTATTTCTTTATTATTTACGGTTTCCAACTTTTAAAATGTATTGATATGCCATAAAGTTATATTTGTCTTCCGGTGAACCTGTGAGTTCAGTCAGTCGATTTACTATCTCTAAATTTTCCGGCTTGTCGCTATCGTTAGATTTTAAATAAGCCAGAAACTTAATATCCATATTCAATTCCTGTATTATTCCTTTTATGCTTTCCAAAGTAAAAAAATGAACATGAGTCCTATCTAAAAGTCCCTCATTCTGATAGTCAAACCTTCCATTTATTAAGGGCCATATAACAGAAAAATGGGCAATATTCGGTATACTGAACAAAAAACATCCATCCTGCTTAAGATAGCCCTTTAATTTTTCCAAAACAGCAATAGGATTATGGATATGCTCTAACACATCCGCAAGAATAATATAATCGAACTCTCCCTGTGGATAATCTATCTTCATCTCTTCTATATTTCCAATTGTAATATCCGTGATATTCTGTCCTATTCTGGCTACCTCATCGGATATTTCGATTCCCTTCACTGTAGCATACTTCCACTCAGAGCTAATCCTTGATAATGTAGCTCCCATGCCGCATCCCACTTCCAAAACATTAAATTTCTCATTTTTTTCACGTTGTATAAGCTCTATAATGTCTTCTCTCGCATGTGAGTAATAACTCACATCCATCCCCCATTTTTCCTTGAATTTATTTTTATTTATGCCATATACTTTATACCAGGTATTTTCATTATCCTTACTCATGTGTATGATAAAACTATTTTTACACAGCATCACTTTCCACGATGCCTGATTCATCCTGACTCCATAATCAACATCCTCAAAAGTTCCTGGTGTAAAACGTGTATCTAACAGGCCAACCTCATCTAATGCCTTTCTTTTTATCATCATGGCAAATCCAATAAGATATACTTTCATCTCATACGGACTTTCCATCAGCACATTGTTAGAAAACGCGTATTCTTCAAACTTCTCCATGGTATGCTCTTCTATAAATACCGCCTGATGATTTCCTGCACAATTTGACACACTTCCCGTCACTCCCACATTTTCATCACTGTATAATCCCATTCTCAGCCAAAACACGGATTTTGGTGTCACAATGGCATCATTATTCAACAAAAAAATGTCATTTTCAGGCTCTGCCATCTTAATTCCCTGATTACATGCAATTGGAAATCCCCGATTTTCCTCATTGCACATAATCTTTATATCCGACTCATTTTTATATTCTAAAAGCCATTCCCTTGAGCCATCTGAAGATGCGTTATCCACAACAATAATTTCATAAGTTCCCTCTATATCATTTTTTCTTATACTTTCAATACAGTCCTTCGTTTTTTTCAAACTGTTATAAGAAATGATTATATACGAATACGGCTTTACATCCACCCTAAAACTCTCAGACAAATTATTCAAGTATGCCATAATTGTGTCATAATCTTTCTGTTCTTTACATAATGACAATGCCATTTCATAACATAAATATGCCTGATTCACATTTTTTTCTTCATAATAATTTCCAAGAAGCAAATACAATTCTGCATTATCAGGATTACATCTGATGCCTTTTTCAAGCCACTTAAACATCGACTCCCATTCCCCAAAATGAAAATCTACTGTAGCATTTAGAATACAAGATATATCATCTGTCTGTGATACCTGAAGCAACAACAGTCGTGCCTCCTCCCACCGTTCTATCTGAATCTTCTCAATAATGTCCTCATACATGTTTCTTCCTCCCAAAATACGTTCACCATCTAGTACCAATTATATCACACAATCCCACAGATTAACATATTATCTTCCAAATCCCTTTATTTTTCCCTATAATTATGCTATACTTTAAACATATTATCCTCCAATCGGTATATCAGGAGAACAGACGTATGAATACTTTTGAAAACTATTTAATTGTTGGAAACGGGTTAGAAGAACATGGAAAATATCTTTTGGCATATACGATGTATCTTGAAGCATTACGATACGCAGATTCCGGTAGCAGTGTGACTCTTGAAAACTATCTGCAATCCTATCAGCAGAAAATCACGTTTAACTTTTCAAAATTAAATGACGAGCTAAAAGAACAATTCATTGCATGGATCAGGCAAGGTCAAACAGAGTACTGTCTTATATGCCTTACCCACCTCTTTGAAAGCTTGGATTTTGCGAAATGGATAGATAATGACAACTGTATTATATATCATTGGCTGTCCATTATGCTTTTTGATGTCAAAAAAAATGAAAAACCATATCCTTCACGTAATATAACATTGGATTCAATAAAATCCGAATATTACACATTAAAATTTTTAATTCGTAGAAGTGAAATGAACGTTTCAGATGGAGCTGATTTGACAGATTTTATTGATAAACATAGCATATCCCCTGATGTAATTAACTACATGATACAAAAAACCTGCTTTTCTCCATCAATTGTTTATACGAAATTAATGAACTTTTTTAAAAACCAGAACAGAGATTCAGATTATCAATACTTTAAAAAACTGTCAAATAATGCAAAAAATGAATTTTACTCAATTCCATCAACAAATATTGCGGAGGTTACTCATTCTGATGGTGATTTTGCGGTTATCACTGCTGTCTCTGACGAGAATATGTATGTAGAATGTCTGTATTATATTAACCACCTGCACATTCCAAAGAATTGTCAGTTGACCATTCATCCTATACGTAATGCTGCTTCTATGACAGAGGCTTACAATATCGGATGTAATCAGACAAATGCCAAATATAAAATATACATTCATCAGGATACCATGCTAATTAATCAAAACCTGCTTTATGAATTATTAAACATATTCAAAACACCCTCAATCGGCATGGTAGGAGTAGCCGGTGTACAGACCATGCCTAAAAGCTTTATATGGTGGGAAAGCAACGGAATAGATGATTATCGCAATATCTATCAGGACACTGTTATTACAAGAGAACACACCCTTACAAATCCATTTAGTGAACCATATAAAAATGTGTGTGTATTAGACGGTGTATTTCTGGCAACACAATACGACATTCCTTGGAGAGAAGATTTATTTGACGGCTGGCATTATTATGATATGTCACAGAGTATGGAATTTCAAAAAAAAGGATATTCTGTCGTAGTTGCAAACCAGTCATTCCCGTGGTGTCTGCATGAACAAAAATGTAATAAAACACTGGAGTTAGACTTCACCAAATATCAGTCCATATTTCAAAAAGAATACGGCAGTTTACTCTGAAATCATAACATCACAGGCATATTGTTACAGAAAGAAGGTAGTTAAAAAATACAATTGGACTGAATATGCCTGCGAAGATTTAATGAAAAGAACTATCTTTGATTGCAGAAAACGGATACCGCTTCATTTTCAATTTCATGAGCAAGCATCATATTTTTTACAAAATACGTTGACACACCATTATCGTCCATAAACAATCTCAAGACATCCAGATTTTCCTTATTAACCTCTTTCAGCAGACATATTAACTGACTATATACCAATCTAAGATATTCCACATCTGTAATATCTCTGCCAAAAAAATTACCCCGCTCTCTATTTTCCTGTTCCATTAAAAATATCATGTATGCAATCTGTATAAATTCGACTTTTTCTATCAACTTTGAATCAGATTTAATTATATCCGATATGAATACTTTTGCATTATGCAAATGTCTTTGTTTTAAAAAATCTTCCAGTCTTTGACAAAGCTCAGACATTGACATTTTCTGAAAACTATTAATAGTATCGTTATCTGAATCATAGACTTTGTAAGAAACAACCTTATACTTCTTTTCCATACCATACAAAGCAAAAAAAACAGAATACAATCTTTCGCCTAGAAATGCCGGATATCTTTTTTGGTATGTATCCCATTGGTCTCCTACCCTGCGGAATGTTTCATCCAAAATTGGGAATACCCATCTGCAAAAGCTGTCAAAATAATCATATGTATACACACCCAGACAACAAGGAAACAAAATATTTGACCTGAATAATTCAACAATTAAGTCTGCTTCATTTGGATACAGCTCTTTTACCACCTCTATCATTGTATCCCATGTATCTGACGGTGAACATTCCTTATACTGTTTCTCAATACTAGTATCAAAAACCATAGGAGCAGGCATTACAACATCATAACCTTCCTCCATCAGTTTTTCCAGCTCTGCTTCTTCCAACACTAAAGTTCTCCTATAATGTCCCCATCCGATATAATCTGCCTTTTTATGTTTCCATATCCAATACATTGCTGTAAATTCACTATAATAACTGTTTTTATCTGAAATATTTTCGCCTATGTCATCCGATAAATCAGCTATCCTTTTATCCGTAGCAGAACATCCGGACTGTATGGTTACATCATACTTAGTATGAATGCGTTCCTCCGTCATCTTTCTGTCTGCAACATTCACCACAATACAGTTTAATAAATTCACTCTTGCTCACCTTTCGTACGTTTTAATTATATCATAGACCACCATATAATTCTTTAAACTCCTTAAACGTCATAAGTTCAGAATCCTTTCTTGATATTATTGGTATCTTCGTGTGCCAATCAATTCCCACATCTCTGTCATTCCAGCGTATACCGGTATCCGATTCTTTAGAATAATCTCCTATACACTTATACAGTGTAATAGCCTCATCAGACATTACCTCAAACCCATGGGCAAATCCCCTGGGAATTACAAGTGTTTCAAATAATTCATGTGACAGCTCTACTGCCATGTATTGTCCAAAAGTTAATGAATCCGCCCTCAAATCCACAATGACATCCCTTATTCTGCCTCTTATGACCCTTATAAGTTTCACTTGTGGCCGAATTGTTTGAAAATGCATACCTCGTATAACATTTTTCTTAGAACATGTCTCAAACACTTCTGACACTTCACCTTCTATCCCCATTTCATTTAATGCATTTTTTTCGTAATCTTTTAAAAAGTACCCTCTTTCATCCTCACGATAAAACGGTGAAATGATTCCTACCCCTTCCATCTCAAAATCACTCTTTATCTTAAAATCACTAATCATCTGTTATCCTCCTCCTTTTTCAGCCAATCTCTCATATACGTAATTCCCTCTTCAAATCCTACCTGACATTTAAAACCTAATTCATATAACAAATTTGTCGTAAATTCATCATACTGTACTTGAATCTGAGGCATGGGGATTTTTCCGAATCGAAGTTCTGACTTACTTAGCAATGCATCCCTCATCCTGATAATATAATCCTTAAGTGGTAACTGTTCTACATTACCCAAATAATACGAAGTATTGCTTTTCCCTTTTGTTCCTGCAAGTACAATCCCCCTCACCGCATCCATAATATAAATAAAATCGTAAAGCTGTGTCCCCTCAGTTAGTTCCACAGGCTCATTCAACATCATTTTTCTTAGTAATACATTAATCAGTCTGCGAGAATTTTCCCCCGGACCGAATATATTTGAAATAATAATATTGATATAATCTATTTTTTCATCAGCAGCCACTGTTTTGCACATGGCATCTGCTGCAAATTTCGCAGTAGAATAAATATTTGCCAGTCCCGGATATGCTCCATTTTCTTTCATATAGCATATTGATTCAAATTCCATTATACTTCCCGCATTGATAAATCTTTTACAACCAAGTCTTGCCGCCAGTCTGACAGCCTCTACAGAATGCATTACATTATTAAGTTGTAAATTTACATCCCCTCTGCCGATTCCTGATGTTCCCTCCCATCCAAAATGAAAAAAATAATCAAATGTTTTATTGTTGAAATCACTATTATCTAAATTTTTTAAATCTGACATATCACCCTGTATGATATAAACATTTTTCTTCAATTCACGCAACAGCTTTGATGGTTCTCTAACGATAAGCGTTACTTCATATCCCTGCTCTAAAAGATATTTTGTCAGGTACTTACCGACAAACCCCGTTGCACCAGTTAAAATAGCACGCATTATTTCTCCTTTTCATCAACTCCGTTTACACCGAAAATTTTAACTAAATTTGACGCTTTATAAATATCAGACACCTCATCATATGCAATATCAAATCGTTCACTTCCAACGCAAACGTATGCAAATTCTGTCTTTTGCTCCTCTCCAGCTGTCTCATTCTCCTTCTCCGGTTCCATAAATGGGCGATATATTTCATTGTCAAACCATTCGGATAACTCACTTTCTCTGGTCCATGCGGCATACTTCATCCTATGGATTTTTGCATCTGCAAATGGATCATTTTTCATGATTTCACCTGAAGCAGTTTTGTAAAGCATTTTCCAATCCACACTATCCAATATTTTTTTTGGAACAACTCCAATCATATACCCATACAATATACCCGCATATAGTTCACCTATTTGTAACCCTATTTTTGGAAAAAATCTTTCCACATACGTCTGTATCCTTGTTCCTATAGAAAATGTTGTTAAATTTCGAATGGAATCCTCACCATTACAATCCTCATTCTGTGTTATATATGCTGCCCCTATTGAAGCATTACTAATACCGGTTATCGTAAGAACATTATCAGCAAAACATAACCTTTTTTCAGAATTTGCAATCAATACAGCCATGCAAATATCCTGTGAAAACCCCGACCATAATGTCCCTAATTTTTCATACATATTATACAGATACCTTCTCCTGATACCGGAATTATGATACAACTGTGGAAGAAAATATAATGCATTATACTGTGAAAAACATTTATTTAATATCGCTTCCGGATTATAAAAATGTACATCAGGACTCCCCTTTACGTAACCATTATCTGCGGTAAATACAACTTTCCCCTTTCCTTTATAAATATTCTCGTTCAAATCCGGCCACTTGTAAAAAGCTTCACTCCATAAAAATATATCCTCATCAGGATATCTTTGAATCAGCCCGTCCATTTCCTCTAAAGCCCATGGGAAAATACCATCATCTGCTCCCAATGAGAACACAAAATCTCCCTTTGACTGCAAATAAGCAAATTCAAATGCTTTAGGTAGTGACAAATCTCTCGGTGTTCTTAAATACCTTATTCTTGAATCATGAAACTTTTCACATATACGTCTAATCTCATTTTCACCACATGAATTATCACTTACGACAATCTCATAATTTCCGGTAAATGTCTGATTAAGACAAGATCTGATAGCAGCTTCCAACGTATGCGTAACACTCCTGCATGGAATTAATATTGAAAACCTACATTCCGGAGATTTTTTAAGCAGACTGATAATCTCTTCCCTTCCCATGCAATATATGTTAGAAATATAACTCAGATAACTTCCATATCTTCCGTATGCCATTTTATCTTCAAAGTAATCACCCTCTGTGCATGACAAACGCTCCAGTACCGTTCCATTGACTGCAGGATGACTGTACTTTTCAAACTGATTTCCCGACATGAAAATATTATATAGATCATTCTCTCCAACAGACATCAGGTCAGATTGCAGATACACATCTTTTTTCAATAACTTCAATGCATAATACAAAAAAGTTGCTTTAACAGAATTATCCGCATCAAGAATAATAAAAGCATCACTATGATTGCCTTTAAGTTGTTCAATCAAATATGCTAAATTAGGTTTTTGTATACCTCTTCCATAATCATACTCAAACTTCTGTTTCAATACCGAACACGCCACAACATACAAATATACATCATTCGTTATATATAATAAATCGCACAACTTTTTCCACACATCAATATTATTGCAGGACTCATCACATACTTGAACACATAAGCGTTCTAATTGTAAATCCGTCGGAGTATTAAGATTTTGCTCCCCTCCAAAATACTCTATCATTCTGTAATACTGATATACATACCTCTTCTCATCAAGTTCATTTCCAATCAAGCGTGACAGCTTGCACAACATTTGAAAATACCCAGCAACATCTTCATAGAGATAGCATGGCATACATTTATTTTCTATGTATAATTTCACTTTTTCCGGAGAAATCCCTTTACGCAACATTAAATTTGCTTTCATCAAGTACCATTTTAATCTGACAGGTTTATTGCAATACAGTTCATCAAGCCATTTCTCAGCAATGTCCACCGGTTGCTGCTCAATCTCTTTTTCCAATTCACACAATAATCCGTGATACTCATCCGCTCTTGATATTATTCTTAAAGAACCACTCTCGTCAGCTGTATCATTCATTTGCGAAGTCATATTTTTTTCCTCCATTTTTTTCTGTATTAGTTATCGGATATTATCATTTTTTTCTTAATCGTATATATATTATTCATTTTTTATTAAAAATGATTGATAAAACAGTCAATGATATTCTATAATATTTATTATATTACAATCTTGAAAGGAACAACCCTTATGGCTGATACTGATTATACTTCAGAAGAGTATGCATTGTTAAGTGAAGAGTATGAATATGAATGGCACAAGAATCACGACCCGGAGATGATACAATATAAAAAAGAAATTGATAAATGTCTGGCTTCAAAGACACCTGAATCATACAACAGGCTAAAAGTATTATTCAATAATCCGACATTTAAAGATACCTATTGTCTTAAGCATGATTTTGCTTATATGTCTATTATAATGATGATTTACACAGAGGAGGAAAATTCCAGAGTACCTTATACGATTTTGGATACCGGTAAATCCATAGATGAAATTATCCATATTGTCAAACAATTGAAATTTTATCTGTGGCGTGTAGAATTTACTGATGACACGAATGCTCTGTCATTCATCTGTCAATATATTATTGAGCAGCATGTATCTGTTTTTATGCTAAACTATATAATCCATGTATCATCATACGATAAAATAGTGTTACTGAACAAGCTTATAGCTTATTTCACAAAATTAAATGCACTTACCTATACTTATTCACTCACAAAATATCTTCATGAAATTGATCCGGACAATGAGAACGCTTTATGCATATTATCCCAACTTGCATCACTGAGCGGTGATTACCGGCTTGCATTATATTATTTAAGCCTTGTCAGACATCCGTCCGAGAATACAGAAAGGTTAAGAAAAGAATATGAAATCCATCAATCCACATAAATTTTGTTTTATCATGTGTACCAATGATACACAATATGCCAATGAATCCGCCCATTATATTAATCGATTAACCATACCGGAAGGGTATGCGGTTGAGTTAATCACTATAACTGATGCCTGTAGTATGACATCCGGATACAACAGGGCAATGAATTCTAGTGATGCAAAATATAAAATATATATGCATCATGACGTTATGCTTATCGAAACTGATTTTTTATTTCATATTATCGATATTTTTCAAAACAAAAATATTGGTGCTATCGGTATGGTTGGGGTGAAAAAATTAGCTGATAATGCTATTATGCTGCATCAAAAAAGAATCGGAATGTTATACAGCTGTAATATATACCATTTGTCACATTTTTCACTTGACACTCCTGCTAAACCATATGAAAAGGTTGAAGCATTGGACGGACTGTTAATTGCCACGCAATATGATATTCCATGGCGGGAAGATTTATTTGATAAATGGGACTTTTATGATGTTTCGCAAAGTTTTGAGTTCAGAAACAGAGGATACGATATTGTCGTCCCATATATGGAAAAGCCGTGGTGTATTCACGATGACGGTTTTCCTGATCTTAAAGAATATTATAAAGAGAGAAAAAAATTCATCGACGAATACTTTCACTCTTTATAATTTTGTTGCCGTAAGGACATAGCTGTCTATGTAATTACCATTATTGGTATAGATAGAATTTTCTATTTCTATGTTTTTAAAACCTGCTCCTTTCACAATTTCACTAAATTCATTTTTATCCCAAAAATGAACAACCCCCACCCCTTGCAACGGTCCTGCCTCTACAGACTTATATGTATTATGTTCTAAACACTCACCTGTTCCAAAACCTGTTGTCTTTGTTGAGAAAAATGTGGTAAACAGTTTTCCCTCTTTTTTTAAAATCCTGTATATCTCCGAATACATTCTCTTAATATCTTTTATCATATTATGACCTATACATGCACTGTCTATTACTGCATCAAAATAGTCATCCTGATACGATATATTTGCACCATCCATTACATCCAAATGAGCACGTAACCCTTCATTTTCCAAAAATTGCACTGCCTTATCAACAGCTGACTGCGAGCCATCAAACGCATAGGTGTCGAATCCTTCCCTTGACAAATACCATGTGTGTGCTCCTTGACCACATCCAAAATCAAGTATCTTCACATTCTCTCTATCCATTTGATAAAAATTCCTTGCCACAAAACGTATTACCGTTTCGCTGGGATATCTCCCCCATCCTCTTCTCTGATGTATAGTCTCCCATTCACTGCTAATTGTCTTCACTTCCATAAGTTTTGCTCCTTTATGTCCTTTTTTATTTCATTGTTTCGTCTATAAATTCTATCCACATATCAATATTGTTATTAATAACTGCCAAATTTAAATACTTTAAATCATCCATACTTGCTTCCTTTAACATCGAAAGCTCGTTTTTAAAATCCTCATCATTTGTATTTAAAATATCCCTTGTTATATCATACAAAAATCTAGTTTTAGTGATTGCCCTTAGAAACATTTGTGCCTTTTCTCCTTCTCCTGCACACCATAAATCTTTTATAACCTGAACAAATCCATGCTGCTGCTGTAACCGGCTCGCATAGGTATTATAATCCCTCAAATCTGACTTTTTCTGTGGCAAAGCACCCTCGTCCTGCTCTTTTTCTTCCTCTCCCTCTTCTATCAGCCTTGTTCCACAGCTAATAACATCACCATTTACAACACAATAGGCATCAATCACTTCATGAGGATAAAATCTGTATGCTATGTTATTATTAAATACATCATAAAGTCGCTCCAATACATCATCTGTCACAATCCTCCGATTGTATATAACTCCTGAGATATAGTTATTAAGCATATAGAATTTCTTAATCGCTTCAATTCCTTTTTTTACATAACCATCTTGTATTCTCCAATATGTCCGTTCAGTATTGCTCCTTATTACGGAAACATTATTGTTATTACGGCATAATTCTATGTATGAAGGAACAGCTTCATTTACAATCTTATCTTCATCACTTATCAGCAACGCAAACTCTCCTGATGCCATCTTTAATACCTGATTTATATTTCCCCAAAAATACTGGTTTTCCTCAAATCTATTATATTTAATCCTGTCATGGCATATCTCTTCTATTTTTTTATAACCATCAGTATTTTTTTCACTTCCATTATCAGACACTACCACTTCTATCTCTTTATATTGCTCTAACAACGGCAATATACTTTCAACTAACTCAAACGCTCTATGTCCCCTGTTAAATGATGGTATACATATACTCAAAACAATTTTATTACTCATCTTCCTTGCCTCCCGATATTATAATTCTTCTTTGTAATAAATAATCGGCTTTCTAATTCCATTTTCATACAAAGTGTTTTTGATTTCTTCACATACAGCAACATTCAATATTGCTATGAAAATCATGTCATATTCCTCTACCCTTTCTTTCAATGCATCTACAGGTTTTACGGAATCATATCTCTGATAATTCTTATCTACCCATAGCACCACATTATGACTATAGCTCTGATGAAAGGCTTGTCCAAATCCTCCCGCTCCATATAATGCTATCTTCGTATTTGAAAAGTCAAATCTTTTGCCTAATATGATTTCAGGATGTTTTAAGAGATACACAAATGTAATATAACTGTTTAACTGCTTATCTAAATTATAATTGCTATCCTTGCAAACAAATGTACTTCTTAAATCATCCTCAAGTAATTTCAATCTCTCTAATTCTACAGTTTGGTACATCATGGATGCGTGATGCTTTCGATAATGATATGGTGCGATATCCATTATTTGAAGTGTATTCGCATTCAGTAACATCTGATATGTCATATCAACATCTTCACCTATAGTAACACCATTACTGATCTTCGGTTTATGACTTTCTAAAAAACTCCTCTTAATAAATTTGCATACAAGATTTGGCATTATGCCATATTGAAAAAAATCTCCAAAACTTAACATTCTTGAAAAAATGTTCTTTTCCATATCACTTTTTTCATATATCCCGGATGCCAGCTTGTTTATGTTTTTGATAGAATCATCTGGATATTCCTCTATCAATCCAAACGCAATTACATCCGGAATAATATCCGACATATTATTAACAATCTGTTCATATGCATCCAAATCTATGTAATCATCACAATCCACAAAGGTAATATAATCCCCTCTTGCACTATTAATACCCGTTTTTCTCGCTGCAACCAAGCCCTCATTTTTTTTATGGATAACTCTTACACGTTCATCCTTGTCGGCAGCATCATCACATATTTTCCCACTGGAATCCGTTGAGCCATCATCTACCAATATAATATCCAAATTTGTATATGTCTGATTTTTGATACTGTTAATACACTCCTCCAAATACTCCTGCGAATTATACACTGGAACAATAACGGTAAGAGTAAGGTTTTCTTTTATTTCAGCACTCATCTTAATCCACTTCCCTTCACCGATTTACCATAAATATATGTTTTAAATTTTCTCCATTTGCGTTCTAAATTTCACGTATTTCTCTCTAGTTTGCTCCCTAAAAATATTTCCTCCTTCAATCCAGCTGCCACTAAAAAAATGTATTGAAAAAGTGTTCTCATTTTGAATATTCTCACCATTAATATAGTTATAAGGAGAAAAAAACTCTGATGCATATACATTTAATCCGTCTAATTTTTGGTTAACATCTTCAATTACTAATCCCATTTGCATCAATGGTGCACTTTCATAATATCCACTTGCCTCACCATTAAAATTACCATTTCCAAGGTTAAATGGTTCATCAATCCTAAAATCTAATATCTTTTTTATAATGTCACAACCCTTTACGCACCCGGAACCTCCTCCAAAATTCACATGTCCTGCTCGTTCTCTTCCACAAAATGCTTCTTCGTATCTTAATGGTTCAAGACTTTTTAATATTTTTACATCTGTATCAAAATAGAACCCACCACATTCATACAATTTTTCAAGACGCACAACATCCGGAATATATCCCCACTTTTCCATCTCATATGCCTCTCGGGTATATCTATTTCGTTTAACATCATAGTTCTTTTCATTCCAACAAATGAATTCGTAATCATAACAAATCTCTTTCCAGGTATCTATGCATTTTAATAAATTATTTGGTATTTTATTTTCAGAAAACCAACAATAATGAATAATTTTAGGTATACGTGGTCTGTCATAATCCATATAAATATGATTTTCGTTTCTGTCATATTTCCTATCCAACTGCATATAGGCCGAAATAAAGCAAGGCATTTCTTCACAGCATTTTATATGTTTAAGCTGTTCTATTACTGAATAAAAATCGCCATTAGTTATAAGTAAACAATAATTCTTTGGAATTCTTTCAAATATACTAATATCCACAACCGGAACTTTATTTTCATCAAACAAAAAGTATTTTCCTCTCTTAGCAGGATTGTTATCGATTATATATTTTATCTTGTTTGAAAAACCTCTGTTATTTGCAATGTATGGAATAAATGTCTTACACACAGCTCCATATCCAAACAAAATTATATTCATATCATTATCAATAACAAATTTGGAAAACTCATCTATCGTAGTGCTTAAATATTTCATACTATGGTCTCTCTTTCTTTTATTGAATAAGTCTCCAGCCTTATATTTCATAATCATAAAACATCTTTAACATTAATAAATACACCTTTACAAATATTTAGGTATAGGATTCCACTTTTTCTACATACTATATCTTACTGATAATTCGTAATCCAATCAGGATCACAAAATCTGCATATGTCATATCCTCTTGGATTTATGTCTGCATTCTCATAATCAAATATTGACCCACATTTTTGAGTAGCATTACTATCATAACAACACCCTCGCAGTGAACCGTCCCACATGACCGCAATTTTTCTCTTTCTTAAATAATAACAATTTCTTATCCTGTTATTTATTTCAATATTACTGTACTCCTTGCGACGATTCTCAACATTTCCTCCCCACGAATGAGAAGTAATATGTCTTATGAGCGGATGATTATCTGGTTCACTAATTCCAAGCTCATTTAACCACTTATATGCATCCTCCTGATTATGCTCTAATACCTGTCCAAAAAAATGTATATTATTTTTCATTGGGCATCTATCATATTTTCGTGCAAACTCATACCATCTTTCAACTGACTTTTTTGTATGAAATGATATATACATTATACTGTTATCAGTACATGATAATATTCTTAACAATTCATCACCTATGTTATCATCTAAAAGAATTCCATTTGTCGAAATACATATATTGGTTCCTATTCTAGCCATTTTATCTAAATAGTGAAATAATTTAGGATGTAACAACGGCTCTCCCATACAATGAACGGCAACTGTATCATTTTTGTATGGTGGAATATATTTCAATGCAGCCTCAAATACATCATCATTTATATAACCTTTGTGAAACGAAAGGGTTGAATTTGGGCAATTTGGACATGCCAAATTACAATTGTTTGTCATTTCTATAGAAGAAATTTCCGGCACTTGAGGATGCTGCTTTTTAAATTCAATAAATTTTTTAGCATGCTCATATGCCTCTTGTTTTCCCTCTTCTTTATACTCCTGCATACGAATAATATAATCCTTGATTCTTTTCTGACCCAGTTCCATTGCATTATCATACTTAAATTCTTCAATACAAGACATATTTAACTCTGCTAAACCTGCATTTTTATATTCAAAAATCTTACATGCAGGATTTAAATCCTTTATAAAATGTATAAGCGAAGGGCTATTTTCACCCACTATAATACTATTATCTGGCTCTTCCACAAAATCAATAAGTTCTTCTAGTGAAATAACATTAACTCCATCTATAAGACTCCCCCATTTTCTCCTATCATTATCATAAATTTTTACCTCTGTGATTTCATCAAATAACTCACTTCTGATTTTTCTTCCATTTTTTCCTGCACCAACTACTACAATCATAAAAACCTCCATAACAATTCAACTATATTAATATATCTTACTAGACCATTATAGGATCAAAACAATGATCTAATGAATTACTCATATGCACAATATCATATGAATTTTTAGATAAAAATTTATCCAGTATTTCTACAAAACCTGTTTGTAAATTTATATTTGATTTCAACCCCGCTTTTTGTTTCATTATCTTATACGCATCCGCAAGAGGATCAATAGCTGTATGATTTAATATCACCTTATCTGTTGACGTTCCACACCTTGAAAAAGGTCCTGAACCAATATCTATAAAATCTAACGTTTTCCCGTACTGATGTACAGGTATATCTTTTTCTAATGTAAATGGCCTATCAGGATTTGTATTTCTGTCCCAATTAGCACTAAATTTTCCACCCTTTTTTTCAATATACTCATTCCAAAACATTAATTCCTCATAAATGCCACAAAGCCATGCATCAATAAATTCTTCAATACCTTCTTCTTTTATTTCTTTCATTTCTTTTACCTCACATATCAATTTGTGCTTTTGTATGATTTTAGTGCATCAAGTTTTTCCTTTGCATTTATAAATGCTGACGCTAATGTCATAAATTCACTTCCCGAAAGGCAATATTGCACACGGTCATTTTGAATGTGTATATCATATTTTGAATATGCCTTATCATATCCATCATTAAGCTCAATCTGATACCTCTCTTTTCCTAAATAAAACTCACCAATATCTCTAATCTTTTCTCCCATTTATAATATCTCCTTTAGGCTTTTAATATTCTCATTATTAAGATATACTCCTTTATCATCAGGCATTTCAAAACAATATTTCTTTTCTTTCATAAACTCTGAAAGTTGAATTATATTTTGATTAATATCATAACTACCAAACACTTTTTCAATATAATTACTATATTTTTTTGCTGATAAATTATCCTTTTGAAATAAACAATGATACAATACAGAATATTTTTGATTCTCATCGTTAAGTACATATAACAAACCTTTTCTTTTTCGTGTATCAATCATTTCTATTTCCCACATGCGATCAAAATAACCATCTCCAACACATCTTATATCTAGAAATAGTTTTCTATTGTTAATAACAGTATAATAATTATAGCACCTATCTCTGTTATTCAAAGGAATGGCATGTACACACTCTACAATTTTTTTTATATCATAACAAAGAATATCCAAGTCATCTTCTTCAGAAAAGTCATCGCTAATATTCTCTGTATTTCGCAAAAATACATATCTTTCTTCATCCATTGACTGAATCATTTGCATTACCGATTTCCACATAAAACCCTCCTCTACTAAGCATCTTTGCTCTACAAAATTTATTAATTTATCTAATAATCTTCATTACTAATATATTCTGTATATGCTTTTTTAAAATCTCCTATTTTTAAATACTCTATCAACATATCACTATAATTAAAAAATATCTTTTTAATTAATTTTCTAAAATCTGAACATTGCAAAAGATCAATGTGTTCGCTTACGAATTTCTCATTTTGTTTAGAAAAACCTGCTCCATTTAATAACGAATCTACAATTACATATATTAACTCTGTCTTCAATCCTGCTTTATTTGATTCTATATTTTTCCATGACATATTCTGTATTTCCTTATCTAATGGCATAATTGAATTCTCAAATTTGCTTTTACAGCTCAATCTATCAAAAACAAGCACCCTGGCATCAGTCAATTCAATATAAACACAACGTTGCATAGAATACAAAAACTGATAGTGCCTGTACTCGCTCTTTCCGTAATATGAAATATTCATAAACTTACAGAAATCAATCACTCTGTTTTCTTTTATAACAATTATTTTATCAGCAACAGCCTCTCCATCAGTTCCTGACCATGGACGTTCAATAGAATACCAACCAATATTCATATTTTCTATTTTTTCTGTTAATTCCTTAAAAGTTATATTTAGTTCATTTAAATCCTCCGACCACATATACACCGTCTCTTTTTTACCTTTTAAATAAAACCTCTCTATTTCCGATTGTTCAATTTCTTTTTGTTCCTCTATTGTCTTTTCATTTTTTAAAGTAATTCTTATAACTGGAATTTCTTCAATATTTAGAAATAATAAACATGCCGCCCTGTGATCTCCATCATATATTTGGTTATACTGATTCACCATTATGTATTTTTCATCGTAAGGATATCCCTTTTCTTTTATAAGATTCAAAACTATTTTTAATCTCTCTAAATTGGATATTCCGTATTTATTCTTCTCGTCATATCTCTCAAGTTCTTGAATATCATTATTCAATGCTTTATATTGACGTGAATCTGCTACTCTTACAATATGATTCATACCTGGTGCCAACTTTGATTCACCTTTAGTTAACAAGTCTTCCACCTTTACATTAACTTTTTCTATTTTTTCAATTTCTTCATATCGACATAACCAATTCCAATCAAACGCACCTTTATCAAACATTTCCAGACTCAAATCACTTAATTGTAGTATTTCATCCGCTGCTGTTATAATTTGATCTGCAATTTTATAGAATTCATCAATTGTCATAGACACTCGAAACTGTCCTATGTGTATATGTATAGCTTCTCCTAAATTATCTTCTATACATACCCTTGTATTTTTTATTTTTGTTTCCGATAAAACATAAACTGCTGGATTTGACATTATTCCTCCTAATATTTATTATAACACGGTTAATTAAGTTCCTTTTCTTTATATTCTCTTCTTAGCAAACATCTGATGAAACGATGTCATTATCAATTTTCCCTTATTATCACTATACTCTTTTGCAATCTCATATAATTTCAATGCATCCACCGCTACAACAATCTGACAACCTTTAAATCTACGTTCTGCATCAACAATAGAATACACCGGCTTACCTTCATAAATTGTCCCTGTTTTTTTTGAATCCGAATCAATAAATCCAATCACATTATCTCCTAATAATTCTTTTGCTCTCTTCCCAAATTCCCCGGCTCCATAAATCAAAATTTTATCGTTATCTTCATCAAATTCTTTATAGAAATCAATCTCCTCAATTTGAAATTCGTCTTTATAGCTATCCATTTTATAACCACATAAAACCATTTCAAACCAGATTGCCATTTTTTCAGCATCCCCCTGTATATCTGTTACCATCTGCTTCCAGTTAGCGCTTCTTAAACAATTCAATTTTTCTTTAATCTGGTAAAAGCGGGTAGCTGTCAGACTATTCTCATGTAATCTGTAAGAATACAATACTTTATCCAATCTTTGTATTTCTCCACATTTTTTTCTTATCCTAAGCCAATAATCGTAATCTTCTACTCCAAATAAATCTGTATTATATTCCCCTATTCTACTACGCACTTCTGACCTGTACATAAAGCAGGCCCCCACATTATTGTTAAACCAAAATTTCTTTTCATCATATGTATGTGCATCTCCCTTGTATCTTCCCTTGTCATCTATATATTTCATATCAGCGCACACCATATATACATTTTTATTCTCTTCCATGTAGTGATACATTTCTTCTAATGCACTGACATGATATAGATTATCATCTGATGTCCACGTCAAATATTTTCCCGAAGCATGACTAAAACCTATATTTAGAGAATTTGGAAGATTCATATTTTGATTATTTGTAATAATCTTTATCCTGTCATCCATCTTCTCATATCGTTCCATAATTAACAATGTTCCATCGTCAGAACAATCATCAACCAATATCAATTCCCAGTCTGTCAATGTCTGCTGCAATATGCTGTTAATAGACTCTTCTAAATAATCTTCACCATTATAAGATGGCAATACAATCGAAACACAACACATATTTTTGTCCCTCTAACCTGTAATTCTCATAATTACTTTACCATGCCAATCCACGCTGTAAACAAATGTGGATTTTCCATATTCTCGTATTCTAAATCGTTTATAATTTCAACTTCATTGCAATAATTTATCATAATTGCACGTAACTGCTCTTCATCAGGCCATTGCTCCCATTCTGATATTTCCAGTGCACCATACTGCGATGCATTCTTATCAATAATTACAACATATCCCTGACTTTTCGTCACCCTGCACATTTCCCTTATAGCACTTTCAAAATCAATCATGTGCTCCAATGCTTCACATGTATACGTTACAGAAAAATAATTATCTTCATATGGGATACATGTTCCAGTTCCTTCCTCACACGTAATTTCACGTTCCTCAATATACTTTAATACTTTACTAGATATATCAATTCCATAATAATTCTTCTCCGGCTCATCCTTTATAAGATTTTTTAAATAACGTCCTTTCCCACATCCTACATCTAATACATTATCTCCATTTTTAATTTTTGCAACAACATTCCTCACCGATGTATATCTCTCATCTATATTTGAAATATGCTCAAGAAACATATCTGCACTCTGTTCAAATTCTGCCTTATTTTTATAATATAAAGCATCTAAAAAATACTTATTACACCAACTGATTTCATCAAATGGAAAATAATCATTTGTTTCACACGTCTCATCATCTATAATGTAACTTCCATACCAACCTCCCGACTCATTTTGGAGTTGACACGCACGTGAAAAAGTCTTATTACCTTTATCAATTTCTCCAAGCCTGTACCACACAAGTGCTAATTGAAACATCCCCGTAGAGCATACCCATTGCACATCATGGTATGCCGGTACATCTCCATTTTCATTTCTATATCCCGATATATTGTTCATTGCCTTTATTGCCATATCCGTTTCTCCCAAATCCACCAGGGCTTCCATTACATAGGCATAAAAATGTGAAAGCAGACTAAAATTCATTATCGTATCTTTATAGTTTTCTTTATAATACTGCAAAATCATCTTGGATTTTTCTATATATTCCGGCTTCTGAAATCTCTTTCCAGCTTCCATCAAAGGAGAGATACAATATATATGAATCAATTCAGAACAAATGCTTTCATCTTCTCCCCAACAATCCTTACTTGGAGTTACAAGTCTCCCATCTTCCTTCATACAACTGAAAATCCAATCACACCCCCTGATTATCGCTTCCTTTACTCCTATCTGATTTTTATGAATATCATAAACTGCAAGCAACCCCTTCAAAATCTGTGCTGAATCAAAAATATATGGTGCAACATCATCTGTATCATACCATGAACCATCCTTTTTTTGCACTGTCATTAACCAATCCGCATAACTTACAGCCAGTTGCCTGTATCCCCACCTGATAAGTGTCGGAATATAATACCCTGTAACCTCCGGATATGGTTTCATTTTTCCAGAATGACAAATAATTCCCTGATTTTTAAGAGTATTATTTTTTATCCAATTAATTGCTCTATTATATACCTCAATATAATCTTTTCTTTCTTTTATCTCTTTCATTACGTATGGAAAATATATATCCCTGAATGATTTAAAATCTGAAATATCATTTTTTTTAAGTTGTTCAGCAATTTGATAACCATACCTTTCGGAAACTGATATTATAATCTCATATCCTTTACAATCTTTTTTCTTTTGTTCAAAGCTAAATATTGGTATTTCTTCCAATAACCTGCCTGATTTATTAATATCATTATCTATGATATAAGCAATATTCTCTTTGCCAATAATATCTATCATCTTTACGGCATATTCTCCAGCTCCAAATAAAACATATTTTTTCATCCACTGACCTCCCAAACTACTCTGCTATTCTAATATCATCATTACTTTTACATATTCTTCTGTCTTATCCCTCATCAGCTTTAATCCCTCTTCCATCTGACTTAGTTCATAGCGATGAGTAATTACCTTTTGAGGTAAAATCTTTCTCTCTTTCAAACAACGAACCACATAATTCCAATCATCATTACCGGATTGTAAATCACTATCTCCCAAAAACGAAGAATTCCATGCTCCTCTTAGAATTAGCTGTTTTCTTAAAATGTGCTGGTAAGTATTTTTCTCAAGACAGATATCTGTCGCCGGATTTCCAATTAAACAAATCTGACCTCCCGGTATAATACATTCAATTCCGGTAGTAACGGATTCATTTTTCCCTACACATTCAAAATATACATCTGCTCCTCTGCCTGACGTTGCAGACAAAATCCAATCCTCTGCTTTTCCGTTTTTTATATCATAATAATTATTTTCATCCAACCCCATACTTAATGCGACTTTCTTCTGAATCAGTTTATTTCCAAGTGCAAACACATTCTTAATTCCATGCTCTCGTAAAAACATAACCACAAACTGTCCGATAGTTCCCATTCCGCTGACAACTACTGTCATATCTTTATTTAAATCGCATCTTCTGATTGCATGTACAGCTACCGACATCGGCTCTAACATAGCAGCCTGTTCATAACCCACTTCTTCCGGTAATTCTATCAGATTCTTTGCCGGAACGGCAACATAATCTTCAAAACCACCGTTTGTTCTGGAGCCAAGATAATTATATTGTCTACACATTTCATATTGTTTTTTCACACATGAAGGACATTTTCTGCATGGTATCAACGGAAATATTCCTACACGCTTTTTATCCCATTTTTCATCCACATTGCTTCCTATTCTCTCTACAATGCCTGAAAACTCATGTCCTATAATCAACGGCATCCGATGAGCACCTGTCTCATATACCCGTGGAATATCCGAACCACAAATCCCTGCTGCCTTAACCCTTACTAAAACCTCATCTTTCTCAAAATCCGGTACAGGCTCATCACACGTATATTCTATCTTGCCTATGTCTCTCAGTATCCATGCTCTCATAAACTGTCTTCCTCTCTCATCATCTGCTCAAATCTTCTTAAGTCTTGTAACGTGGTTACTTTAAAGTTATTCTCATCCCCCTGCACCATCACTATATCCATACCCGCCATAATCGCCGGTTCCGTAGACCCATTAATATCTTGAATTTTTTCTTTCAATAATTCATTGGCACGCAGATATTTTCCATATGCAAATATTTCCGGAGCCTGTCCCGCATATAAACATGACCTTTTAAGCAGCTTAGAAACATTTATAGCATTATCAGAATAATATATGGTGTCTTTCATCGGAAGCACTGGCAACACTCCGTCGTGATTCTGTACAACTTTGCACAATTCCACTATCTGTCTCTCTTTTAATAGCGGTCTTGCCGCATCATGTATAAGTATATAATCAGCTTCGCCACACACCCCACTCATATCACTTAAGCCATTATAAATTGACATCTGTCTACTACTTCCAGGTTCTGAAAAACCTTTGAATTTATTTTTCTCATCATAGCGATCAACCAGTTTTTTAATATCATACTGCCATTCCTTTGAAGCGACAATCCACACACCATCTATCTCGTTACATTCCATTATTGTCTGTAAACAATACGATATAATCGGTTTTCCATTTACTTCTATATACTGTTTCGGAATATCTCCTCCAAGTCTGGTTCCTGTTCCTCCCGCTAAAATCAATGCTATTACCATTTTGTCTCTCCTATAAAGTGCACTTTCAAATATCCTGCATATGAGATATATTTATACACGTTTTCTTAGGTCTTTTATTATATCATAATATGACTCGTCTTTTCCAAAAAGTATTGTTGTTCCCAAAACAAAACCATCCATTCCAACAGGCGCATAACGTAAAATTTTATCCATAGAACATGCTCCATCCCAATACAGCTTATAATTCATCTCTTTTTTTAATTCTAAAAGCTTAGTTATCTTATGTCCTACATATGGCAGATACATCTGTCCTGCACTTCCCGGATTCACAGACATAACCAGTACCTTATCCACAATCCTAAGCATTTCATACACAGTCTCAACACTTGTTCCCGGATTAATAGCAATCCCCGGAATCATTCCGGCATCAATAATCATCTGTAAAGTCGCAGATGGATGATATTCTGCTTCCGGGTGAATATAAACTGTATCACCTTTTTTCAAATTGTTCAAAAACATATTAATATGATTCCTTGGATGTTCAATCATTAAATGTACGTCCAACGGCTTACTCGCAAGCTTTGAAATACACACCATATCGTTTAATGACATGGCAAAATTTGGAACATACCTTCCATCCATTATATCAATGTGAAATGAGTCAATACCAGCTCTTTCTAATTGTTTTACTTCTTCTTCAAGATGCCTGTAATTTGCGCACATCATTGAAGCATTTAATTCATATGTCATTTTATCCTTCTTTCATCACAAATATTTTATTTGATTTGTGCAAATTCTTTTAAATACTCCGGAGCGATTTTTAATCCCAAATATTCTCCCCATAAATATGCATCTCCCCTATAATATAAATCGCAAAATTCTCTCGATTTAGCATGAAACACAACCTTTTTTTCATTCTCAATCAACTTCAATGCAATAGGTGATGGTGTTCCATAATATTCACATATTTCGCTTATATCAACCTTTTTCCATAACTCATCATTATGAACGAACACCTTATATCCTGCCATTAGTTCCTTTAATCGTTCCTTTATATCCCCACTTATCCCCTCCCAATCATCTATATTTTTCGGGTATAAATACACATACATTTCCAAGTCCTGTATCTTATCAATAATAGAAAATCTTTCTTCTATCTTACGAAGACCTATCTTTTCATCAAATGCAAATTGATCCTCTCCTATGCAATATAACAATACTTTTTTTTCGCCATATTCTTTTTGCAAAATATTGTTCTGATTTTTTAAGACCACAAATTTTTCTCGCCATATATCTCTTGTATCCTCACCTGCAAACTCTGTCAGATAATCCTCATATAATGCTTTCATCTTTTCTGAATGGATGATAATCTTATCAGCATACATTGCAGCCGGAACCCTTAACCTATACTTAAGTCCATATATTGACGATGTATCTTCTATGCAAAAATCATCTACTCCATCCTTCATAAGGTAAATCAGACACTTTGTATAATTCCTAAGTCGTTTTGCATAATATATAGGTGGAACCGTGAGATACCCATTTTCATTATCATACTGATTTTGAATAACGATGGTATCAAATTCATACATACTGATATCAATATCATCCCATGGTATAAGATTCAATTCGTCAGGGTAATTACCTGTAAAATTCATATCAGCATTATCAAATATAACCTCTCCATACGGACTTTTTGCAAATAGTGGTAGTGGAATCACCATAATATCTGTATTTTCTTCTTTCAGGTATGTGTTATAAAGCCTCTCCATCTCTTTCCAGTTATCCGGATTATCTGGTAAGAAAGCAATTAAACGTTTTTCCAAAACAGATGACTTAATCTCTTCTTCTATTCCCTTTAATGAAACTTTTAGTTCCTGTTCAAGAGACAGATATTTTTCTTCCAAATATACCTCTTTGCATTTATCAATTTTATTATTCAAATAATCGTAAAGATAAAATAACTTCTCACAAAACAGCTCTAATTTGGTAATGCAAGTCTGATATCCCGAAATATGTCTGCACATCATATTTTCTATATAATTTCCCAGTTCTATCGCTAATGACTGACATTGCGGAAGGTTTCTAATAGCACTGTTAATATCTTGATTTTGAATCTGTTTCTCATATTCTTCAATACAACGATTCAATTCTTCAATTGTATCTCTGACTACCTTCTTAAAAGTTTCCTTACGTTCATTAGTATCACGAATTAACATATTCTTACTAAAACAAAATTCAGGTAATTCAAAATCTGCCACTTCCTGTAGATTCTTCTTTTGTTGTTCAAAATAAGGATATTGATGTCCATCACCCTTTTTATTAATTAGAAAATATTTTCCATATTTCCATCTTAAAATATAATTGTACTCTGCCGGAACAGGAATGTTTCCCGATTCAAATGGTAATTTTACTACCTTTTTATACACCTCATCACTAAATCCATATCCCTGCTTTATTACGTGAGGAAATATCTGTCCCATATTATGCGACTCCCCTGCTTTTACCCTCCTCATCTGCTGCTCCGCCAAAGAATACAGCACTCTGCCTAATCCCAATGAATCAAGTTCCCTATCTATGCTAACATTGTAAAGTGATTCAACCTTGCCTAGTTCCTTCTCCAATACAGATTTATCAATCTTTTTTTCCACGATCAAATCCGCAAGGGCAATCAGGTACTTTATCTCCTCACATCTTGCGTGCTCCTTTTCTTTATCATCATATAGATAATCCAATACGAATATATCTACAGAAGCTAGATACGGAAAGTTGTGATACTTTCGCAGGTGCTCTTCTTCAAAACAGATATGTCTATGGTTCACTACCCTGGTAAGAAAAAGCCAGTGATTATCCTTTCTCATATAATCGTGGAGGCAAAAATTCTCAGGCAACTCCTTTTCAGCTACTTCTTTGAACCTGTCATAATCATCTCTCTTCATACAGATATCTATATCATCATCCCACGGTATAAATCCACCATGTCTGACGGCTCCAAGCAATGTTCCCCAATCAGCAAAATAAGTGATATCATATTTTTTACATATTTTATCTATTTCATCCAATACCATCATAGAGGCAGCCCATGCCTGCTTGATAGCACCAGGAATATAAAACCCATTTCTAACTTCATCCCTAAAAAAATCTAATGAAAATTCCAAACTAGCACCCAATACCTTTCTCTACTGTCCTGATATTAACTCCACAACCTTATCCTTACTATGATTCGACTGTGCCAATATCGACTCCGCAACTTGTGTCAATATATTATACCTGCTATTTTCCACCATTTCCGCAGCCATATCCGTATCGCGTATCCTTGATTCCGCCGCCTGCGAGTTTTCCACGGTATTATCAAGATTAGCAAGCGTATGCTCCAATCTATTCTGCAATGCCCCGTAATACGAACGTACAGACGAAACTTTATCTATCGCTGCATCAACGGTGCTGATGGTTAATCCTGCCAGATAATAACTTGATACATCATAACTGTTTCCCAAAAACAGTTCATCACTTGACACGTTGAATCGTTCCATATAGATACCCTGTTCTCTTAATGCACCTACCTGAAGATGTAATCCCTCTCCACTGTCATTCTGTGGTGTCGGGTTACCTCCGCCACCTCCACTACCAGGTTGCGGTGGGGTGTATCCAGTTCCAAAGTAGTTCGTATACTTTGTATTATCATCCTTGACTACATAATTGGATGCCGAACCCGATAATGCTGAAGGTGCGAACGCATCCGTTTCCGATGTGCTCAAATCTCCTGCAAGCAAAGAACCGGCTCCTGTTCCCCGAGCATTTAGAAGGTCTTTAACGAATTGTAGGGCATCTGCATCTCCACCTGTAAACTTCTGCACAAAGTCTGACATTCCGGTAAATCCGGTATTGTCCTTTATAGCATCATCAAATGACTTTTTATTTGCTAAATCAGTCAATATCTTGTTCAAACCTGACTTTATATTAGCTGAACTTACCGTACTCTGTCCGCTTGCTGCCTGTCCCATATACATGGTTGCAAGATAGCCCGCGCCATATGGCATCCCTGTAAGTGCAGACATATAATTTTTTATAGCATTATCACTTGAGCCCGGATTAATCTGATACGAAACCCATCCGTTGTCTCCACTCGAAGTCTGTGCCATACCCTCAACAAACCAAAGTGGCAATGTGGTGGTCTTTCCATTTAACATACCATCCGTCGTGGTATCGTACATAATCAAATGTGTCATCTCATGAGCGATAACCGCTGCTAAATCTGACTTTTGCGCATCTGTCATGGATGAAAATGATGCAATAGGATAATCTGACGTATCTACCTTCAACGTATATGCCATTGCCGTAGATGTCGCATTTGAACCCATACTAAGTGATGCCACTGCCAGCGTATTCCCGCTTCCATCCACGTTTGTAAATTCCAAACCTATGTTAATCAATGAGGAAGAGGCTGCCGCAATCATTCCCGGATATGCACCTGATATTTTATCGACTGCATTTGCTGCTGCCTTCTTTACAAATTCTGCCATATCAGAACCGGCATAGCTTGTAACATTACCTGTTGCCTGACTTGACGAAACAGGTGCAACATTTCCATTACTGTCAACAAATGTATAAGAGACATTAACATTAACACCGTATGGCGCTGTCACCTGATTTGACGTAAACATGTGCGGCGAAGCACCATTCCTCGAAAACACGTTCATCGTGTTATATTCAGTATCATCCGCAATCCTGTCTATCTCTGTCTTTAAGGCATTCAGTTCCTCCTGAATCGCGCTTCTGTCTTCAAATGTGTTAGTATCATTTGCGCCCTGAACCGCCAGTTCTTTAGCTCTCTGTAACAAAGAATGTACTTCTCCCAAAGCCCCCTCTGCCACCTGTATATAAGAAATCCCATCCTGCGAATTCATTGAAGCCTTCCCGAGCCCTCTAATCTGTATCCTTAATTTTTCAGAAATTCCAAGCCCAGCCGCATCATCCGCAGCTCTGTTAATTCTGTATCCTGAGCTCAGTTTTTCATTGCTCTTTGTTTGTCCTACAGACAGCTTACCAAGCTGATTCATTCCGTTGATTGCTGCCATATTATGTTGAATAATCATAGGCTTTCCTCTCCTAGTACATCGAATAATAAGTATCTGATACAGTTCACGCCGAGAAATTTTTCAGTTTCAAGACGGAGGAATGAGGCGTAGCGGTGGCTACGTCGATTGACGACAACACAGAAACTAGAAAAATTATCAAGTGAATGTGTCAGTTATTTATTATTCGATGTACTAATCCCAAATACCTTTTATCTCCTTCGTAAATACAGAATGACATCTTGGACACAGTACTTGAACTTCTTCCATACCATCTGTCTCTCTATATACTCCACCACATCTGCACGACGGTTTTATCGTTACAGTCTTTTCATTCTCCCTTAAAATCTGTAATCTCGGAATATCCTCTACTTCTCCACATTTCCTGCATATCCCTAAAACTTTCTGATAGTTCCATACTGTTTCCGTATCATAAATTTTAAGAATATCATTTATCCTTTTTCTCTCCGGGAGTCCAAAATGTTCGAGTATGTTTTCAATTTTTCTGTCATTTATTCCCTGACCAAGTCTATATTCTTTTGCTTTATTACATCTGTTGCAATATAATTGCAGTACATATCCCATTCTTTACTCTTCTCTCTATATATTTTTTACTCAAACAATTTTAACACACCCTGATTTATACTATTTGCCTGTGCAAGCACCGACTGCCCTGCCTGTGATACGATATTTAATGTGCTATATTCAACCATTGCCGCAGCCATATCTGTATCTCTTAATAATGACTCTGCTGCCTGAGTGTTTTCCGACGTATTCTCTACACCCTGAATAGCATAATCAAGTCGATTCGTAATCGCTCCAAAATAAGAACGATGTGCCGACACCTTATCTATAGCTGCCTGTATCTTTTCTGCACTCTGACCCGCATGTGCAAATGTATCAACCTGCAATCCGTTGATTCCAAGTGTTTTTGAATTGATGGTCTTTAATGTCACCGGAATAGACTGTCCCGCTAAACAGCCAACCTGTAGATTCAAATCCTGATCACTCACCAATCCATCTGTCCTCACTTCTCCCATTCCCGGAGCGTAAGTCGGACCACCGCCAAGCGAATATAATATCAACGAATTTCCATCCTTAGCAATACCATTTGCATGTCCTATCAAAATATCCGGCGACGTACCACTGGCACCAAATCCTGACTGAACGCCTGCTACTGCATTATAGATAATATTTGCAATGTCTCCACCATTCGTAATTCCCGGATCATTGATTCCAATCTTTACTATGAGATCTGAATGAGAATTTCCCGGATTAGTGACTGTTGCTGTAGTAGCAATATCATCTGTAAATGAAAACTTAAATACCTGACTACAATTCGCACTACAGGATACCTCAAATTCTTTTCCTATCAAATCAGCCTTATTAATCGAATCAACATTTGAAAAATCCAATATTTTTGCATATCTGTTACCAATTCCCGGTACATTGACAAGCTTATCCATGGTATCACTGCTATCCGCACCACCTACATCCACTATTTGCGGAACATCTAATACGTGTATGGTATTAAATGTCGTGTTCTTGGATATCTGGTTTATTTCCTTCTTTAGCTGTCCAATCTCCCGGTCTATGGCATTTCTGTCTTCAGCAGTATTTGTATCATTTGCCGCCTGAATCACAAGCTCATTCATACGCTGAAGCAAATCCTGTATCTCTCCCATGGCTCCATCCGCCACCTCAAGCATGGACTTACCATCCTCTGCATTTCTCACATCCTGATTCAGTCCCCGAATCTGCCATCTCATTTTCTCAGAGATAGCTGCTCCCGCTGCATCATCCGCAGCTCTGTTAATCCGGTATCCTGAAGAAAGTTTTTCCGATACTTTCGCTTTTCCTTTATTGGTAATATTAAGATTCTTCTGAGCGTTCATTGACATTAGATTATGAGCAATTATCATAGAACTACCTCCCTGTATCTTAATTGTATCTTCCTTAATACAATGCGCCTATAGAATTTATCGGCATTTTACTTATAATCATTAGGTGAATCTTTTTTACCCAATATCATAAAGCATCTTTGTAACATTTTCTCTAAATACTTCCATTGAGTAGTATTCTTCATATACCTGCCTTCCACGTCTCCCTACCTCATTTAATTTATCAAAATTGTTCACAATATAGGTAATCTTATCAGCCAATGCCTTTACATTCTCCTTTTCAAAGACAAATCCGTTTTCTCCATCTTTTATATATCTCGAAATACCTGTTCCCGTTGAACACAATGCTATTTTTTCAAACATCATTCCCTCGACTATAACAGCCGGAGTTGCGTCTACTCTGGATGGAGCTATTACGCAGTCTGCCATTTTGTATATATCCGGCATCTTTTCTCTGTCAACTCCCGGAATCATATATACCTCATTGTATTTACGGCTCGCTTCCTCTACACAATTTACATATTTATCCGCCCCATAATTTCCTATGAAGATAAACCGGCATTTTGACCGTATTTCTTCTGACAGCTCACTGATTGCTTCTACCAGTATATCTTGTCCCTTTACATAGCTATACTGCCCAGCTAACAAAAAACGCACTACCCCGTTTGTCTCTTCAGGCTCAACAGTTCCTGATGACATATACTCCAGTCCAAAATTCAAAATACTTGCTTCATATCCAAGCTGTTCTTTTATCCCTTCCTCAACCACCGCCCCGGCAGCATATAAAAAAATATTGTCATTTAGCTCTATTTCCAACGGTTTCATGAACAATCCCGGTTCATGCAGCCACCATACAACAGGGATTTTTCTTCCATTCAGTGCCACAACCAAATCAGAAAGTGCCATAGTATTCACAATAATAAAATCAAATGTATTTTCTATGAAATCCATGTATTCCCTGTTATTCCAAAAAAAAGGATAAACCTGTATCTGTACACCTATACTTTCAAATTCTTTTCTTTGTTCTCCCTCCTGCATGGATACCAGATATACCTCATAATCCATTTCTCTTAAGATTGCTAACATTCTTCTAAGCACTGTAGGTGCTCCTGTATAATTCATCATATGTGTAACCGCTAATACTCTCTTTTCCATTTGCACATCCTATCATTTCTTTGCAATTTCTCTTGTTCTGACCTCATTTAACAATGCTGTAAATATTCCGTCTGTGTCCTGAAGATATGTTGCTCTTTCTTTCGCTCTTTCAGACATCTTCTGATAAAATTCCTTATCAACACTATATTTTTCTATCATTTGCAGCATTTCCTCATAGTTTTCCACACCAAATTCTTCTCCAGTGTTTGTATACACATCTCCCCTTCTGGCTGTAATGACCGGAACCCCTTTTTCCATTGCTTCTACTGCTGACATTCCTCCCCCCATCCTTGTGGGATTAATATTCAAATCCATATGTTCCATAAATGCCAGCATATCTTCTACCATTCCGTGATACACACAACACTTATTATAGAAGTCAGCATTAAAACATGATATATTCGTATATTTCCCACAAATATGAATCTGGTATCTATCCGGATTTAATTGCTCCAACATACTGATAAATTCGCTTGTCATCTCCTGATTCAGCCTTACCCCTACGATTGCAAGTTGAATTTTAGTGTTATCAATTTCAAGTTCTTCCTTTGTATATGTTCTATCCTGATGTCTTAAATCTGAAGTAAATACACAATTTATCACCTTATCATATGATATTTTCATTTTTTCTAAGATTCTTTTTTCCTTATCACCTAAATTAGTGTAAACAACATGATATGTCTCCAAACTATTTGACAGTTCTGACGGACATAATCCCATTCCAACGACGGGAATAAAATCTGAACACAGATTTCCCAATATACTCTCTCCACTAATGTCAATGACAAACTCAGGAGCCATATCATAGATTGCCTTCATCAATACCTCCATGGTATCCGGGTATATAGATTTTTTTTCGCATGAGAATAATGGAATTTTTGTATCTTTCCATTCAATCTGTTCTTTTTCCAGATACGACTCTATATAGCTTCCTTCTACAGGTTGAAAAATATTCTTTTCACCCGATGGAGAAATACATTCAGCTGTGTTGATTAACAAAACCTTCTTATTCATATTTTTAATTATCACTTTACAACGTTCTAACGCTGTTTTTGTCGGTGCATGCTGAAACGCAATTAACTGTTCTGTTATAATAACATATAAATCATGATTCCTTCTATCATATGGAATATAATCCTTCCGGAAATTTATTTCTTTTTTCCACATTTCCAATATTTCCCTATACCACTCCCACATCATTAACTTGTTTTCTTCATTCTGGACATACAATGTCACAAAAATGGTATGATTTATCTGCCTATACAAATATAATTGTTCTTCTGCTGCTATATCTGTATCTTTGACCCACAACACGAACTCATTCAACATAACAGTATTGTATTCAAGTAATCCAGAGTTAATAACTATAGTATACCAAAATATCTTTTCATCTATATCATCTGTATTTTCTATTTTTTTGCGAATATCAAGAATCATATGTTCAGCCTGTTTTTGTCTTTCTTTTGTGTTGGTAGTTTTATTCCATTCAGTTATAGCATCTTCATATTGATAATAAACCTCTATATATTCATCTCTTGTCATATATATGCTCCTTTTTTGTTATGCCATTCAATCGCTGCTCGTTTCCCACTTGAAATTTTCAACCTGATTGATGAATTGTTTTACATCTCTGCAAAACCAGTTTTTTTCATTTCTTATCACTGTCCGATAACCTTCAAACCGCCCTATGTGTATATCATAGTGCTCTATCACATCATGAATAAGTGATATGATATCTTCTTTTTGATCATATACATTTTCAAATTTATATTCATCACTAATAGGTACATCTTCCTTAAAAGCAGCGCTTCCTTTTCTGTTTGTAATCACACAGCAGCCATTTATTGCAGATTCTCTGGGAATCCTGTCTTTTCCGGGATGATTACCAAAATCAATATACAGCTTGGCACGTCGCATTGTTCTAATCATTCCATCCTCTGTTAAATTCTCAAGCGGAATCCATCGATACATCGCTAATTCCTTCATAACCTGCTGCAAATCAGACAATCCTTTTTTTTGATTGTATAATATAATATTCTCACGGATGTTCTCACTGTCTTCTTCATTAAAATATTTATCACCTATATAGTCAGATATATATAATACTTTATCATCTGAAATATCAATCATTCTATGTATCCAGTCATAAGCATATACCGACTGTACAAGGTGTAAATCTATGCTTCCAAAAACAAATGAGGTAAGCTCTATTGGTGTCATATTAAACGCACTGCAAAAAAAATTTGCCGCCGATATATAATTATCAACACTCATCCACCACCACACCTTTTTACATTTTTTTAATTTCATAAGGTGATAAATATACACTTCCGGAAAAACTACAATAGAATCATCCTGTTCCACATCATCAATTGATAAAACATGTCTTGTACGATACTTTTTAAATTTCTCTATCGCTTCCTCATCAACCGGCAAAATATCATCTATTGAAGCACTAGTATAATACATGTATGCCTCGCATCCATTTTTATTAAGTTCATAACATAATTGATGTGCAAGTTCAGGTCCCCCCGAAGCATATGCCGGTGGCGCTACAATAAAATACTTCACATTACATTCCTCTCTTTCATTTTTTAATTATATATATCTGCCTTGTATAATTTTCATTTCGATAGTAAAATAGCCTTATAATTTTTAAAGGAGAATCATCATGAACGCATCCAATATTCTTATATTGTTTTCAAACTCACCTTATCACGAACAGCACTACTATGCCTCAGCCATCTCATCATGTCTGGAACAGCTTAGTTATAATGTTACTCTTATCAACACTGACTTGGATATATCAGAATCAGCCTTACAGGCAGCTATTTTGCAGTTGGCTCCGGATTTAATATTCACCCTTGGCTTAAGTGGATTTCACCTTCAGATGCTTGGAGATGATTTATTCTTAAACGGTGCATACTGCCCTTGTGTTCATCTACTTACCAGACATCCTGCTTACGATGCGGAGTATCTGTCACAGAGAATGAATTTTACCATGTTCTTTTATAGTTATTTTACGGAATATGCTACCTATATTGAACGTTTTTTTAAAAGAGTACCTAGCGTAGCTGTCCTTCCATTTTATCAACTGCCTGTTACTGACATTAAGTCTTTCGAAGACAGAACGATTGACCTATATTATCCCAGCTCTTATATTCCGTCAGAAGATATTTTGTCCCACATCAAAGCACTCCCTGAAGTGTTTGCAAACATCTGTCTAAACGTTATACAGTCTATGCAAGATAATACGGACACTTATTTACATAAATGTCTGGCTGACTACCTTGATAAAATTCATTTTTCTTTATCAGATAATGAATTTAACGAAATCATGCAAACTATGCAGCTTGTGGAATTATATGTTAAAAGCCTCTCATCAGAACACTATATTGCTTTACTACTTGAAAACGGCTATGATGTTACAGTAAGTGGTGAAAACTGGAATCAATTTCTCTTAAAAAGCCACACAAACCTGCATATCATAGGGGAACACGGACTGAATTGCTATGAAGCTGTCGATACAATGTGCAACAGCAAAGCTATATTAAATCTCCAGTTTCATAAAAACAGTGGTATTCATCCTCGTATTATATCAGCCCTTTCGTCTCATGCCAACTGTGTAACCAACGAAAACAGACAGATATCAGAAATCATCGGTTTCGACAACATCTTTACATTTAAAACTGATGAAGATTTTCTTCATCAAACTGACCTCGCCATACATCATCCTTTCACAGATATGTCAACTCCATCTCTTTCCGATGTATTATCGGATATAATCAATAACATTTGACACCTTTCAGTTAAGCACTCCGCTTAACTGAAAGATTTTATTTAATTGTCCATAAAAATTAAATTCTTTTTTTACCTTTTCATGCCCTTTCATTGCAATTTGCATTCTTATATCATCGTGTGACAAATAATATTTTACCTTATCTTCAAGTTCATGAATACTCCGGTATATCACAATCTCCTTTCCATCTTCAAATGCTTCTGCCAATTCTTCTTTATAACTTGTGATTAAAAAACCTCCTGCACCGAGAACGTCCAATACTCTAAGAGGGATTCCGGTTTTTATAATCTTTAAAGCAATATTTAGGTTTATCTTTGAGTTTGCAAACACTTTGGGCATCTGGGAATAATATTTAACCGGCCCTCCAAATTCTGCATGTGGCAGCATATCTGTATTGTCATATGTATATACCCTCAGTTGGTACTTTTCTGATAGACTATTCAATATTTCTATTCTATCCATTCTTGTCACATAGGTTGATAAAGCATACAGCATCTCTTCTTTTTTTACACGATAACTGTCATCTCCGGCCGCTGCAGAATAGATTTTATTCAGAGATGTCATCAGATCCTCACTTAACATTTCTTCAAGTACGAAGGCATCATCCGTTTTTCTCTGAATATCCACAATTTTTTTTAAAACTTCCTGATACTGCTCCGGCAATGGACCTAACAGATATTCAAAGTCCGACTCATACATTTTACCGACAAAACCAATCTCTGAAGTGTATATTCCATCTAAATCAGACAAATCCTCCTGTTCAAGCCTATTAGCATTGACAGCCAAAGGCATATGGTATACCTGACTAAAACCTTTCTTTCTCAAATCTTCCATCTGTCCCCTGTCAAACACAAAAATATGATTCGTGTCATATCGTAAAGATTCTGTCCTTCTGATATGCATGGGTGAATCGTAAACCCACGAAATATAAGTCACTCCTAATTCTTTGCACACATCTGCAACTACTGGAAAAAAATTTAACGATAATACACAAGTATATCCTTTATCTCTTATCTTTTCTATAAATCTCTCATAAAAAAAATCATCCTTGTCCCAATCCTTAAATTCATACGATAAACAGTCGACTTCAATAGGAAATTTTTTTAATTCTGTTTCCAAATCCCGTTGCATAAATGCATTCCATTCAAACAACAATATTCTTGTTCCTGTTACTTTATCAATCATGCTCAGACCAGTCCTCTTCTATTCGTTTGATAGATTCTAAATATCCTTCATATAGCCGTATATATTTTTCTGCTATTACCTCAATGGAATCCTCATCTTTTGCATATACATTTTCATTAATCTCATACTCAATTTTCTGGCTATATCTCACAATCAGATTATATACTGACATACTTTGTAAATACACATTATTTTCGTTAATATTTTCCAAAATACACTTTATATCTGCTTTTTCTTCAAGAATATCCTTATAATACTGTATATTTTTCTTAATCAGCACTTCTGCCTGTACCATATTTTCTTTTAAATGATGTAATTCTTTATATAAGTATTGTATTTCCTCATCACTATATGCACATTCTACCTCTCCAATAGCTTTAGCAAAATCAACTGTCTTATTACAATACTTATCAATTGCGTCTTTTAATGTCATAATTTTAGTTCCTGCAATATAGGCACCTCCTTCTGTAGCGTCAACAACATCTATCTTCCCCTTATATCTATCAGCCTGAGACTCAAACCAATTTATATATGAATACATCTGAAGATCTGTCTTTACATCATTTCCATAAATATCTTTAACATAACAAATTGAAGGACTTTCCTCCACATGTTTTTTATTCTCCTCCTCAGATTCATATGCAGCCCCTGTATGTGCCCTATCATCTGTAAATGCCAAATCCTGACCTACTAAAATAATTGTTTTAAATCCTAGATAAACCAAAAATGAAAATGCGTTATTTGCCACTGAACCACCTGTTGACAAATAAACTGTTTCGTATTTTTTTATTTGCACTCCATTTTTCTCATTTTTTTCATTAATATACAACGGCAGAAAATCATTATAGTTATCACAATAAAACCGTTTTCCCTTATGCATTTTTATTACATCATCATTAGAATACATATCCACCAACATTGGAAGATTGCAAATCTCTTCATTCTCAAACATACTCACAGGTTTTACCGGATCAACCGTTACTCCCATATGGAATTTTATCTTATGACCTACCATTGATTTTAGTGCAGTATCCACTACTACTATAAAAGCTTTTTCGAAAATCCCCCTTAATTGTTCAATATTTTTATCCAGAGACGGTCCCGCTGATACCAATACCGCCGGTATATTTTGAAGATTAATCATTTCAAATTTTTTCTTTAACTGGCTGACGTGATATTCTTTAATTCGGTCAAATATATTGTTTCTCATATTTAATAATATTTTACTTTCTTCTCCGAGCGCAAGATTTCTCCCCAAATCACACAACCTCATCTGATTCATAATACTTCTTAAATACTGATTCATCGCATCGGTGTAACTTATATCATAATTTGGTAATACATACCACTTAACAACCTTTCTGTTACTATAGGAGATGTTAGAAGTAATGTTGCTCCACAAACCTGAACCATTAATACTATCTATAAACAAATCAATTCTTTCATTCTCTATGACATCTGATAAATCATACTCATTTATCACACTAAAAAAATTTATCTCTGACGGTTCATATATAACTATATGATTGGTATCATTTGTTTTTTTTACTAATTCTCTGATATGCGAGCCTTCACTTAATCCAAATACAAACAATGTCGCATAGTCTTCTATCTCTTCAACGAATAATCCCCATTTTTTTGCTGCTTTTTCTGGGGATACTCTGCTTACAAAATATCTTTCTGTACTATTTTCCGTTCTGTTATATTCCTTTTCTTTCGATATACTTATGCCTCTCTTCTCTAAAGCAGATATATTTCTTTTTAGAAATTCTTTTTTAGGAGTATTATCACATATTTCTGTCGCACTCTTACTATAGCAGACATCCTCTAACAGATCATATTGCAAAATATCCGCTAATGCAACAATGTCCATTTTCTCATATTCCCGTAATATGTTTCTTATTAAATTCTTCACTTTGACTGAAGCCTCTTCTGAACTATTTTCTTCTAAATAGTTATTACAAATATTTTGTATCTGTGGAACAATTTCCTGAAATCTGTTGACTTTGCCTGTGCTCCTGTCGTGATTCCTAACTGTCTGTTCGCATTCATTGCGGACATATTGTGCTGTACTACCATAATAATTCCTCCTTGAATTTCCAGTAGCTTCCCTGCTACCTTACTTAATTTTCATTAGTTCCTTAATCTGTCACTAGCCTAAAATTGACAGAACACCCTGTGTAGACTGATTTGCCTGTGCAAGCATTGACTGACCTGCCTGTGCGAGAATGTTGTTCTTGCTGTATTCAACCATCTCTTTTGCCATATCTACATCACGGATACGTGACTCTGCAGCCTGTGTATTCTCTGCTGATGTATCAAGGTTTGCAATCGTATGCTCTAATCTGTTCTGTAATGCACCAAGTGCTGATCTCTGCTGAGATACTGAACTGATTGCCTGCTGAATTATACTCATTGTCTTGCCTGCATCTGAGAAAGCAGATACAACTAAGCTTCCTGCACCTACTCCTAAGGCTGTAGCATCCATTGCTGTAATGCTGACCTTAATACCCTGTCCGTTTAATGCACCAATCTGAAGGTTCTTTCCAGTAAAGTTTCCATCTATAAGGTTCATTGTATTGAACTGAGTTGATGATGAAATTCTTGTAATCTCTGATGATAATGCATTTAACTCTTCCTTGATGGCACTTCTATCAGTTGTTGTATTTGTATCGTTAGCTGCCTGTGTAGCCAACTCATTCATTCTCTGTAAGATAGAATGTGCTTCATTTAATGCACCTTCTGCTGTCTGAATCAATGACACACCATCCTGTGCATTAGTAGATGCTTTAGTCAAGCCTCTTACCTGACTTCTCATTTTTTCAGAAATTGTCAATCCTGCTGCGTCATCACCTGCACGGTTAATTCTGTAACCTGATGATAACTTCTCTGTTGACTTTGCCTGTGCTCCTGTCGTG
>CADADA010000017.1 GCA_902786515.1 uncultured Lachnospiraceae bacterium | reverse complement strand
CGACTTAAAAGTCGCATTAAATAAACCACGCATAAACTCCGTCATTTCTTTCCAGTAGCCGTGTGTGTAGGCTTCGATTAGCGGTGTGTCGTATTCGTCTAAAAGAATAATTACCTTTTTATTCTCTTTCCTTGCTAAAAATAAAGATAGCTTTTTCAAACTTTTTTTTGCAACGTCATCTGACATTTCACGTTTAATTTGTCTAATATAATCCTTGTCTTTTTCCGACAAATCCGCTTCTTTGAAAAATTCATCAAATTCATTATATACATCCGTTAATAATTGACATATTGAAAATCTGACTTCTTCAAAACTCGTTGCTTTTAAATCCGCAAAGCTCAAATTAATCACCGGATACGTTCCCTGCAGCTGTCTGTATTCTTCCTCTTCCCAGACCGACAGTCCTTCAAACAAATCACCACGACCAGCATATTGTTGCGAGAAAAAACACTTCGTATTTCTTCAAAACAATCTATTCCATTTGCTATTTTAACATCCATTCCTATCCATCCAATCTTTCTTATCTTTTTCACGATAATTGTTTGTACTATGGATAAAAGTATAACATAAAACTATATGATTGATAAGATAGTGACGATATATTATTTCTCTATAACACCTATACCATTATTTACCGCATACGTATATGCATGAGAATTCTTACTACATTCTATCTTAAAGTTTGCATTTCCCCATGCAAATGCATTTTTCCCTATTTTTTTCACACTGTTAGGTATAATAGCTTTAGTCAATTCTTTGCATGAGTTAAATGCTTCATCATCTATACTTTCAACTCCTTTAGAAAACTTAACTGTTTTTAATTTACTACAACTGTAAAATGATCTACGTCCTGCTACCGCTCCTTTAGGAATAGTTATACTTTCAATACCTGATTCAGTAAAAGCCGCGCTTCCTATGTATTTGAGTCCTTTATTAAGTTTCACTGTTTTTAATTTATTACATTTATAAAATGCATCGTCCTTTATTTCTTTCACACCTTTTGGAATGATTATACTCTCAATACCTGATTCAGAGAAAGCACCTTTTTCTATATATCTTAGTCCTTCATTAAGTTTTACGTTTTTTAGATTTTTACATTCTAAAAATGTACGCCATTCTATTCTTTTCACACCTTTTGGAATGTTTATACTCTCAATGCCCGAATTCATAAAAGCACCATATTCTATATATTTGAGACCTGCCGGAAGGTTCACTGTTTTTAATTCTTTACACTGTGCAAATGTTCTAGATTCTATTCTTTCCACTCCATTTGGAATACTTAAATACTCAATGCGTGTGTTAGCAAAAGCATAGTCTCCTATTTTCGTTACCCCATCAGGTATTTCTATTTTTTTCAGTGCAGTACAACCCTGAAAAGCAGATGAACCTATAGTTTTTAACGATTTCGGTAATTTTACACTTTCAGTAGTATCATCATGAATTCTATATGAAGTAGTCGATTCATTCCACCACTTCCACTCTTCACGGTTTGCCGGTCTTATTTCATGAAATGCTGCATTACCAATAACTGTAACCTTATATCCCTCGATTTTATCCGGTATTACTACATTTTTCTCGAATCCCAGATGTTTATAAATCTCAACATAAGAATTATTAACAATATTATATGCGAAGTTTTTCATCACTCTTTCAGTTGTTTTATCCTTACTTACAACTTTACCACTAACACTAATTCCCAACTTATTTTTATTTGCATAATTATATGCATATGAACCCTTGTTGCATTCTATTTTAAATTTAGCATTATGCCATTTAAATGCACTTTCTTCTATAGAATTAACACCGTCAGGAATATATATTTTTTTCAGATTATAACAACAATCAAATGCCTGGTACTGTATTTTTTTCAGATTTTCCGGTAGTTTTATGCTCTGTATACCGCAATACCAAAATGTATTATCAGCCACTTCTGTTATACTCTTCGGTAATTCTATACTTTTTAGATTTTCACATCTTGCAAATGCCCTTCCACCTATTGTTTTCAGACCTTCAGGCAGATTTATACTCTGTAAACCGGAATTCCAAAATGCGCTTTCACCTATTTTTTTTGTTCCTTTCGAAAGCTTAACACTCTTTAAATTTTTACAATTAAAAAAAGCTCTATTCCCAATTCTTTCAACAGTACCGGGAATTATTACATTTTCCACACCAACTTTACGATTGGCAAATGCTCTATTCCCTATTTGTTTTACTTTATAACCTTCAATCTCCTTAGGAATAATTACCTTACTTTTTTGCCCGATATATTTTTTTATTCTGACATAAGAATTATTAACAACTGTATATTTAAAATCTCCATATGTCTTAGATGTATCTGCTCCATACGCTACTGTTCCTGTCACATTTTCCGGTATGGCTGCTCCTTTTACCGGACTCAGAATCATACCTGCTGCCAATGCAATAAATGCAACCTTTTTAATCATTTTTAGTTTCTTTCTCATAACAATCTCCTTTCCGCATGTACTCATGATGTAAATCCAACATAATGTACATATTCACTGCCTGTTAATTTTGTATTTCTTGTTATGTAAATATTATATAACATTTTTGTAATTAATGCAATATTTATTTTACAGAAATTTGCAGTCATGTATCTTCATAATGCGTTATTATCTTATCAACCATTTGATTATATAAACAAAAGGCAAATATTACATTTTTAAATAATTCTGTAACATTTGCCTTGGTCTATTATTAAAATGGTTGTATAAAAAACGACTATACTAATTACTTTATTATATGAAAGAATATGGTATTTTGTATTTTTTTGCTTCTTTTATAGCATAAGAACCTCTCACACAATAAAGATGCCTTATGTATGCAACCCCATTATCGCCAAACAAATTCCCTTTTATAGCAAATTTTTTTGCCTTGAAAGTTAATTTTTTTATTTGAGAAGAATCAAATGCTCTAAATCCCACTGCTTTAATGGTATCCGGAAGAATTAACTCATTTATAATACAATCACTAAATGTATATTTACGTATTATTTTAACCGTCCTTGGAATTTCAACCCTCTTTGCACGACAATTTTTAAATGCACCTTTTTCAATAACTTTTACACTCTTAGGAACCTTTATTACGTAATTTTGTACTTCCTGACAATCACAAGAATCAGACGCCATACATTCTTCACCTATTATTCTTACGCCATCAGGTATTATTCCATTTGGACCTATCTCTATTATCCTGTTTGTAGCAGTTTCTATAATTGCATTGCTATTATCTCTGCTATCATAATACGAATTGTTTTTATCTATTACCAATTTTTCAATTGCATTACATGTGGCAAATGGCGCTATCCCCATTTTCTTTACATTTGCAGATATATATGCTTCTGTCAGCGATTCACAGTGACCGAACGCATAATCTCCTATTTCTTCAACTGAATCCGGTATACTTATATCAATAAGGCCATGACAACATTGAAAACATTCTTCCGGTATTGCTTTTAAATTCTTAGACAGCTTTACGTGTTGCAATGCTGTACAACTACAAAACGCATCTTTTCCAATTTCTTCAACCGAATCAGAAAGCTCCACATTTTTTAATTTATAGCAATATCTAAAAGCAGATTCACCAATGAATTTTAGAGAACTTCCATATTTAACCTTCATAAGGCTCTTACAATTCTTAAAGGCATTTTTCTCAATATTTGTTACCGAATTTCCTATTGTCACAGATTTTAAGGAATAGCAATTCGCAAATGCCGACTCTCCTATTTTGGTTACACCATCCGGTATTCTTATTTTTTTTTAACGTTCATCACTATGGAATGCCATCTTACCTATTTCTGTAACTGAGCTTGGAATCTTAACATCTTGTATATTTCCCAATTTTAGCTTTTCTATTTTTTCTTTTTCATACAAAACACCTCACATAATATTATTCTATAACCTCATACCGATTATTATCATACCCGATTCTTATCATTCTGCAGTTCTCCACCGGTATTTTCCAGAAATCACACATTGGAATATCTTTAATGACTGCAAGCAACGCATGAATTGCAGCTCCATGAGATAATATCAGTATTTTTTTATCCGTGTCTTTATAACGTCCTGTAATATCACACAGAAAATCCCACATTCTCTCTTTAAGACTTTCAAATGATTCCGAACCATTTACCGCTACGTATTCCTCAGGTTTTTTGAAAAACTTTTCGAAGTCCTTATCAGTTTCAGCATAATACTGTCCCTCATACACACCCATACATATTTCTCTGATACGCTCGTCGATAATAATATCTTTTCTGTCAAACCCCGATAGAATCTCAGCCGTCTCCAGAGCCCTTATAAGCGGGCTTGATATAACAACATCAAATGAAACATCTAATTCCTTTGATACATTTCTCGCCTGATTTCTCCCTGCCTCATTTAGTGGAATATCAATGCTTCCCTGATACCTCTTTTGTTTGTTATATTCTGTTTCTCCATGTCTTGCTATGTAAATGTTCACTTTATCTTATAATTCCTTTCAATTTTAAGTAATTCTTTATCAAAACCACCGCCTGCTCATATGTAATATTGTCCGTAGAAAAGCAAAGGTCATAATCTCTGGCATCGCTCCAGTCCCTGCCTGTATTGAACTTATAATATCTCGCTCTGTTTAAATCTGTTGTTTTGATAAAATTCTCTATGTCGCCTTCGTCGAGACTGGATACATTGCTGACTTTTTTGATACAATTTTCCATAGATGCATATACAAATATCCGCACAACACGTTTTCTGTCACGCAGTACATAATTTGCACATCTTCCGATTATTACAAACGACTCCCTGTCAGCAAGTTCATTCAATACTTTTGCCTGATAATTAAAAAGATTAGTATTTGAAACCAAATCATCTTCTCCGCCATACTGCTCCCCGCGATAAACATTATTGGATATCTTCACTATATTTCCGGACTTTAGCTGTTCATCTGCCTGTTTTATCAGTTTTTCATTAATTCCCGTTACCTTGGATGTAAGCTTTAATATTTCTTTGTCATAATAATGAATTCCCAGCTCTTCTGCCAGCATTTTTCCTATTGTCCGTCCACCGCTTCCATATCCTCTTCCTATAGTTATTACGTACTTTTCCATATTTTCAAACCATGCCTTTCGCCACATTTTTTCTATCTCAGCCGCACAAATTCAACATTTCTTTTACATTTCCCGGTCTCACTAAAATGTATTTCCTTTCCGGTAATCCCGTCAAACACAATATTTGACATCGCACATATCTGCAGGTCACAATCTGTATTTCCCGCTTCATTTAAAGCATTCACTATTGCATATATCGTATCATATCCCTCTGCTGCTTCTTGATTTGGCATTTCCTCATATTCACCAAAATACATATTACTAAATCCTGAGAATTTGTCAGTGTATGTTTTCGGATATGCAATTCCCCTCAAATACACATATTCATTTACTTTCATTCCATCCCAATTCTCGCTTGTGACAACCGAAACACCCAACTGCTGCTGTTCCATAAAATCCATGACCGCTTTTGAAAAATCTCTTTGCTCAGGTATAAATATTACATCTGCTCCTGACGCCCTTATACGATTCACGCAATATGTAAGACTTTCTAAATCACCGGAACACTGCTCCTGCCCCACAATGCTGCCTCCGTTTTTGATATATTCATTTGCATATGATTCCATCATCTCCTGTGATGATTCATGATAGAGTATCACAGCCTTTCTGCTATTCATATGATAAAATGCCTCATCTGCTGCCTCCATTCCCTTTTGTTCATCAGACAGACATAACCTGAATGAATTATCAAATTTTCCAACTTCATCAGATGTAACAGAAGAAATCAACATCGGTATATTATCTTCATATGCCAGACTTTCTACTGCTTTGCACGAGTCAGTGCTTACAGGCGCCACAAGTACCTGTGCTCCTTCATCAATCAATGATTTATATAAATTCTTCGCCATATCCGGATTGCTTTCATCATCTACTGTAATTAGTTTTAAATGATACTTCTCCCCATCTATCAAAACACCATCGTTGTCATTAATCTCATCCACTGCCAGCTTTGAACCATAATACATTTCTTCCCCCTCTTTTTCATATACCCCGTTTTTTGTAATAATCTCACCAATAATAAATTCCTTTTCCTGCTTATCCTGCACAGGCTGCTTCTTACATCCCTGAAAAACAAATCCCTGAGTCATCAATACAGTAACAATAAGCAATGAAGAAATTAAATTTTTCTTTCTCATTCGTCTATAGTACCTCTCAAAAACTATACAAATTCTCTTTTTTCATTATATCATTTTACAATGAATAAATCAATTTACACCGTTTGAATAGCATAAAACGAAAATGGGCGCAGCCAACGCTACGCCCATTTTCTCCACCTTAAAAACAAATTATTTTCCTCGTGATTGCACCGGAAACTTATTTTACAGTAACCTTACATTTTGCTGTTTTTCCGTTGAGTGTTTTAGCAGTTATTACTGCTTTTCCTTTTTTAACCGCCTTTATAACTCCTTTACTGCTTACTGTTGCCACTTTTTTGTTACTTGTAGAAAAAGTTACACTGGTGTATGTATTTTTTGTAATCGTATATTTGAGCTTAAATGTCTTTTTCACTTTCAATTTAATACTCTTTTTATTAAGCGAAATCTTCTTCGGTTCTGCTTTTACGGTTACTTTACATGTTGCCGTTGCTCCATCATATGTTTTAACTTTAATATTTGCTGTTCCTGATTTTACTCCCGTTACCACACCTTTTGATGATACAACTGCAACTGATTTTTTGGATGTTGTCCAGCTTATCTTTTTACTGCTTGGAGAAACAGTTGCCTTCAATGTAACTTTTTCTCCTGCCATGATACTGACTTTTGTCTTGTTAAATTTTACTTTTGTAGTTACTTTCGTTGTCGTCTGTTCTTTTGCAGTTGTCGTCTCCTGTGATGTCTTAGTTGTAGTCTCTTCTGTTATCTTCGTAGTCGTAGTTTCCTGTGATTGTTTTGTGGTCTCACCCTCAGTTGTAGTCTCACCTGATTTTGTCGTTGTTGTCTCGCCTGTCTTAGTCGTTGTTGTCTCCTGCGACTGTTTCGTAGTCTCACCTGATTTTGTCGTCGTTGTCTCGCCTGTTTTTGTTGTTGTCTCCTGCGACTGTTTCGTAGTCTCACCTGATTTTGTCGTCGTTGTCTCGCCTGTTTTTTTTGTTGTCTCGCCCTGCTTGGTCGTCGTTGTCTCTCCCTGCTTTGTCGTCGTTGTCTCTCCTTGTTTTGTCGTTGTTGTCTCGCCCTGCTTTGTTGTCGTTGTCTCGCCCTGTTTTGTTGTCGTTGTCTCTCCTTGTTTTGTCGTTGTTGTCTCTCCCTGCTTGGTCGTCGTTGTCTCGCCCTGTTTTGTCGTTGTTGTCTCGCCCTGCTTGGTCGTTGTCTCTCCCTGTTTTGCTGTCGTCTCATCTGAAGACTTTGTCGTTGTCTCCTGTGGCACTGTTGTCTCCTGTGAAGCGGACGTCTCTTTTTCCACCGTTGTTTCTTCCGGAGCAGGCTCAATAAGCTCATAATTTATCTCATTATCTTTCGCATATGTATAAGCTTTTGAATCATAATAACATTGTATTGTAAGACCATTGCAGCCGTAAAATGCCTCATCTGCAATATTACTTACATTCTTCGATATGCGGATTGATACCAAATTACTGCACTCATAAAACGCTCTCTTATAAACATTCTGGACACTGTCAGGAAGCACAACATTACTAATGCCTGTACATCCCATAAATGCACCATTACCTATACTTATTATCGTTTCAGGAATAACCGTATTTGCACAGCCGAGTATTAAATTGTCAGAAGCCTTTCTGATAATCGCATTACAATCATCTCCACTGTCATAGGCAGTATTATTTTCATCAACCTTAATACTTGTTGCATTGCTGCATCCGTTAAATGCATAATTATCAATCAACGTTACACTCTCCGGAATCCATATTTCTTCCACAGACTTACATCCGTAAAATGCGGATTCGCCAATTTTCGTCACTCCGTCAGGTATGATAATACTCTTAAGACCAGCACAACCGCTAAATGCATATTCCTCTATACTTGTTATAGCTGATGGTAATCCTGCACTTTCCAATGCATCACAGTCCGAAAATGCTGATGCTCCAATGCTTACAACACTATCCGGTATAGTTACGTTTGTCAGGGCACTGCAGCCATAAAACGATGAAGCCCCTATACTTTCCACTCCATCCGGTATTACAACCGTCTCAAGAATTCCCTGTTCGCTAAAAGCCTTGCTGCATATCTTTGTGACACCTGCTCCCTCAATCGTCGCCGGTATGCTTATATCTCTATCACTTCCACTAAATCCTGTTATTTCACAATGATCATCAAACTTCGCATATACATATTCAGAATTTCCTGTCTGGAACGTTTTATCATACACGGCATTTTTATCTCTGAATGTAATGCCATTTTTTTCAGCATACGTTTCAGCCTTAGAACCCGAAATACCAAATATCGTCAGTTTATCACAATTCTGAAATACATTATCCCCAATCGACACAACAGTTTGCGGAATATCAATACTTGTAAGACCCGTGCAGTTTTTAAATGCTTCATTCTCTATGGTAGTTACAGTTGAAGGCAATACAATGCTTGTAATATCTGTACAATCACTAAATGCATATTTGCCTATGATTACCGTTGTATCAGGTATTGTAGTATTATTGCATCCCTGCACTATACGTTTTGTAAATGTGTATATTATTGCATTACAGTCATTTCTACTGTCATACGTAGAATTTCCCTCTGATACCGTTATTTCCGTTAAACTGCTACAGTTACCAAATGCTTTGTCTCCAATCGAAGTTACATTATCAGGAATATTGACAGCTGTCAGACTGCTGCAGCCATAAAATGCGTATGTATCTATCTTTGTAAGTCCCGTTGTCATGCTGACAGAGGTCATGCCGCTGCAGCCATAAAATGCATATGGCTCTATCTCTGTAACATTTACCGGGATAGATATTGTCTCCAGACCGGCACAATTATAAAATGCATATTCGCCTATCCCCGTAACATAAACGGGTATCGTCGTATTCTTACAGCCAAGAATCAATTTACTCGAAGAACCATCTATTATTGCATTGCTGCCGCTACCACTGTTATAATGAGTATTTGATTCAGATACAACAATACTTGTCAGGCTGTTGCAATTTCTAAAAGCATGTTCTTCTATGGATGACACTGCGGCCGGAATCTCAATAGATTCGAGGCTCATACAATCGTAAAATGTGTAATCATTAATAACTTCAATTCCCGATGGCAGATTGATACTTTTCAGATTAGTACAGCCGTAAAATGCAGATTTACCAATACTTATCACACCGGCAGGAATCACTACATTTTCAAGCTTCGTCTGCTCATAAAATGCCGCCGCGCCTATGTATGTGACCGGCTTGTCCTCTATCGTCTCAGGAATTGTAATATCCGTTGCTTCTCCGCTGTATCCTGTGATTTCACAATGGTCTGCATATTTTGTATAAACATATTTCACACCATCCACAGATAATTCTTTATCATATTCTACACCGATTTCCCTGAAAGTTATGCTCTCCAGCCCGGCAAATGTTTCTGCTCTGGAACCGGCATAGCCGTAAATAACCAAATCCGTGCATCCTGCAAAAACATTCTTTCCATACAGGGTAATAACCGAAGCGGGTATGGTTATACTCTTTAATGCAGTACAACCGTTAAACGAATATGTGCCGATTACCGTTACCGTATCCGGAATCTCTATACTTTCCATTCTTACAGAGCCTTGAAATGCGTAATTATCTATCTTCGTAACTCCTGAAGGTATAAATGAATTACTGCATCCTGCAAGTAATATGTTGCTGCCTGTTTCAACGATTGCGTTCCAGTCGTCAGGATCGCTTTCATTCTGCTTTTCATAATTTCCATTTCCTGCATAACAGCTACAATAACTTGAATTGCCTGACTCTATCGAAATACTTTCAAGTCCGGTACACCCTTTAAACACACCACTTCCGATGCTTGTAACATAACCTAACTTAATCTCCGTTATACCCACACATCCGGCAAATGCACCTTCACTTATTGTTCTTAATTTTGTGTTATATATAAAATCTGCATCTGTGAGCCCTACACAATCACGAAATGCATAGTCACTTATGGTGACAACTTTTGTTCCACCTGTTATTTTAGATATATTTCCACATCCGGCAAACGCATACTTTCCTATAGTCTTTATGGAATTTGTTATATTTATAGTTTCCAGACTGCTGCAATTATAAAATGCATAATCAGGTATTGCAGTCATACTATTTGGAAAAGATATAGTTGTAAGTGCACTACATCCGGAAAAAGCATAAGCACCAATGGTTGCTAATTCAGTTTGCATATTTACAACTTTAAGCGAAGTACAGTCTGCAAATGCACTGTCTCCTATACTTGTAATCTTTGACGGTATCGTAACAGATGTAATACCTGTCAGCCCTTTAAAGACCTCATTTTCAATCTGGGTAACCGGTATCTCATCTATAGCTGCCGGTATATCTATCTCAGTATCACTTCCACTGTATCCTGTAATGACACAATGGTCTTCATATTTAGAATATACATAAGTAGAATTATTCACCACATAGATTTTGTCATCTATATCCAGATCCTTAAATTTAATCTCCTCTTTTGCGGCATAAGTTTCAGCGTAAGAGCCTTTTACACCATACATAACCATATCTTCAGGACAATTAAAAAATGTGTCGTCCTCCATATTCGTTACACTGTCAGGTATTTTTATGCTGATTAAACTCGTACATCCCTGAAATGCTTCATCCCCTATCAGTGTAACACCCTGAGGCACTTCCACACTCACTAATGTTGTGCAATTCTTAAATGCTGCATATCCTATTGATATAACCGACTTATCATCTATCATATCCGGAATCACAATATCCGGATCGCTACCCTCAAACCCGGTAATAGAACATGTATCTCCATTCACAACATACCGGTATGTTACATTTCCAACCGTATACTGCGAGGTTTCATCTGCAAATGCATTTATCACGACTCCCATATACGGAACATTTTCACACGGTACAGATGTCAATACCATACCGGCTGCCAACAGTGTACAACTGATTCTTTTGAGCTTCATAAGCACTTCCTCCTGTTTCAAAAAACGACCATTTACGGCAAATAAAAATCGCCACCATATAATATATATCGGCTTTTTTCTGCCTATTTTTCACGAATTTGATTAAATACAATAAAAAACAAGCTATCTTATACCATATCCACATACCGTATAAGATAGCCGTATTTTTTTTACAGATTTTTTATTCTTTCCAAAGCTTTCTTAGTATTCTCATAACTGCCAAATGCAGTAAGTCTGAAATATCCTTCTCCACTAGGTCCGAATCCTGAACCAGGTGTTCCAACTACGTTTGCATTTTCCAATAATCTGTCAAAAAATTCCCATGATGTCATATTATCAGGTGTTTTCAGCCATATATACGGAGCATTGATTCCTCCGGACACATTATAACCTGCATTCTTCAATTCCTCACATATCATTTTTGCATTGTTCATATAATATGCCACCATATCTTTTGTCTGCTTCTTTCCTTCTTCCGAATAAATAGCAGCTCCTGCTTTCTGGATAATATACGGTGCCCCGTTAAATTTTGTTCCATGTCTTCTTGCCCAAAGGCTGTTTAACATTGTTCCATCAGACTTGATGTCTTTTGGAATCACTGTAAATCCAAGTCTTGTACCTGTAAATCCGGCATTCTTTGAGAAACTTCTTATCTCGATTGCGCATTTTTTTGCGCCCTCACACTCATAAATGCTGTGCGGTACATCTTCCTCAGAAATATATGCTTCATAAGCAGCATCATATATGATTATCGCACCTGATTCCAAAGCATAATCAACCCATTTCTGCAATTCTGTCTTCGTAATTGTAGAACCTGTAGGATTATTTGGAAAACAGAGATATATGATATCCGGCGTCTCCTTAGGAATCTCCGGTGCAAAATTTGTCTCTGCAGTACAAGGCATATAGACTACATTACTCCATTTGCCGGTACTTTCCACATAATCTCCTGTTCTTCCCGCCATCGCATTTGTATCAACATACACAGGGTATACCGGGTCGCATACGGCAATCTTATTATCATTTGAAAATATATCTCCTATGTTTCCCGAATCGCTCTTTGCGCCGTCGCTGATAAAAATTTCGTCGATGTCAATATCAACTCCTCTGGCCTTATAGTCATTTTTCGCAATTGCACTCCTTAAAAATTCATATCCCAGATCAGGGGCATATCCTTTAAAAGTCTCTGCGTTTGCCATCTCGTCTACAGCACCGTGTAATGCCTGTATTACTACAGGTGCGAGCGCCAGTGTAACATCGCCTATTCCCAGACTGATAATATCCTTGTCCGGATTGGCAGTTTTGTATTCTCCAACTTTTTTCCCAATAGTTGAGAACAGATAACTGCCCGGCAGTTTCAAGTAATTCTCGTTAATTTTGTACATATGATTTGATTTCCTCCATATTATTTTATTGTAAATGTCAGGAATGAATTTCCAAACATCATACTCACATTTAATCAGCCATTATTGCAATAACCATCTCAGCTGTTTCAACCATACTGTTTCCACTATCCATGCTGTTTTTCTGTATGTATCGATGTGCCTCTTCTTCAGACATATTGTCTCTCTCCATGAGGATTCTTTTCGCTTTATTGATGATTTCCTGCTCCTTTTCATTCCTCTTCTTAGGGAGCTTTTTCTGTCTCCTGCGTTTTGATTCTATAGAACTTAAAACCATCTCCACAGTATCCACAAGATCATTTACCTTTAAAGGCATCTCAATCCGCAGAATATCCTGCTGATAACACTCTGACAGCTTTGTCCTTGATGCAATCAATAACATTTCCACACCTTTGGGGAGACACTCATATAACTGCGAATACAACATATCATTTAGTTTATATCCGCATATGACCAGTCCTGCATCAACCTCATCTAACGCATTAATGGTCTGGGCTCCTGATGTACATACAGCCTTTACATGATAACCGTTCCTCACAAGGTAATTCTTTATTGCCTTTCCGTTTTCCGGTTTTGGAAACGTCACTATTATGCTTACCAAAAGAACGTACCTCCAGTCAAATACTAAAATTTATGCAGATACTGCTCAAGCTCCCACTCTGATACCTGAGTTCTGTATTCTTCCCATTCTTCTGATTTTGCTTCTATGATTTTTCTCGTAATATGCTCGCCTAATACGTTCTGAATAAATTCATCTTTTTTGAATTCCACTATAGCTTCCTCCAGACTTGAAGGAATCCTGTCAATTCCGCGCTCCTGTCTCTCTTCATCACTCATCTCAAATATATTCTTGTCAACACTTGCAGGAGGCACTGCATTTCTCTTGATACCGTCAATTCCTGCCGCAAGACACGCTGCAAGTATCAGATATGGATTCGCTGCTGAATCCGGACTTCTTAATTCTATCCTTGTCCCCTCCGAAGTAGATGCAGGTATTCTGATAAGCGGACTTCTGTTATTTGGAGACCATGCGATATATACCGGTGCCTCATACCCCGGTACCAGTCTCTTGTATGAATTAATAAGCGGATTGGCTATAATCGTTATCGCTTTGATGTGATCCATGATTCCTGCTATAAAACTATATGCTGTTTTGCTTAATCCATTGGCATCATTCTTATCTGCAAATACATCATTTCCATCTTTATTCATCGCAATATTAATATGCATGCCTGATCCACACTCTCCACACTTCGGCTTCGGCATAAATGTAGCATACAGTCCGTGTCTCTTAGCAATTGATTTGACCGTAAGCTTAAATGTCATGATATTATCTGCCGTACTTAATGCATCATCATGTTTGAAATCTATCTCATGCTGTGCCGGTGACACTTCATGATGTGATGCTTCTATCTCAAATCCCATGCTTTCAAGATTCAATACCATATCTCTTCTGCAGTTCTCACCCAGATCAACCGGTGCAAGATCAAAGTATCCTGCCTTTTCATGTGTCAGCGTTGTAGGATTACCATAGTCATCCGTATGGAAAAGGAAAAACTCACACTCTGGGCCCACGTCAAATCTATAACCCATTTCCTCTGCTTCTTTTAATACTTTCTTCAGTACATATCTCGGGTCTCCCTCAAACGGAGTTCCATCAGGCTTATATACATCACATATAAATCTCGCCACCTTGCCCTGCTGCGGTCTCCACGGGAAAATCTCAAACGTATCCAGATCCGGATATAAATACATGTCAGATTCTTCTATCCTCACAAATCCTTCTATCGAAGAACCATCAAACATACACTCGTTATCCAGTGCCTTCTCAAGCTGGCTTGAAGTAATCGCAATATTCTTAAGTGTTCCAAACATATCAGTAAATTGCAGACGTATAAATTCTACATCTTCCTCTTCTGCCATCTCGATGATTTCCTGCTTTGTGTATCTCATAGTAATCCTCACACCTTTCTTTTTTCTAAATCATCTTAGTCGAGTATATCAATTTTGTATTTGATTTTCAACAAGTTCATGCAATCATTTTAACTATTTTAAAATTCTTCTTGTATTTCCTCATTCATCATTGTAAAATGTAAGTTGCGGTTGATTAAATTACTCTTAGAAAGGAACGTTTAAGATGAAGAAAAAAAAGAAAAAGCGTATACGGATTGCACCCATTATTATACTTGTCCTCATGGCATTTATTATAATTGCGTGTGTAATATGTTTAGGGAAATTATTTATCAATCATGATACGAAAGAAAAAAAAGAGGCTGAGTCCATGGAGATGGTTGAAGAGAAAATGTCTGAAGAAGTTACTCAGGATTTTTCTGAAGATACCTACCTGACAGGTGAAAGTCCATTTATGATTAAGGTAAACCGGGCTGCCAACTGCACTACCATTTATACAAAAGATGAGACCGGCAATTACAATATTCCTGTAAAAGCAATGCTTTGTTCTACCGGTAAGAATATAGATGATACACCATTGGGAACTTTCCATACGTCAGAAAAATATAAGTGGAGACTTATGGTTGACGGTTCATATGCACAGTATGCTTACAGAATATTTGATGAAATCATGTTGCATTCGGTTCCTTATTTTGATGATAATTATGATGAACTTGAAACTGATGAATTCAACAAGCTTGGCTCTCCTGCCTCCCTTGGATGCGTAAGATTTGCCATACGTGATATCAAGTGGATATACGATAACTGTCCTGTAGGAACTACTGTTATCATATATGATGATGCAGATAATCCGGGACCTCTTGGAAAACCTGAAGCTATCAAGATTCCTGAAGACAGTGAAAATGCCGGATGGGATCCAACAGATATCAATAAAGATAATCCATGGCTTACATCTTCACCGGTTATTGTAAACGCTGTAGACTTGATTATAAAAACAGGATCATCGATTGATTTTACAAAACATGTATCAGCATTTGATACATGTGGCAACGATATATCTGATAAGATAGGTGTTACGGGTGATTATGACTTTAATACTCCGGGCATTTACGAGATAACGTATACGGTTACCGACTTATTGAACAGAACAGTCGCTACAACAGTATGGCTTACGGTTACTGACCTTGATGTAGAAACCCAGCCTCTTGAAAAAATTGCTATTGAACGCGAGACCACTGTGAAGGACAGAACTGAACATTACACTTACACTGAAGACAGTACTTATTATGAAGAACCTTCTTCTGAGGAAATCATCACAGAAGCTCCTACGGAAGCTCCTACAGAACCTTCTACGGAGGCTCCTACCGAAGCTCCTACTGAGGCTCCTACCGAAGCTCCTACGGACCCCCCTACGGAAGCTTCTACCGAAGCTCCAACGAAAAAACAGAAGGATACTCCGGAGAATTCTGATGACAATGATGATGGTAATGATGATGATAATAACAATAACAGTGAAAAAAAATCGAACAAAAAAAATCGCTCAGAATGATGTAAAGAAAAGTATTCCGTTACAGGCGGAATACTTTTTTTAATCCTGTCATATTATTTATAAACTACCTTTTATGAACAGGAGGTATTCTATGAAAATCCTCAAACAAACCCTGTTATGGATATTTGCTCTTGCCATATTGATTTGCATAGGATTATATATTCCGGATTCCTCACTTGTCTCTTCACAGACAGGCAGCAGACTTTTACCTATATATTGTGTCGAGACAGACCGTCCCGTCGTGGCTCTTAGTTTTGATGCAGCATGGGGTAATGATGATACGGCTAAAATTCTTGAGATTTTGAAAAAACATGATGTTAAAGTAACATTTTTTATGACAGGCGGATGGGTTGAGAATTATCCTGATGATGTTAAAGCAATTGCAAAAGCCGGTCATGATTTGGGAAACCATAGCGAAAATCATAAAGAAATGTCAAAGCTTTCTCCCGAAGAATGTAAAGATGAATTAATGCAGGTACATAAAAAAGTTAAAAAACTCACCGGTAAGGATATGTGTCTGTTCCGCCCCCCTTACGGTGATTATAATAACACACTTATTACGGTTGCCAGAGACACCGGGTATTTTCCAATTCAATGGGATGTCGACAGCCTTGACTGGAAAAATTATGGTGTCCAGAATATAAAGACTGCCATTTTGGATAACAAGCATCTTGGAAACGGCTCCATTATTTTATGTCATAACGGTGGAAAATTTACTGCTGATGCATTAGAAGATGTTATTACCGGTTTACAGGATAAAGGATTTAAAATTGTCCCGATTTCCGAGCTTATCTATAAAGATACCTACAACATAAATGCAGAAGGGCGTCAGCTTAAAAGCTGACGCCACATGCTTTACTCTTTCTTCTCATACATCTCATCAATCTGCTGATACATCAAATCTCCCATCTGGACACCTATTAGTGCCAGCTGGACTGCAAGCCTGCCGATATTTGTCTCGTCCACCATGTGATCCATACTCATAACAACATCGGTATCTTCTATTGTGAGCTTTACCCATCTATATATTTTATTAAGCTCATTGACCTTCAATATCAATCGTTCCGTCACACGTTCTACATGATAAAGATTATAAAACTTAATGGACATGGACTGCATATCTTCGGCAACTATGTAGACTATCTTTAACGTTACCGGTGCCTTCTTCATCTTCTGCATGATAATAATAGCCTCTTCATTCTGCCCGGCTACGGCATACTTGATACCCTGATTACTAAATGTAAGTCCAAGAGCGTTAATTAATGCGTTCATATATTTCCTCCATGTAATACTTATTGAATTATTTTATCATTTTTTTCACATGAATTCAATCATCTAAAAAATTGCACTCTTCGCCAGACTGTCTGCCACATCATTATATCTGTCACCCGAATGTCCTTTTACCTTCCTGAATTCAATTTTCAGACTACTGCTGATTTTGTCATAATATTCTTTGTACGCGATTGTACCTTCTTTATTCGCTTTCCATGCGCCTGTACACCATTTTGCAATTCCCTCGTAATCATGATAGATTACCAAAGTCTCACAATTATTTTCAACGGCGTAACACATCGCGCGCTCAGCCCCCTTTATCTCTCCTGCAACGTTTCTCATTTCTGCCAGTTTTGTGTCATCAACTTTTTCTGAGAAATGTTTTTCCTCTCCATTGTGAAACATAACAACACCGTAAGAAAAATCCTTCGTTGCATCATTATAACTTCCATCTACATACGCAACTGCATTTTTTTCATCAGTGACGGGAATACCGTTTTCAGTCTTTGTCTCTATCTCTACGGCAGCTTCTCCTTCAACATATGCTGCCGCCTGCTCACTCGTCATAAAGCTCTTATATTCCGCTCCTGAAAAACCGTCTATCTGAGCTTTACAGTCATTCCATGTCAAATATATTCCGGGGGTTCTCCCCTTTCTAACTACGTAATACTTTTTAGCCATTATCCAAATTATTTCCTTTCGGTAATTCTATCTTGTCCAATATACCATTTAACCAGGCTATGGCAATTCCATAATTTGTAATAGGTACATCTGCCTCTTTTGCCCGCTCAATTCTGCTCATGACATATCTTCTGTTAAACATACATGCTCCACATTGTATAATAAGGTCATAGCTGCTTAAATCTTCAGGAAAATCCATACCGCTGACTACATCTATCTGTATAGTCTCTCCAAACCGTTTTCTCAATAATCCCGGGATTTTTACACGTCCGATATCCTCCTGCATCGGTGCGTGCGTACAACATTCAGCAATCAATACTTTCGATTCTTTAGTCAGACTCTGTATATTCTCTGCACCATTTACATACGCATCTATATCTCCCTTATATGCTGCAAACAGTGTAGAAAATGATGTAAGCATGCTTTCTTCCGGCTTAATATCATACACTTTTTTAAAAACCTGAGAGTCCGTAATTACAAGCTTTGGTGCTTCTTTTAGGGATCCAATCGCTTCCTTCATTTTTTCAGCCGTAGTACTTATGACTATACATCCCCTGTCTAACAACTCTCTTATAGTCTGTACCTGTGGTAATATCAGTCTTCCCTTCGGAGCCTGAATATCCTGTGGCATAATCAGCAACACCACATCACCCGCTGATACCAGATTACCGGTAATAAATCTTTCTTTCACATTATCTTTCGAAACCAAAACCAGACGTCTTAGCAGTTCATCCACTCCAAGATTATTTACTACACTTGTAATCACTGGTTTTGAATTAAAAATCTGTTCAATACTTTTTACCGTTTCATCATCAAACGCATCCAAATCTGTTTTGGTAATTGCTATTATAACAGGTATTCCCTTTTTCATCAGCCGGTCATACCATTGTTTCTCAAGTGAAACGTCATTATCGCAAATCGTCATTACTACAATATCCGCCAAATCAGCTGCATTAGCTGCCTTCTCTGCTCTTTTCTCTCCTAACTCTCCGGTGTCATCAAATCCGGCCGTATCCACCAGTACACAAGGTCCTATTCCATTTATTTCCATAGCTTTTCTGACAGGATCCGTGGTAGTCCCCCGAACCTCTGATACGATAGATGTATGCTGACCTGTAAGAGCATTTATAAGGGATGATTTTCCACTATTCATTCTGCCCATGAATACAATGTGTACTCTTTCAGATGATGGAGTCATATTCAAATTTGATACATCCATTTATCCATTCTCCTCAATAGGTGTTACTCCTCTCATCTCAATGACCGGACCACCTGTATTCTCGACATATTCTCTTGTAATAGTTACTCTTCCGATATTATCATCCTTCGGAATCTCATACATTATATCAAGCATAAATTCTTCGATAATAGCCCGTAGTGCTCTGGCACCCGTCTTCTTTTCCAACGCCTTTGTGGCGATGGCTTCCAAAGAACCTTCATCAAATAACAATTGTACCTCATCCATCTCAAGAAGCTTCTTATATTGCTTAAGCAGTGCATTCTTTGGCTCCTCAAGCACCTTTACAAGCATTTCTTTTGTAAGGCCTTCCAATGTGAATAATATAGGAAGTCTTCCGAGAAATTCAGGAATCATTCCGTAGTTTTTTAAATCCTCAATAGTGACGTATTTTAAAATATTTTCCTCATTATCATACTTGTCCTTTAAATCAGCCATAAAACCTATAGATGACTGCTTATTAAGTCTCTCTTTTATAATATTATCAATATCAGGGAATGCCCCGCCACAGATAAATAAAATATTCTTTGTATTAACAGTTGCCAATGGAACCATTGCATTTTTACTGTTAGCACCGACAGGAACCTCAACTTCACTTCCTTCTAAAAGTTTTAAAAGTCCCTGCTGTACACTTTCACCGCTAACATCCCTGCTGTTTGCATTTTTCTTTTTTGCGATCTTATCTATCTCGTCTATAAATATAATACCGGTCTCTGCTTTATCCACATCATTGTCGGCAGCAGCAAGAAGCTTGGATACTACACTTTCAATGTCGTCACCTATATATCCTGCCTCTGTAAGTGATGTGGCATCCGCTATCGCCAATGGCACATCAAGCAGCTTTGCAAGTGTCTGAACCAGATATGTCTTACCACATCCGGTCGGTCCAATCATAAGCATATTAGACTTGCCTATCAATACATCCGGGTCATCCCCCAGAGATATTCTCTTGTAATGATTATATACGGCTACAGACATAACTTTTTTTGCATGCTCCTGACCTATCACATACTCATCAAGACTTGCTTTAATCTTATGCGGTGCAGGAATTTTTGAAATGTCTATTACCGGCTCTGTATTTTTTTTCTTCTTTTTTAACTTCTGTCTTCGTGGAATCTGACCCTGTAAATCAGCAAGATTTACAAAACTTATATTGCCAAGTCTTGAAATATCTTTTTGATTCTTGTTTTTACTCTCATCACTTTCTTCTGTTTCTTTATCAAGGCTGACTTTTGCAGATTCCTGAGGGTTCAGATTAAAACCACTCATGTCAATATTTGCCAGACCGTTGGCATCTAACATATCAAATGTCTTCTGCATACAGTCGGAACATATATTGATTCCTCCGGGCATCGTAATCTGTGGTCCTGTCTTCTCTTCAGTTCTCCTGCATATATAGCAAAATTTTTCATATTCACCCGACATTTAGTTCTCACATTCCTTTCGCATTATTATCTTTTCTATATACATACATCGGCAAACCATCCTTTATGATTCCTTCATTTTCTCCTATAATCAGCGGTTTCGCATAGTCAATAAACTCTTTACCTATATCATTGCCATCTTCATTAATCCATTCTCTTGATACCACTTTCTCACGGTTGCATACCTCACTGCAATCCACAAGTTTGCATCTAATCTCATATTCTTTTCCCGGAATTCTCTCAAATGCGACCATGCATCCGGTCTTCTGTTCAAGAAGCGCATCCACTCCGTATGTACCTGCCAAAACAGCCTCATCCACATCTGTCTTTGATGCAAGCACTGCTTTACATCTCTGATTAACATTTAATTCTACAGAGCGCACTTTCACTTCAAGACGTTCTTTCACAATATTTTCCAGATACTTTCCACAGCCTGTAAGCATCTTATGTCCAAACGTATCTACACCTGTACAGCCGGCATATTCGCAAATGAATTTTCCCTCACTGTCCTTAATACCTTCTGACACACATACTACTACATTATTCTTTGTCTCTAAACATTTTGATACATCTTTGATAAACCTGTCTATGTCAAATGCCACTTCAGGAAGATATATAAGATACGGGTTATCTCCTTCATACTTTCTTGCAAGTACACTTGATGCAGTAATCCATCCTGCATGTCTTCCCATAAGTTCAATAATTGTAACTGATTTTGTATCATAGACAGATGCATCCATCACGATATCTCTCACTGTCGTCGCCACATATTTTGCAGCACTTCCAAATCCCGGCGAGTGGTCTGTAAGCATCAGGTCATTGTCTATTGTCTTCGGAACGCCTATGATACGCACTGGACTGTTTGTCATATCGGCGTATCTTGTAAGCTTGCTGACAGTATCCATCGAATCATTACCGCCTATATATATAAAATATCTTATATTCAGCTTTTCAAATTTTTCAAAAATGAGTCTGTAAGTCGCATCGTTCATGTCTTCTGAAAGCTTATACCGACATGAACCCAGATAAGATGATGGTGTAGACCTCAATAATTCTATGTCATCATATGACATCTCTTTATTGATGTCCATATAATTGTCGTTGATAAAACCTTCAATACCGTTTATCATTCCATAGACTTTTTCTATGCTGTCCTGTTTTTCCGCAGCTTCAACTATTACACCATAAAGGCTTGCATTTATCACCGTAGTCGGACCTCCACTCTGTCCTACTACTAAATTATATTTTTCACTCATATTCCGATCCTTTCTTAATACAAAGTTCTTTGTTAATCATACTTTATTTTTATAAAAAAGACAACCTGTTTATAAGCAAATGGACTGCCATTTTATCAATCTGAATTTAATAAAATGACAGTCCTTTATTATTTATTCCATCTCGCCGCCAAGTGTTACATCGACTTTTTTCTCTTTGTATTCATTGCCGTCTAATGTCTGAATTGTTATACTTACCTTTTCACCCTTCTTATAATAAGCGAGCAAATCCTGAAGCTCCTGCATCGAAGATACATCCTCATCTTCAACAGCGGTAATAACATCATACTTAGATATACCTGCTTTTTCTGCAGCTCCATCCTTAATAACTTCCATGACATACACGCCTTCAGGAATATCATACATTTGCGATAAGTCTGATGTCACATCTTTTCCGTAAATGTTCAGATACCCCTTATCAGCTTCTGCAACTTCTTCCCTGACTTCCTTTGTCATCATATCATCAATCAGGTCTTTCACAAGGGTAATCGGAATCGCATATCCCATTCCCTCTGCATAGTCATCCACGCTCTTTGCACAGTTGATACCTATAAGCTCACCTTTAACATTCAAAAGCGCTCCACCACTGTTTCCCGGGCTGATAGCTGCATCAGTCTGTATTACCGTTCTGTCATAACTGTCCACCTTAATGGTTCTGTTCAATGCACTGATAACTCCGGTAGTCACTGACTGTCCGTAACCAAGAGCATTTCCTATAGCGATTGCCCCTTCTCCTACAGACAATTTGTCTGAATCTCCCAAAGTTGCAATCTTAATTGCATCAATCGTACTGCTTTTAATATCTGAAAGCTTTACAGATATAACTGCGATATCCTGCTTTTCATTCTGTCCTCTCACCGTAGCGGCGACAGATTCATCATCAACAAATTTTACTTCCAGAGAGTCTGCTGATGCTACTACATGTTCATTAGTAACAATAAGAAGCTCTGTATCATTCTCTCCTACAATAATACCCGAACCTGCACCAGTTGACTCATACTGTTCGCCAGAATCATTGCCATATCCGTAAAAATAGCTCCAGAAATCATTATTCGCCGACTGGACAATTTCCGTACTTGTGATTGAAACAACACTAGGCATAACTTCGTCAACTACTGCTGATACGTCTGTTATCTCAACTGCGTCTGAAGACTTTTTCTCTGTCTCTGTAGTGTCCTCTTCCTCACTGTCTTCCTTTTTATCTTCCTTCTTCTCTGACTTCTTCTCTTTTTTCTCTTCTTCTGTACTCTTATCTTCGCTGCCGTAATTGAACACCTCTGTATTCGTTCTGGCAATCTGCTTGTGCGAACCATTGTCATCATACAGCTTCTGCATAAGAATCATTATGCCTCCGGCAATTACTCCAAAAAGTACTGCCGCAGCAATGAACTTTAAGACCTTTGGTTTTTTAGCTTCTTTTTCCTGCTTTTTCTGTGCTTCCTTCTGAGCTTCCTTCTGCAGCTTCAACTGTCTTTTGGCAGCCTGTGCAGCTCTCTTATCAATGCTCTTATTCAGTTCAGAATCTTCTGAAGTGGAAACCGGTGTATCTTCTGATGAGGCAGTTTGATTCGCATTTTCTTCAGCCGGAGCTTCATTCCTGAAATCGTTCTCCCTTACAACCTCTTTTTCTTCCTCATCAATTCCCAATGTACTATCATTAACCGGACCGGTTTCACTACTTTCATTTTTTCCGGCTTCACTTTCAGCCACCACAACTTCTTCTGTTCCTTCACCTTCGACAGTATCGCCTGTCATATTATTCTCATTTTCTTCAAACATCACTCATTCCTCCATTCCATCAACAACCTGTATGGATAATATTTTAACAATGAATTGTGTTAAAAATGTGTATAAATTTTATTTTTTCATCGATATCTTCCCGTATAACTTTCCGTCTCAGTCTCCGTCTCCTCAGTTTCTCTGTCTTCAGGAAGTTTCACCTCATCAACACCCGTATAATCAATCAGATAGTCATTGATTTTTCTTACACTAGGTGATACATGATAATTAGTGTCTCCATACATAAACTGGTGAAGCTTACTTACGTTATAAGACAGTCCTTCTGCAACAACATAACTTACACCGTCAATGTCCGGCATTGCAAGCGTATACGGGAAACCAACAGTATCCGTAAGGGTAAAATCTATCATTAACGGAATCAAATCCATTATTTCATCAAAATCCATACTTGTCTTTACAAATGTCTTTTCTTTTGTATTGCTGTTTAATATCTGCTTTGCTATCTTTATAATCTTGTCGCTGCCTGCTGCCTTTGCTTTATCAACAAGTTTTGACAGTACAGCCCTCTGTCTTGCCGTTCTTCCTAAGTCATCCTTATATTCTTTACCTGTCTCGTCAAAATAAGAAGTATATCTTATTCTGCAATACGCAGTAGCCTGTAATCCTGATAAATGAACATTTCCGGCTTCATTTACATCCGGTGCATCCATTCCGGTAACTTTTCTGGTCTCAACAAGATATCCGTTGATATAAAATCTTTCTTCTTCGGTTATATTTACATCAACACCGCCGAGTGCATCGATTATCTCTGTAAGTCCTGAAAAATTCACTGTCACATAATCTTTTATGTCCAAATCAAGATTGGTGTTGAGCATAGTAATGGCACCTTCCGCACCACCCCTGAAGAATGCCTCATTAGCTTTTGAGTATACAGACTCTCCATTCTTTTTTCTTATCTTAAGCATTGTATCTCTGTAAACAGAAATGAGTCTTACCTCACCACTGTCATTATTTATATTTACTATTATGATAGAATCGCTGTTAGTTTCCTTATCAAATTCATCATATCTCGCGTCTATTCCGAATAAAGCAATATTCGTGTACCCTGTAAGTTTTCTGACATTTTCATTTACATCAATCTTTGACTCATCAAAATCACTGTCTTTAACATTCTTATCATAGTCTTTCTGCTCAGACGAAAGCAAAATGTTTCTGACCCACGACCATCCTGATAATGTTTTTACCAGACCGTTTCTGATTTCTATCTTTTTTGCATCACTCGCAGTTGTGTAATATGCTCCCATACCGCCTATTACAAGCGCCAATATTGTAAATACCAATTCTAATATCAACAGAGTTATTTTAAATTTTTTTCTTTTATTTTTTTTCTTCTTTTTTTCTTTCATTAGTAATCCCTTTCTTCAATTAATATGCATTCTTATTGATAAATCCTTTAAAAATTGTTAAAATAATAATCTTTACATCAAACCAAATTGTCCTGTTTTCAATGTAATACCGGTCATATTCCACTCTTTTGTCAATCGGTGTATCTCCTCTGTATCCGTTAATCTGTGCCCATCCTGTCAGTCCCGGACGCACATCGTGTTTTTCCATATACCCCGGTATCTCTTTTCTAAATTTTTCTACAAAATACGGTCTCTCAGGTCTTGGTCCCACCAGACTCATATCTCCCTGCAATACATTCAATAACTGTGGCAATTCATCAAGACTCATCCGCCTTAATATTCTTCCTATCGGTGTAACACGCGGATCACCCTTCCTTGTCCATCGTACCATTTCTTCCTCAGAATTTTGTACTTTCATCGTTCTGAATTTGTACATAACAAACTTTTTACTGTTCAGTCCCACCCTTTCCTGTCTGAAAATAACCGGTCCTTTCGAAGTCAGTTTAATCATCAACGCAATCAGTAACATAAGTGGCATAAATATTATAATTGCACTTCCTGCACCAATAATATCCATAATTCTTTTAATTTTATAATTCAACATATAGCTTTTTCACCCGATTTTCTTAAATAAATTGAGTATAAGCTCGGCTTCAATGATAAGATAATTTATTAAATTTCTCCATTGAAATTTTACTTTTTTACACTTACTAAGACTCTTATAGCCTTCTATTATACCTCTTAAATAAATCTTTCCAAGTCCTTTTTTACACATAAACGCAAATTTCATCATTTTTCCCGCAATAATGAACGGATAATTCACTATCAGAAAAAAAAGCGGCATATTTTTATAGTTCAGATAAACATTATTTCTGGCAGCAAGGCTGACCTTGAATTCATTATACCTGCTTCCACTTGAACCGCTTCCCACATGGTATACCACAGCATCCGGGATAAATTCATTTTTATATCCATATATCTTAGCTCTGTATCCGACGTCCACATCCTCGAGATAAGCAAAATGTATTTCGTCAAAGTATCCTATTTTCTCAAATATTTTCTTCCTGTATATCGCTGCACCCGCACAGGAAGAAAATATATATTCTTTTTTGCTATATTCTGAAGGAGCTTTGCCATATCCCTTTGTAAATGTACAGCCGATAATCGTGTAATAATCTCCTGCACTATCTATCTTATTGCGGTCATTAAACTGAATCATCTTTGCTCCACATGAAAACAGTCTTTTTGACTGTCTTATTCCCTTAAGCATTTTCTCAACAAATCTCCGATCACATTCTGTATCATTATTCAACAGAATAACATAAGAAGCATTTGAAGCCTTTATTCCTACATTTACGGCTTTGCTGAAACCATAATTCTCATCCAATTCTATAATCTTCATTCTGTCCTTGAAAATGTTTCCAAACTCATCCCTTATGAGCCTGATACTATTATCTTTAGAAGCATTGTCAACTATAATCAGTTCAAATGACTGTTCTGTCTGGTTTGTCAATGACTTAAGACAGGTTTTGACAAACTTTTCACCATTATAATTAGGAATTACTATCGAAACCTTCAATTTTTGATTCCTTTCTTTTTCAATGAATAATCTGTGTTTTTTAACGTAAGATTCCTGTTATAAAACGGGTCTCCCTTTTCTATTTCTATTTTCCAGCGTTTCCTAAACGCCTCGATTTCATCTTTCCTGTAATCATGACACCTGCGGGCATTCATCGTAAATATTACATCAGGAACGTACACTATCCTTTTTCCTGCAATGTTTCTTATCTTCATGCAATAATCAGCAACACTCATATTAAAACTGAATCCTTCAAAAAATCCTCCGACTTTATTAAAATATTCCGTGTCTATAAGCATACTGTTGCCACATACTCCCAATGTCTCCTGAGGCATACAAATTCTTAGATAGTATCCCCTGTCAGCAATGTCGGCACCTTCAAATGCATATCCAAAATAATCATTTGCACCGAAAATAAATCCGCCGAACAACAACTTACGGTTGTTCCCGTAAATCCGGCTTCCCACTACGGCAATGTCTTCACACATAGCATATGACATAAGAGTCTTTATATTGCCTTTTGTCGTATATTTTCCATTCTTATCTATTATAAGAACATATCTGTTATTCTGTTCTTTTATGAGTCTGTTAATTTCCTTTATGTTATATCCTTCAATCTCTAACGTATCATGAGGATATTTTGTCTTCATCTTTTTCTCACCGTATCCCACATACAGGATTGTTACCGGTGTTTTAGCATTGTCACGGCTTAGTGTCTTATAATATCCGTATGCATCCGGATAACACTGCGTATATGCATTAATTCCACATCTCTTATAATGTGAATCAAGTACCTTTACTCCATTTTCATATGCATACAGCTTACTCTCCGGTTTGCCTGCAGTTGAATCCGAATGGCATCTCCAATGATATAATATCTTAGGGATATGATACACAACTTCCGATTTTTCTATACATTTCCATATAAAATCGTAGTCCTGTGCACCGTCAAATTCGCTGTCAAATCCTCCTGTCTCCAAAGCTATTTCCCGCTTCACCACAAACAAATGGCAGATATAATTATTTGCCTGAAAGTATTCTTTATTAAAATCCGGTTTAAAATGTGGCATGTAAAATCCCGACGTTGTTTCATCCGTCTTGTCTTCATCTGTGTATATTACATCCACTCTTTCCTTACGGTTTATGACTCTTACTATCTCATATAACGCCGAAGAGACAAGTAAATCATCATGGTCTGCCAATGCAATATATTCACCCGAAGCCATACTAAGAGCCTCATTAGTATTACCTGATATACCTTTATTTTCCTCAAGCAGTCTGTATTTGATTCTCGGATTATTTTCCATATATTCCTTTATGACAGCGGTAATCTCTGACTCTTCTGAAGTTCCATCCGCCAGACACAGTTCATAGTTAGAATATGTCTGCTTCTCTACGGAATCTATTAATTCTTTAAGATATTTTACCGGAGTCTTATACAAGGGAACCACTATACTAATCATTGGATTTTTGGCAAACTTTCTGTTTCTCTGCTTTTCAAGCACATCCTCACTTTGTTCTGCCCACTTTTTGTAAATCCTTTCCTCAGCAATATGTCTTCTGGTTCTTATTATAGTACTTTTAATTCCTTTTTTCTTTAAATACTCAATTCCCCTGCTTACCTCCTGCTTTATCATACCAAACCTCCGAAAACTATTTGTTTAATCCGGAATATAAAAATCCGGACGGTCCAGTGAGAAATTCGGATTGAAATATGGATCTCCGTCTTCAATCACTTTTTTCCATTTTTCCCTGAACATCTGCACTTCCTGTCTGAAACGTTTTCTCTTCTTTCTCGTATCTTCAAATCCTCTTGATTTAGATTCATAATGATACAACTCACAATACGGCGTAAAGATATTCAGATATCCTTTATCTCTTGCCTTCAGACAAAAGTCTACATCATTAAATGCAACCGTAAATTCTTCGTCAAGTCCTCCAAGCTCTTCATACAATGATTTTTTAACCATCATACATGCCCCCGTCACGGCGGACACATCCTGAGCATAGAAAAGTCTTCCCATATATCCTACATTTTCTTTATCAACACCATAATGTGTATGTCCTGCTGCCCTGTCAGAGCCAAGCCCTATAACGATACCTGCATGCTGTATGGTGTCATCTTCGTAATATAACTTTGCACCCACAACACCTACATCATCGCGCTGTCCATACATCATCAATTCTTCTATCCAGTCATCATTTATTACTTCCGTGTCATTATTCAGAAGAAGAATGTAATCTCCTTTCGCGAAAGTCTCTCCAAAGTTATTTATCTTTGAATAGTTAAATTCGCCTTCGTAATAAACTACTGTAATCTTATCATTCTTCTCAAGTTCTTTATAATATGCAAAAGTCTCTTCCATAATGCTGTTATTCTCAATTATGATAATCTCATAATCCGGATATGTCGACTTTTTAAGAACAGACTCCACACATGTCTTCAAATCATCTATATGATCTTTATTTGGTATCAATATAGATACTTTAGGTGTAGCTTTAAGTTCATACCTTATTCTGAAAATTGTAGGAAATGCCTTGCTGCTTTCTACTTTTGCCTTTATTCCCTTTCCTTCCAGATGTGTCTCTACTGCATGCTTTGCAGCATCAATCGCATAAGTCTTTGCATTGATATCAGCCGCCACTGATGCAGGATGAGAACGCCAGTAATATAAAATCTTTCTGATATGGAATACTTTTTCTGCTTTATCCGTAAGTCTCAAAATCAAATCATGATCCTGACTGCCATCATATTCTGAACGGAATCTTCCCGCCTTTTCAAGCAGGTCTGCTTTAAATACCGAAAAATGGCAGATATAATTATTTGCTATTAAATTATCCTTTGCATAATCAGGCTTACAATGTCTTGTGATAATGTTAAATATATTCGTTCCCTGGAATGTTGCCTCATCTGTATAAATATAGTCCGCATTATGCTCACAGATTGCTTTCATATCCTCAAATAATACTGAAGGGTGAAGGAAATCATCATGATCAAACAATGCAATGTAATCACCTGTAGCCATATCAATACACGCGTTTGTGTTTCCTGATATTCCAAGATTCTCTGTTAATTTTTTATATTTAATTCTCGAATCCTTATCACAATACTCTTTACAGATTTTTTCAACATTCTTATGTTCATCATCACTTCCATCCGCAAGGCATAACTCCCAATTCTCATATGACTGGAATATTACAGACTCTATCATTTCCCTTAAAAATCTTTCAGGAGTATTGTATAACGGCACAAGTATACTGAATTTGATATCTTTACTAAACTTTGTGCTTCTCTGTTTTTCCCACTCTTTTTTAGGGCAAATGATATATACAATCTCCTCTACGGACTGTACCTCCGGATGAATCGGCTTCGGTAAAGGCTGTCTTTTAACAACTGCCTTGATTCTTCTGCACGCTTCATGAGTAACCTTATTTGATTTTAATATCCTCTTCGTACCATTTTTTATCTTACGAACAGGCTTTGTCATTTTCCATGATTTTGATGTCACCATCAATTCCTTCTCTCTATTTAAATTCTGTATTTGCTCATTCGCAGCTTTCAACTGTCCTTCTAAATCTTTAATAATCGCTGCTCTTGCATTAAGATGTTCTTCATATTCACCTATTTTTTTAAGACGTTCTACAACATCATCATAAAATTCCGAAACTTCAGAATCATATCTGTAATTCATATATATTGTTTTAATAATGGTACCCTCAACATCTATCTCTATCCACGGGTCCTCACTATATACGTATATGTCATCATCCATCATGAACCCACCGGTGTTAAACTTTGTCTGCAAACGTTCATTAACCAGCAATTCATTAATCTTTAAAGTACATCCCTCTTCACAAGGGTCGATTCTATACTTCTTAACTCCGTTTTCAACATCAAATTTAAGATGATAATTTCCGTCGTCCCCCTTAATTACAGGAACAAACATAACCTCATCCTCGGAATAACCTTTACCAAAATCTTTATAAATCTTTACCTGTTTTGATAAACGTCCTGCAACTGCCGCCACATTGATTGTATTCTTACCAATACTTTGATATAAATCCCTTAGCGGAACATGATTTCCTTTTACGTAATTCTGGAAATTCTCTTCCATCTTTAAAAAAGTTTTCCTGTCATTTTCTGAAAGTGTCAATAGTTTATCAGCCTTTATATCGGTTCTGCTGTTATTTGTCTCAATATAGTAATGCAGAATTCTGAATATTATAAATTCTACCGGCACAGGGAAATCAAATGTCCACTCATAATCAATTACCTGCCAGTCATCTCCGTTTACAATGATGTTGTTCAAAACCAGATCAATATCATTAACACTTCCGGTGTGCATTTCGCCTTCAAAATTTACGTCTCCGAAAACATTTTTAAACTCATCGGTCATCTCAAACTTCTGACTTCCGTTTTTATCCCTGACTATAGATATAACTTCCTGTATAAGAGCTTCTGCTTTAGATATCATGCCCTGTGAAATATACCTGTCGGCAATTTCTTCAATCGTATCTCCGGTAACATAATCACAACATGCTTTTCCATCCTTCATGATGCTCTTCACAACTGATATCTTAGATCCTTCATACTGCTTCTGAAGAAGTCCGCCCCATCTTACTATATTCCCTACATGACTGCTTCCTTTTTCAGTCGCACTATATTTTCTTACAAGTTTTTTATCACCTTTTAAAATATCTGTATAAATAGAAAACTGCTCTGACCTGTCGTTAGAACATTTCTCATATATTACAGAATTATCATTCATACCTATCTCAACAAGAAATGAATTGGAATAAACATCAAACATTCCTTCTTCTATAATTGTGTTAAATACTTTCGACTCATCAAACAACATAAGCCTGTCTCTGTCAAAATTCTGTACATTTGTATTTAACTCTCCGATTTTAGGAAGATACTCATCTGAAAATATTTTAACCGGAAACTTGTAATCCGGGTACGGATAGTAAAAACGATACTTATCAAAACCTGTTTTTTCAAACATTTTTTTTAGCTCGTTTTTTGTAAATGTTCTGGCACCCTCTGTGTTTGTGTAATTCTCAATACCTTCGAAATAAGTTCCAAAATGATCTTCTCTGCATCCCGCAAAATATTTCAGACCAAACTTATTCTCTATCGCCATCACAATACGTCCGTTTTCAGTCAGATGTCCCTTAATTATATTTAAAAAATTAACATACGGCTCTTCAGAATTGATGTAGGCATCAGCATACTCAAAAACACCTATCAGCGTTATACAGTCATACTTTCCCAAATCTTTTTCTATATCCTGAAAATTGCCTACCAATATCTCTATATTATCTCTTTTTTTATTTCTATACGCATTAATACTGCTTCTTTTTTTTGATAACTCTATACACGTTACTTTACCTGCACGCTCTGAAAGTGCGCCCGTGATTGCACCGCAGCCTGAACCTATCTCAAGAACTTTCATGTTTTTATCGATATTCACCGTACAGATAATATTCTGTCTGATGTGTGAAAGATGGTACATTGTGGCCCATTCCTGTTTTTCTGCAATAATCCTGTTAAAATCTTCTTCTTCGTTATTCTTTACGATTTCTAACAGCTTATCTTCTATCTCTCCGTCACTGTACAAATCCCTGCCACTGTAATATTTAAGGTTAAGCTTAACTTTACCGATATTCTCAATTGTTTCCATCTTTCACACCTCTTTTATTCTACAACTATATCTGAATTCATGTCATAGTACCCTACTGTATTCTTCTGTGATATCACTGTAATGTTAAAAACATCATACAACCTGTGATATACCGTAAAATCGCCGTCTTTATACCCTGTGCAACCCAATGATACAAGATAATCTCCACCCTGAAGATCCATCTTCTGCGTAAACTTTATGCTTTTCTTATCTCCCGGCTTAACCACACCGGTATTGATACTCTCAAACATAGTATTTGTTCCGGCAATCTCTGTTCCTTTAAGGTCTTTTATCGTTATTGCAAATATAGGGTCTGATATTTTTTCTTTAAATTCCACTTTCATCATTATGGTAAATTCTGTACCTTTTTCTATGGAATTTGACATGTTGCCTTCACTATCCATCACTCCGTAATCGATAATTCCTGCCATGCCGTTTCCATACTCAACAATTTCCGGATTTGATGTAATCGTGTCCTTCCAGTTGCCGGACTTAAGTACTGCCTTTTTACCATTCTTCTTTTCATCTTCTTTTGTATTCTCCTCAGCTTCGGTATACTGATTTACAAGGAGCTTTTTATAAATATCAATCATTTCCTTAGGTTGTCCTTCATTAAGCTTTACACCCTGGTTGAGAAGCACAACCCTGTCACAGTATTTTCCGATACTGCCTAAATCATGACTTACAAATAGTATGGTTTTTCCAAGCTTTTTAAATTCCTCAAACTTATGATAACATTTTGCCTGAAAGAATACATCTCCTACAGATAACGCCTCGTCGACTATAAGTATCTCCGGGTCAATGTTTATCGCCACGGCAAAGGCAAGTCTGACAAACATACCACTCGAATATGTCTTTACAGGCTGATAGACGAAATCTCCAATATCAGCAAACTCCAAAATATCATCAAGCTTTGCGTCTATCTCTTCTCTTGAAAATCCTATCATTGTACCGTTGAGATATACATTTTCTATTCCTGTATATTCCATATTAAATCCGGCTCCGAGTTCAAGAAGTGCAGATATTCTGCCGTTTACCTTAACTTCACCCGCCGTCGGATTCAATACTCCGGTTATAATCTTGAGAATAGTAGATTTACCGGAACCGTTCGTTCCGATAATTCCTACTGTTTCTCCTTTCTTCACTTGAAAATTCACATCATGCAGAGCAAAATGCTCTCTGTATTTTTTCTTTCTCGTAAGTCCCAATGACTCTTTAAATCTGTCCGATGGCTTATCGTACAATTTATACATTTTCTCAACGTGTTCTACACTGATTGCATAATCTGACATTATTAGTTCCATGCCTTTCTATAAATAATCGAAAATTACAATACATCTGCAAAATGTACTCTCAGTCTCTTGAATATAAACACTCCCACTGCGAACGTAAATGCGGTAAAACACCAAAAATAAAGTGTCAAAAACGGTCTTTCCCAAAACCACACTTTGTTTACAAGAGAATCTCTATATCCGCCTACAACATAATACATCGGGTTTATCATTAATAACTTTTTCACTGTCTCAGGAAGTGTAAATGCAGGATTTTCTACATTCCACAATATCGGTGTATACCACATCCCCACCTGAAGCACAATGCTTATAATCTGCGATAAATCTCTGAAAAATACGACAACTGCCGATGTGGCATATGTTAATCCAAGGGTCAGTATAAACGCACATGCCATGTAGTATATAATCTGTATACCATATAATCCCGGCATAACACCGCAAATTATATAAATCGTGATGGTAAAACAGATAAAAAACAAATGTACAAATAATGCAGATATCATTTTAACAATTGGAAGAATACTAATCTTAAACACAACTTTTTTTACAAGATAATTATACTCTAACATTGCATTTGTTCCGCCATTTAAGGCATCATTAAAGAAAAACCATGGTACAAGTCCGGTAATCAGCCACAATACATACGGTACGTTTCCAACATCTGCCTGCGCAAAAACGCATTGGAACACTATACTGTATACTATAACTGTTACTACCGGCTGTACAAATGCCCATATTATTCCCAAAAAAGAACCCGCATATTTTGTCTTAAAATCGCTTTTTGAAAGATTCCATATTAGTTTTCTATTGCTATACAATTCCTTTATGAAATTCATTACTTGTTCCTCTCAGCAACGTAAGCTTTGATTCCGTCCCATTTCTGATCTTTTTCTGAAATAGTAAGTTCTACTCCTTCCGGTAATGGCCAGTCAACACCGATATCCGGGTCATCCCATTTGAGTCCGCCCTCATCATTTGGATGATAAAAGTCTGTACACTTATAAGCAAACTCTGCTGAGTCTGAAAGCACTACAAATCCGTGCGCAAAATTTTTCGGAATGAAAAACTGTTTTTTATTCTCAGCCGATAGTATAACACCATACCATTTTCCGAATGTCTCTGAACCTTCTCTTAAGTCAACAGCCACATCAAATACTTCACCACTCACTACTCTTACAAGTTTGTCCTGTGGGAACTCTTTCTGGAAATGTAATCCTCTTAATACACCTTTTTTTGAACTTGACTGGTTGTCCTGTACAAATTCCATATCGATTCCGACTTCCTTATAATCATTATAATTATAAGTTTCCATGAAATATCCTCTTTCATCTCCAAAAACTGTCGGTGTAATAACTTTCAATCCTTCTATATCACATGTCTCTACTGTAATCTTTCCCATGTTTAAACAATCCTTTCTAACAAATCTGTTTTTATAATCCGTTTGCCACGTCTGTAAGATACTGTCCATATGCAGTCTTCATAAGCGGCTGTGCAAGTTTAAGAAGCTGTTCTTTGTCTATAAAGCCTCTCTTATAAGCAATCTCTTCTATACATGAAATGTATAATCCCTGTCTCTTCTGGAATGCTGCCACAAAATCTGCAGCGTCAAGAAGCATATCATGGTTTCCTGTATCAAGCCATGCAAATCCACGACCCAAAGTCTCAACCATCAAAGTGCCTCTCTGAAGATATTCATTGTTGACTGATGTAATCTCAATCTCACCCCTTGCCGATGGTTTAACATTTTTAGCAATCTCCACTACATCATTATCATAAAAATAAAGTCCCGGTACGGCATAATTTGACTTAGGATTTTCCGGTTTTTCCTCAATAGATAATGCTTTTCCACTCTCATCAAACTCTACTACACCATATTCTCTCGGATCTTTTACATAGTATCCAAAAATTGTAGCTCCTTTTTCTCTTTCAGCAGCGTTCTTAAGGACTTTTGAAAAACTCTGTCCATAGAAAATGTTATCACCAAGTACAAGTGCAACATTATCATTCCCAATAAATTTTTCACCAATAATAAATGCATCAGCAAGTCCTCTTGGTGACTCCTGAATCGCATATGAAAATGACATTCCGAGCTGCGAACCGTCTCCAAAAAGTTCTTCAAATACCGGCAAATCCCTAGGTGTTGAAATAATAAGCACCTCTCTGATTCCTGCAAGCATAAGAGTTGATAACGGATAATAAATCATCGGCTTATCATAAACAGGCATAATCTGCTTTGATACAGCCTTTGTCAACGGATACAGACGTGTTCCTGAACCGCCCGCCAATATAATTCCTTTCATAGTAAAACCTTTCCTTTCCATTACACACTAAATGGGCTGTCACCTTCCGTGACAACCCATAATCACACTATTTGTACATTTCTGCGTAATACTTCTGATAATCTCCACTGGTTACATTCTTCATCCAATCTTCATTCTCAAAGAACCATTTTATCGTAAGTTTGATTCCGTCTTTGAACATTGTCTCCGGATACCATCCGATTTCCTCTTTTATCTTATCAGGAGCTATCGCATATCTTCTGTCATGTCCCTTTCTGTCCTCAACATATGTGATTAAATCTCTGCTTACCAGTTCTTTTCTTGGATCTCCTTCCGGAAGCATCTCCTGAAGTGTATCAAGGATTATCTCTATAATCTCTATATTCTGTTTTTCATTATGTCCGCCGATATTATAACGCTCTCCGAGTTTTCCCTGCTCCTGAACCATGTCAATCGCCTTTGCGTGGTCCTCAACATAAAGCCAGTCTCTTACATTCTTTCCATCTCCGTATACCGGAAGCTTCTTGCCCTGTAATGCATTATTAATAATCAATGGAATCAATTTCTCAGGGAACTGGTACGGTCCGTAATTGTTTGAACAGTTTGTTATGTTCGCCGGGAAATGATATGTATCAATATAAGCCTTTACAAGCATGTCCGATGATGCCTTACTTGCTGAATAAGGGCTGTGTGGGTCAATCGGAGAAGTCTCATAGAAAAATGCTGTATCATCATCAGGAAGCGAACCATACACCTCATCAGTAGATACATGTAAAAACTTCTTATCTTCCTTAAATGTACCATCCTCATTTTCCCATGCAGCTTTTGCACAATTAAGCATAACTGCTGTTCCTAAAACATTAGTATTCACAAATACTTCCGGGTTACGTATACTTCTGTCAACATGACTCTCAGCTGCAAAGTGTACTACCCTGTCTATATCATTCTCAGAAAAAATCTTACTGATAGCTTCCTTATCACAGATATCTGCTTTCACAAATGTATAATTATCTCTGTCCTCTATATCCTTAAGGTTCTCTAAATTACCAGCGTAGGTTAAAACGTCAACGTTAATTATTCTGATATCATTGTCATACTTCTTAAACATGTAATGAATGTAATTTGAACCAATAAAACCGGCTCCACCTGTTACTAAATAAGTTCTCATCAAAAGAAACTCCTTTCATCTTCTTAATAATCACCATTTAATTTATGATTATAACATTATCTTAAAATTTCTTCAATAGTCAATTAATAATATTCATCGTCGCACTTGTTCCAAGCCTGTCAGCACCTGCATTTATCATATCCATAGCCTGTGCATAATCGTGGATTCCACCTGATGCCTTGACTTTCGCCCTGTCGCCTACAGTATCTTTCATAAGCCTTACATCATCTATGTCAGCTCCACCCGTACTAAATCCGGTCGAAGTCTTCACAAAGTCAGCACCGGCTTTAAGTGCAAGCTCACAGGCCTTCACTTTTTCATCATCATTAAGCAGACATGTTTCTATGATAACCTTAAGTACCAGGTTTCCACACTCTTCCTTGACTTTCATTATATCATTAAGCACATATTCATCATTTTCATCTTTCAGTGCTCCTATATTTATAACCATGTCTATCTCATCTGCACCGTCTTCTATAGCCTTTTGCGTTTCAAATACCTTTACCTCAGTAGGTACAGCTCCCAGCGGGAAGCCGACAACCGTACACGTCTTTACTTCTGATCCGGCAAGTTTTTCTTTTACCTGCTTTGTCCTGTATCCGTTCACACACACAGAAGCAAAATTATTTTCCAATGCTTCGTCGCATATTTTATCAACCTGTTCCTTCGTCGCATCCGGTTTTAATATAGTATGGTCAAAATACCTGTTAAACTCATCCATACAAATTTCCTTTCATATTCACAACTCAAACGGACTGTCGCATATTTACAACAGTCCGTAACACAAAGTACCATTATTATCTGTAAATTATTTCGTTCCTTCCCGGTCCGTTTGAAACCATCTTAACAGGAACCTCAAGTTCTTTTTCTATAAATTCGACATATTTCCTGCAATTCTCCGGTAATTCTTCATACTTAGTAATACCACGAATATCTGACTTCCATCCCGGTAATGTCTCATATACCGGTTTTGCTTTTGCAAGTTCCACGGTTGTAGGGAAATCTTTTGTTATCTTACCGTCAATTTCATAACCGACACATACTGGAATCTCATCAAGGTATCCCAATACGTCAAGGACAGTAAGCGCAACCTGTGTAGCTCCCTGAATCTTACAGCCATATCTTGAAGCAACACAGTCAAACCATCCCATTCTTCTAGGTCTTCCTGTCGTAGCACCAAACTCACCTGCATCTCCGCCACGTTTACGAAGTTCGTCAGCTTCTTCACCAAATATTTCACTTACAAATTCGCCGGCACCTACAGCACTTGAATATGCTTTTACAACCGTAACGATTTCTTTAATCTCGTATGGTGGAATACCTGCACCGATTGCACCATATGCAGCAAGTGTTGACGATGATGTAACCATAGGATAGATTCCAAAATCAGGGTCTTTTAATGAACCTAACTGACCCTCTAATAAAATATTCTTTCCTTCTTTGATAGCCTGCTGTAAAAACATTGCCGTATCGCAGACATACGGTTTAACCATGTCACGGTATTCTCTCAGTGTCGCAAGAAGTTCTTTTGTATCAATCTTTGGTTTGTGATACATATGCTCTAAGATAACATTTTTCATCTCGCAGACTCTTTCCACTTTTTCTTCCAAAACTGCATCATCAAACAATTCAGAAACCTGAAATCCGATTTTTGCATATTTATCTGAATAAAAAGGTGCAATTCCTGATTTTGTAGAACCGAAAGACTTCTTTCCCAGTCTTTCTTCTTCATACTCATCAAACAGGATGTGGTACGGCATCAAAATCTGTGCTCTGTTCGATACTAAAATCTTCGGCTTCGGAACACCCTTACTTACAATATCGTCTATCTCTTTAACCAAATATGGAATATTAAGTGCTACACCATTTCCGATAATGGATGTCGTATGGTTATAAAAGACACCCGATGGAAGCAGATGCAATGCAAACTTTCCATAATTATTTATGATAGTATGACCTGCGTTAGAACCGCCCTGAAATCTTATAATGATATCAGAAGTCTCCGCAAGCATATCTGTTATCTTACCTTTTCCTTCGTCTCCCCAACACGCTCCAACAATAGCTTTAACCATAATCAGCCCGTCCTTTCCTTATACGGTTTTATTATCCAATAAAAATGTGATATACTGATAAGTATAACCACCGCTTTGTAGTATATCACACTTTTTTTAATAAGTAAAATTAATTTTACACGTTAATCTGTGCCGTCATTCCAAGTATGTCTTTATTTTTCTCAAGTATCGGATTTACAACCTCGTTTAAGAATTCTGTAACCTGTTCTTTTGAACGTCCTACATATTTCGCAGGGTCCATAGATTTCCTCAATTCTTCAATCGTCATGTTAAATGCAGGGTCTGCAGCAATCAGGTCTAATAAATTGTTGTCCTTTCCTTCCTGCTTAACATTCTTTCCTGCTTCCATTGAAAGCTGACGGATTTTCTCATGAAGTTCCTGTCTGTCTCCACCTGCTTTTACCGCATCCATCATAATGTTTTCTGTCGCCATAAATGGAAGTTCAGCCATCATATGTTTTTCGATAACTTTAGGATATACTACAAGTCCGTCTACAACATTGAGATATAAATCTAATATTCCGTCAATAGCAAGGAATGCTTCCGGAACACTGATTCTCTTATTCGCAGAATCATCAAGTGTTCTCTCAAACCACTGTGTAGCTGATGTAATCGCCGGATTCAAAGCGTCAACCATAACATAATTTGCGAGTGAAGCAATTCTCTCACTTCTCATCGGATTTCTCTTGTATGCCATTGCTGATGAACCAATCTGGTTCTTTTCAAATGGTTCCTCAACTTCTTTTAAATGCTGCAATAATCTGATATCATTAGAGAATTTGTGAGCACTTGCAGCAATACCTGCCAGTACATTCAATACTCTCGTATCGACCTTACGTGAATATGTCTGTCCTGATACTGCCTGACATGCTTTAAATCCCATCTTCTCTGCTATCATTGTATCAACTTTACGTGCCTTTTCATGGTCACCCTCGAACAGTTCAAGGAAACTTGCCTGTGTTCCCGTAGTTCCCTTAGAGCCTAAGAGTTTCATATTGTCAATTACGTATTCAATATCTTCTAAGTCAATCAAAAGCTCCTGAAGCCAGAGTGTTGCTCTCTTTCCTACAGTTGTAGGCTGTGCCGGCTGAAAATGTGTAAACGCAAGTGTAGGCTGCGCCTTATACTCGTCGGCAAATTTTGAAAGTTCATTTATTACATTAATAAGTTTCTGTCTGACAAGTTTTAATCCTTCTGTCATAATGATAATATCTGTATTATCTCCTACGTAACATGAAGTAGCGCCAAGATGTATAATTCCTTTTGCTTTCGGACATTGAACGCCATACGCATAAACATGTGACATTACGTCATGTCTGACGAGTGCTTCTCTCTCTTTTGCTACATCATAGTTGATGTCTTCAGCATTTGCTTTCAATTCTTCAATCTGTTCATCTGTTATATTTAATCCTAATTCTTTCTCTGTCTCTGCCAAAGCAATCCATAATTTTCTCCAAGTTCTAAACTTCTTATCCGGAGAAAAAATGTACTGCATCTCCTTACTTGCATATCTTTCCGACAACGGACTCTGGTATCTGTCGTTCATCTTTGTACCTGACCTTTCTTTTATTCTTATATCTATTTATCATAGTTTCCTCTGATATCTTCTTTTGGTGGCTCCAAAGGATATTTCTCATCAAAACATCCCGTACATATCGGCAAGCCTGCCACCATCTCTGATAACCGGTCAAATTCAAGATATCCTAATGAATCCGCGCCGATTATCTCACATATCTCATCAACTGTCCTGTTATTTGCAATGAGCTGGTCTTTTGAAGGCACATCCGTACCAAAATAACATTCGCTGATAAACGGCGGAGAACTGATTCTTACATGAACCTCTGTTGCTCCTGCCTCTCTTAACATTGCAACTATCCTGTCACTTGTTGTTCCTCTGACTATCGAGTCATCAATCATAACAACTCTTTTTCCTGCAACTGCTTCTTTTAAGACATTTAACTTTACCCTCACGCTCGATTCTCTGTTGCTCTGCTTTGGTTTTATAAATGTCCTGCCGACATATGTATTTTTCACAAATGCCGTTCCATACGGTATACCTGACTCAAGTGAAAATCCTAAAGCTGCAGCATTTCCCGATTCAGGTACTCCTACAACTACATCTGCCATTACCGGATGATCCTTTGCCAAAAATCTTCCCGCCATAATCCTTGAATGATATACCGACACTCCGTCAATTATACTATCCGGTCTTGCAAAATAAATGTATTCAAAAATACATCTTGCTTCTCTTTCCCTTGGCAGACAGAGTGCTGTATCTGATTTGATTCCTTCTTCAGTAATCGTAACAATCTCTCCCGGCATAACATCTCTCACAAATTCCGCACCGACAGTGTCAAGCGCACATGTCTCTGATGCGAGTATATAAGCATTATCACGTTTACCTATACAAAGTGGCTTGAATCCAAAAGGATCCCTGACACCGATAAGTTTTCTCGGACTCATAACTATCAGTGAAAATGCTCCTTTTAGCTTTCTCACTGCCTTTCTTACTGCCTCTTCAACCGTTGCACTGTTGACCCTCTCTCTAGCAATATGATAAGCAATTACTTCTGAGTCAATAGTTGTCTGGAAAATTGCTCCCGAATACTCTAACTCTTTTCTGAGTTCAAGTGCATTGATAAGATTTCCGTTGTGTGCCAGTCCCAATGTTCCCTTTATGTAATTAAGCACCAGCGGCTGCGCATTTTCCCGTGTACTGCTGCCTGCAGTAGAATATCTGGTATGTCCGACACCAATGTTTCCCTTGAGACCTGCAAGTTCTTCTGATGTGAACACCTCATTGACCAGTCCCATTCCCTTATGTAATAATACACTGCCTTTAGGTCCCTCTGTGTCACTTACTGCTATTCCACAGCTTTCCTGTCCCCTGTGCTGCAGAGCAAATAATCCATAGTAAATTGTGGATGCAATATCATTGCCATCAAAATCATATATCCCAAATACGCCGCATTCCTCATGCAGACAGTCCTCCGGTTCCTCCTGAAGATGAATGTTATTCATGATTACCTCCTATATATAATATCAATAAATAATTACCGGCATTCCCACATATGACTCATAGAACAGCCACTGTGCAACATCATAAGAAAGATTAATGCATCCATGCGAGCCTTTTGAGTAGTATAAATCGCCTCCAAAGGCATGCTGCCATATCGCATCGTGCAGTCCGACTCCTTTGTTGGTCAGTCTCATCCAGAAATTAACCCATGTCTTGTAATCATCTCCCACAAGATACTTTCCTTTAATACATTCTGATATATAGTAAATTCCTACCGGAGTATTTCTCTCTCCATTTGGCAGACCTGTTATTACATCCGCTTCCCCTGCGAGCTGATAATCTTTATAGTACCACAAATGCTGCATCGGTATACTGATTTCTATATATGTACCGCCTATATCTTCATACTGCCTTGCAAATACCGGAGTTCTGTTACCCTCAGATTCAATATTGTGGAACTTTTGTTTTACATACTCTATCTCTTCAGTGAAATTTACGCTTGTCCCCCATGTTCCTCCGGCAACACTTATCTGCGTACCATCCGTACATGTAAACATTCTCGGGTCTCCCACGGTCACAAAGCTGTCAAGAACATCATAAATATCATCTTCTATAAATGTATCATCAACCGATACCGTATAATCCGGATTAAGCATTATATCGGATGAATCTGCTTTCAAGAACTCACCATTGGTATAACTGACGCTCCATGATGCATATGCATTCATCAGCTCCACGGTCTCTTCCAAATCACTTTTTCTACGTTTGGGATTGATAATATAATTGCCCATGTCAATTACCGTTCCATTATCAATATCCGCAAGAATTGCATCAATATCTACTGTATCTCCCTGCACTTCTTCTTCGATAATGTACTCATCTCCATCAAGCAGGATAAAAGCGTCCTGTGAATCACTTCTATCTTCATTATATTGTCTCAAATATTCTGCAAAATCATCTCTCAATAATTCCTTTTCATATGAAACAGTATATTCTCTTCCAATTAAATCATCTAAGAATCTCTGTAAAAGGCTGTGGCTTGTAATCTCCTCGACATTATATGTGTATTTTACAAACTTTTTTTCTAATTCATCATCAACAAAAAAATATCTCTGACTATGATTCTCGAGTGCATTTGTTAATTCTTTGTCAGTGCATAAAAGATTATACGATACGCCATTAACCTTAGTGGCGCCATATACTCCTCTGTAAATTACACCGGCCAATAATAAAATTAACACGATCACTATTACAATCTTTGACTTTTTCATCAGTATACCTTCTTAATACAAATTTTACTTCTAATACAATCGTCATTATTATACAAAATCGCATTTCAAATTTCAATAGTTAAAGATTCATTATTGCTTTCTTCTTCTGTTCATATTCTTCTGCTGTTAATACTCCATCATCTAAAAGATTCTTATATTCTTTCAATATCTTAATTTTTTCGTACTCATTATCCATCTTTTTTTCTTCAGAAATATTTCCTGCCGGATTAGTAGTCTGAACATTTTGAACTACAGGCTGAGGGTGCTCGCTTTCATACTTAGTAGTACCGCAACCACAGGTTCCCACATACCCTGCATTCACTGCTCCGCATTTTGAACATCTCCATCCGCCATTAGTAAGAAGCTCATTATCACGATGCGTCGGTCCTAACGCTTTTATTAAAGCAAGCTGATTATCTCTTTCCTTCAAATCCGGCATAGCATTAGCCTGCGCAATACCAAATATACCATGTTGAAATCCTGACCAGAATCCCACTTTTCCATAACCTTTTTCTTCCATAATCTGTTGCGATATACTTCCAAAGATGATAGATATCGACAATCCAATAATAACCAAAACAACCATATACATAATTACATCCTCTCCTTTATGTCTTTATTCATGCATTCGACATAATTCTACTATTATATCTTAAAGAGTGTCAATATATTTTTGAATTATTTATAGTTACTATTCACAGCTGATTACAGAAAATAGGCAGATTCGTCGTGCTTGCACGTAAGAAGCTGTTTATTTTCTGTAATCTTCCTGCCATGAAGCAGGAACCTTTCCCGTCATGAGGATTTCAGGTGCGTAGCACCGCTGCGAAGCAGCGGGAAATCCGAATGTCGGGAGAGGAGCTGTGAATAGTAACGGCTTACTGCTGGGTATTAAATAATTGGGATTTAGTTCGTAGTCTTTCTTGGCTGCCTACGTATAAATTTTTAATATTCCATATTTGGTTCGTAGTTTTTCTGGATATGCTACGTATAGATATTTAAAATTTCATATTTAGTTCGCAGTCTCGCACTGACATCTACGTATAAATTTTTAATATTCCATATTTGGTTCGCAGTTTTTCCGGATATGCTACGTATAGATATTTAAAATTTCATATTTAGTTCGTAGTCTCTCACTGACATCTACGTATGATTTTTAAAAATTTCATATTTAGTTCGTAGTTTTTCTGGATATGCTACGTATAGATATTTAAAATTTCATATTTAGTTCGTAGTCTCTCACTGACATCTACGTATGATTTTTTTAAATTTCATATTTGGTTCGTAGTTTTTCCGTACCAACTACGTATAATTTTTAAAAGCTACAAATTTTATCCGTAGATAAGGCTCCCCCTGCACAAACTCTCATCCAAAACTAAATTCACGGTTTTTTTCAACCCAATAATAATGTATAATATAGTTATATTTTTAGATTGGAGGGTTTTATGAATAATATTATAATGAAATCAACTGTTCCATTTTCCCGGGATACTATCAATTCAATTAATAGCAAACGTGTAATGGAACCAATATCGTCCAAAGATGTTTTTACGTTAAACAATACATCTGCAAACACTATGGCAGAAGCTATTCAGCCGGCAACAGCTACTCAGCCGACAGCTAACTCACAACAGGCTGCCCCTCATCAGGCGAATGTCTCACAAACGCCATCGCCTGTAAGGCAGGACCAGATTATTCCACAGTTGTCTAACCAGGTCAAAAAAGGGCAGCGTGTTAATCTTTTTAACGGAAACGATACAACACAAGTATCAGCATGCCTTGGCTGGAATCTGATTAATCCTGCCTGCGATGTGGATGTTTCTGCATTTATGTTAGGAACGACCGGAAAAGTAATCGGAGATGACTGGTTTGTATTTTATGGACAGACAGAAAGTCCTGACCATAGTACAGTCTTTTCTGATAACTGTGATAACGACAGAGAAAGCATTTCCATTGACCTTACGAAACTTCATGCTGACGTTGCAAAAATAGTTTTTGTATTGACAATAAATGAAGCTGTAGAAAATCATCTCAATTTCAGCATGATTAAAGATGCTTATGTGAGGATATTGGATAATGTCACCGGAAACGAACTTGTCAGCTTTATGATGGACGAGTATTATGATAATGTAAACTCTATGATGATTGGAGAGCTTTATCTTCATAACGGAACCTGGAAATTCAACGCCATAGGTAATGGTGTTGCTAAAGATTTAAGAGGACTCTGTGAATTGTACGGAGTTCAGGTATTATAAGGAGGAAACTATGCTAAAATTTGAAACAGTCAATGAATTAACTTTAAAAGTAACCTGTAGCGGCTCAGAAGAAATATTTGCAAAGGCAGGCGCTTTTATAGGCGGTGAAAATGATGGTCCGAAAAATTACAAATTTGAAAAAATGTTGCTCGGTCCTCAAAACAATTTGGGACAGGCTCTTTTGGGACACCTTGCCAGACGTATTACAGGCGAAAATCTCCCTCTTATGAAGGTAAGCCTTAACGGAGATTCTGTTACATATTATGCCAACTACGGTCAGCATGTAGTAATATACCATTTACAACCGGGCGAAACTATTTCCGTAGAATCAGAAAACATCCTCGCATTCAGTTCTGATTGTGATTATAATGTACGATTCATAGGTGTTGGTGTTCTCTCGCAAAAAGGACTTGCAACTACTGCTATTACTGCAAAAGGCGATCAGGCATTTGTTGCCGTATTATCTAATGGAAATCCGATAGTACTTAGCAATGTTGAATCTGGAAAAACTTTATCTGTTGACCCTGATTCTGTAATATGCTGGATAGGAAACGGACACTGCGACCCTCAGATACAGGCAGATATTTCATGGAAAACTTTCATCGGTCAGACATCCGGAGAATCATATCAATTCGAATGGAGCGGTAACTCCGGAGTTACGGTAATACTCCAGCCATCTGAACGAAGAGGCGGAATAAGTGTTTCTATGGATTAAAAGACATATTATGATAAGGCGAATCGCTGTATCCTTAATAAAAAGGATACAGCGATTCATTTAACCTACTCTGTCAACATCTGCTATCTCTTGAACAATTCCATTGTTCATTGTAACTATTTTATCAAATTTTCCCATATCTTTTTCAGCCAGTGAATGTGCTGCAATAACAATTATTTTGTTATTATTCTTTTGTTCATTGATGTAATCTAACACAATCTGAAAATTCTCTTTATCCAGTGCATTAAATGGTTCATCCAATAATATAACATCCGGATTTTCCATAAAAGCTTGCGCAAGTCCCAACCTTTGCCTCATTCCCAGAGAATACTTTTTTACTTTTGTATTTTTCACATCATAAAGATTAAATCTCTTGAGCATATCGTCTATCTTATCATCAGTTATCAAATTATTTATTTTAGCAAGATACTTCAGATTATAAAAACCTGTTTCATCATTCATAAAATAAGGATTTTCAATAACAACTCCATAAGTATAGTCCCTTGAATATTCTATATTACCACTTGTCGGAGATATCAAACCACATATCGCTCTTAAAAGCATTGTTTTTCCGCAACCATTATGCCCTTGAAGCAAAGAAATCTCGCCTTCGTTAAATTCAAGACATACATCTGACAACACTGTACGACCACTTATGTTTTTTGAATAGTTCTCAATTTTTATCATGCTAATAAATTCCTTTCATATAACGCTTTTTCTGCATCATAAGCATCAAAATACTTGCTATAGCTAAAACAAACAAAATAAAAATCGCTAATAACATGCTTTCGAATTTAAATGATATTATGTTAATCAGCATAATTAATACACATGTAACCGCTGAGCACCCTGTTATATTTCTTTTTGTATAAAATATCAACATTCCGGCAATGCTTATTAAAAATACAAATAGCATTACCCTCATTAACTCAAACACTAACCTCAAATCAGACAGCGACTGTCCTAAAGCAACTGAAAATACAGTCTCCGAAAATATTATCTGAATAAATAATTTCAAATCGCAATGTAATAATCGAATACATATATATTTAAAAAATGCTTCTTTCTTTCTGACAAATATATACACATACATATTTCGCATATCTTTAATTATAGAATAATTCTTATATACTATATAATAATACATAAAAACCGACAATAACAATTCTAGTATTTTAATTCTATTACACCACATACCATAATTAAAAATATTGCTAATCTCAATGAACGTCATGTTTTCATTTGTTTTATACAAATATGTTCCCATAATTAAAAAATATAATAATATCATCAATAATATTCCTTCGTTCTTAATTTCAATAAACAATATGCCATAACGAACACTGATATCAAAACATGTGCACACGTATTATCCAAAAATGAAAATGCCACATCCTCGTTTTTCACAAATGTATACAGAAGATATCCTGAAATACAGCAAATAGACGAAATTATCACTATGCCCATTGCTAATATTTTTTTTAAACTCATTGTAAAAATGCAAAAGAAACTCGCAAACATAACATTCAAAAATAATACTTTAACATATGGAAATACAAATTTAGTTGCATCAATCATTTCTCCATATAACAAACATGTAAACACATATATCGCTCCAAATAGTAAGAAATTATAAATCACCGTATAAATCAAATACTTAGCAATTATAATACTCTCTCGCTTCCTGATTCTAATGACAAATTCTATGCGATTCAGTTCATCCATGCATACATACAGGAAAGTAGAAAAAAGCAAAGAATTATTGAACAGCAATTTTTGCGGATTCATAATCGTCTTCATAACAACATAATCCACTGTCGGTGAATCTGTCATGAAAGTCACAGTCTGATATACCACATTATACCAAATGAACATAAAAACAATTCCCCAACAAGTCAGTTTTACTAGCTTACTCATATATATTCCTTTTTAATCTTTTTATAACACAACACAGCCAAAACGCCTGCAACAACTGAATAAAAAACTATAAAAATAACAGGTGTAAGTAAAGTAACATTATCCATACTATACTTATCAAACACAGCCAAAAGGTATACATCCGGAATTAAACCTGACACATAATGACCTGCCTGACGATTAAAATCCGACAAAACCGAACACAGCACCAATGGCAAAAATTCTACTAATAATGGTATAATAGCTATAACAAATATATTATTAATAAAGAACGATAACGCATTGGTAATAATCGCACAAATCCAAAAAAACAATATAACCATAAACATTTGTATTATTAACAAACTCAAACACAAAAAAATCGTTGGATTATCCATTGGAATTGTAAGATTTGTATGCGAAGTTATAGGAAATAAAATAATTAAAGTCGTTACTATAATAAAATAATATGCAAACACAAAAAGAAATATATACATAAATTGCGAAGCAATCATGCTAACGTTTCCTTTGAAAGTATCAACTCTCGTATATATCATATTTCCAAAACCATTATTTCTATTCTTGTAACCTGTCAGAAATATGCCTGCTCCAAATACAAATAACGATATTATAATAAATATCATAAACATATCTGATGAAGAAAAATAGCTCATGATATATGTAAGTCCATCTGTTCCATAAACTATTTTTCTTGTAACATCCATATTTACATCAGACGAATTTAGTGCAAGTTCACTTTTAAACTCTGAATATTCCATATAAGTTCCCAAAACACTAATCAAAACCGGAACAAAACACAACACAAAACCAATTATAGATAATTTCATTTTTAAATAGCGTTTCAACTCTTGAAATATCATACATTTGTTCCTTTCATTATCTTACACTAAACTTATATTTAATGGTATCCGTACCAACCTGATTCCACGCAGAAGATATTTTCAGCTTATAATTATAACCTATCGCACACGTATTATTTTTTCCATAGCTAGTCGTATTCCCTTTTAATTTTGTTGCAGAACTACGAGAAGCCCCTTCACTATTAACAACCTTAGCCTTTGGACTTGACCACATAGTGCAATCCTTTACTTTTACACCGAACTTTTCGTTATCTGTGTACCTTCTTGAAACATTGCTACTAGTTGTAGCATCATCAACAAATGATATCTCATATGATGTCCAATTGGTATACGAGCCCTTACTACCATAAGTTACCAAAACCATACTCATAACAGTCAGAGCTGCCCCTACCGATAGTGAGAATTTTTTAAATTTTCTATTCATTTTAAACCTCCTTAATATAATAACCGTGGTTATTATATCAATATTACAACCAAATGTCAATATTATCATTATTATGTCCTATTAGATACTTCATACATCCTTTTACTCAAACGCATTCATCCATTTTCTCTACAATGACAACAAAATTTTCCTATACAATTCTGCCATCTTTCATAGTAATACATCTATCTCCTAATTTAGCAAAATCACTATCATGAGTCACCATAATAACCGTAGTTCCCGACTGATTAATACGTTGTAGCAGTTGCATTATTTTATTTCCGGTTTCTTCATCTAAGGCACCGGTGGGTTCATCAGCCAATATTACTTCCGGCCTTGTAGCTAACGCCCTCGCGATTGCCACTCTCTGGCACTGTCCACCTGATAATTCATTTGGATATGCATTTTTTCTATCTGCCATCTCCATATTCTCTAACAGTTCATCTATTCTTTCCTTAATTTCACGTTTTCCCATTCGCATATAATGTAACGGCAACGCAATATTTTCATACACAGTCCGCTCGTTCATTAATGCAAAATGTTGAACAATAAATCCTATATTCTTATTACGAAACTTTGCTTTTTCTCTATCACTCATATTGATAACGTCATTTCCGTTAAAATAGTATTCTCCTGCTGTAGGGTTTTTAAGTGTTCCAAGAACATTTAAAAGAGTGGATTTCCCACATCCGCTTTTTCCCATCAGCACTAAAAATTCCCCTTTCTCTACCTGTAGCGATACATCCTTTAAAGCAACTATCTGATTATCCTTTTTTCCGTAACTTACATTTATATTATCAATTTTAAGCAGCATTATTCCGTTCCTCCTATAATTTTACCAATTTCCATTTTCTTCATATAAAAATAACAGCTTATACAAGTTATTATTAAAACAGCACCTACTAACGATTGAATAAAAATCAAACTGTACAATCCCATTCCGATTGCCTTTAATATGAGACTTGCCCACATATCACCGACAAGCAAAATAACAAACACTAATCCAAAACTCTCTACAAAAATTCCTTTATAAGATGAGCCGCATAACATTTCTATACCAAATTGATATTTATTTTTACGCAATATACTAAACATATTAAGAATCAATGCAACAGTTGCAAACACGGTCACTAAGACTACCAGGATTTTAAATTGTCCTGCTATCTGCTTTGTCATTTTACTGTATCTTTCTATAACAGGCATACTACCTACAGTTTCAGGATTAACAATATTAATGTTCCATGTCACACCCTGCCCTCTTATTATGTCATAACAAATCTGTTTCGTTTTACTTATTCCTATCTGTGATGCTATACCTCCGTTTAACTCACTCAAAGACAGTATTTGCGAAAAAAATGATAATTCATCAATACGAAAAGCAGGTAATATAATATATCTTTCCGTCGAAGTAAAATCTTGATCTAAGCCACTGATAAAAAACATATCACTATCAAGAAATCCTACTACCTGTAAAGTCATATCTTCATATAAATATTCTGCCTGAATACAATCACCTATATTATAGTATTCTTCGTATGCACTTCCTAAGAGAACCGGCACATTCTCACCTTTATTATATTGATAATCTTCTTCTTCGAATCCTCTTCCCGTTTTAATTTTTATATTATTACAGTCAAAAAATTTTTCACTGACTAATAAACATTTTGTAGTATATCGCATTATTCCATCTATTTCCTGAACACTGCACTCCGTATTTCCCTGTTCATAACCATATAAAAAAATATTCTCCATTTTATTCTTGATTTCAATCGGTTGTGGGCTACAGGTGTAAAACTGAAATTGCTCTTCACTCCACAAAAGTTGTCTTATATTACTTAATTTATCATATAATTTTCCTGTATCATCATGTGTATATGTATTATAATCAAGATCATCTAATGCCTCGGCCGTCCAATAATGTTCCATATCTCCATATTGTTCCTGAAATTCTTCAGCCTTTTTCTGGCTTTTTTCCTGCTTTTGCACTATATTTCCTGTTAAAACCAGACATGACGTGATAAGAAGCAAAAGCAATGTCACCACTACTGTATCATTACACATCATTTTCCATATATTCTTACACCGTATCAATATCATGCTTTTATCACCTCTTCAATCGAATCACCTTTTATTTTTTGTAATGTTATAAACATAAATACTACTAAAATGCTTATACTGATAAAAAATCCTTTGTAAAAAGAAGAACTATATGACGGATAGAACAAATGACAATATACAAATCCCACTATAAAAGAAATCAACATATATCCACAATAATGTCCCATTATATAAAGCATCACTCTTCCCTTAGATGCCCCAAGCATCCGGCAGATTCCTAATTCTCTTCTTTGTAACATCAACCATTGATAAGATATCAAAATAACGCAAACTATATAACATAATAGTAATCCTAAAAACCATGATGCAACATCAATATCAACTGTCAATGAATCTGCATAACTGTCAGTTCCACCTAATACTTCAAGGCTGCTGTCAGTTTTTTTTAGTATTGAATTGCATTTTCCCAATACCGCTTCTCCATCAATATCATCAAAAAAATCTACTGAATAAATATTTAACTCTTCTTTATCACAGGCAAGCAAATTCACAAATATATAATTATCAAACGAGGTTTCCTCTTCATATCCCATTCTTCCAATTACACAATACTCCTTATTATCTATACTTATATATGTCTTTCCTTTTTTCTCATATGTACCCTCAATATTTTTTCCTATAACAGCAACTCTTCTGTCTTTCTTAAAATCATCCTTTTTAAAGAATCTTCCCATTTGCATAGGAAAATCTATATAGTCCTTCGTAAATGCAATATATCTGACAATTTTTTCTACACTTTCTTTGTCATCGAGATAGATTCCACAGGAAACATTTTGTTCCGTCAGTGCTTCATAAAGCACATATCCTGTTTCAGAAGAATTTTCCTTAATGTGTGCCATACACAGGCTTTTACCAAAGCTTCCTTCTTCAATGTTTTCTATAGTTTTACATAATGATATGTGATGTATCATTAATATACATATGACTGGCAGTACGCTGACAATCATAATTAATAAAATACTTACAAATCTGAATTTTTTCATTTACTTTCAATTCCTTCTTTTAAAAACTTTAATCATTTACATCAAAAGGGGCTGTCGCACTAACAATTAAAAAATTGTTAGTGCTCAGCTCCTTTTTGTGTCTAAATTAGGGAGATTTTATTAATATTCTTTGTTAATTCGCAT
>CADADA010000016.1 GCA_902786515.1 uncultured Lachnospiraceae bacterium | reverse complement strand
ACCATCTGATGTTTGTATATCATTTGATGCATCCCCATCCACGGGCTTTATCATTACCAGTACTCTTCCAATCCCGGTTTCCGGGTCAAATATACACGCCTTAAGATCAATTCTTACACCATCAACTTCAACACTCTGGACCTGTTCTTCATCAAGTAACGTTAGCTCATTCAATATACTATTATCAGATTTCTTGTTATTCATGTATCTTCCATAGATGAATACAGATGAGGCAACAACAGCTAGTAACACTATTATAGTTATAGTTATCATTTTAATATTTTTCATATAATATTCCTTTCATTTTTATCATATGTGGATATCTTATAAACCCATCCTTTTACCTCTTCTATTTCGCTATCTCTATCATTATCTTTATTTAATGAATTTACAATTTCCTTTATTTTCTCTTTATCCGTAACTTTTACTATTTCATCTTTATGACTAATCTCTACGTAACTTATATTATCAGAATTCAGCACCTCCTACGCATGAATTTCGGAGAATCCGAAAATGATACGTAGAATTTCCACTCATTCTACGTATCTTTTTCAGATTTCCCAATTATGATTCGTAGATTATCTTCTTACCCCACGTATCATTTTCAATTTTTCCAATTATGATTCGTAGATTATCTTCTTACCCTACGTATCTTTTTCAGATTTCCCAATTATGATTCGTAGATTATCTTCTTACCCTACGTATCATTTTCAATTTTTCCGATTATGATTCGTAGAGAAGAGCTACCGAGTACCTATCATTTTAAAGAAAGTTGATTTTTGTTTGTAGAAATTTGTCAGTACACCAGAGGCCTTGTCATGTAAGTGTACCGTTTACTTATTTTTCGATACACTTACTATTTCCAATGCAACTCCGCCTAATAATACGACAATAGAAATAATCTGTGAAGTAGATAATCCCCACATACTTCCCCTATAATCATTTCTTAAGTATTCAATAGCAAATCTGCCTATGCTATACAGAATCATATATAATCCCCCGATACTTCCATCGGGTCTTTTTTTTCTACCGTACATAAATAGTATAAATGCAATGAGAAAGTCTCCTGCACTTGAAATCAACTGTGTCGGCATAAGCGGAACCCCGTTAGGTGCATAATCAGAATGTCTGAATACAATTCCTATTGGCAAATCCGTCGCCCTGCCATAACAACACCCGGCAAAGAAACATCCAATTCTTCCAAATCCCTGTGCAAGTGCAATGGACGGTGCCATCAGGTCAAAATATACAATGAATCTTTCTTTTTTGCTCCGGATATACACATATCCTGCCAAAACGCCACCCAGTATGCCACCGTATACCACATATCCGTTTCCGAAATCCCACAAAACCGAAATATCATTCATTATATCTTCGATGCTCACAACATAATACAATACTCTGGCACCAACAAAACCGCCTATCACAGCGCACCATAATATTCCAAGAATAATGTCCTCACTGAGTCCCTTCTTCTTTGCCCTGTAGTCACCTATAAGGTATGCCGATACAAACCCCAATGCAATCATAAGTCCATACATATGAATCGTCACCGGACCTAAATGAATATCATTATACATAACTATTTATTTCCTCTCTCATCAATACCAATATATTCTCTCTTTTTCGTAACTGCCTTATATGCAGGTCTGATAATTCTTCTTCCCGATACAAGCTCTTCAAATCTGTGCGCACACCAGCCTGACATTCTCGATACAGCAAAAAGAGGTGTATACAAATCCTCAGGGATTCCTAGCATTTTATATACGAAACCACTGTACATATCAACATTTGCGCATATAGTCTTATCACTGCCCTTTACCTCTTTGAATGCTATCGGTGCAAGCTTCTCCACAAGACTAATCAGATTAAACTCCGCTTCAAATTCAGAACCTTTTGCAAGTTTCTGCGCATTTTCTTTCAAAATGCATGCTCTCGGGTCAGATAATGTATATACTGCATGACCCATTCCGTAAATAAGACCGGATTTATCAAATCCCTCTTTCCCAACAATCTTCTTAAGACAGTCCATTACCTCATCTTCATTTTCCCAGTTTTTCACTGTCTCTCTTATGTATCTGTGCATTGAGGCTACCTTGCGGTTTGCGCCACCGTGCTTAGGACCTTTAAGCGAGCCGACTGCTGCCGAATATGCAGAATAAGGGTCTGTTCCCGAAGAAGAAAGTACCCTGCAGGTAAATGTGGAATTATTACCACCGCCATGCTCTGCATGAAGCATCAAAGCAAGGTCTAACAGCTTCGCCTCTTCGTCCGTAAACTGCCTGTCACGTCTCAAAATCGACAGGATAGTTTCTGCCGTAGACTGTCCGGGTATAACCGGATGCATAATCATGGAGCCTCCACAATAAACAGACTGTTTTACATAATAAGCAAGCACCATGATAATAGGCAGCTTTGATATAACCGAGATAGCAGTATCAATCTCATGCTTAGGAGTAATAACATCCGGATTATCATCATACGAATATAACGCGAGGATGTTACGTGCCATCTTATTCATTACGTTCATAGAAGGTGCTTTAAGAATCATATCACCAAAGAAATCTCCCGGCAGTACTCTGTTTTCAGATATCAATTCTTCAAACGCCTTCAGCTCATCCCTGTCAGGCAGCTCACCAGAGAGCAGAAGGTACGAAATCTCTTCATAACCGAACCTGTCTTCTTTTTTAACATTAGCTACTAAATCCCTGATACTGTAACCTCTGAATGTAAGTTCACCTTCATCAGGCTCTTTTTCACCTTCATTGACCACATAACCATGAACATTACATATATTCGTAACACCTGCCATGACTCCTGTTCCATCCTGATTACGCAGGCCTCTTTTTACCTGATATTTTTCATAATATTCACTATCAATTTGATTATTCTGTGTAAATGCGTCATATAACTTTAAACTATCGGACACACTATCACCCCGGCTTTCTTTATATTTTGGCAATTGTTCAGAGCTCTGAACAGTTACATATTTCATTTCTATTTTGACTTTCTTATTCTACCATATTCATACATTTTTTACAAACAAAAAGAAGCAGAATGTTTGACTTTTCCGCATTTTGTATTATACTTATCTTCTATAAATAAAATATGGAAGGTATGGTAAATATAATGAAAGATTATTTATATCTGATTGTAAAAATCGTAGCTGTCATTCATACGAAATTACTCACAATCAACGACGGCTACGAATCTGTATTTACAGATAAAGAACTTCACTTTATTGTAATAGGTATTCTGGGTATGCTGGCTCTTTTCATCGTATATCCCATTTTCAAATGGCTGAGTAAAAACCATGTACTTGTTATTGCGTGGATTTATGTATTCACATTAATGATTGTACTGACATTTGCCATTGAGATAGGTCAGGGCATCAGTGGCACCGGCAATATGGAATTCGCAGATATCGTCTTCGGTCTTGCCGGTTTCATGGTGATGTTCTTTATATTCGCTATTATCAGAATGTTTGTACTTCTTATAATCGATTTAATAAAAAACATGATACACCCTGAAGAAGATGACTAATTCTAAGCTCCACAGCCCACCAGATAATTCACAAACTGCTGGGCTGTTCTTCCTGATATTCCACCATGGCTGAGTTCCCATTTATTAGCTTCTTTACATATATCCTCATCAGACATGCTGACTCCGTTTTTCCTTGCCAACTGTATTGCAATATTAAAGTATTCCTTCTGACTTGGTTTTGAATAATTGATTGTAACACCGAATCTGTTGACGAGGGACAGCTTTTCTTCAATCGTATCCGACCTGTGGATTCCGGCATCTGTCTCCATGTCATTTCTGTCATTCCATGTCTCTTTTATCAAATGTCTTCTGTTTGATGTCGCGTAAATGAGCACATTATCCGGCTTTGTCTCCACTCCGCCTTCTATAACAGCTTTTAAAAATTTGTATTCTATCTCAAATTCTTCAAAAGACAAATCATCCATATAAATAATGAATTTATAATTTCTGTTTTTAATGCTTGCAATTACATTTGCCAAATCCTTAAACTGATGCTTATATATTTCTATCATCCGAAGGCCTCTGTCGTAATACTCATTTACAATAGCCTTTATACTCGTTGATTTTCCTGTTCCGCTGTCACCAAACAAAAGCACATTGTTGGCTTTTTTACCTTCTACGAATGCCTCTGTATTATCTATTAATTTCTTTTTCTGGATTTCATATCCAATCAGGTCATCAAGAACCACTCTGTCCATGTTGTTAATAGGATTGAAAATCAATTCTTTACCGTCATTTACCGATGTGATTCTGAAAGCCTTATTAAGACCAAACATTCCCACACCATACTGCCTGTAAAATTCCGTAACCACTTCAAAGAACTCATTCTCATCCTTTGAAGTTTCAAGCTTTTTACTAAATTCTCTCACTTTCTCACTGACATTTTTGTTATACATCAGTTCAGGCTTTCCGATTGCCTTATAGTCAGAAATTCTGCTAAAACAATCTATCAAAAGTGCATCTTCTATAACATCAAAAGAATAGTCAAATAATTTTTTAAACTCTTTAAAGTCGCTCTTTGCAAAATAATTGACGCTTCCATCCTGCGCACCTGTTTTCTCACAGGTTATGCTGAAAGGATTCTCATCTGTCATCAGCAGAAAAGTAAGGTAATTATGCCATAAATTATCATCAAATCCATAGTCCGTCGCAATAATCAGTAATTTTTTAATCTGTCTGTATACAACCGACACCAGCTCGTCTCTGTCATAGTTTCCTGATTTCACCTGACGACAGACATCTGACAGTCTCATGAGTATAGAATCCTCAGGCATGTCTCCGTATATTAATAATTTTGATACTATATTATTCATCTTTGTATCCCTTTCTACAACATCTTCAGTTTTCTTAATATAATCACAGTAAATAAGCAAAGCACCAATATAATGAGACATATAATTCCAAAACCATATGGTGTAGTTGATAACGGCATCCATTTCGAAGCGACATTCATACCATATATTCCCGATATAATGGTCGGTATAGCCATAACAACGGTAATCGATGTAAGATATTTCATCACGTTATTCAATCTGTTGTCAATTACTGATGATAACAGCTCTCTGGTACCGTCAATGATATCTCTGTATATCGCCGTCATCTCAATAGCCTGCTGATACTCTACGGTAACATCTTCGAGAAGCTCAACATCTTCAGAATACTGTTCCAGCCTCTTATATCGTTTCAAGCGTTCCAGCACCACAATATTTGCCCTTAATGATGTTGCAAAGTATACGAGTGTGGATTCCAATTCGTGAAGCTCAATCAGGTCGACATCTCTCGTATCCCCATCTGCTCTCTCTTCTATAACCGTTCTCTTTTTATCGATGATTCTAAGGTTTGTCTGGTAAAGTGCTGCCGAACGGAATAATATCTGATAAATAAACCTCATCCTCTTTTTAGTACTGAATTCCCTGACTCTGTTATTGACAAAATATTCAAGAATAGGTGTTGATTCCCTGCATATTGTAATAATGACATCCTGCGTTAATATAATACCTAAGGGAATTGTAGTATACATTGTTTTTTCGTGTCTCACTTCGGGAGTGGGTATATCCACAAGAATTAATGTATAACCATCTTCCAGACTGATACGTGAACTTTCCTCTTCATCCAATGCGGCCGACACATCATTGACTTCTATATCAAATTTTTCTTCTATCGTTGCAATCTCTGTCCTGCTGGGATTGACAAGCTGAATCCATGCTCCATCCTCATAGTCATTTAATTTATGTAGAATAGATTCATCAGTTCTGTATATATTAAGCATTTCTTTCACCTACTTTTTATTTTATATTCTTTTCATTGCTCCTTCTATCGCAGTCAAAATATCATCATACGCATCCTGCGTGATTTTATAATAACCGCCCATATATTTTACCAGATAATCATCATACAGCCAGAATGTATAATATGTGCAATCATCCAGTTCAAACTCTAGTTTGTAGTAATCTCCCTCTGTAGTTCCCCCGTCGACATACTCAACAGTTTTATCTAAGCATCCGGTCAATGCTTCAATGACATCAATGTCCTGAACTTTGACATAACCTTCTTCATCACTTATAGTAACACTTAAAATCTGTGAGTTTCCGGCAAGTCCTTTTGAAAATGGACCTTTTATCTTCTTTTTTCTGACAGGATTGTTATTATTAACCTCTTTCACTTCTGAATCAGGCAGTGCTTTATCATGTATTTTTTCGTATATAATTATAATACCCGCAACGAGAAGTAAAAATACACCAATAATAATATTATTCCTGTAAGTCTCCGGTTCAATTACACGTATCTGGTAATCCGTAGATACATGCGATTTGATTTCCTTAACGGTCTCTCCGAATACATTAGTATAGAAACTATATGGGAACTTTGATTTGTCCGTTCTCTCTACAATTCCATAAAACTTTACGGATTTATTTGAGTATCTCTCCTCATAGTAGCCCGGAATCATCTTTGTCAAATCATCAAAAATAATTTTTCCCGCCATGTCAGCTTTTTTTGTCATCAGAACATTTATAAACTGGTCATGCTTACCACCGATATCCAATACATATGTATACACCTGCTCCGCACCGGTTACCCACGCAGCTATGTCACCATAGGTATATGATACCTCATCCTTGACGCATTGTCCGCTTCTAAGGGTATTAATGCTTAATTCATCCAATGTTTTGCAATCATTTAATCCAACCAGCACGTAGGCCGAACGCGCAATTAATACAATTGCAATTATTGCAAATACTGAAGAAAGAATTTTATATTTTTGAACATACACAAGCTCGATTAAATCCCTAAACATTCATATCCTCCTTTAACCTTTAGCAGGCATACCCTCAATGGATATGCCTGCTGTGCTGCTTAATTATTTTTGAAGATGTAAGAGCTGTGCCTGAACCTGTTCCATCATCGTCTCGTACTTTGCTTTTTTCTCTTTTTCTTCATTAATCTTAGCTTCCGGTGCTTTGCTAATGAACTTTTCATTTGAAAGCATTCCGTTTACGCGGGCAAGTTCTTTGTGAAGTTTCTCTTCTTCTTTTTTCAGTCTTTCTATCTCTTTATCAATATCTACTAATTCAGCAAACGGCATATAAATGGTTGCACCTGCAATCACCGTCGATACCGCATCATCCGAAATACCTGTCTTATCTTTCTGTATAATTACTTCACTCGCATAAGACAGTGTCGCGAAGAATACCTTTCCATCCTCAAAAATCTTTTGAATCTTATCAGAATCAGATACAACGTATACCATCGCTTTTCTTGAAGGCGGAACATTCATTCCTGCTCTTGTATTTCTGATACCTCTTACCGCTTCCTTGATTATCTCTACACTCTCCTCCTCTACCGGAAAACTGCGTTCCTCACTGTACTGAGGCCAGTCTGAAATCATAATTGATTCTTCCTCTGACTGAAGTGTGCAGAATATCTCTTCCGTTACAAAAGGCATGTATGGATGTAACAGCTTTAACGAAATTGTAAGTACCTCTTTTAATGTATACAGAGCAGCATCTCTGGTTGTGTCTTCTGCATTGTAAAGACGTGGTTTCACCATTTCTATATACCAGTCACAGAATTCTTCCCAGATGAAATCGTATAATTTAGCTGCAGCTACACCTATCTCATATTTATCAAGGTTCTCCGTAACTTCTTTTACCAACGTATTAACCTTGGAAAGTATCCATCTGTCCGCATCGGTCAAATCAGTTACGTCAACTTCTTTTATTGACTCCTCAGGCATGTTCATCATGATAAATCTTGATGCATTCCATACCTTATTTGCAAAATTACGGCTCGCCTCTACTTTTTCCCAGTAGAAACGCATATCATTTCCCGGTGCATTTCCCGTAATCAGCGTAAATCTTAATGCATCAGCACCATATTTATCAATAACCTCGAGCGGGTCAATACCATTTCCTAATGATTTACTCATCTTTCTGCCTAACGAGTCTCTCACAAGACCATGTATCAGAACCGTATCAAACGGAACATCTCCCATATGCTCTAAACCGCTGAATATCATTCTGCTTACCCAGAAAAAGATAATATCATATCCTGTTACAAGGGTGGTTGTCGGATAGAAATAATCAAGTTCTTCTGTCTTCTCCGGCCATCCAAGTGTAGAGAACGGCCACAACGCAGACGAGAACCATGTATCCAGTGTATCTGGATCCTGCCTCATCTCTTTTCCACACTTAGGACACTTGCAGGTCTCTTCCTTTGTAACAATCATCTCTCCACAGTCATCACAATAGAATGCAGGGATTCTGTGTCCCCACCACAACTGTCTTGAAATACACCAGTCTTTGATACTCTCCATCCAATGGAAATATGTTTTATCAAAATGCTCAGGCACGAACTTTGTCCTGCCGTCTTTTACAGCTTTTATGGCAGGCTCTGCAAGAGGCTGCATCTTTACAAACCACTGCTTAGAAACTCTCGGCTCAACAGTTGTATGACATCTGTAACATGTTCCTACATTATGACTGTAGTCCTCAATCTTAACCAATGCACCCTCAGCTTCAAGATCTTTTACAATCGCTTTTCTTGCCTCATATCTGTCCATGCCGGCATACTGAGGATAATCTTCAGTAATCTTTGCATCCTCTGTCAGCACGTTGATTACTTCAAGGTTATGTCGTAATCCCACTTCAAAGTCATTCGGGTCATGGGCCGGCGTAATCTTAACCACACCTGTACCAAATTCCATATCTACATAATCGTCTGCAACGATTGGTATCTCTCTGTGTACAATCGGAAGAATCAGCATCTTGCCAACCATATCCTTATATCTGTCATCATTAGGATTAACAGCTACTGCCGTATCTCCAAGCAATGTCTCCGGTCTTGTAGTTGCAAGATTGATATATCCGCTTCCATCCTTGAGAGGGTAACGTAAATGCCAGAAATGTCCTGCCTGATCTTCGTATTCAACTTCAGCATCAGAAATGGATGTAAGACACTTCGGACACCAGTTGATGATTCTCTCTCCTCTGTATATCAATCCTTTATTATAAAGATTTACAAATACTTCTTTAACTGCCTTATTACAGCCTTCGTCCATCGTAAATCTCTCTCTGTCCCAATCACATGAAGAACCGATTTTTTTCAGCTGGGCAACTATTCTGCCACCGTACTGTTTTTTCCATTCCCATGCTCTCTCCAAAAACTTCTCACGTCCGATATCTTCCTTAGTAATGCCTTCTTCACGCATCTTCTCTACAATCTTCGCTTCTGTTGCGATGGACGCGTGGTCTGTACCCGGAAGCCACAATGCTGCAAAGCCCTGCATCCTCTTATATCTTATAAGAATATCCTGTAATGTATTATCAAGAGCGTGTCCCATATGAAGCTGGCCGGTAATATTCGGTGGCGGCATCACTATGGTAAACGGCTTCTTACTTCTGTCTGCCTCTACATGAAAATATTTTTTTTCTTCCCACTTATCATAGAGTTTCTGCTCTATTTCCCCGGGATTATAATTTTTCTCCAATTCTTTATTCATAAATAATCTCCATTTATCTGTTCTTTTACTTATTTTTTTGAATATTTTTCCATGTACTAGTTTAATTTGAGAAGCCGCATTTGTCAAGACTTCTATGATTCTTTGTCCCCCATAGTGATGGAATATGATGACATATATCAGGCATATATTGATAATTTTTATCATTTACTGTATAATAGCACAAGATAAAATCACTGATGAATCAGGTTGCTGCACCTATAATCAGTGAGCAGGAAACGAGGAAATCTATAATGACACTAAACGAATTAAAAATAGGCGAATCCGCCATTATACGCGAAGTCGGAGGTCAGGGAAGCTTAAGACAGCATTTCCTTGACATGGGAGTCATACCCGGTGCAGAAGTTACACTTATAAAATATGCACCTATGGGCGATCCCCTTGAACTGTCAATTCACGGTTATAAACTTACTTTACGCATGTCTGATGCAAAGCAGATTCATATAGAACCGGCAGATGCCAAATCTTCACAGACAAATGTGATAAAACGCACTAAAAAGCTTCCACATCCGGGACTCGGCGAAGGTGGAAAGTTTCATCCTGCCGGCAGCGGTAATCCACTCCCTGAGGGAACTACACTTACATTTGCACTGGTGGGAAATCAGAACTGTGGAAAGACTACTCTTTTTAATCAGCTTACCGGCGCAAACCAGCATGTCGGTAACTTCCCGGGTGTTACCGTAGACCGGAAAGACGGCTCGATTAAGGGACATCCCGAGACTCTGGTTACAGATCTTCCGGGAATTTACTCCATGTCACCTTACAGCAGTGAAGAAATTGTATCCCGTAACTTTGTTTTAAACGAAAAGCCTAAGGCTATCATCAATATCGTGGATGCTACAAATATTGAACGAAATCTTTATCTTACAATGCAGCTTTTGGAAATGGATGTGCCAATGGTTGTTACATTAAATATGATGGATGAAATAACTGTCAACGCAGGCACTGTGGATGTCAATACTCTTGAATCCCTGCTTGGCGTACCGGTAGTACCGATTTCAGCTGCAAAAAACCAAGGTATTAACGAGCTGATAGAACATGCCATTCATGTCGCCTACTATCAGGAAAAACCTATAAGACAGGATTATTGCAGTGAAAGTGAACACGGAGGTGCCGTACACCGCTGTCTTCACGGCATTTCCCACCTTATAGAAGACCATGCCATAAAAGCCGGTATTCCGATTCAATTTGCAGCGAGCAAGATTGTTGAAGGTGATTCACTCATTCTGTCTCAACTGATGCTTGAACCTAACGAGATAGAAATGATTGAACATATTGTTATCCAGATGGAAAAGGAACGCGGACTCGACAGAAGTGCGGCAATCGCAGATATGCGTTTTTCTTTTATAGAAAAAGTGTGCCGCCAGACTGTTACAAAACCAAAACAGAGCAAAGAAAGCATCCGCAGTGAAAAGATAGATAAAATCCTTACCGGTAAATGGACGGCTATTCCGATTTTTTTCCTTATAATGGCATCGGTGTTCTTCCTTACATTTAATGTTATAGGCGGATTTTTGCAGGGCATACTTGAAAACGGAATTGACAAACTGACCAGGATTTCAGATGATGCTCTTACATCTGTACATGTCAACCCTGTTATCCACGGTCTGATTATAGATGGTATTTTTTCAGGAGTCGGAAGCGTATTAAGTTTTTTACCTATCATTGTAACATTGTTTTTCTTCCTGTCTCTTTTAGAAGACAGCGGCTATATCGCCCGTGTTGCATTCTTTATGGATAAACTGTTACGAAAAATAGGTCTGTCCGGAAGAAGTATCGTGCCTTTGTTAATTGGCTTCGGCTGTACTGTGCCAGCAGTGATGTCAACTAGAACCCTGCCAAGTGAACGCGACCGTAAAATGACAATTCTGCTTACACCGTTTATGAGTTGTACCGCAAAACTTCCGATTTACGCATTTTTTGTAAATGCGTTCTTCCCGGAGCATAAGGGACTCATTATGACCGGATTGTATGCACTGGGTGTTTTGACCGGACTGCTTGTCGCTCTGCTGTTTAAGAATTCTGTTTTTAAAGGCGAAGCCGTTCCTTTTGTAATGGAGCTTCCAAACTACCGTATGCCGGGTGCACGCAATGTTTTCCAGCTGCTGTGGGAAAAGGCAAAAGATTTTCTTACGAGAGCATTTACCGTCATTTTAATGGCAACTATATGTATATGGCTGTTACAGAGTTTTGACTGGCATTTTAATCTTGTAGAACATCACGGGAACAGTATTCTCGCAATGATTGCCGGATTATTCGCACCTGTTATGAAGCCTATTGGACTTGGTGACTGGAGGATATGCACTTCGCTTATAAGTGGATTTATGGCAAAAGAAAGTGTTGTGTCAACTCTTGAAATATTGTTTGGAGAAAATGTAGCAATGCATATGTCTTCTGCTGCCGCTGCATCACTTTTGGTTTTCTCTTTACTGTATACGCCTTGTGTTGCTGCCATCGCCTCTATAAAACGCGAGCTCGGAGCCAAATGGGCTGTATTTCTGGTATTTTGGCAGTGTATTATAGCCTGGATTTGTGCATTTATTATACATTTGATTTTTACACTGTAGTCTTTTATAGAAAGGATATGAGGACGTAATGAATTACTGGGATGTTATTCTTACAATTGTCATAATCGCTGTTATAATCACTGATCTCCTGTTTATAATCAGGAATAATAAATGTGGGAAGAACTGCTCCTGCAATTCTTCCCAATGTGACCACTGTAACCACCATACTAAAAAGTAGGTGGTTTACTCTATGTGGTAACTGTCAACGATATCCATAATCTCTCTTGCATATCTTTTATTTCTCATTATAAGTTCTTTGATTGAAGCCTTTGATTTTTCAACAACATCCATATTGTAATCCAATGTTGCCTTGATTCTGTCGCGTCGCTTTTCAAGTTTTTGCTCCAATTCCTTCAATCTGTTTCTGTCAACCAGTGCATCTGTCTCTGAAAGCCAGATTTCTGCATCCTTTACACCGTATTGTCCCAGTATGACCACCAGTTTTTCTTCTGACTCGAGGAGCTTCTCCGATGTCTTTTTGTATATTTCTCTGTTCTTTTCTTCTTTTACATACTCGTTCCATATTTTTACCAGTTGTCTCGAGCTTTTTATTTCGTACTTATCATACATGTATTCAAGACGTGAAGCTACATTAACATACTTCAGCTTGATTTTATTCAGTAATGATATAGCCCTGTTCATACGCGCTTCGTTATATTTTAATTCCTTGAGTGAATTCTGGTGTATCGTAAATATAATAATAACCAGTACAATTCCAAGTGCCACCACCGCATATAACATATTCGCCACATCCATGCCTGTCCTGTAATAATAAACCCATATTGCAAATAGCAGTACTGCCAGAGCTAAAAGTGAAATCTTCCCAAGCTTTGTCATAGCTTCAAGCCTTAGCTCAAGCTCATTATGCTCCATCTTAAGTCCCATTTTTTCACCTTCAAGGTATCTCATATCGGTCCTGACTTTCCCGCAATACTCCTCGTCAGCTTCTAACACTTTTATCAGTTTTTTCATTTCTTCTTCATTCTCAACTATCTGATTGTATTGACGGTATGATATTTTACTCTTACTTCGTCCGTATTCTTCTCTGTCGTTATGAAACACTATGATTCTTTTTGCCTCATTTTCTACAAGTACTCTTTGTTGGGGCTGTAAACCGTCTATGATTCTGACATCTGAAATATATGAATTGATATATCTGTATTCCTGTTTTACTTCTTCTATTCGTTTTTCTGCTTCGATAATCTGGCTGCAGCACCCTTCTACAAATTGTTTTCTTTTCGACGGATTTGCCGCAATAAGATAATCTTTGTGAAACATCTCTTCCTGTACGGTATCGATGTCTGCTTCTTCGTTTTCATTCTGCTCTACAGGAAGTTCATCAATGGATATTTTTTCCTTTTTATTAAAAAATCGCATTGTTATGTCATTTCCTCTCTGTATTCTCTCTTCCACGAATCTATCTGATCCTGTAGCTTTGCGTAATACTCATCCAGATTAATGTTTCCACTAAATGATATGCTTCTGCAAAATTCCATATATTCTCCGGACTGCTTTATATCATCCTTTAATTCGCGTATTCTAAGCCTGATTCTTTCCAGTTTCTCATCAGATACGCCATACTCATTAGCACTCTTTGCCGCCTTATCTTTTTCCCCGGCCAGAATATATGCCATTACAATATATTCCGCAGTCTGCTCATCGCTCTTATAACTGTACGCCTTTTCAAATCTTACGGCAGCACTTGTGTAATCAAACCTCTTTACATATATTATCCCGATATTCGTCCACACCTGCCATAATATATCCGGGGTAATTCTTGTATTCTTACTGTTAATAATGCTTTTATACAGATTAATTGCGCCTGAATATCTTTTATTTTTCATAAAATATTCTGCTCTGAGAAGTATCCTCTCATCAACTGATTTATCACCTATTTTTTCAAGTGTATACTCTAAATCTTTTATCTGCTCATCAGTATAATAATCCGCAGCCCTCACGATTATCATAATAAATTCTGAATACGGACTCCCAAATTTAATACATTTTTCAAGCTTTGCTGCTACTTCCGGAAGTGCAAGTTCTGTCTTTATGTACTCCGTCAGTCTTGCATTAAAAAAATCTTTATTGATAAAATACACGTTATTGTACAGATAATACGCAAGCTCTTCAATAGAATAAATATTAATATTCAATTCATCAATATGGTATGGCCGTTCCGCCTTTTGACTGCACAACCTCAATCCGCTCATTTTTATGTCATCCCTTCTATAAAAAATGCTATAAATATTCAGAGACATCTATAACCTGTCTTTTGACAAGTCCTGATGACTGGTAAAAATCACCAAATCCTTTATCTTCAACACTTATGCACAATTGGTTTTCATTTATATATCCTGTCGTAATTCCTATCCTTGTTGTCTTTGGAGGTCTGTCCGGAAAATCACTGATATCAATGAAGCATTTTTTTTGAATACCGGATACAGGTGATTCTATTATAAATTCTACGTTTTCATCTCCGTCCGTGATGCAATCTGCTTTTGCACCCGCTTCATACCAGTTGCTTCCGGCTTTTGAAAGCTCTATATTCTCCTGCCTTCCATGATTATCAACAACCAGCTTCACGTCAAGTATGGTCCTTCCGCTGCACTTAAATATCATATCTTTGTATTCTATCTGTCCCGCTTTTTCCATCGCTGCGTAACAAGCACCCTTAACATATAGATTATATCCTTTGAAAACCCTGCGTCTTGTACATATAAAATCTAGTGATTTTGCCATCCACTCTTCATAAAAACCGGCTCCCGTAAGATATACGGCAGACACTACATGATTCTTGAATTCTGCCTGCAGGAAATTGAAAAACAATTCATCAGCTTTTTCTTTTCCTTCTTTTTCTTTCAGCATATCGTAGGTGATATCGTCCGAAAAGTCTCTCTCAACGGTATCAATGAGCTGCGGTTTTCTGTTTCTCAATATCCCAAATTTCTTATAATAAAAATGCCTGCTGTTAAAATCAAACATCGCCACATCATTCATTAACAGTTCTTTTTCTCTTGATAAAGCATAATATAAAAAACTCTCACTATGACTTATGACAGTGGCTTTGTTTCTGCCGTATCCGCATTTCTCCAATATATCATATAACAGTTCGGCAAATGCAGAGTTCATCTTGTCCACTGTGACAGCAATATATGCCGGTACTGCTCTTTCTTTATTTTCACGTATGGCTCTGAATATCAATGTGAAATATCTCTCTATAATTTCTTTTGCCTCATACTCTTTGCCACTGACATCAACTTTTTCATCATTGTCAAATAATTTTATAAAATTTCTTACTGTCGTTCCCTTTCCTGTCTTTGAGCATTTTTCGGCTTCCTGTCCATAACAGCAGCGCCTGCCGCTGTCATCAAACCACAAAACAGATGGTATCAGAAAATGCTTATCACTATGCATAACACCCATAGATTCAGGTTCTTTCATCAGGCCGTCAAAGTAGCAAATCTGACTGTAATCTTCCGAAAAATCTATCGCTGCCGTCAACACATTTTTATCCACTGATGCCATCTCCTTTCATATGACAATTCTTAAAATAATCTGTCTGTCAGTTGTTTTTCAACATAATACTCATCCATCAGGCCCTTTATGGTAGACTCTTCTTTTAATTCTTTGCATATCAATATCTCATTCAGCTTAGAATATCTCGTCGTATCTGTCTCCATAAGGTTCATATCAATACTATATTCCTTACTCTCCGTGAGCTCAGCATCTGTTACGTCTTCTTCAGTTATGTAATACATCAAATGTTCCGCACAGAATAACATGATTTTTTTCGTATATATTCCCTTAAACACCTGATTCATGTTTTCGGTAACATAATTTCCTTCTGTCTTTCCATTGTCAGCAATCACATACACAAACTTCACCTTTTGATCCGGACGCGCCCTGTACTCAACCACAATGCTTTCAAGTACTTCAGGAGGAAGTTCGAATTTGCCCTTATATTCTTTATAAAAATCAAATATTATATTTGAATAAACCAAATCCTTTATCAGCCTGCTGCATATCTGTAATATTTCCCCGTCTGCATCGTTTTGTGAATAGTACTTTACAAATGCCGTCTTACACAAATTGTTCAGGTCATTACCGTTATCAAATTCATTTTTATAATATTTGAACACACTGTCGGCCACCGGCAGCTCCTTCACAATATATGTATATGCCTCGTAAAACAGATAAGCTTTTTTAACTTCATCCGATGCCCCATTTGTATAATAGGAATCAAAGACATCTGCAATACTGCTTAAATGCGTTCTTGTAAACAGTATCTGCGCAATTATCCTCTCTTCAAACTCTCTGTCTGAACAGCCGTACTCACGTCCTATTCTCCAAATATCGAGCATCTCTTTTGTTGTTCCATTGTAATACCTGCTTAAATATTCTAAAATCTTCTGATTATACTTTCCTCTCTTAAAAACATATATACATATGTTTAGTATATGTTCATCTTTCCCCGGCATATCTTCGTCGAAAAACCGTCTCATGCAATACTTCATCAGCTTTCTTGCACTAAGATTCTCTATACCCACTTCGGAAATATATTCTTCTATCTTATCATCAACACCCCTGAGCAGCATTAATTCGGCAACCTTTTTTCTCGTCTCATCCGTGAGATACTCTTTGTTGATTTCAAGAAGGTATCTGTCCAGTTCGTCCCCATCATAATTGTTGTAATAAAAATCTATCACATCCCGCATTATGATATATTTAAAATTAGGTCTGAATTCGACGCACTCCATCATATTTTTAAACAATTGAACTGGTTTTACAGCATCACTGTGATACTTGATAACTCCTTCTGACATATTTGCCATAAGATTTACATCTTTAATATCCATCTTAGCACATAATTTCATATAATCCGGAGCACTGTATACATGTTTCAAAGTATAATTAATCGTCTTCGAGTATCTGTTTTTCTCTTTATCTACAAATACTATCGCTGCATCTTCCGTATATATCTGAATATATGCCTGTCCTTTATGAATGGCATAATGTCTCTCACCCGTCATCTCTTTATGGATTACTATGATTTCATATACATTTTCGTTAAAACATTCAACCTTATATGTGTTCATAAGTGGTACGAGCTTTCGTCCAAGATCTTCATTAATCAGACTCTCTCTGAGAACGCCCTCATATATGACTGCAAGATTCTCATTAATCCTTCCTTTGTCAATCTGTTCCAACGCAAACTTTTCTATGCTGTTCTCATACTTACGGTATATTTCCGGCATATCCAGCTTATTATTTACAATATTTGCATATAATATCTCACGCTTATCCATCAACGACTCGCTGTTGTTTAAAAAATACATCAGCAGTCTCTCCGGAAATACAACTTCGCTCTCTTCATCCATCGTAAAGATATAATACTCATAAAGTTTTGCAAGTCTTACATCATGTTCTATTCCCAGTTTAAACCATTTATAATACTTTTTATCGGTTTTGTTTCCTTTTATCAGCATGCTGCATATAGTCGTCAGTATTTCCTTATCCTGGAAATTATCATACAATGTTGTGAGTACATTAAACAGCAATGGTTTGAATTTCTTTTCTGTAGCGGCAACATCCGAAATCTGTGAAGCAAGCCTGTTGCTGATTCCTTCATATTTGCATCCAAAATTGAGTACCTGAAGTTCAAAATCATTGATAACTCTCAATAACATCGGCTGACGGCTGAAAGCGTTCAACGCTTCAAAATACATAAGCGGACTTCTGCATCCCTTATTGTACTGTTCCTTTATTCTCGCAATCTTAAGGCTCTTATTGTTCTCGTATGAATTGTCGAGATAAAGCAATATCCATAAAAGTCTCCACGAATCATAACCATTTTCATAGTAATGCTTTACTTTTCTCAGCACATCCTCAGTCATCTCAGGATTTCTCTTTTGCAATGACCTGATATACAGATAATATGCATATAATTCTATGTCTGTCTCTCTCTCATCCAGAATGTCCTTTGCAACATTTCCCAAAAGCCATCCTGCCTGCTCATCCATACTTCTTGAAAGATATATCTGTGCCTGAACAAGTTTGATAAAATTAGAATTATCATCAAATCCACGCATACGCTCTATCGCATGCAACGAATCATCCGCCCACTCATTTACGCTATATCTTCTCATTCTGAACTTAAGATACATGTCAGTAAGTTTGCAGGTGCACAGATTTCTCTCCATATTCTCAAGATTTGAATAATTACCGTTCTCAACAGAAATGTTACATTCTAACGTCTGGAAAGTAGTGCTGAATATTATCCTTCCATAGTTCATCCCCTTATGGAGACGGTCAATACTTATAGAAAAATTATATTCATAATTGTTCCCGGCAAATTCTTCCGTCGTAATCTTCTTCTTTTGCCCCCTGATAAAATCTCCGTCTATACGAACATCTATCTCAGCATATCCCCATCCGTCTTTTGAAACAAGAATTATATCTCCATAATCCTTTTCAAGCGAATCGTACTCTCTGTTCTCATCATCTATGGTAAACGTTACTCTCTGCTTTTTATTGATTCCAATCAAAAACTCTTCCAGTGCTATATCCGTGCTCTGGCTGTCGTTAAGCCCCTCATACAACGCCTGATAAGTGAGATTGTCCTTCAAAAGATATCTGCTGAATTTCTCATCTTTAAAAATCCTGACAGCTTCCTCATAGCTCGACCTTACAAGATTGGTAAAATGAAACAGATTCTCTACCTCGCCGTCGTAGCTTTTGATAACACTATCCTTTACCGTAAACTCGTACGGTATAACAACCTCTCCTCCATTCGTGACGACATTAAAATACCCTTCTATCTTTGCGCCATCTTCACAATTCTGAGTCTTCACCCTGTAACGGACTATATTATCCAATCCGCTAAACGTATCATTCTCAATAATAACTTTCTCAGAAGTCGAGTAGACAATTCCTTTAAGTCGTGCATCATTTTCACTAAAAACAGAAAATGCCCCTTCTTCATCAGCATTTGAAGTAATTATCTTTTCAATCTCTGATACCGAAGTCTCAACGATTGGCAAATCATATTCAATTACACCTCTGGACAATTTTCCTATTAATTCTTTCACAGTTAAACCTCATCGTACATTATTTGCTAAACTAAATCATAACATATTTTGAATTAAAAAACAACAATGCTATTGTTACATTTGTGATTATTTAATAGAAAAAGACTACCCTAAGGTAATCTTTTCCATAATGTGTGTTATAATCTTTTAATCAAATCTTACGTTATCACAATTTTTTGCAACTGATTTTGGCAGTTCAACAAAACATTGTACTTTCTCTGTCGATTTTGAAGATTTCACCTTTCCGGTTATCTTAGTAATAATGTCAATGGTAGTTTTTCCATTGTCATTTATACTGCTTTCTGCTGACGATATCTTCAAGCTCTGTCCTTTTTTCAATGAAACGCTGTTGATAACCAGACATTTCTTTTTGAAGTAATTCTTGTCGTATGTCTTCATTTTCTTATATATTTTAGCATTATATTTTTTCGAGGTCTTATAAGCTTTCGCAACTTTTTTCATCTGTGAATATGATGAAATCAAACGGTTATTGAATTTCATCCTGTCATTTGATTTATACGTTTTGCTATTACACTCTAAGGTTTCTTTTTCTCCCTGCACATTTACTGTGAAAGATACTGTAATAACATCACATGCAGGCTGTTCAGGTGCGTAAGAAGCACTAACAGTCGCTGTACCCTCTTTAATACCTGTAATCTGTCCGTCCTGATTTACGGATACAATCTCAGGGTCACTGCTTGACCATACAATATCTGTAGGTTCAATCCTGTTCAATGTATAAATTATATTAACTGTTTTATTGACAGCTATATTATACTCTGAAGAGCCACTATAACCCAGACATCTGTCAGCCGTTACATATTTGCTGATGCGTTCTGCGCTTTTTACTCCATTCATCTGTGAATACAACCGGATTGCTTTATCAACACTCTGACCTTTTTTCAGATTCACCATCGCTATCTTCTGAGTTTTTTCCATAACTTCCAAAATATTTTCTTCCGTTGTTCCTTCTGATATCAGCGCAAGAGGGTCGAATACAATCTTACCGTTTCCGGATACAGACTGAATTGTGCTCTCTATATCCTGATTATCCACAGACGTGTCAAATTTAACCAATACAGTGTCCGTATAATAATAAAATTTATCCGAAAGCAGTCTTTCATTAAGTGCTTCCTCGTAATCTGTGATAATTCCGGCTGCTTTTTCGCCTATACCCGACTTGAACTCATCATATTTCTCACTAATATGTGCATCATCTTCAAAATAAACATCCAGAAGACTTTCTACCGCTACGGCAAATGCTATGTCATTATTTATGCTATTCAGCAACTCTGCTGCTTCCTTACCATCAGCCAGCTTTGCCTGTTCCAATACTGCCTGCTCTTCTTCTGTCAATTGATATGTATACTTTTCAGGTACATTTATTGCTGTCTCATATGTACTAATAACTGCATCATCCTGTGCATATACATTTGTCACACCTGCAAATGACGATAAACTTAATGCTCCAACCAAACAAATCGCTGCTAATCTTTTCTTCATAATAATATTCCCTATGCCTTTCTATATAATCTGTAATTTGGAAAATGATACGAGCCGTATCTAAGAACGTAAAATAATCTTTTGCACTTAATATATTACGTCATGCCCCCTTTATTATTATTTTATTATCTCACCACCCTTAGAACATTTTTCATTATAACACAACAAAATATTTTGTCAATACATGTATTATATTTTTTATTCATCTTATTATATGTCGGAATTTATCGAAACTTGTCGAACCCGGCAGTTTTTGCCGGGTACACAGTCTATCTTTCTCTTAATCTCTTTATTCTGTCCGCTCTTTCTTTTTCTTCCCCCAATTCACCAGCTTCATAAAACACTTCCCTGACTTCTTCCGGAAGATACTGCTGCTTAACATAGTGTTCTTCATAATCATGCGCATATTGGTATCCTATACCTCTTCCAAGCTTTGCAGCCCCCTTGTAATGAGAATCCCTCAAATGTCCCGGAATATTATAATTCTCATGGCTCTCTACATATGCCAGTGCCCTGTCCACAGCTACGTAGGCTGCATTACTTTTAGGACTGCAGGCAACATAAATAGCTGCTTCTGCCAAAGGAATCCTTGCTTCCGGCATTCCCAGCCTGTGTACAGCATCTGCTGCCGCCACTGCCACCCTTAATGCATTGGTGTCAGCAAGTCCCACATCCTCTGCCGCACATATCATAATTCTCCTTGCTATAAAATCAACACTCTCACCCGCACGTAACATTCTTGCAAGATAATACACTGCTGCATCCGGATCAGAGCCTCTCATACTTTTTATAAATGCAGATATGGTATCATAATGATTATCACCATCTTTATCATATTTGACATTTCTTCTCTGTATACACTCCTGAGCAATTTCCACGGTAATATGTATGATTCCGTCTTCACTCCTTTCAGTAGTCAGAACACCGAGTTCCAGCGCATTAAGTGCTTTTCTGGCATCTCCCCCGGACACATCTGCAAGAAATTCTAGTGCCTCATCATCAATCTCTGCACCATACGCCCCAAGCCCCTTTTCTTCAGATTTCAAAGCTCTTGTGAGTATCTTTTTAATATCCCCACCGGCTAATTCCTTCAATTCAAATATTACAGACCTCGAAATCAACGCATTGTTTACTTCAAAATACGGATTTTCCGTGGTTGCTCCTATGAGAATAATGGTCCCGTCTTCCACATATGGAAGCAGAAAGTCCTGCTGCCCTTTATTAAATCTGTGTATCTCATCAACAAATAATATGGTTTTTTTGCCGTACATTCCAATATTATCCTTTGCGCCGGCTATCACTTCCTCCATATCCTTTTTTCCTGATGTCGTCGCATTGATTTGTTTAAATTCTGCACTTGTAGTATTTGCTATCACTTTTGCAAGAGTTGTCTTTCCTGTACCAGGCGGTCCGTAGAATATAACAGAACTCAGTTTATCAGCCTTAATTGCTCTGTATAGCATTTTATCTTTGCTGACAATATGCTCCTGCCCCACTACTTCCTCAAGAGTTTCCGGACGCATACGTGCAGCAAGAGGAGATTCTTTTTTCAAATTGGTACTTCTCATATAGTCAAATAAATCCATATATCCACATCTCTTTCTTTTGGTAATCCCACACCTATTCTATCATAATATCCTATTTTTCTCCATATAATTCATCAACCGTAACAAACTCATATCCCTGTTCCGACAATATATCTACAATTTCAAGTGCTGCATCTACAGAAGTTTCAAAAATATCATGAAGCAGGATAATATCTCCCGGTTTTACATTTTCTTCTATGTGTTTTACAACACTTTCACTATCTAGTATGCACCAGTCGCGCGGATCGACATCCCATAAAACCTCTTTCATGTCTATCTGATTTTCAATTTCATCGTTCCAATGTCCATATGGTGGTCTTATATACTTAACACTCTTTCCTGTAAGTATAGTTATCAGATTGTTAGTTTTATTGATTTCACTTAATGCTTCTTCTTCTGACAATTCATTCAATCTGACATGATTGTAAGTATGATTACCTACCAAATTGCCGTTTTTCACCATTTTATATACTACATCAGGATATTCCTTTGCATTTCTTCCTATCAGGAAAAATGTTGCCTTCGCATTTCTTTTTTTTAATCCGTCCAGCAGCCGGTCCGTGTATTCTCCCGGACCGTCATCAAATGTCAATGCAACATTTTTCTCTTCTTCCTCGACATTATATTCTGCCGTCTCTTCACTTTTTTGTGGTTCCATTATCATGCAAACCGCATATATTAATGCCATAAAGAAAAAAAATATCATTTTTTTATACATTTTTTTCACCATATCACACTTTTATAACATTATATGACTTTACAAAATAATTTATTATGATATAATCAATTCATTAAACAAATAGAAAGGGAATGGATATTATTATGTCTTCTAGCAGTTTACCAAAAGATCCTATGATCTTACTCAGTTATATCAACACAGAACTTCGTGATAACTACGATGACCTTGTTGATTTTTGTACGGCACATTCCGTTGACATCAATGACATAGTCGGACGTCTCCGTTCAATTGAACGTGTATACGATCCGCACACGAATCAATTCAAGTAAGGACAGAAACTATGAGCTATCTAATAAAAAAACCGGTAGTAAAGGATTGATTTCCATTTGCTACCGGTCTTTATTATCTAATCTATACTATTCTACCGCTGCACATAATCCCTTATCTGACACATCTATCTTAATTACTCCGTCGGGTCTTACTTCACCCGCAACAATCAGCTTCGCCGCAAGTGTCTCTACATTTTTCTGCAGGTATCTCTTTAACGGTCTGGCTCCATATACAGGGTCATAACCATGCTCTGTAATATATTTTTCAGCACTTTCGCTGAGTTCAATACGAATCTCCCTATCCGCAATTCTTCTGTTCACATCCTCAAGCATGAGTTTGATAATTCCGTTAATATTGTCCTTTGTCAACGGCTTAAACATGATAATTTCATCTAATCTGTTGATAAACTCCGGACGGAAATGTGTCTTTAACTGCTCCATCACCATGTCTCCTGCCTCTTTTTTTATCTGTCCTTCCTCGTCGATTCCTTCCAGAAGATATGATGAACCTATGTTGGAGGTCATAATAAGTATTGTATTCTTAAAGTCAACCGTTCTTCCCTGTGAATCCGTTATTCTTCCGTCATCTAAAACCTGTAGCAATATGTTGAACACATCCGGATGTGCCTTCTCAACCTCATCAAAGAGTACTACAGAATAAGGCTTACGTCTTACTGCTTCCGTCAACTGGCCACCCTCGTCATAACCAACATATCCCGGAGGTGCTCCTACCAGTCTTGACACAGAGTGCTTCTCCATATATTCACTCATGTCTATTCTGACTATATTCGCCTCATTATCGAATAAATTCTGTGCCAATGCTTTTGCAAGTTCTGTCTTTCCGACTCCTGTAGGTCCAAGGAAAAGGAATGAACCAATAGGCTTTGTAGGATCCTTTATTCCGGCTTTCGAACGTATGATAGCCTCTGTCACAAGTGTAACGGCCTCATCCTGTCCTATCACTCTTTCATGAAGTGCATCATCCAGATGAAGTGTCTTGCTCCTCTCAGATTCAGTAAGTTTCGTAATCGGGATACCGGTCCATCTGGATATAATTCTTGCAATCTCTTCATCCGTAACACTTTCGTGTACAAGAGAAAGTTCTTTTGATTTGATGCGGTTCTCCTCTTCCTCTAACTGCTTTGTCAGTGCCGGAAGCCTGCCATACTGAAGTTCCGCTACTTTTTCCAGATTATATTCTCTCTGTGCTATCTGAATCTCATTATTGATCTGCTCTATCTCTTCCCTGAGTTCAGACAGTTTTGATACAGAATTTTTCTCATTCTCCCACTGTGCTTTTTTGTTATTCAGTTCATCCTTAAGTTCAGCTAGTTCTTTCTGCAGATTCTGAAGCCTCTCCACACTAAGCTTATCATCTTCTTTTTTTAGAGCAGCTTCCTCTATCTCCATCTGCATTACTTTTCTTGACAACTCATCAAGCTCCGCCGGCATAGAATCAAGTTCCGTCTTAATCATGGCACAAGCTTCATCAACCAAATCGATTGCCTTATCCGGCAAGAATCTGTCCGATATATATCTGTTTGACAGTGTAGCTGCCGATACCAGAGCTGAATCCGTAATCTTTACACCGTGATATACTTCGTATCTTTCCTTCAATCCCCTAAGTATCGAAATAGTATCCTCTACTGTCGGCTCATTTACCATAACAGGCTGGAATCTTCTCTCAAGTGCCGGATCCTTTTCAATATACTTTCTATATTCATCAAGTGTCGTCGCTCCTATGCAATGGAGTTCTCCTCTTGCAAGCATAGGTTTTAGCATATTGCCTGCATCCATGGAACCTTCAGTTCTTCCCGCTCCAACTATTGTATGAAGTTCATCTATAAACAGAATGATTCTTCCTTCGCTTTTCTTGACTTCATCAAGGAGTGCCTTTAATCTCTCTTCAAATTCTCCTCTGTACTTGGCTCCTGCAACTAATGCTCCCATATCAAGTGCATAAAGTTCCTTATCTTTTAATCCCTCCGGTACATCTCCGCGTACAATTCTCTGTGCGAGTCCTTCAACTGCCGCAGTCTTGCCGACACCGGGCTCACCTATCAATACCGGATTATTCTTTGTCTTTCTTGAAAGTATCCGTATTACATTTCTTATCTCACTGTCCCGCCCTATAACCGGGTCGAGCTTTTGATTCCTTGCTTTTTCAACAAGATTTACCGAAAACTTCTGCAATGTGTCATAAGTATCCTCCGGATTATCACTTACAACTCTCTGATTTCCTCTAATGGTTGACAGTGCCTGTAAGAATCTCTCCCTTGTTATACCAAATTCCTTGAATATCTCCTTAATCGCCTTGTTAGGATACTTAATCAACGCAAGGAATATATGCTCAACCGATACATACTCATCTCCCATTGACTTGGATTCATCCTCAGCATTTATAAGGACTTTGTTCATGTCATTGCTGATTCTTAAATCGCCACCCTGTACCTTAACGCACTTTTTTAAATATTCTTCAACGCGGTTCAAAAAGTATTCTTTCTGAATCTCCATCTTCTCAATCAGCTTAAGTATCAGACTGTCTTCTTCCGTAAGAAGACTATATAGCAGATGCTCCTGATCTATCTCCTGATTTCCATAATCATATGCTATCTTCTCACACTGCTGCAGTGCTTCAACGGATTTCTTGGTAAATTTGCTTATATTCATAACTATCACCCTTTCTTCCCTTTGTGTATCTTTTGTTCTACATCAACTATAACACACATTTTAAAAAAAGCAAGTAGAATTATAAATATTTTTTATTTATCTACCCTGCAATAACTTCCATAACTATCATAACCATACGATACACTTCTTGCGGCATATTTTATATTATTATGATTCCCCGGTATCTCTTCTTTGCTGTTTTCGAGCCTGAATACCGTGAATTTGCTGTTTTTACCATCTGCACTTATCAATCTTTCAGCCAGATTTCCTGTCTTAATAATTCTGCTTTCCGTTCCGGCTGTGTCTTCTTCACTTTTTGATTTGATACACTCCACATTTGCCGTTATAACATACTGTGATGCCTTGATATATCGGTTATATATGTCACATGCTTCAGAAAATTTATCATTATCCATGCTTACCTGTCCATGATGTCCATATTTGCAAAATGTATATCCTTTATTTTGCCCGTACTTTAAATCAATCCACTTTTCATCATCATCCCCGGCACAACTGTAACTGCTATTTATCGCCTGCAAGACAGCTGTTCCCGACATATCTCCAAGAAATACTCCTGTAAATGATTTATCAGAATTTGTTACAGTTACCGCCATACTACAGTTATTTTCCATTGAACCAAAGTTATATATGTGTTTGCTGCCATTACTTTTAATCGTCAGCTTTCTGTCATCAAAGCTATTTCTTTTTCCACCATCAGAAATTTGATAATAGGTACGAAGAGTCTCATCACCATACCACTCACTATAGTAATCATTCACATTATTAATTGCCGGCCCAAATATTGAAATATATGCATTTTCACAACGGATATTTCTTCTCTCTCCCGGAGCCATCATCTGTATGTCATAACCGCATATATCTCCTATGTATTCCTTTATAAATGTGGCGTAGTTACGCGGACCGGACTCACAATAATATATGCTTCCAACCTCGCATTCATCTTTCTGCACCCTTGTATTTAAAGCTCTTAACAGTTCCCCCTCTGATATCTGATACGTGTTTTCATCAGGATTGTCTGTCATAAATCCTCCCACATGATCCATGTGGTTGTGAGAAAGAATTACGGCGTCAATGTAAATTCTGCCATCGGCGGCAGCTTTCAGACTTCCCTCTCCTTTATCTTTTCCAAACAAAAAATCAACAAACATTTCACTGCTTTTACCAGAAAAACCGGTGTCAACCAGCACATAATGATTTTTACCGCAATCAATAACGGATGCATCCCCCTGTGCCAGGCTGGCTTCTCCACTATATCCTCCGGCGTTAAACATCGTAACTTCTATGCCATAATCATTATTTCTTTTGATGTTTGCATCATTTCCGCTTGCAACCATGTTTACCAGAAACACGGTTGCAAAAAATAACCCTATTGTTTTTTTGATTTTTTTCATCTTTCTATCTTCTTCCTTATCAATCTTTGACAGTTTCAAGTCACTACCTATTTTTATTGTAAAACCTTGATTTATCGGGGATATGCAATTAAAATGAGCATCCCCCATTTTTAGTGTATAATGTTATTTTTCCCGCAGGCTGCCTCTACTTGTCATACATTTTCGCTTTTTTGCCATTTCGTATGACTTTTTCCTTCCTGCGACTTCACTTGTCATACATTTTTGCTTTTTTCATAGCCCACTTGACACTTTTAAAAATTTATAAACACCGCTATCTGTGCCCATCTTATCATTTTTTAAACTTATCGTCAATGTTTTTTTATATTTTCTTAATAATTAGTATTTATTCATTTTTATAAACCATGAGAGTATAAAAACAAAAGAATCCATATAGTAATATTTCAACTAAACGGATTCCTATTTCTATTATTTGATTTATGTATGTTTTAGATGCGTTCTACACACATCTATCATTTTTAAAAAATTTATTATGAACGCAAATCAATGTCCATCTGTTTTTTCAGATTTTTAAGTATTTTATTGACAAATCCATCTACGGATTCAGCATTAAAAGCTTCTTCTTTTGGCGTAAACTCAATGGTAAATGCCATACTCTTTTTATCTTCCGGTATCTGCTCTCCCTCGTATATGTCAAACAGTTTTATGGATTTTACATACTTGCAAGCCTTACCTATACATTCTTCAACCTGTCCACATGTAACTGATTTATCCATAACAAGCGCCAAATCTCTCTTTTCCTCAGGATATTTTGGAAGAGGAGTAAACATTGTCTTTCTGTCATACCACTGTGACAAAGTCTTCAAATCAATTTCCATAATATACATGGAAGCTCTGATTCCTAATGAATTCTGAATGTCATATGCCAGTTTTCCAAGATATCCTACTTCGATATTCTCGCATTTAATAACGGCCGTCTGATAAGGATGAAGGAATGGCTTCTCTGATTTTTCATATTCAAATGTCAGGCATAATGTTTCAGCAACCGTTTCAGCAATTCCTTTTAAAGTAAAGAAATCCTCGTTTTCGCCAAATACGCCTACACAAAGAGTCTCCCTCTCATCCGGATATTCTTTTAACGGAAGCTCGTCTGCTACAAATACATTACCGACTTCAAATAATCTGCCTTCCTGATTTCCACGCTTCATATTTCTGGCAATCGCATTTACCATAGAAGCAGCAAGTGTAGTTCTCATCAGTGACAGCTCCTCATTTATCGGATTCATAATGCGGATTGCCTGTCTCTCCTTTGCATCCTCAGGATATTTAAGCATATCCAAATCCGATGGCGAAAAGAATGAATAATGAATACATTCATAAGCACCGATAGAACACAATGCCTTTTTAAGTTTTAATTCCTTCTTTTGTCTGAGATTTAAACCACCCATTGTCACCTTTGCACTTGGCATAAATGTTGGAACAACCTTATCATAACCATACATTCTGATTACTTCTTCAGCAACATCAGGGTAAGATTCCATGTCTTCACGATATGCAGGAATCTGTATTGTAAGCTCATCACCTGAAATAGATGGTGAGAAATCAAGAGACTTCATAATTCTCATTATCTCGTCATCCAGAACTGTTATTCCAAGAACTCCATTCACTTTTTCTATGCTTACCTTCATTTCCTTAGGCTCCAAAGAGTTTCCTGTATTTACCTCAACGTGCGTTGATGAAACCTTACCACAGCCTAATTCTTCTATAAGATGCAATGCTCTCTTCATAGCCATTACCGTCGAATACTCATCTACACCTTTTTCATATCTGGCGCTGGCATCAGAACGTTTTCCGAGTGCTCTCGCCGTCTTTCTGATATTATCACGTGCAAACTTTGCAGATTCAAACATTACGGCATCTGTAGTATCACGGATTTCAGAGTTTAATCCACCCATAACACCTGCCAGTGCTACCGGCTTTACACCGTCACATATTACAAGATTGTTGGAATTCAATGTGTACTCCTGCTCATCTAATGTGACGATTTTTTCTCCTTCTTCAGCCCTTCTTACACGAATGGCATTTCCTTCCAGATAATTACAGTCAAATGCATGCATAGGCTGTCCGATTTCTTTTAATACATAGTTAGTGATGTCGACTACATTCGAAATAGCATCCATTCCAACCAGTGCAAGTCTTCTCTTCATCCATTGCGGTGATTCGCCGATTTTTACATCATACACATAATGTGCAATATATCTCGGACATAAATCCCCGGCATCAACATTCACTGTAAAACCATCTTTTTTCACCTCTGTTTCGGTATATTCCAAAGATGGCATTTTTAATTCTTTTTGAAGAACTGCTGCAACTTCTCTTGCAATTCCTAAAATACTCTGACAATCCGGTCTGTTTGCAGTTATGGCAATATCAAAAATCCAGTCATCCAGTCCCAATATCGGCTTTACATCCGCACCTGCCTGCGAATCTTCCGGCAATACCAATAATCCGTTATATCCTGCACCCGGAAACATATTTTCACTGACGCCGAGCTCCACGCCGGAACACAGCATACCGAACGACTCATATCCTCTTAATTTACCTTTTTTTATGGTCATAACACCTTCAACGGTCTTATGATCCTTTGCAGTCGCATAAACTGTTGCGCCTACCAATGCGAGCGGATACTTTCCACCGGCTTTTACATTGTCCGCTCCACAGCATATCTGGAATTCTCCATGTTCGCCCGCATCTACCTTACACAAACTTAAATGCGTATCCGGAATACCTTCACATTCCTTTACCAGACCAACTACGACATTGCTTATGTCTTTTCCGACTTCTGTTAATTCCTCCACCTCAAAACCACATGAAAATAACTTCTCCTGCAATTCTTCCGGAGTAATATCAATATCTACATATTCTTTTAACCAGCTCAATGGTACTAACATAATCCATCCATTCCTTTCTCATCTACTCACACTAATCGTCCAACTGCTTTAAAACACGTAAATCTGACTCGAACAATAATTTGATATTATTGATTCCGTATTTTAACATTGCCGTACGCTCTATACCGATACCAAATGCAAATCCGCTATATTTTTCTGAGTCAATTCCACAATTTTCAAGAACCTTTTTATTAACCATACCGGCACCGAGTATCTCTATCCAGCCTGTTCCCTTACAAAGTTTACAGCCTTTTCCACCACATTCAAAGCAACTACAGTCAACCTCTACAGACGGTTCCGTAAATGGGAAATATGACGGTCTTAAACGTGTTACTGTTCCATCGCCATATATTTTCTTAACAAACATATCAAGCATTCCCTGAAGGTCACAAAGCGTGATATTCTCATCTACTACCAGACCTTCCATCTGTGTAAACATCGGTGAATGTGTCGCATCATCATCAGAACGGAAAACCTTTCCCGGTGAAATAATCTTAATCGGCGGTTTCTTGCTTTCCATAACATGAATCTGTCCTGAAGATGTCTGTGTACGAAGCAAAAACTCCGGCGAAAGGTAAAATGTATCCTGCATATCTCTTGCCGGATGATCCTTCGGAGTGTTAAGTGCCGTGAAATTATAATAATCATTTTCTATCTCTGTGCCTTCATAGACTTCAAATCCCATTCCCGTAAATACATCTATAAGCTGGTTTCTCATCTGTGTTATCGGATGAAGGTTTCCTGTTTCTACAGACTTTGCAGGCATGGTAACATCAATTTTTTCTGATTCATACTTCAGCTGAAGTTCTTTCTCCTTAATCTTTTCCTCTATATCAGAGAAGAATTGATTTGCCCACTCCTTTAATTCATTCACGCCTTTTCCATAACCGGCTCTTTCTTCCGGCGGGATATTACGCATCTCTTTCATTAACTGACCGATTTTTCCCGTTTTCGAATCAAGAAATGATTTTTTAAATTCATAAACTGCTTTTGAATTTGTCAACTGTGCTTCACCGTCTAAAATTTTCTGCTTAATTTTTTCCAACGCTTCATTCATTTTATATTTCCTCCATTTTAATTCTTAATGTGGTAGTCTTATCCGGCGGGATAAAAAAGTCCCGGTCAGGATTACTCCTGACTGGGACGAATATTCCGCGGTACCACCCATATTCCTGCTCAATTTCGTTCAAAATCCAAACGAATATATGCAGACATCTCATTCCATGGCTTAACGCGCCATCCACGTCATCTCCTACTACTACTTCAAAAATGCAACTCCGGTGTGAAATTCAGCTTAGGCGTACCTGAAATGCTCTCAGTCAATGACATCTCTCCCTGTCGATACAAATGCTGTCAGCTTACTATGCACCTTCACAGTCTTTAACAAACTGTCAGTAATTCTACCACATGATAATTTATTTGTCAACCACACATAAAAATGTTATAATTGATATGACTATGTTTGAAAGAATGAGGATTAGCAATGTTCATATCCATATATAAAGTAATAAAAGGTTTTTTTGATAAATTAAATAAACATAGCGTTGGGGCATTTGCTGCACAGGCAGCTTTCTTTATATTGCTCGCCATATTCCCATTCGTATCAGTTTTATTAAGTCTTATAAAATACACGAGCATGTCTAAAGATTATGTTTTTAATAGTATTAATACCGTTATACCTGATATTTTACAACCATTCATAAATACAATTGTAGATGAGTTATACTCAAATCGAAGCGAAACCGCAGTATATATCAGTATCATTCTGGCTGTATGGTCTGCCGGAAAAGGTGTTATGGCGATTATATACGGGTTAAACTCCGTCTATGAACGAGAAGAAAAACGAAATTATCTCTTACTCAGACTTATTTCAGGATTATATATTATTCTGTTTCTGGCTGCCATACTTATCAGTCTTGCATTAATGGTTTTTGGAAACAGTATTTACGAAATGACTAAAAAACCATTTCCATTTATATATGGCATCCTGACAAATTTTATCGAACACAAAGAGATATTGACATTTCTTGTCCTTGTGTTATTTTTCCTTGTAGTATACAAGGTTGTACCATATAAAAACAAGAAGAAATATCCTATACAGAGCCTCATTCCTGGTGCATGCTTTTCCGCAATAGGATGGGTTGCCGTATCGTATTTCTTCTCAATTTACGTGAAAATGTCGACAAATTTTTCATATACCTACGGAAGCCTGATTAGTATTATCGTTTCTATGTTCTGGCTGTATTTTTGTATGTATATTTTATTTATCGGAGCAGAACTTAACATTTATTTTAATACACTCTTTACCTACTTATACAGGCATAAATTCAAAAAAAAGGAAGAATAAAGAGACCTCAGAGCTGGCACTTAAGATGTCTCTTTACTCTGTTTTATATATACCGTTTATCTCAACTCCTGTATAGAAGAAATGGAGTATTTCTGTAAAGCTCATGGTTTCACTCATTTTTTTCACGGCATTCTGGCTCATTCCGGCACCGTGACCATATCCGCCGCCAAGCAAAACAACCCCGTCTTCAACGTCATCCACGACAAAGTACGCGCTAGGCAGCATCGACATAGAATCAGCCACACTTCCATCTTTCTTGTTAATATCTATTCCATATGGATTAAGTACCTTTCGTATATTCAATTCCCTCTTCACTTTCACAGTGGCATCCGTCCCACAAATGATTAATTCGTTCAGCACTCCACCTTCAAGTCTCTCACCTGTCAGCAGTCTTTCAACAGTCCCTACCGAACCAATAGGAACGCTTACATATTCTCCCTCCGAATTAAGAGTCAGAACACATTCCGGTGACGCACTGTAAATCGACTGCAAAGTACGGTCAACACTTTCCGTAATCTCATCATAGGTCATGTGACAGTTCCATCTGTACCACGCAAAATCCCTGTCGAAAGTATCAGCATCAGACCGTATAAACTCATCAAACCTGCCCTCATCTGTAAGGTCTGGAAATTCACCGTTGACATTTAAAATCTTCCCCCTGATATACGGAAGTCCTTCTCCGCCCCAAATGGCTGACGTGGTCGTCACACCGCATGAGGTCGAAAAGAAATAAGCAAGAACCGTTTCGCCATCATAAGTCATGACTTCTCCATAGGTTTCATCCACAGCTTCTATAGATTCAGGCGTCTCCTCACTGTTATTGTATACCTGATATCTGGTACTGTCATCCACATGTGCGCCATATTCACTACATGAATTGGACAATAAATGCCTGTACGCATAGCTTCTTGCACATACAGCCTGCACCTTTAACGCTTCAACACCATAACTAACCGGCATTTCGCTCGGCACCACCGCATAGAGATATTCTTCCAATGATAATTCATTAACAATCATCAGTCCCAAAGGGTCCGTATTTGAAATCTCAACCGTTCCCCTGTATGCCGGATTTCCATATCCTCTTTCAATCGATAACAATTGTACTTTTCCGTTTTCTTCAGGCGTTATCTTCATTCTTCCTTCTGCAAAATACGGGCTGCTTTTGTCAACCTCGATTATCTCACCCGCAGCTTTATTTTCCGTATTATTGCCATATGAAATTGTGTACCCCGTGGTGCAGGTAAATGATACAGTATCATGGAATATGTCCTCAAATCCGTTATCAGAAATCAATACTCTGATATTATCTGCTTCCACTTTCTTATCTATCACTGCACAACATATCTTTCCGTCTGCCACGATAAATGTCTGTGCACTGTAGCCTACCAAAATACTGTTCTTTGTATCATCCCTTACCCCTGAAGTAATGTTATATACTCTGAAATCATCCGTAACTTCCAAAACACCAAAGTTCTCTATCTCCACAGTATTGTCACTAATCTCAAGCACCTTTCCACTGATTTTGTCTGCTTTAATGGATATACCGGTAATAACGTGATTCTCAATCACCACATCTGCCACAGCATCATGATAATCACCATGATAACCTTTAACCCCAAGTTCCCTGCTCTGTCCGCAGAAGAAAACTTTTACTTTCTCATCATGACTTTCCTCAATCCATACATTACCATACACGACACGATTGTCAACGATATCTCCTAATGTTATAATCACCTGTCCCCTGACATATGCATCGACTCTGGTATCCATGCAGGAAGTGATATCTGCCCCGGAATACTCATAATTTCCTAAGTCCGTGACAACCGTTTCTCCAATTCCGGCAATCGTGAGCTGACACTTCCTGACTTCCGCCATCTCCGGATGGTTTTGAACTATTACTTCGTATACATCAAACCAGTCTGCTCTCTTTACGGCATCACTCATCTTATGATTACCTGACACTGAATTAATGGTGCCGCTTTCCATGCCCAGCTCTTTCATCAACTCATTCAATTCTTTATATGTAAATGTAGAATTCATCCTGCTGTGATTGGATTTAAAAAACGTAATTTCGGGTTTTCCGGCAATGAGCATATTAATATAATCCTCGTACCAGTTTTTATTCTCTCCGCTTCCAAAATAGTCATCCTGATTAGCATGACATTCCTCATTACTAAAAAATAAAAGAGCAATTGCCTTACCTGCATCTGCCTCTGTTATATACTCCCCTGTATTCCTGTTAAAATATTTGTCAATCGTATATTTTCCTAATATCAATCCTGCAATCAGTAAAAAACAAATTAATAAAATAATTCTATTCTTCTTCATTCCAATCCTCAATTCATAATATAGCACCGAAAATAAAAGCAGCACAATCATGTGCTGCTTTTTTATTCTGCATAATACCCAAAATGCCGGTCTCTGTGATTTTGAGTCCTAGCTACGCTAGGTGGGTAACCGCAACCAACTACTCTGTCTTCCACTCATACGGAGGCCTGACATCATAGAAAGTGATATAAGAATCCCAATTCAAAAATGTAGGTTCAAAATAACAGAAGTGTCGTACATCCCAGGCTACGCATTACCAAGCTATCGATAACTTAAGTATACTCTATTCTATGTATTTTTTCAAGTTTTTATTCGTATGTATACAATATTTTTATCTTATCCCAAAAGCATTCCCAATGCTCCATAAGATACTATATCCATGATAACCGCTGCCGTGATGACACCTAGCAGAATCGCTATCGAAGCCTTCTTAATGTCAAATTCCAGAAGTGATGCTATCAGTGAGCCTGTCCATGCACCGGTTCCCGGAAGCGGAATGCCTACAAATGCCAGCAAAAATGCAAACTCGCCTTTCTCGGCACCACTCGACTTCTTCTCTGCCCTTTGCTCAAGCTTCTCAACCAGACCTTTGAAAATATTATGATCCTTCATAAACTTGAATATCCTTTTTATAAACAGCAAAACAAACGGAATCGGCAATACATTTCCTATAATACAGATTATATTTGCCTTTAACAGTGGAATCTTAAGCAGGCTTGCTATAACTATACCTCCACGCAATTCTATTAACGGTAACATTGACACAAAGAATACAAACACTTCCTTTGGCACAAAATCGCCCATTGTACTCTGATACCATGCTACTAAACTTTCCATAAATTTCCTCCAATTTCCAAATTTTTTTCAAGTTATACTTTGATAAATTCTTCCAAAACATCAAAAAACTTATCCATCTCTTCATCCGTTCCTATGGTAACCCTCAGGTAATTATCTATTCCAGGAGTATTAAAATATCTCACAAAAATATTTTTCGTCTTCAAATACTCAAATATATCCTTCGCCTGATATTTTTCATGTGTCACAAAGATAAAGTTTGCCCTAGAATCCGGAAATACAAATCCCAGCTTTTTAAACCTTTCCTTAGCTCTTTCCCTTGTATCAGTAATCTTTTTAATTGTCTCTTCGAAATATGCTTTATTTGCAATGACGGATGCACCCACAGCCAGCGAACTCTGATTCATTGTATATGAATTAATAGCAAATTTCACTGCCTTCATCGCATTAATCAGCTCATCATTACCTATGGCATATCCGATTCTCATTCCTGCCATAGAACGCGCCTTTGAAAATGTCTGTACCACGAGCAGGTTTTCGTACTTATCAAGCAAACTGACAGCCGATTCTCCGCCAAAATCAATATACGCTTCATCCACAATCACAATAACATCCTGATTATGTTCCAGTATATCTTCTATTTCTTCCAGCGATTCAAGCACTCCAGTAGGTGCATTAGGATTAGGGAAAATCACTCCTCCATTTTCTTCATAGTAATCTTCTTTCACCATCTTAAAATCCGAATCAAGTTTTTTACATTCATACGGCACCCTGTACATATCCGCCCATACACTGTAAAATGAATAGGTTATATCCGGAAAGAAAATCTTTTTCCCCGAATTAAAAAATGTCTGGAATGCAATTGATATAACATCATCTGAACCCACTCCCACAAAGAAATTATCCGCCGGTCTTTCATAGAATTTTGAAAGTTCCTCTACGAGAACAGTGGCGTCCGGATCCGGATACAGTCTCAATGAATTTGTATCAAATTCCGCACTTGCCTTTATAACCTCCGGTGCAGGAGGATATGGATTTTCATTTGTATTCAGTTTAATTACATCTTTTATCTTCGGCTGCTCACCCGGAACATACGGGGTAATACTTCTAATGTTTTTCTGCCAAGCCTTCATAATTCTCAATCGTTCCTTTCAAAATAGTTTTAGCCTAAAAATTCTTTTGCAAGTTCTTTAAATGCCGGCAATGAATTTTTGATGGTATCATGAGATACACAATATGCGATTCTTACATAACCCGGACAAGCAAATGAACTTCCCGGAACCATAAGAATATGATGCTTCTTTGCAGCTTCCACAAATACTTTTTCATCTTCCACAGGTGACTTTAAGAACAGATAAAAAGCTCCCTGCGGCTTTGCACACTCAAATCCGTACTCTAACAGACTATTGTATAACAATTCCCTATTATCATTATATGGCTTGATATTTACCTCTGCATCAACGCATCTTGCAATTACTCTCTGCATGAGCGAAGGTGCATTCACAAATCCCAAAATTCTTGTAGCAACATTTGCTGCTGATGATACATCTTCAAAATCACTTACTTCTGATGGAATAACAAGGTATCCGATTCTCTCTCCCGGAAGGGACAAGGATTTACTGTATGAATATCCTATTATCGTATTGGCATAGTATTTCGTCGGGTATGGTACCTTAACACCATCATACACCAGCTCTCTATATGGTTCATCTGAAATCAGGTAAATGTCTGTTCCAAATTCCTTCTGCTTCTTTTCCATGATGTCTGCAAGTTTTTTAATCGTCTCCTCTGAATATACAACACCCGTAGGATTATTTGGATTATTGATAATTACAGCCTTTGTCTTTGCCGTTATCTTCTCCTCAAACTCATCGAACTTAGGCTGAAAGCTTTCAGTATCAGGTGAAACGACCACAAGATTTCCATCATAATTTCCAACATACGAACGATATTCACCAAAATATGGTGCAAATGCTATCACTTCATCACCGGGATTTATCAAACTCTTTAATATAACATTTAGTCCGCCTGCTGCACCTACCGTCATAACAATATTTTTTTCATCAAATGCTGTACCATGCTTTTTATTAATCGAGTCGGATATTACCTTTCTCACGTCTTCATAGCCGGAATTGCTCATATAACCGTGTAAAAAAACTGATTCTTCTTCATGTACTATATCTATAATCGCTTTATTAACAGCTTCCGGTGCAGGAACATTTGGGTTTCCCAGACTGAAATCATACACATTCTCTGCTCCATACACGCTCGCCATCTTTTTTCCTTCTTCAAACATTGCTCTTATAACAGAACTTCCTGCCACAAAAGCTTTCATTTTTTCTGAAATCATCTTAAATCTCCTTCATTTAATAACTTAATATGCTACATTAATAAATCTTGCCACAACTATCATTTTATGTCAAGACAAGTATTATTATGTATGCTAATTGAAAGTGTCCGATAGATGGTCATTAATGAATACTTACCGTTCACTAAAAGTCACTTATCGAACACTTTGTGTCCGATAACAGCAAAAAGTGTTCGATAGTGTTCAATAAATTACTTTCTAAATAATATATTTAGTAGCCGGTCCTTTTCCAACCTTCTTAATCAAACCATTTGCAATCATCTTATCAAGTAATTTTCGTGCTCCTGTCTTAGATTTATAGCCACCTATATCTGCGGCTTCCTGTGAAGAAATACTTCCATTATGTCTGATATACTCAAGTATCTTATCTTCTTTCAAAATTGCCACTTGACTTGTAGTTTCATTTCTAATATCAGCAGCTCCCGGAATATACACAACCTGCCCTACTTCCAGTTTTAATGTCACCCTATCTGAGCGTTCCGAAAATTCGAACTCTGGTTTCTTCCAGTTCTGCTCTTTCCAAGCGGTCATAATCTTATCAACACCGCTTCCGGCACGTTCACCAACATTTACAAATCCAAACATCTTGAGAATATTGGGATTTCTTGGATCACTGTTTCCGCCTGCATAAAATTCCTCTTTGGTCACTCGAATTGTTCCAGGATTCGATATAGTTAGTTCCTTTCCATTTTTGACCACAAGGATTCCTCGTCTGCCATAATAATTTGCATGTGCCAAAGCATTTGCCAAAGCCTCCTCTAAGGCATCGTGAACATCCACTCTGTCTACACGATATCCATCTCTACGATTGGCAAATGGAACTGCCACTTCATCATCCATTCGTGTACGCACCTTACAGAAGAAATCATATATATTTCCACTCCAATCACCTTCATTAGAATGTGTACGGAATAACCAACGAACCGCTTTATCATCACATTCTTCCCGATAATCCAAAAAATAATTAGGAAAAACCTCTGTAATGTGATATGCCTCTCCAAAGAGCAAAAGTCCGGCTATCGTTGGAGATAGTGAACCTTTCTCATTCTTTGCCACCGCTCTCAATTTCATAAGAAACTCATCATTTTCCAATGCATTCCATGGATGTCCACTGTGAAGCTGCTTAAATATGATACGATAACCTTTAATCGTATCCTGATTAAGCACATCCAACTCCATTTCTTCGATTACTTCAATGTCTCCGGACACATCTCTCTGATCCGCAAACATTGCTCTTACTGCTTCTTCTGTACAAAGGAAATCTCCCTCATAATCTCTTTTATATGTGCCTTTCATAGGATCTGTTCCAATATAAACCGGCTTGTCATGTCTATCTGCCGCAGGAACATCAATTCTAAGAATCTTCTTATCTACTACCGCAACAGGGCGAACATGATGATTTAACAAAATATTTTTTGATACCTTGTTTCTATCATTTAATGTGCTCCAGAAATCCTTCTGATACTTGATAATCTGCTTTTCTGTCAGACCCTCCACCGTAAATGAATCTCTATGTTCTTTTATTCCCAAGAGAATTGTTCCACCATTGGTATTCGCAAAGGAAGAATATGTCTCCCATATACTTTCCGGAAGTACACCTGTTGCCAATTTGCACTCACGTTCGTGATTTTCTTTAAGGTTTAATTCTTTTAAAATATTATCTTTCAATCGTCAAACCTCCTGCTTATATCTTTATCAATTCAATTTCTTTCAAAATTCTTCCTTGGACATGTTTTTCTCTATCATCATTGAGTAAAAACTCACTTTCTTAATTATAGTAAAAAAAGTCTATTCTATCAATCATAAGTTTTGAATTTTCTTACATGAAAGTAGCAAACCTAAAATATATATGTTAATATTTCAACCTATACAAATATTTAATTCTAAAAAAATACCCACCATTCCTCGCTCAAAAGAATAGTGGGTATTGATTTTATATTAATATGGTATCTGTACTAAAGAACTGCTGCATCCTTCAAATGCGGTAGATGATATATTTGTTCCTGTCTTATAACTTATCCACTGCATGGAGGTACAATTCTTAAACGCCTGATGATGTATGTCCGGTACGTATTGTGGTATTGTTATATTCAATAATCCACTGCAATCCATAAACGCCTGACTTCCAAGATATGTAAGTCCTGACGGTAATGATACTCCGGTAAGTGATGAACAATTTCTAAAACACGTGCCACTAATATACGTCACTGCACTGTTTATAGAAATCGAGCTCATGGAGGTACAATCTTTAAAAGTACCATTTTGTAGTGTTGAAATATTAGAATTCATCTGCACCTGTGTTATGTCGAAACAATTGTTAAATGCATACTGTCCTATGGTGTCAACGCTGGAAGGAAGTAAAACCTTTCCTTGTGTACTTTTGAAATTTACCAAATCTTTACAGTTATAAAAAGCATAACTTCCTATTTCTTCAATCACTGCATTAGGTATACTCACACTTGTAAGATTTGTACAATTTCTAAAAGCATAATCCCCTATATTCATTACTCTTCCAGTTATTTTTACACTCGTAATATAATTTTTGTATTGAAGCCACTCATCCGCCACATTAAGCTCAAAATCCCTCATGTAACAATCGCCCGCAGCATTTGCATATATAATCAGTTCACTTGTATCTGTATCCAAACTGTATTTTACACTATTAGTTGCGGAAGCAATACCACATGCTCCCGTATACACATTAGCATATACTTCATTTCTTGATATTATCAATATGAACACTATAACAACCAATTCCAGAAATAGTTTAAAATGTTTTTTCAACATAAGTTATCCTCCGCATACTTATATCTACTTTGTTTGCACTTTAATTCTCTAAATATAATTAATTAGCACTCGGCAATTTGAAGTTTGTCAAAAATTCGAACTCCCTTTCCGTGTAGCCCAATTTCTTGTTATAGCAAAGTATAACTATATCCGGAGTTGATTCTTTGAAATCATATGTCTTAAAGATTTTTTTCAGCTCAATTCCTTCTCTAAAATAGCTTTCTGTCTTGCATTCCGAATCCCCTATAAATATTCTCTTAATCCTCCAACCGCTCTTCATTCTTATCCTTACCTTCTGCTCTCCTGTAAAATCATGCTCTGTGTAAGGATAATATGTGACATATTGGCACTTACTATTAAACTTCTGTTTCATATCTACTCCTCCGATAGAAAACTCTCTAAATGGATTCTGATACTTCAAAAATGTTACTGTAGCCTTAAGTTCTACACCATTGACCGTACAACTTACTTCTCCTGATTCTCCTGCAAATTTGTCCTTGCAATACACGTCTATTCTTGACTGGTACTCATTTTTCTTCACTTTGAAGTTTTCATTTGTACACTTAACGTCACTAATCAATACTCTGCTTTCATCTTCTGAATCCCTTGTTGTTCCCAATATCATCATTGTTATACAGTTATAATTCTTATGGTCTTTTTTCTTACACGTCATCTTGTATTCTGTCTGATCAAATTTTACTTTTTCTGATGTTTTAGTTGCAGCATCTGCCTTGTCAGAACGCATCACAACCACAGCCACCAGTACAAGCATCGCCAACGCTGACATCAACATTATGGTTCTCTTAAATATTTTGTTTGTTTTGTGTCTCATATAACACTCCTCCTTTTCTATTTTACCTGTCACTATTTATGTACGATTACACACTCACTTATAAATTTTTTTCTTATAAGTGCAAGATTTATTTACAATTTTATTATATCATTTTGAACTTAAAATGTAAATAGAATAATAAGCACCGTCTCACATTCAAAAGGATATTGCTTATTGTTTTTTATTGTTAATACAAATTCTTCGTCAACCTATCATTATTTTTTTAGTTGACAAACTTTTTTGTTTAATATATACTATTGGGCATCAGATAAAACATTTATATATTAACCACACGGAAGGAGATTTTTCAAAGTGAACACAGCTAACAACCGACTCTCAATTAAGGATATTGCGTATATCGCACTGTTTGCAGCACTTATGTCAATATGTGCATGGATTTCCATACCTTTGACAGTTCCTTTTACACTACAGACTTTCGGTGTTTTTATTACAGTTATTATTCTTGGTGGCAGGAGAGGGACTTTGTCTACACTTGTGTACCTGCTGCTTGGCGCCGTAGGACTACCTGTTTTTTCAGGATTTAAAGGTGGTATTGGTGTATTATTCGGAACTACAGGAGGATATTTGGTTGGATTTTTATTATCCGCTTTAATCATATGGGGGATAACACATTTTTTTGGGGATAGTACTATCGTTTTGGCAGTTGCAATGCTCATAGGATTATGTGTATGCTATGCTTTTGGAACTATATGGTTCATGATTTTATACACCCGTTCAAGTCAGGCAATTAGTCTGATTACAGTTCTTTCATGGTGTGTCTTCCCATTTGTCATTCCCGACATTATAAAACTGGTGCTTGCACTTGTGTTGGGCAAACGACTTAAATCCCGCTTATATGCATAGACATAAAGGATAGGTGAGTTGCTACTCATCTATCCTTTTTAAAATCTCAATCAGATATTTCCATGTTCTCTCAACACTCGAAATACTCATTCTTTCTTTCGGAGTGTGTATATCATAAATGTCAGGTCCAAAAGAAACTGCATCCGGTTCGTTCATTTTTCCTGTAAAGATACCGCACTCTACCCCCGCATGAATGGCCTGTATAACCGGTTCTTTTCCTGTTTGTTCCGTGTAGATTTCTTTCATGAGTTCCCGTAGAACAGAATCCTTTTTATATTCCCACGCAGGATAATCTCCACATACAGATACGCTTCCACCAATCATATTCATAAGGCATTCCAGCCTGTCAACCAGCTCTTTTTTTTCTGAATCCACGCTGCTTCGCACAGAAAAACTTATATTTATCTCTTCGTCTGATGCCTTTAAAATGCCCATATTCAAAGATGTCTGAACCAGTCCTTCAATATCCTTACTCATTTTCTGGACACCACCGGGAAGCCCGTATAAGGCAGTTATAAGTCTTCTTCCCGTCAGATATGACATAACATCACATGTCGCATTGTCCTGCCACTCCAGTCTCAGACACAAATCCTCATCACTGTTTCTATATTCATTCTTTAGCGTATATTCCAGTTCTGTTACCAAATCCGATAACTGATTCTTCTGCTCTTCGCAAATCATTAAGTCCACTGTTGCACTTCTTGGTATGGCATTATCTTTGAGCCCTCCACTCACATCAATTATGTTAAAATCAACCGACCGGTTAATGGAGTATAAAATTCTTCCAAGTATCTGACATGCATTTCCCCTGCCTTTATCTATCTCTACTCCGGAATGTCCTCCTGTAAGGCCTTCTACACTGAGTCTTACCCTGATACCGGCTTTTTTCTCTTTTTCTACCGGCAGACTGCATGTTACAGTCACACCTCCAGCACAACTTACCAGAAGTACACCCTCTTCTTCTGAATCAAGATTTAGAATATATCTTGATTTCAGCGGCGTACAGTCAAGTTCTGCTGCACCAAGCATACCTATTTCCTCATCAACCGTAAATACCACTTCAAGCGGAGGGTGATTTATATCATCCGAGGCAAGGAGTGCAAGTCCGTATGCTACCGCTATGCCATCATCTCCACCAAGTGTTGTACCCTTCGCACTAATCAGGTCACCCGATACCATCAGTGTGAGTCCATCGTTTGCAAAATCGATTGTACAGTCTTCTTCTTTCTCACACACCATATCAAGATGCCCCTGTATCATGACTGTACTGCGACCTTCGTATCCTTTTGTAGCAGGTTTAAAAACGATTACATTATTCGACTCGTCCTGTATATACTTCAGATTATGTCTTTTGGCAAAATCCACACAATAATCACTTATTCTTTTTGTATCCGAAGAGCCATGCGGAATACTGCATATCTCCTCAAAATACCTAAAAACCTCTCTTGGTTTCAGTCCATCTGTTACCATAAAATCCAACTCCCTATTATATTTCAAAATCCAGACAAAGTCTTGTCATCATATATGGTCTGACTTTTTCATCGGCAACCTTTACGTGTTCTGGATGCACGGCATATCCTTTCAGTGCTTCTTCATTTTCAAATGTAGAATCAAGCATGATATCGGCATTTGAAGAATCAAGAGAGTCAATCTGTACATGAATATCAACTATTCCCGGTACTTTCCCTTTTAAAGACTCAAGTCCCTCTTTTACCCCCTTTTTTATATCTTCCTTCTCACTTGATGCAATGTCATCCTTTATCTTCCATAAAATCATATGTTTTACCATTTTTTATCTCCTTCTTATTTGTTATTCAAAAAAATGCTCTCACAAACACATCGTCTGTAAAGAGCATGGAACTGGGCCAACTGGATTCGAACCAGCGAATGCAGGAGTCAAAGTCCTGTGCCTTACCGCTTGGCGATGGCCCATCATTCTTCATAAAAGAAAAAAAGTTAGCAGACACTCGCATCAAGTATCCTCTAACAAAAAGGTGGATACAGGGATTCGAACCCTGGGCCTCCAGAGCCACAATCTGGCGCGCTAACCAACTGCGCTATACCCACCATAAAATATCTGTAAAACAGAAAAATGTGCCCGAAGGGATTCGAACCCCCGACCCACGGCTTAGAAGGCCGTTGCTCTATCCAGCTGAGCTACGGACACATAATCTACCTTTCGGTAAATCAAAGCGGGTGATGGGAATCGAACCCACGTATCTAGCTTGGAAGGCTAGTGTTCTACCATTGAACTACACCCGCATGCAATCGGGGTGACAGGATTCGAACCTGCGACCTCTTGATCCCAAATCAAGCGCTCTAGCCAAGCTGAGCCACACCCCGACGGTATCTGATATTCACTTCGTTGTGACTGTGTTCTCACAACAAAAAGAATTATATCAGACCACATTCATAATGTCAACACTTTTTTTTATTTTTTTTTATGATTTCAAATTCGACTCTTCCAACCTCCGGAATCTTAAGAATTCCGTATGTAGGAATCCTGTCACTCTGCCTCGGAAGTGATATGCTTCCGGGATTTATAATAGTTATTCCGTCTATCTTTTCATACACCGGCACATGTGTATGTCCAAATAAAACGATTTCTGCCTCTCTTTGCTTAGCCTCCTCTACCAGCCTGTCAAACCCCTGATATACTCCGTAACAATGTCCATGTGTCAGAAACAGTCTTCTTCCGTATATTTCTATTATTTTTTCAGCAGGCAGGTCGCTGTAGAAATCATTGTTTCCCGAAATCATCTCACATTCACAGGGAGCTATCGCTTCTATATAGTCTTCTGAACCTTCCAAATCTCCCAGATGAATCAACAAATCGATATTCTTTTCGTTTTCAAGCAAATATTCCAGATTCCTGTCCATTCCGTGTGAATCACTTACAACTAAAATCTTCACTCATATTCTCCATTTCTCTTATAACTGCTACACCGGATACTAAGCCAGACAATCAATTATTATCCGATGTACTACTATATGATATTCAGCTTTTCCATTAGTTTTTCACGCATCAACTGTAAAGCAATTCCCCTGTGACTAATCTTATTCTTCTCCTCAGGCAGCATTTCACCGGTTGTCATTCCGTATTCCGGCACATATAATATAGGATCGTACCCAAAACCGTGTGTACCTTTCTCCTCATATCCGATAACTCCTTCTATAGTTCCCCTTGCCGTGATGATTTCACCATCCGGAAATGCAGCCGCAATGACACATACAAATCTCGCACTTCTGTCCTCGCCTTCAACACCATTTAAACGGTCTATTAATGTCTTATTTTTAACAGAATACGGTGTATCTTCACCCAGATACCTCGCTGAATAAACTCCCGGTTCTTTATTAATATAGTCTATCTCCAGTCCTGAATCATCAGCAAGTGTAATACACCCTGACAATTTCATCACTTCTTTTGCTTTTATAATGGCATTTTCTTCAAATGTGGTTCCTGTCTCCTCTATAACGGCGTATATGCCCGCCTCTTTCATAGAGACAATCTCGCATGGGAATCCTTCCATAATCATTTTTATTTCATCCATCTTACCCTGATTTGAAGTTGCAAATATAATTTTATCCATCTTTTTATTCCTTTCAATTTTGTATCTTGCCCATTTCTTTCAATGCCTGTCTTATTCCTTCATAAACTCCTGCTGCGGATTTCCTTTTTCCATCTTCTGAAGTCAATATCTGTAAATCTGCCTGATTTGTTATAAATCCAAGTTCCACCAATGCCGATGGCACATTTACAAACCGCACAACATAGATTGACTTTCCATCCTCAAGTCCCATATCATACGTACCAAGGCTCTTAACTACATTCTTTTGAAGAATATTTGCCAGCCAGTAAGATGTGCCAAATGCTTCTCCATTTACGCTGTTGTACAGCACGCTGGTTCCATTGATAGTGGAATCCTGATACCAGTTAATATGTACGCTCACGAACAGGTCCGGTGAAAATGAGTTTGCAAATGCAGCCCTTTCCTCAACCGAATGATAGGTATCATCGCCACGCGTGCTGAATATCTGTATCCCGCTTCCTTCATTTAATTCTTCGATTTTTCTGCATACTGCAAGATTAATGTCCTTTTCATAAATGTTATTTACATTGGCACCTACGTCAAAGCCACCATGTCCCGGATCAATGAGTACAAGTGGTCTGCTACGGTCAATCGCAAAGAATCTGACATAGAGCCACCCATTATCAACATCCCATTTTGTCTGATAGTAATCATTCAAAATCATTTCTATATTCATTTTACCATTTTCAGATTTGTATGAAATACCGGTAGTTTTACCTGTTGTATTTATAACTTTGGTAACATCAATATTCTCGCTGTCAAGATTAAATCTTATATTGACACGTTTTTCTATGATATCATACGTTACATTGATGTCTTCATAACCAACAGAATCAGGCAAGGGGATTTCTATGTTATCCTCATGATTCATTCCCATGGAGACTCTGTGTTTTTCTCCGGTAATATTCTCACTTTTTGTAAGCTGTACCTGATTGACTGTTTTATTATTTATTTCTTTTGTGGGTATCAACTCAAAAACAATAATTATACAAATCAGAAAAATAATGCCGGATAGGGCGGCATAATCCACTGTTCTATCGTTCATACTTAAATCCATCTCATTCTATGCCATCATTCTTCAACATCATTTGTATATGTCTTCAGACAAACATTACACATATGCTTGTCTTCTGTATTTTCCCATTCTATTCCCTTAAGACTGATGTAACCCTGTCCATCTGAAATATCCACTGTCTCTGTCGCATAATCATTTTTAAATTCCACTGCCACGGGCCTCTCTGAATTTGGCGTCTTAATCCTTACGATTATAGCATACTTCTGCCCTTTATTCAAATGTATGGTCTTATCAATATTTACGGTGTAGTATCCCGCATTTTTTAATGTTCCCGTCACAACAGGGTCACCTCTTCGGCTCAGTACTGTTGTTGTGTCAAACTGTTCACAAAAATATACGCTGTACTCCGTATTTGGTCCCGTTGAATAAAATCCTACTGCTTTAAGTTCTTCCTCTCCTTCGCTTTCATAAACATTAGCAAAATATGCTTCTTCTTTTCCATATCCTACCTGTCCGACCCATCCACATAAATCTGACTGGTATATGTTGTCGTAATTGTCCCTGTTCTCAACTTTCGTATATGCAACATTATAATTTCCTATATTAGAATCATAATATGAAACATAAAAATCTCCATTTGTTCCGAATGACTCGCCCCAGCTGTTACGACATATGAAGGCTCCGTTTCCTTCCACTTCTACGTTGAAGTTTTCCTTAGCATAGTCATCATCCCATCCAATAATAACTATATCATGGTTCGGCACTTCGTTACCGTCATAGCAATAACAATTTGTCAGTTTGTTGTAATATACTGACTCCACAAGTCTTGAATTGGTATTGGCCGCATATAATGAACTTTGTACACCACCGTATTTTAATATGGTCATCTTTATTTCGTTGTAGTCTTTTGCAGGTATTATCTGTACTTCCTGAACATGCTTTACCGGAGTAAGGTCAGAATTTGTAATACCATCACCATATGGGTCATCTTCTTCAAGCACCGGTCCCTGCCATGCCGTAAGGTAGGCTGTCGCCATCTGGTAATCTCCACCCTGATTGCTGTTAAGATTATATGAATTATTCATGGTAAGATGGTCTTCTGAAAAATCACACACCTCTTCCGGCAACAACGTACTCTCTACGGCAGACAATGCCGCAAAAGCCCAGCATGTTCCAAGGTTTCCCTGATTCTTTACACTGTTAATACGTTCTTCTTCTTCATAGTTATAGTATGACGGTAATACTTCTGTATCCTGATTGGAATTCATAATATTCATCTGATTGGTCGCTGCATCCCACACATAGCTGTATTCGAACATCTCTGCGAGCGACTGCAGAGATATAAATATACCTTTCGTTGTGACTTCAACAGGAATCATATCATCTGAAAGAACTCCATTTTTAATCATAACTGAATCTATCGGACTAATCTGCAAAACAACATCACCTCTGGTGATTTTGATTGAATTATCCCCATGCACTTTCGCCGCACAGTTAAACATTTCACCTATTTTTTTCACTGTACACATAAGCTGCATGTCATCCGACATATACATAGTTATGTCATCACTGTTATATCTGTTGCCATCTATATTCACAATCAATACATTAGCATTAGCACTGCCGGCAATGATGCTGTTCCACTGAGCCGGATATTCCTCAATTTCATCCCCTCTTGCCACATATTCCCTTTGTTCCATCACAATGTAAACAGCCATTATAACAATTATTATACCTGCGATAATGCTAATTATTTTTCCCTTATTCTTCACTGATTTCACCTTTTTCTTTTTGGTGGTTTTTCACCTATAAACTGATAAAAATATGTCTTCAACATTCCATTATATATCTTGCGATTTTTTGAAGCCTTAAGCCCCATATCGCTCTCGGTTTTGTCATAGGATGTTATGACATATGCAGACCATTTATCAAGATTTCTGTATCTTTCTCCAAGTGTACCGTAGATTTCTCTCAATGCTTCGCGTTCCTCAAGTCGCTCTCCATATGGAGGATTCGTTATTATAAAACCATACGGCTTCGGATGGTTAAGCTGACTTACCGGTCTCTGCTGAAAATGTATCATATCAAGCACGCCTGCATCATCTGCATTCTTTCTCGCTGCCTTTATAATCTCTCCATCTATATCATATCCCTGTATATCCGTTTCGTTATCATATTCGATTATATCGTTTGCCTCATCTATTGTATCATACCAATTTTTTCTCGGTATGAGATTATTCCACTCTTCCGCAGTAAATTCCCTGTTCATTCCCGGAGCAATGTTTGCCGCCATCATGGCTGCCTCAATAGGAAATGTTCCACTGCCGCAAAACGGATCTACCAGAATCCTGTCTTTCTTCCATGGTGTCAACATTAAAAGTGCTGCGGCAAGTGTTTCCGTTATCGGTGCTTTAGATGTCAATCTGCGGTATCCGCGCTTATGCAGTGATTCTCCTGTAGTATCAAGAGCAATGGTTACTTCGTCCTTATTAAGAAACACTCTTATAGGATACTTTGCACCGTCTTCATCAAACCATTCTTTCCTGTATGCAATCTTCAAACGCTCAACAATCGCTTTTTTTACAATACTCTGTATATCGGATGTGCTAAAAAGCTTACTCTTTACAGAAGTCGCCTTCGTCACCCAGAATTTTCCATCTTCGGGTATATAATTCTCCCACAAAATCTTTTTAGTATTTTCAAATAATTCGTCAAATGTATATGCTTTAAATTTGCCTGCTTTTAACAGTACTCTTTCTGTCGTCCTCAGAAATACGTTGCACCTGCAAATCGCCATCGCCTCTCCTTCAAAGGTCACTCTTCCGTCTTCCACAGATAAAATATTGTATCCCAAATCTGTAATCTCTCTTTTTAAAACCGCCTCTAACCCAAAATGGCACGGTGCAATTAATTCGTATTTTTCCATCTCTCTTCCTTCCATCACACTCTCCCACATATATATTAAAGTGATATGCTCATTCTGTCAAATCATTTATTTCATATTTGTATCTATTGTATCCTCCCCTTAGTATTTTTACGTTATATCCGTATCCTAACATTCTGGCTGCGGCAAAACTCCTTCCACCTCTTTCACAATATAGAACCATCGGTGTATTTTTGTTAAATGTATGGATATGTGATTTAAACTCACTAAATGGTATATTCACTGCACCTTCTATATGTCCTGACCTGTATTCATCTGCATCTCTCAGATCAATGACCATCTCTTCTCTATGTGTCTTAATATATTTTGAATCTACCTGAACAAAATTTATATTCATAACTATCTCACAATCCTTCTTATATTTCATCTATTTTATACTATGTATTTGTTATTAATTTAGTTCTCACAAAAAGCAGGAGCTGCCCACTAACTTTTAGTGCCGCAGCTCCTTACACTCAGTCTTTTTAATCCATTTTTGATGAACAATCTGTTGTCTTATCTTCCGGTCTGGTATCTGTTCTATTCTTTGCGCTATTCTTTGCCCTGCTCTTTGTCGTATTCTTTGCGCAATTCTGTTCTTTTGATTTTGTTGAATTTCTTTGACTTTCTGACATCTGTCTGCCTCCTATTTTTTATTACAAACATAGTATTTCCGGGCATAAAAAAAAAATTCAAATTTTTTTAAAAAAGTACTTGCATTTTTCGACATTATATTCTATAATATCATTTGTAAAGAGAAATAACCCTTCAAATGTTTCTTTTTACTTATAACCCCTTATTAATTATTTATACTCCCCTCAAAACGGTCTGTGGCTCCCCCACAGGCCGTTTTACTTTATTACTTTTTAGAAAATAAAGCCGGTTGACTAAAGCATTTCTTTAATCAACCGGCTTTTCCAGCTCAATACTAACTCGGTATACAACAATCTAAACCACTATGCAATGATATATTCTCAATAGCTTTATCCAGATTTTTCTCCTCTCCACTTTCAATATAATCGTTTAGTTCATAAAGTACTTCTTTATATTCGTCCAATGCTATATCAAATAATTCATCAAAGTTTTTCTTTGATATTTTGTCTTTCGCCCACGGATTATGCCACTGCTCTCCATTTAGATTTAGAACGTCCTTATTGGTTTTCTTTCTCTTTTTTTCTATAAACATCGGAGATATTACTTTCTTTTTCAATATCTTTTTCTCCAATGCACCTATTATTTTTTTCTTGATTCCATATCTGTCGTTAAATATATAGCAGCTTTGATTGAATATGTTGATGATGAATCTCATCCTCCGCTCACTAAGTTTAACATCCGGATATGTTTTCTTAAATGCAGCCACAAACATTCTTGCCAACCCTTTAAGCTCCATATCATTTATCCTTATAACTTCCTTACGTCTGAAATCATATAAATCTATGTCCATATATCTCCTGATATATATACTGTCTATTTCAGTTTCTAAATCTACATGCTTAGAAAAATAGCTCTTTGTTTTATGTTCATAATCTGTAACCGCATAAATATATGGATGACATACTTTATCTAATGTACAATGTCCCAAAAATCCCGCAAAATATGCTACACCCAGCATTTTCATATCCTCATTTTTAGTCTTATTCAAAACATACATAAAATTCTTCTTAAACTTTCCGATATCCTTTGTATGCATGATTGAACCTATATTTCTTTTATATAAAAAAGGGGACATAAAATAATAAAAAAACAAATCAGGTCCCTGAATTCCTATATTATATAATTCTCTGTGTCTTCTTATAGATTTCTTTACAAAATCATCTCGGTAGTCTTTTAATATCTCTTCTCCAAACAAATAATGAACTGCAAATCCCGGCATACTCTTCATTCCTTTCTTTTCAAGACTATTTTACCACTAATTGTACCATATTTAATCTATTTTATGTATATTAAATAAATATCCAGCCACTTTATCACACAAAAAAGAAGCTAGAAATGTTTTTCTACATCTAAAGCTTCTTCTTTTAACAGGGGATGAGAGAATCGAACTCCCACCAAAGGTTTTGGAGACCCCTATCATACCATTTGACCAATCCCCTATATTAAGTTTTCAAACGTGCGCTAGAGGATTCGAACCCCCGACCTTCTGGTCCGTAGCCAGACGCTCTATCCAGCTGAGCTAAGCGCACAATTTACCAAAAAGGTATAAATGCCGGCGACCGGAATCGAACCGGTACGGGAGGTTAGTCCCGCAGGATTTTAAGTCCTGTGCGTCTGCCAGTTCCGCCACGCCGGCATAGTCTTTACTGACTAATGGGACCTACAGGGCTCGAACCTGTGACCCTCTGCTTGTAAGGCAGATGCTCTCCCAGCTGAGCTAAGATCCCAAGAAAATAATTATGCTATTATAAACGACCCGAATGGGGTTCGAACCCATGACCTCCGCCGTGACAGGGCGGCGCTCTAACCAACTGAGCCACCGGGCCAAATTAGTGGACCTTCGGGGACTCGAACCCAGGACCGACCGGTTATGAGCCGGTTGCTCTAACCAACTGAGCTAAAGGTCCATATTCTGAAGTTCTCTCCAGAACCAAGCCGATGATCGGACTCGAACCGATAACCTGCTGATTACAAATCAGCTGCTCTGCCAATTGAGCCACATCGGCACATCACTAATTGTGCCTATTATCTATAATAAAATTTAGCCACCTAAGTGGCACTTAAATGACTCCAAGGGGATTTGAACCCCTGATACCGCCGTGAAAGGGCGATGTCTTAACCGCTTGACCATGGAGCCAAAATTATTTTAATTAAGCTCCCCGAGTTGGGCTCGAACCAACAACCCCACGGTTAACAGCCGTGTGCTCTACCATTGAGCTATCGAGGAATATTAATTTCTGAAGGATGTACCTTCAAAACTACACACATAAGATTTAACTTCTGACATTTTCCTAAACCGTTTATGGTCAAGCCCTCGACCTATTAGTATCAGTCAACTTAACAT
>CADADA010000015.1 GCA_902786515.1 uncultured Lachnospiraceae bacterium | reverse complement strand
CACGATGGACACCCTTGCTGTTCGGCTATATCCTTCCCACTGTCGGGCGGATTAGGGACTTTCACCCTTTAGAAACGTGCGCCGTCGGGCGCACGTAAATCAAAAACTCTGTGTGCATCACCGCACACAGAGTTTTACTTACCGTGTATTATTTTAAATCAGGCAGTTTTATTCTGCTGACTGTGGTCCGAGGTAATCCCAGCTGTCATATGTGTACTCAAGTACTCCATTTTTGAATGCCTCGTCAAATGACTGTGCACCAGGGCCTGTTAAAGCATCTGTATGAAGTAAGTAATCATTGTCAGCAGGGCTGTGGATTGTTATTGTAAGGCTGTATGTTCCTGCTTCAGGAAGCTTAATGTTTGCTCCATAGTGAGGACCGTCTGATGCAGCCATCTCCATAAATGTACCCTGAGCTGCTTCTGTTCCGTCTGCATCTTTTACAGAATAATCAACTGTAAGGTATGGAATCCATGAACCAACCGGATAACCAAAGTCATTCTCAAGTGCACTGATATCTGCCTCAAGATGAATATCATAATCCTCAGCCTTTGTACCGTCACTCATAGGAACCGGCTGGAAATAAACTGCTGAAAGGTTGATAAATTCTAATTCCTCATCTTCAAAAATTGGAATCTCTGTAAATCCTGCATCTTCAGCATCATCTGCCTCTTCCGCATCTTCTGCATCATCTGCGACATCCTCTACTGCAGCATCGTTCTTTGCTTTTGACTCTGTTGTATCATTCTTATCTGCATCGCTACCGCATCCGGCAAAAGCAAATGTTGCCATTGCTAATACTAACATTGTAACAATAAGTTTTCTTAAATTTTTTGACATTACTCTGTCTCCTTTCATATTATATATTTGATATATGATTCATCTCTTAAAAATAAGAGTTCAATCCTCTACTGATTCTGTAATTCCTGTTTTAACTTTTTGCTCTTTCTTCCTGCAACAATAAAGCAGATTACGGTTATGATTATTAAGATAAGCTGCGGAACAATCGTCTCAATATGAGGATATATTCCAAATGTATCTAACAAATCGTTCTCCGGTATCTTTTCAACAAGTGCTGATATAACCGGTATTTTTATATTCCAAAGATCGATAGCATCACCTTCAAGCAATTCCTTGATTCCTGAACCCAAAAATGCGATTGACATGAATGCCATCAATATACTGGTTGCCAAAAAGAATGGTTTGAGTGGAAGTCTCACGGAAAAGAATCTTATGGCAATGAACACAATTGCAAGAATCACTACCGCCGCTGCAACTCCAAGCCATATGGCTCTCTGTCCTATATCCTGTGTATTTGCATCTGACATCATCGGCTGATAGAAGAGTATAACCTCTGCTCCTTCCCTGAACACAGCCAGAAACGCCGTAAATCCGAGCGTAAGCACGCTTCCTCTTGATATAGAACCCTCTACTTTATCATTAATATATTTTTTCCACGTCTCAGTCTCTGATTTGTTAAGCATCCAGTTACTTACATAGAACAATACTAAAACAGCAAGTAATGCCGTCACACCTTCAATCACTTCCTGAGATGCTCCAAACTCGGCACTCCGGCTTTTAAGTATTCCGAGCACCCATGCTGCTATGGCACTGCATGCTATAGCAACAACCGAGCCTATATAAACTGATTTTACCTGTTTCTTATTTCCTGAACGAATCAGATAAGCGATGATTCCACCTATTACCAATATAGCCTCAAGTCCCTCTCTTAAAAGGATTATAAAAGCTTCTAAAAAGAACGCTCCTTCACTTACCTTCGTACCGCTGCTGGTGGAACCTGTAAGTTCCTTAAACGAATCCGTAACAGGGCTGAGCAGTAATGCATCCTCATACAGCATAGCCGTAAGGTTCTCTACTTCTTCCGTTACCTTTTCGACACCCAGATCCTTCTTCACTGCCTGACGGCATGCTTTGTAGGATAATTCAACTTCATTTTTTCTGGCACCGGATATACGGCTCATCGTCTGTCTCTCAAAACCACATACCTCATAGTAGCCGTAATATCCATCCTGCATACATTTGTATGCCTCATCAATATTTCCATCTATGTAATTGCTGATACCTGCCTGTAAGCACAAGTCAATGGCATAAGCAACCTCATTCATATTCGTTGCCTTACTGTCAGGAAAATATTCTGCCTTTGCTTCTTCCCACTTGGCATAGTGCTGTGTCACCTCTGCTGCTGAAACATTCTGTACACATAATGTTACAGTTATTAACAGAACAAATGTCAATATAAAAGAACTCCTTAATTTATCTTTTAACTGACCCATACAAATCACCTTTCCTTTCTCCAAAATATATTCGGAGTTAGTTAGCATTTACTAACTTTTTCCCAAAGTATTTTATATCATTAATCAATCCATTGTCAATAACTTTTTTTAATTTTTTTATGCCGGTTTTATATTTCCGGAATCCATTCTGTAAATATTGTCACAATACTTCTTCGCTTCCGACTCATGGGTTACCATAACGACCGACATTCCTTCATCAGCAAGTTTTCTGAAAAGTTTAAGTACTTTTTCCGTATTGTAATCATCTAAATCACCCGTAGGTTCATCTGCGAAAATCACCTCCGGTCTGTTTATCAGTGCTCTCGCAATCGCCATTCTCCGTATTTCTCCACCTGACAACGACTTTGGATATTCACCTGCAAGACTGTCTATCTCAAGCATCTGAAGTAATTCCATCGCATATTCTTCATCTTTCGATTCCATGTTTTTGTATAACACTGAAGGAAGCAATACATTTTCATATACTGTCAGGCTGAAAAGACCGGTATGTCCCTGCGGAATCACTCCGAAATACTGATTTCTGAATTTTGAAAGTTCACTGTCTGAAAGGCTGTATAAATCTTTGTCACCGAAATATACCTTTCCCTCCGAAGGAGTAATCAGGCCTGCAAGCATATGAATCAGGGTGGTCTTTCCACTTCCGCTGCGCCCTATAATTTCCGTAACCGAACCCTTATGTATTTCAATACTCATAGGATTAACTGCAAAAAAATAATTCGCATTTTTTGTTTGTCTAGGATATTTTTTACTGATATTTTCCGCTCTCATCATCTTCTAATTTCCCTCTCTAAGTACAAGGCCTGCATCTGTTTTGCTGAGGCTTAAGGCTTCATAAGCTGCTGTAAGTGTACCTGCTGCAACTATCACCAGAAATGTTACTGCTACATTTACCGCCACATTACCGGCTGAAGGTGTCAGGAATGGAAGCCCTGTCTGCTGTGATATAAGATTGCTGAACGGATAAATCATTATTACCGTCAATATCATACCTGCCATCGCTCCCACAACACTAATAATTATCGATTCCATAAATACAATTTTGGCCATCATTTTCTGTGACACACCCATAACACGAAGTATGGCAAATTCTTTTCTTCTTACATGAATCATGGAAGAAAAGTAAATTATCAGGATAATCAATATAAGAATCCACAGGGTCACGACTAATATTCTTGTCACATCAGAAATTCCGCCCAGACTGTCTGAAACTCCTGACAGCATATTTTTTGTCGCTACGGCCTGTACCTTTTTTTCATGAACATTAATATCATCCACTACCGACTGAATATCGTATCCGTCCTCCACATCAATCAGAATTGACGATACAATATCATCCGGGTTCTGCTCAGAAAAGAATTTAAAACTGTTCTCTTTTGATGCATCGATTAATGCCTTGATGGTATCATAACCTGTATAGACTGCATTGTCTAACTGTGTACCTGTCTTATCTAATTTTGCTACAACCTTGCATTCTCTGTCAAAAAAACGAATAGTTCCGCCAATGTCACTGTTGATGTCATATCCGGCCACAATCTCATACATTCCCGGTCTGTCCGCACCGTTTTCCTTTATCCACGGCGTAACCGTAAAATCTGTATCAGGATCATAACCTATAATCTGTATAGGCATGGAACAGCATCCCGCCTTTGTTGACGCAAGATAATATTGTGCTGAAATTTTTCTTATTCCTTCTTTATTCGCTATTTCATCATAATATTTCCTGTCCATATAAAAATATCCCGGAACACCATCTAAAAGAATTGATTCCAAATCCTTTTTGCTTGCCGCTTCATCCGGAACTACAATAACATCTGCCCCAAGTCTGGTCTCCAGGCTATTAAGTCCTCTGCGTAAAGACTGTGTAATCAGAGTTCCTCCAAGCATTGACATAGAAAGAAGCATTACCATCATTATCAGTGCAAAAGACCTGACAGGCTGATTTACAATATTTTTAAACGGAAGTAGACGAAACTTCATTTTTAATCCTCTTTTCTAATATAGAGTACAAGATTTATAATAGAAACAATCACGATTATACTGCTTAAAACAATCACTCCCGGTTTTGTGCAGGAATTACATCTCATGGTATTCATCATACATGTTTTCACGATCACTCCCGGAACTAATGCACACAGAATCTGATTTAGAATAATGGCAATAGTCAGTCCAATTTTTATTTTAACTGATTTTACCAAAAGATTGACTATGCTTAATATCAGTATTACTATACCGATCGCAGTAATAACCCTTCCGGCCCAGTGACACGACATAAACGTACCATCTTCTTTCGCAGGACAGGTTTTTAAAAATGTAAACATGCCGGCTGCCAGAACTATACAAAGAATTACCTGTATACATTCTGTAATTATATTTTTTCTACTTTTCATAATAATATTTCTCCTTTCAATTGGTTAGTATAAACAAACTTATATTTTTTGTCAATAATAAAGAACAGGACTGTTTATATAATCTAGTTATTTAGGCAAACGTGCAAGCTTATCTTGCACAAAATAAATAAAAATAAATTTTGTGCAAGGTTTCTTTGCACAAAATAGAAATAAATTAAATTTGTGCAAAGAAACCTTGCACAAAACCAAAAAATATGAGATAATGTGCAAAGTGGAGGTGCATAAAAATGAGATTAAAAAGAGAAGTATATTTAGAGCAAATACGTCCCTACTACGACTCAGATGTAATAAAAGTTATCACAGGTATACGACGAGCAGGAAAATCAATTCTATTAGATACAATCCGCGATGAGCTGATTGAAAGTGGAGTAAGTGGTGACAATATTATATATCTTAACCTTGAAGATATTGACTATGACTATATTATTAATGCATCAGACCTCAACAAAGAGATAAAAAACAGAATTACAAAAAAAGGCAGATACTATATTTTCCTTGATGAAATACAACACATAAAAGACTTTGAAAAAGCACTTGCTTCTTTTAGAGCAACGCTTGATGTTTCTTTGTTTGTAACAGGAAGTAATTCAACACTCTTATCCGGAGAACTGGCTACCCTTCTTACCGGAAGAACTATCGAATTTGAAATATTGCCTTTCTCTTTCTATGAAATGAAGCAGTATTATGAGTTGAACCACATGGAGTGGAATGATGAATTATTCCTTAACTACCTGAAATGGGGCGGATTTCCTCTTCGTTTTGATTACAAAGATGATGAATCGATTCAGCGGTATCTTTCAAATCTATATACAGGTATTGTTAACAGAGATATCCTCGGAAAAAGTAAAAGTACCGACAGGAAAAGTTTTATGGATATTTCTCTTTACATTCTTGCAAATGCCGGGAAAGAGTTCTCTGTAGACAATATTATTTCGACTTATAAAAAAAGCGAAAAAGAATTATCAAGACGTACAATTTATAACTATTTAGAACGTATGAAGAAAGCCTACCTGATACACGGAGTCGGAAGATACAATATTATGGGTAAATCAGCTCTTTCCAACAGAGAAAAACATTATGCTGTTGACATGGGATTTAGAACGATTAATACCAATACAATTAATTACGAAGATACTTTCTTTCTTGAAAATATTATATACAACGAACTGCTCACAAGGGGATATACCGTCTTTGCCGGCAAAACATATAAAGGCGAGATTGATTTTGTCGTTATAAAGGGAGGTAAAAAATGTTTCATACAGGTGTCATATCTTATGCCGACAGAATCAATAATCCAAAGAGAATTTGGCGCTTATAGCAGAATAACCGATGCTTCCCCTAAGTACGTTATGTCGCTTGATAAAATTGATATGAGTCATGATGGCATTATTCATCTGAATATTATAGATTTCTTACTAAGAAAAGTAGATTTGATGCTTACGTAATTGCCTATTAACCAGTGAAGTGTATATGTACAGCCGGATGTGCGTATTATTAACGCCACCGGCCATCTATAAAAAGCATCAGACAATAAATGTTAAAAAAAAGAAAGAGAGGGTGTTGTATATGCGTCTGTATGCGAATTTTTCCGTTATTCATTTAAATAGTCCAAAGGATTTACCGGTACACCGTCTTTTGTAACCTTAAAATACAGGTGATATCCTTCTGATTCATAATATGCCGTAGGTTTTGAAAGTGTTCCTATCTGCTGTCCCTTTTCTACCGTTTCACCCTTTTCACAGTGAACCTCATTTAACTGTCCATATACAGTCTCGTAACCGTTTCCTATATCTATTGATACCATTGTCCCAAATTCATGATTATAATGAATATCCGTTACCACACCGGTGGCTGCCGCAAATATTCCTGCGCCTTCATCCCCCTGTATCATCATGCCGGAATTACATTTATACAAATCCAGTGTAGGGAAATAAATGGTCTTGTCCATACTATATTCTAAAACAACCTCACCGTTAAGCGGCCACCCAAGCGTGGATGCTTCGTCAAAGTACAGAGACTCTGCAGGTGCATTTACTACATCAGCTTCCTGAATTTGCGGCTCTGTTTCCGGTTGTATTTCCGCCTCTGTATCCTGCTCCGTATCCGCTTCAGTGGCCCGAACTATTTCTTCCGTATCCTGTTCATAGGTATCCATTTCTATAAAGTCATTTTTTTCTTTCTCATTTTTTCTTAAAGTACTGTTCTCTACAATCTCTCTTGCTTCCTCTGCTGTCGCAAACTCTGCCGTTGTCTCGTTAGAATCCGCAAGTTCTTTATTTTTTCCCGTTTTGTTATACATTAGACCGGCAGTCATTGCAATTGCTGACACAAGGCATAACGTAAGCGCTGCCATAAAACTTTTTCTACCTGCTCTGTTTCTGTTCATTAAATATCAATCCTTTCATTTTACGTTTGAAGATATTTTTACCGTAAAATAAAAAAATTATACATTTATATCCTGATATGATTTCAGTTCTATTCCGTTATAATAATACCTGATAATATCAATATAGCTTTTTCCGGCATCTGCCATTTTTTTTGCACCACTGATGCTTAACCCTTTTCCGTGGCCTTTTCCCTTTGTAATTATCCTGACAGCCTCGTTAAATTGTTCTACCTTAAAACAATCCGAATTCAATTCCGCGGTTTTATAAAAAGAATCACCCGGTATGCTTTGATTTCCTATCACAACTTCCGACACATATCCTGTATCGTCTTCGTAATTAACTGTCAGATTTTCAAGTGGATTCTGGCGGTTAATTTCAATATTTTCCCCCATTTTCCCAAGCAAATCCGAAAATTCATCTTTTGAATAATATGTAATTGTGATGTAATCATCCTGATGTATGTCTTCCTCACTATCTACAGGCTTCAGATATTCTTCTTCTCCAGCTCGTGTTTTCCCTGCACTCACAGCGTGATATGCCGGATTTATCACCTCACCGTTATAGGTTATAACATTACCGGCTGTTGTATTTTCCAACACAACATTTTTTTCATAGATTTCTTCTTCAAACCGTTCTTCAAGCTGTTCTCTTGAAAAATATGGTAAATGCAGATCATCCACGGATATTTCCGTATTATCTTTTAATTTTCGCAATATTTTAGTACGGTCTATGACCATCATTGTCTTCACAAGCTCATCCGGTGCATCGGGCTCAAGCTGTGCCATAACACAGCAGACAACAAATTCCTCCATGTCCATCTTTTGTTCATCAGAAAGCAAAACGCTATAACCGCTTTTATGCAGCCTGTTGTCAAGCATTTGTACTTTACCTGTCCACATCATCGTTACAACAATTGGTACAACTACTATCAGACACATTGCCACTAAGACTATTAATCCTGATGCTAATATTTTCTCTTTCTTCATTCCCCTCCGACTCCTTCATACAACTATTATTATAATTGTATGTAACATATGCCACGTAATATTCCTGCATTTTTTTGCTTGTGACCAATACATTTTGCGTGACACCTTGGTCAGTTATTTCTACTTTATCGCCTGATATATTTATTTCAAATGATTTTAAATCCTTAGATAGTCCCGTTCCCAGATATTTTATATATGCTTCTTTAATCGTCCATAATCTTGTAAACGCCTCATCAGGACAATCACTTTGTGCTATATATCTGTTTTCTCCCTCAGTGAAAAACCTCCGTGCTATGCCTGTAGCTTTATCCGTTATTTTCTCTACATCGATTCCCACCTCATTATCTGATAAAATCAAATAAACCCATTTTCCGGAATGTGAAATATTATAATATAATTCCCTGATGTTTTCTCCTGCCGGTTCAAGATATGGTTTACCATGTTTTCTCGCTTTTATCTGATAATGACTGATATCCTCACCATATTCTTTCAATGCTTTCTTAAGTAATACTTCTCCCATAATGCATCTTATTGAATCTTCTTTTCTTCGATATCGCATCGCTTTTTTTTGACGTTGTAATGACGCACAGTCAAAATAATTTCTGTACTGTGCGTCTTCAATTGTTTCTATGTTGACTTTTTCTATCCTGTAACTCATAATCTGCTCATTTCTTTTGCAACCATATAACCGCCTGTGGCATTTAAGTGCAGCGAATCCTCCTCTGAATAATCTCTGCAAAGCTTCGATAAATCATCACTGTCTGCCACTATTCGTGCCGTGTCAATATGATTCTGCCTGCTAATCCATTCATTAACCCTGATGCGTGTACTCTCACTCAGTCCGTTCCATACGGGATGCCCCTTAAACGGAAGCAGCGTAAGAAATACCACTTCGCCGCCACAGATTCTTTCCCCTTCTTTTTTCAGAATCTTTAATCCTTCAATGATATCTTCAGCCGAAACCACTTCGTTAAGTATCCCATATTCATACGGAAGCATTATATCATTTATTCCTATCAAAATAAATACTTTATCATATGAACCTGTTTCTGTTTTCATCCTCTTCACTGCTGATTTCCCATTCATTTCTCCTATACCCCTGATAATCGTTCCATTAAGCAGACGGTTACCGTTTATCCCCCTGTTTACACAAATGCTGTACGGATTCATTTCTCTGTAAGCATTTACAAGATACTCCCTGTGGAAGTTTGAATCCCCCATAAACAATATTTTCTTTACCTCATCGCTTCCACTCAAACAAAGACTGATATCATCTATGCCAAAATGCCAGTTGTACTCACATGGTATCGAACTCACCATATCCCTGTATGCCGGGATAAGAGTATCTATCCTTCCTTCATTTTTTATATGAAGATATGTTGTTGAAGGCAGAAGTGCAATATTTCCAATGACATTTTTACTTACTTTGTATGTCAGTGTTATCGGACCACTGTATTCTTTCACACATAGTTCATCCGTATATTGTGTTTTTCCGGGACTAACTCTTATTTCCTGATGACCATTAAAGGTCATCAGATATTTTTTTCCATTTTCAAGTTGCAGCACAATATTTTTGTATATAGCTTCATTCTGACCGTTTATATTATTCAGGCGGATTTTAATTTTATTAAAAAATTTTGTATTATTTATTGTCATACTTTGTATAACATTTTCAGCATACATCCCTGCCTTACTATAATCTGTCAGTTCCGTATTCCATATGCTAAACCATTTTTCTTCCATCAAAACAATTCTCCTAACTCATCCGGTTGTGTTTCATCACCTTCAAGAAGTTCTATTAACTCCACATCATAAAGTTCATTACAATTATTGATGAGTCTCTCAACATATGAAGAGAGTTTTTCTATATCACTTTCATCAATATAATCTGAATAATATATACTTCCTGTGAATTTTCCGTCTATTTTTTCTATCAGAAGCTGAATATTTGTATCACCAACCTTTTTTTCAATTCTAAGCGGTTCAAATCTTACACCACCCGGATTTGTCTGCTTTCTGTCACTGTCAACATATGTAAAAACATAATTGTTAGTCAGTTTCAAATATTCAGACGGCAGGCCTAATATCCTTACTTCATCACTTACCGAAAGTATAGGATGGTTCAATACATCCCTTATCTGCCCTGCAATATTTGTATTAATTTCACTCAGTTTGTCCGTATAGTTTAATTTGCAGGAAATCAGATGATTATATACATACATTCCGTATTCATTTACGTCTTCCTCATTCATCCTGTCCGAAAATGTTGTTGTTGTCACTATATTTTCATCTCCAAATGTAAGATAAAGAGCTGCAATGTACAAACTGTATGCCGTCGCAAATAATGTACTTTTCACATTTACGCCCGCGTTTTTTAATTTTTCTTCTGCATCTACTTCAAAATTAAGTCTTCTTTCATTTATCACTGGCTTTGTATATGCGGTTTCTTTTATTCCGTCAAGCATATCCTGTGTGACATACATAAAATCTTTTTTTAGCAATTCCTTATCATAGTTTACTTTTGATTTTTCCAAGGAATACTGTAAGTACCTGTTACTTACACTTTTTGTATAATTGCCTTTATAACCTGCTATTAAATCTTTATAAAACAATTCAAGCGTCGCTTCATCTGCAATCAGATGGTGTATCAGCATCACCAGTCTTCCCTTATTGTCATTTTCTTTAAGATAAATAAAACGGTACAATTTATTTTCATCGATTGAAAATATGTATTTTGCAAGCTCATTTGTTTCTTTTTCTATGTTTTCCTTCGTCTCTATCACTTCAAGAACACCTGCTTTTTCGCCACGTTTCAATATCTTCTGATATGGAATTCCCTCATCATCAGCGAAAAATCCTAAATCAAATATTACACTGCTGCATACAATACTATCCACTGATTTTGATAATAAAGAAATATCCGGTGAAATTCCTTCACCTTCTATATCAACATATGCCAGCACTGTATATTTGCTGTCATGATGTATCTGCTCATAGAACCATATTCCGGTCTGTGCCGCGCTCAAAGGAACCCTGTCATATACAATATTTTTCTTCAGAACATCCTGACTCTTCGTTTCTGATGCCTGAATCATTTTCTTCCATGAACTGATATCTGCACTTGCAAAAATATCTCCTATCTTAAGACTAACGCCAAATTCCTTTTTTATTGCAGCTATCAGTCTGATAGCAAGTATTGAGTTTCCACCCGACATAAAGAAATTATCATGCAATCCTACATGATTATTTTCTAACAGATTTCTTGTAATATCCAATATTTTTCTGTTAGCTTCATCCGATTCATCTGAATTTACGTTTAAGGCATTATCTCTCTCAAGCCACAACAATGCTTCACTCTTTAACAGATTTCTGTCCGGCTTACCGTTTCTTGTAACGGGAAGTGTTTCTTTTCTTATGTATTCGGACGGAATCATATAATATGCCAGTTTTTCAGAAAGCTTATCTGTAATGTAACTCTTTTCCAATTCATTATCTGATAAATAAAATGCGACCAGTGAATTTTTTTCCTTTAAGCAAACCACTATACTTCCACTTATACCTTTGATAGTATTAAGTGCTATTTCAATTTCCTCCGGCTCAATCCTTTTTCCGTTGATTTTTACCTGATGGTCATCTCTTCCTTTTATCATCATTTCATACTCGTTATTGTAATATCCCACATCTCCCGTGTTAAACAATCTCTTATTATTCCACGTGATAAATTTCCTTTCCGTCAGTTCCTCTAAATCCACATATTCTTCCGCAAGTCCAATACCCTCTGAATAAATCGTGCCCTTTACACCACGTGGAACGATTTCCAGATTATCATTTAAAATATAGTGTTTCATATTGCATATTGCTTTTCCGTATGCTATCTCTCCACCCTTTACTTCTTCATGGGTAACATCATGGTAAATGCTCCAGAGGCTTGTTTCTGTAGGACCTCCCACGTTCACAAGATGTAATCCTCCTGATATATCCATTATTTCTTTTGCATGTGCCGGCTTTAAAAAATCGCCTCCCTGTATGACAAGTCTCAAACCGTTAAGCAGTGTCTTTTTCTCATCATCGCTGAGGGCTAACAAAAGCATTTCTGTAAAAGCTGGAACGGAATTTATGATAGTTACTTCATACTTTTTAAGCAGTTGTTTCCATTCATCCGGGTCACGCGCTTCTGATTTTTCCGGGACTATCAGCGAACCACCTGCCATCACCATGCCAAACATATCATACATTGACATATCATGACACACATTTGTAAGTGCAATTGCCGTATCATCTTTATCTACATCATATCTTTCATTTGTAAATATGACAGAATTAATGATACCTGCCTCATTTAACCTGATTCCCTTCGGCTTACCTGTTGTACCGGAAGTAAATATAATGACAAACGGCTGATAGATGCTTCTCTTTTCCGGTATCAGCAACTCGTCTGCCGGTTCAATATCATCTTCTACATTCAGGACATTTACCATATTAGGGATTCCGTCTATTTGCACAATTTTAGATATGTTATCGTTGTCTGTCAGAATCATTTTTATCTCTGTTTTTCTGATTATATCTTCCAATACCTCTGCAGGAAAATTCTCATCCAAAGGCACATACACTGCACCTGCTGCTATTATCGCAAATATTGCCTTTATCTGGTATGCTGACTTATTGGTAACAACTGCAACAATATCATTCTTCTGATTCTTCTTAATAAGATTTGCAAGTTTGCAAACCTCTTTATAAAATTCTCCATAAGTTATCTTCCCGGTGTTAGTAAGTAAAAATTCTCTGTCACCTTCATTTTCAGCATTTTCTTTTAAGTATTCTATAACCGATTTATCCTCTAACTGTTTCCTGACTCCATTATGTTTTCTTAGTGCATCGAGCTCAGTTTTTTCCGGCAGAATTTCACGGATATTCTTCCATGTTTCAGGATTATCTCCATAGCTTTTTACCAGATTTATACATGTTGTAATTATGTTATCTGCCAATTCTTCTTCTATCATACCCTCTACGAAATCACAATTAAATGAAATGCCATCATCATCACTCATTACAACTGTATCCATCCATATCTGACTTGTATGAGTTTCAAGATAGGTTCTCTCTAATGTCTCTTTTTTCGGAAATGGTATATCCATCAGGCTCGTAAACACCATAGAAGCAACAAAGCTGCCCACTTCTCCATTTTCACGATAGATTTCTCTTATAATCTCATTGCCGTTAAAGCTATCGTTTTCCTTTAGTTCCCACAGTCTTTTCTGAACTCTGAGTGCTGTTTCATATAACGTTTCCCCTCTGACATTTTCAAAATCCAATAGGAAAAAGTTTGAGCATACTCCTACAAGTTTGTCTATATTCCTGAATTCTGACGGTCGGTCTGAAACAGGGAGATTTATCACAAAGTGCTGGTTTTTACTGTATCTGGCTACTGCCTTGCAAAATGCGGTAAGTGATATCACAAAGCTTGTAAGTCCTTCCTCTGATGCATATTCTTCTACTTTTTTCCAGTTTTCCCAATCTATCTTTTTTCTCAACTGCCTGCTGACAACAGGTTCGTCCCCGTCATCCGGCTCACCTACAGGAAGCTGTGGATTGTCTGGAAGATTCTTAATTCGTCCGGTCCAGAATTCTTTCGCCGACTGATAACGTGCAGTATTTTTTTTATTTTCACAATACTCCACATAATCTCCAAAAGTAAAATCATTCTCCGGAAGTATCTCATCCGGATGACTGTATAATCTGTCCGCTTCATACAATAACAATTCGTGGCTCCATCCGTCTGAAATAAGCGCATCCACATACAGGTGAACCACCCCCTTATCCTGTGATATTTTGCTTATCTCAACACTTGCAAGGGGTGCTACTGATGTATCCGGTATCATACTTTCCATTCTCTTGCGTATATTTAGCATTTGTCTTTCTTTTTCTTCTTCGGGTAATCCGGTAAAATCATGCTCCGTAATGTCAATGTTTATATTTGTGCAGATATGATGATTTCCCAGTTCATCAAAACGGCATCTTAACATTGCGTGACGATTAACAAGTGTTTCAATCACTTTAACTACTTTATTTTTATCATATTCATGACAAAGAATCTCCGTATAGCTGTGGGATGCACAATTACCAAGAGCAACAGTGGAAGCTCTCCCGATAAAAAATGCCTGCTGAAGATCTGTCATCGGAAATTCAGAGCTGTATTTATGCTGAATATCTATGTCCTCTGACACCGCTCCCTCGCTTACAAGCTTTGATAAAGAGTATATATCCGGACTGTCCAAAAAATCTAAAAGCTTTATTTCTCTGTGAAATTCGTGCTCTATACTTTCTATCATACGGATGACATTCAGGGAATCTCCACCAAGTTCATAGAACGAATCATGTATTCCTATCTCTTCATCTGCTGACAGACATTCTTCCCATATATTTCTGATTTTTATCTCGGTATCTGTCTTACATGGAGCAAAATCATTTATCATTCCTTCCCTGCTTCCCATGCTTAGCTTTGACTTATCTACCTTTCCCCTTTCGGTAACAGGAAGACTGCTCATTATCTTGATTCTCTGTGGTATCATATATTTGGGCAGATTTTTCTTCGCATACATATATATGTTTTCTGTTGTAAGGTCATCACCCGCAACAAATGCCTGTATTAATTCTCTTTCTCTGTCAATCTTTACTGCCACATCCCTGATGTCAGGATGTCTTCTGAGTTTTCCTTCTATTTCTTCTATCTCAATCCTGAAACCTCTTATTTTTACCTGATTGTCTTTTCTACCTGTAAAACAAACTTCCCCGGCAGCATTTAATTTTCCATAATCACCTGTTTTGAAAAATCTTGTATTTCCATATTCAGGTATAGTCAGATATTTTTCCCTGTTTAACTTTTCATTCTTCAAGTATCCTTTTGACACCGTGCTTCCGCCAAGGATTATTTCACCCTCCGCATCACAGTCTTTAACTATTTTTCCATCTGCACCTATTAACAGCATTATATTGGGTTCGAATGCTTTTCCGATATTACCAACTTCATCAAAATCAGAATTAATATCAATTTTCTTACCCGCATTAAAAATGGTTGTTTCCGTCAGTCCGTATCCATTTACAGCAACCATATCGGGAACTTTTTCAAACCATGGTTTAAGACTCTTAAATCCCAGTTTTTCACCGCCCAGTATCATCAGTCTTACTTTACATTTTTTTGCTTCTGATACTTTTATCTTATACATAACCGACGGAACCAGACCAAGAACAGTTATCTGTGTTTCCTCGACAAACGAAAGCAGTCTGCTGCCATCTGATTTTGCCTCCTTAGGCACTATTGCAAGTGTCGCTCCATTATATAATGCACCAAATATTTCAAGAACGGAAAAATCAAAGCATATCGTATGGAACTGGCTCCATACATCATTTTCATCAAGCTGATACTCTTTTCTTAACCCTTCCATCTGACAGATGAGATTTTTATGTGATAATACCGCACCCTTTGGCGTACCTGTAGAACCGGAAGTATATAACACATATGCTGTATCTTCATCATCATTTATATCTGAAACATTATTTCCGTCAGACTCAAAATACTGCATATCATACTGTATTTTTTCACATAATGTCAGTGAAGGTGAATCGTAGGTTTTATCTGTAATCAGGAGTCTGCATTCACTGTCATCTATAATCTGTTTTTTTCTTTCTATGGCATCATTAATGTTTACAGGCACATATCCCGCACCCGCAAATATTACTGCCTGCAATGCGATTACCGCTTCTGCTGAGTTATCGAGCATAACAGCAACCCTGTCTCCCTTACCAATTCCTTTTTTTCTTAAATATGCTGCAAGCGACTGAATATACCTGTACATTTCGTCATATGTATATCTTCTGTCTCCGTCTATCAATGCCGTTTTTATTCCATAATGCCTGACATTTTCACTCAGGCACTGATTCCATGTTTTATTCATTTCTTCTACATCCTTTAGTAATAATACTTTTCTCTCTTAATCTTCATATTCGAGGTTTTTTCAAGTTCCTTATCCGTTATGTCAAAGGCCTGTATGTGTTTATGCATCGGCATTTTACGGTTCATATTTTGTATAAATCCTTCCAGTTTTTCTTTGATTTCATCCTTCTTTAGCTTTTTATTTCCCTGATAATCCGGATAGATCAGTGCCCTTATCTGATTATTTTTCTGATAACACACCACTTCCTTTACTACAGGTGACTCGTAAAGATATCCCTCAAGTTCTTCCGGAGATACATTTTCTCCATTTCCCGTTATTATAAGATTTTTCTTTTTCCCCGTTATGTACAGATAGTTATCCTTTATATATCCTAAATCTCCAGTCCTTAACCATCCGTCAGACAGTATTTCTTTTGTCGCTTCTTCATCTTTATAATAGCCCATCATTATATTATCTCCTCTGGCGCATATCTCTCCATCAATTATTCTTACTTCATTACAATTCAAAATTTCTCCTATACTTCCTTTTCTTGCACCTGACCCTTCCTCTGAAGATATTGCGGCAGTTGCCTCCGTCATGCCATAACCACAGATTACTTCCATATCATATGATGCCAGATTATCTCTCAATGTCTGTTCAACAAATGCTCCTCCGAGAATAATTCTATGGAATTTCTCTCCCAGAACCATCTGCCGTACCCGGCTTTTAGTTAATTCACTGTGATTATTATAAAAAGTATTTAATTCATTTAACAAAATCTCTGCCATCATAGGAACCATGCAAACCCTTGATGCATTAAATTCTTTAATCTCATCTTTAATTCTTATAATGGATGAATTGATGGCAATAGCGCATCCTTTTACAAACAGCCACATTACATCTATTGCAAAACAAAAAATGTGAAACATTGGAAGACAGATAATATTACAACATTCATCCGGGTTAATAAGGGCATGTTCTGCCGTACAGCATGCATCTGAAATCAGATTTTTCTGACTGAGGCACACTCCCTTGCTTTTTCCGGTTGAACCTGATGTAAACATAATCATTGCCATATCGTTTATGTCTGAATCAAATATTATAGAATCATCTGCATTTACAGGCTCGTATTCATCTATATTGATTTGCAGCAATCCGCTTATATCTCCCACTGTGTTTTTTGTGAGTGTACTATAAAACACTCCCTGTGCTTCCACATTCTTTACTATTTTTTCGTATTCGTCATGATTGATTCTGGTATCCAGCGCCACAAGAATATTATCTGATACAATAATTCCCATGGAATACACCACCCACTTATATGAATTTTCACTTATAAAGATAAATTTTTTTCTCCTGTAGCCGGATTTTTTTAACATTCCCGCAACTGCTTCGATATCCTGTTTCATCTTACTAAATGAAATGTTTTTTATTATATTGTTGACTTTAAAGGACATAGCCGTCTGTTCCTTTTTCTCTTCTGCAACTTTACATATGTATTCGTATATATTACTCATAGTTTCTATATCCTTTCTGCGATTTTTTTTATAGTACCGTACTCAAAGAAGTCTGTTATACTCAAAGAATTTTCTATACGCTTATCAATCTCAATCTTCAACTTATTTAACAGAAGTGAATTCCCTCCTATTTCAAAAAACGGACTGTCTGTCGATATTCTGTCAATTCCCAGTGTTGCCCTCCATGCCTCAAGCACAAGTCTCTCTTTTTCATTTTCTGCCGTTACAATATGTGTTTTTTCATTTTGAATTATTGTGACAATCGCTTTTCTGTCAATCTTGCCATTTAGCGTATATGGCATCCTGTCAAGGCAATGATAGTCGTTAGGCTGAAGCGACCTGCTGATACGTCTTAAATATTCTTTCTTTAATTTTTCTTTTTCCACATTCTTATTTTTTTCACAGGTATAGCAGATAATCAGCCTGTTATCTATTTGAACGGCTGACACTTCGCTTATGCCCTCACAACAGCGTGCAACTCCTTCTATCTCCTCAAGTTCCACCCTCTGCCCATTCATTTTAATCTGATTATCACACCTTCCCAGATAAAGTATTTCTCCCGATTCATTCCACATACCCACATCTCCTGTTTTATACATTTTTTCTCCGGCGGCATACGGATTATCGAAAAAAACTCCTTCCGGTGATACATTTAAATATCGCTCTATAACTCCTGTTCCTGATATGTAAATATCACCTCTCACATATGGAGGCACACACCTCATCTTTTCATCAAGAATGAATACCTTTTTATTGGCAATAGGTTTTCCAATAGGTACAATCTTCCTGTCATCATCTTCCAATATATAACAGGTGACTAAGTCAGTCGCTTCAGTCGGACCATATACATTGGCAACACTAATACCCGCCGATACTGTTTTTTTTCTGTCGATTCTAAATCCCTCACCCCCAAGTATCAGCCACTTAAGGCTTGATAACCGGTACGTGTCAGCAAAACCCGTCACTTTCTCAATCAGGGACGGCACAGAATTGATATGTGTTATTTTCTCTTTCTCTATTATTTCTGCGATTCCACAGGAATCGTATAATTCTGTGTCAGGCAAAATAAGACTTCCGCCCGTCATAAACGATACCACCAGATTTTTCACGGATGCATCAAACAGGAAATTTGTAAGCAGAAGCACTTTGCTTTGCTCATTATATTCAAACGTATCCTTATACCATTCACATAAATTGCCAAATCCCTCCCTGTCTATTGCTGCCATTTTGGGTTTTCCTGTAGTTCCGGATGTGAGTATAATATGTGAAATATCATTGTTTTCGTGAACTATACCGTTATAATCTGTCAAAGTTAATACACTGTCTTTTATAATTGCTTTAGGCTGTACTTCTTTTGCCATTTCTATTATTTTTTCTTTGCTGTATGATTCTGATGCAGGAATATATATTGCTTTTACGGCCCATATAGCATACAATGCAACTATTGTGGCTATGGAATTTTCTGCAACCAGAATCACCCGGTCTCCAGAGCCTATTTTAAATTCTTCCAGTATCTTCACGTATTCGCGGATTCGTTCATTAAGTTCTTTATAAGTAAGCCTTTCATTTGCACAAATTAATGCAATGTTGTCCGGAGTCCTGCCTGCCTGTTCCTTAAATCTTTCAAAGGCATCAAATTTTTCTCTGATTATATTTTTTCCTTTGCTGAATTTTTGTATTTTTTCAAAACAGCTTTCTGAAATAATAGAAATATCACCTGTACCGTTTTCTAATGCTGTCGAAACTGACATTATAGTCTGACTGTACATTTCCACAAAATTCTTAAGATACTGTTTATCCGCTTTTGCCCTTATAAATATTCTTTCCTTTGACAAAATAAGCAGTTCTCTGTCTGTAGGCATTTTTCCCTGAATATCTGATTCCGTATAATAATAATGAATCCCTTCGTCCGAAAAAATTTTATCTCCATTTTTTATAAATTTCTTCAGTTCCTTTGTCGTAACCTGAGAAATCTTATATAATTGCCTGTATTCATCATAGGTTTTCTTTACAGCTTCCTTTACCGTCTCCTGTGCAGATGTTTTATCCACAAGTGGATAAAATGTTTCATCCCGTCCTTTTACCCTTATTACAACCTCTTCATTTGCATTTATTTTCTGTAACAGATATTTCAAAGCATATAGTCCCACAAATTCACAAAGTCTTTCATTTTTGCATATTTGTCCGGGTTTGCACTCACATGTATACTCTTCAAACTCATTACTTTGAAACATGATTATCGTATTATTTGCTGCTGTCAGATTTCTTCCATTCCAATAGCTTATAATTTCCGAACTTTTCATATCATTTACCGGCTCTTTCCTTTATTATTTTAGCAATTTCTTCTATAGTCGCATTTTCCAGAAACTCTCTTCCTTTAATCTTCACACCAAATCTCTCCTGAATCCACGTAAGATTGTATATCATAAGAAGTGAATCTCCTCCCGCATCAAAGAAATCTGTATTTATACCAAATTCATAATGAGATAGCATATCCGACCATGCATCAAACAGTATCTCCTGAATTTCATTTTCAGGCTTCTTATATGAAACAGATTTTACTTCTATGGAATCCGCCATTTTTCTTAAGACTTTCCTGTCAATTTTCCCATTGCTGTTTAATGGTATTTCATTCAATGGACATATGTGATTAGGTATCATATATGCAGGAAGTGTCTTTTTTATTTCATCTTTAATGTAATCTATATCATCCTCAGTAACTTCTTTCTTCATATGTACAAAGGCAATGATACGTTTTGCCCTGCCTTTTGTAGAAATTTCCACATATGCATTTTCTATCTCAGGAACCCTTAATATTGCCTGTTCAATTTCCTGCGTTTCTATTCTATAGCCGTTTATTTTCACCTGATTGTCCATTCTTCCGAGAATAGTTATATATCCTTCCGGTTCAAATACACCTGCATCCCCTGTTTTGTAGATACGTCCATATTCTTCATGCTCATAAAATGCTGTTTTAGTAATATCGTCACTGGTATATCCTTTTGCAACACCACGGCCTCCTATATAGATTTCTCCGGACACTCCCACCGGAAGCAGCCTTCTGTTCTCGTCTAAAACGAACATCTGCTGGTTCGCAAGCGGATAACCATATGGAATGCTGGTTCTGACTTCGTCTGTCGCTTGGATTCGATACCAGATAGACCATATCGAACCTTCCGTTGCTCCTCCAAGACTTATCAATTCCACGTCTCCCATTATACGTTTATTTTTTTCATAAATATCAACAGGAATCCAGTCACCACTTAAAAACACTTTCTTAAGTTCTAAAAGCCTGCCATTTTTCTCCGCATAATCAAGAATTAAATTGTATATTGAAGGCACGCTGTTCCATATTGTTACTTTGTTTTCCTCCATATTTCGGTATATTTCTTCTATGTCCCTTACATCTCTGTTAATGACCACACAGGCGCCCGCCAGTACCGTTCCGAAAATATCATACACGGATAAATCAAATCCAAGTTCAGATATATTAATGATTTTGTCATCTTCTGTTACTTCAAACCTTCTATTCATATCATACAGTGTGTTGTATACCGCATCATTGGTTATCACTACCCCTTTAGGATTTCCGGTGCTTCCTGATGTATATATGATATAAGAATCCATGCTTACATCCTCGGGAATTTCAATGTCATTTGTTAGTTTTGTATTTTCGATTTCAGCCATCTGTTCATCACATTCCGTATCAAGCACAAGGCTTGCACGACTGTCCGATATGATGTAATCTCTTCTATCCTTCGGATATTCCGGATGAATCGGAACAAAAATAATTCCCATATAGGCACACGCCCATATCATCTCTATTGTCTTTGCATTCTTATTTCCTATTACAGCAGCCACATCTCCCTTATTCAAACCTTTTTCCTTAAGGAATGAAGCAATCTTTTTAACTTCCGTTAATGCATCCGAATAATTAATCCTATTATTTTCGTCAATAATTGCTGTATTAGAGGAATATAATTTTGCTTTTTCCGCTATCATCCGTCCAAGAGTTACACTGTTTATCTCTAGCGATGTCTGATTATATGCTGTAATTTTTCCTATATCTTCCTTTGATGGTTTTAATACTTCATATATATCCGACTCTGTGTTTTCCGGAGAAGCCATCTTAATTAACGATACGAATTCGTCAAACATCTCTTTCATCATACCCTCTTCAAATCTTCCTGACGGGTAATCCCACGTGACAATCAGTGTGTCCTCTTCTTCTGATACCTGACAGTCAAGGTATACCTGCGAGGTCTGACTTACGCTAAAATCAGCAGACTCAAAAAATTCTCTGTCAAATTCTTCTTTTCCCCCTCCCATAAGACTTGTAAATACCACCGGAAACGGTATCTCACTTTTTAAGTTATGATGCTTTCTAAATTCCCTTTCTACATCAATCCCGTCAAAGGACGCATGACTATATACTTCCAGCAGTTTCTTTTGTAAATTTCCGGCATTTTCCCATATGTCAGATGTGTGGTCATCAGGCATAGGAAAAATGGTAAGAGAAGTAAAATCTCCGATGACATTTTCAGTACCTTCCAGCTTTCCTCTGTTTGTGGTAGTAAGGTTTATTGAAAAATCACCGTTTCCGCTATAATATGCCAATACTTCTCTGTAACACTCACAAAGATATGTAGTCTGAATAAGACCATGTCTCATAATATTTTCTCTGAATTTTTTCCACTCATCACCTTCGCTTATATAAGTAAGACGCGAAAAATGTGTATCTTCTTCATCTGCATCCTTCTTTTTTCTAAGTGAGGGACCCATAGGCAGTTCCATTATCTGTTCCATCCACCACGCTTTATCCTGCTTATATTTATCTCCCGTCTTCATCTTTTCCATATACTCCACGAAGTCTTTAAATGTTACCTTCTCCTCGTTCACAGGCATTGTCTCATCCGTGTAATACCTGTATAAATCGTTAAATAAGATCATTATACTTCCGGCATCAGAAATAATCAGGTCAATACTGACAAACAGAATTTTTTTATCTTCGCTTAATTTGGCAATCTCAAAACCAAACATGGGCCATGTACCTATCTCATAATTTTTATGAGACATGCGTTCTCTTATTTTTAATCTTTCACTCTCTTTTTCTTCATCTCCAAGTCCGCTCAAATCATGATATTTTACCTCATAGTATGGATAAACTTTAAGTTCTTCCTGAGAAGCATCTGTATGTATCACGGTATGTAACATTTTATGTTTTTTGATTACCTTGTTTAATGCCTTCTCAAATCTCTTTGTATCTAAGTTATTGTTGATTTCGTTATAGTAGTGCGTTGCTACATTGCCGGATTCAAATTCATCATTTCTTCCCAGCATATAAGCAAGCTGTACTTCTGTTAATGCAAATTTTCCCATTCTGAATTTAAGCCTCCTGCTGCATTTTTGATGTAAGATATTCATACATATTTACCACACTGTCAAACCTGTTCATGTCTGAAACATCCATTGTAACACCTGTCTTCTTATTTACCTCATCCAGAATAATCAGAAGGGTAATGGAATTTCCTCCAATCTCATAAAATCTTTTTGTAATATCAAGGTTAGCTATCCCTAACACCTGTTCCCAAATTTCCTTTAATTCATCTATATTCATCGTTTTCTCCTTATCCTATTAATTCATCTGTTTTATTTTGATATACTTCTATAAATCTTTTTGCGTCTTCCCTTCTAAAATACTCAGGTGAATACTGTACCGTTCCCATCAGATAACTGTCAGTATCAAAAAATAATATTGTCATCGGGCATACAGCTTCACTTCCTGATATCATATTTGGAAGAAAATGTATTCCGTCCAGTTCCATATTACCATTATTAAAATTCTGATATGTTATCATGAAATCAACGAAATCTTCAAACTTATTTTTGTCAGCCGTAATATTATCTCCCAATGAAATCACCTGATTTTTGATAAGTACTCCTGTCTGCTTTTTCATATCTGAAATAATCTCTTTTACATCCTTTGACTCCGTATCGGTGAGCACCGTTTTCGCAAAAAGTCCTGCGGTATTTCTGTATTCCTTTAAACTTCTGTTTGCCTGCATAATTGCCACGCTGCTTGAATCTGTTTTTAAATATTCCTGTATTGAAGCATGATATACAGAAAGAGTTACCTGGAACATGGATAATTTGTTTTCCTTCGCAAATACTTTCAGCTTCTCAAATCTGTCGTTTCCTACAATCACATACTCCGGTGGAACACATTTTGTGTCTGGCGTGTATTTCTTATCCTTTAACAGTTTTTTTGATTTGTCCGAAACCGCACTTACTTCTCCTTTTGCATAAACGTTTTTTATCATCTCCTTTTCCCTTATGACATAGTCAGCATAATGGTCATCTGCAGTCTTTTCGATTTTTCCGGAATATATACCGCACAACTCCTCGAATATTAAATTCAATGTCCATCCATCCGCAATCAGATGACTTGCTTTTAGTAACAGATAAGCATTTTCTTCATCTGCCACATAGATAAACATCTTTGTCATCCGTTCATTAAATACATCTATCGGCCGCAATGCCTCCTTATCGAGCATCTTTTTTAATTCTCCCTCATCATCTCCATATATTACAGATACCGGTTCTTCCTGTAAAATGTCTCCGACCTGTATATAATCAGAATTTTCAATACTTACAATTCTTCCTGTGATAATTTCATGCATGCCGCATAGTTTCATAAACGAAGCTTTCAGCCTGTCAATATCTGTTTTTCCTTCAAGTTTAAAAGATACATTCAGATTCCATTTACTGCTGTCTTTGTCATTTTTAACAGAATTTAGAATCAGCTTCTGCATCGGAAGCAATTCTACTCTTTCATGATGTTTTTCTTCTGTTTTGCCTGATTTTTCCCTGATGATATCTGCCTGTTCCTTCAAAGTTCCAAATTCATATATATCATCTACCGGTATGTCTACATCAAAGACAGCCTTAATATCATCAACCAATATCGCTATAAGAAGCGAGTTGCCTCCCAAGTCAAAGAAGTCAGTATCATTTTCTACCTCTTCAGATTCACACTCCAATGCATCAACCCAGATTTTTTTCAGCCTGTCTTCGATTGAGCCGGACGCTTCTTTTATATTCTTATTATCATTTTCTATTAAGTTGTCGGAAAGTGATTCAATTTCACCCCAGAATCTGTGTTTATCAAAATGATAATTTGGAGCCGGTACTTTGTTATAATCACCGGAATACTATTTCCAGTCAATCTCGTATCCATCAAGGTATAATGTCTCTATCAGTTCATCCGTCGCAGATACATCAGGAAATTTCTTTTTTAAGTTCTTTTTATCAAGGCTTGCTATTGTCACATTTTTCAACGCCTCTACAAACTCTTGTGCTGTTCTTCCTTTTACAATGGATCTGTACCTGTAATCGTCCCTTCCTACATTCAAAGTTCCAATCAGATTTTTGCTCACGCCATTTTTTTCTATATATGATTTTACGTCTTCTATGTATTCTCTTAAGGATTCTTCACTTTTTGCAGATAACTTTATAAGCATTTCTTTTTCCGGACTTTTTTCTTTGAACCTGTCAATATTATTTTCTATAATCACATGTGCATTGCTGCCACTGAGTCCGAAAGAATTGATTCCCGCAACTCTTCTTTCCGACACATCAAAGTTAATAATTTTATCAGCAGGACGTAACACACCTTCGTCAAAATCAATAAATGGATTCGGTGATTCATACCCGCATATCGGATAACATACATTGTTTTCAAATCCCAGTATCACTTTTTCTATGCCTGCTATTCCGGCGTTTGCATTTAAATGTCCGATGTTTCCTTTTATACTTGTAAGATGGACTTCTCTGCCACTGCCTCCATTCATCTTACGGTAGCTCTCTTCAAAGCTTTCCACTTCAATCGGGTCTCCCAATCTTGTGCCCGTTCCATGTGCTTCTAACTCTGTCAGACAATTGATATCCAATCCTGACTTTTTCCAGGCACGCTCTATCGCCTCCATCTGACCTTCTATTCCTGGTGTTGTCATACTTGTGCATCTGGTTCCGTCCCCGCTTAATGCCGTAGCCTTAATGGTTGCATATATATAATCTTTATCACGAATTGCATCTTCTTTACGTTTTATCAAAATAAAGCCTCCGCCTTCTCCGACACCGATTCCATCTGCTTTTGCATCAAACGGTTTGCACCTTCCATTTCCTGCCTCTATTCCCAGTAAATCTCCGTCTGTATTTTTCTTCCCGAACTGAAGATATACCGTCACTCCACCAACTAATGCATAATCAATATCACCGCTATTAAGTCGCAGGCATGCATCATCAAGTCCGGTCAATACAGATGAACAGCCGGTATCAAGCACCACATTTGGTCCATGAAGGTCAAATGTATAAGCAATTCTTCCGGGGATTATTGATTTCATGCTTCCAATCCATGACAATCCGGATTTTTTACTAAGCATTGAATAGTAGTCATTATCCTGCGATGCCACAAAAACCCCACAGTTCTTACCTTTCATTTCTGCAAGAGAGTATCCTCCGTCAAGTATTGCATTTGCAGCTAATTCCAAAGATATCCTCTGTTCAGGGCTCATATTCACAGCTTCTTTTGGCGAAATATTAAAAAATTCATTGTCAAAACACTCTATATCTTCTATAAATCCTATTTCCTGATATTCTGCATCCTCATCAAGTTTCAGTAATTTTCTTCTTGAGTCTGACACTTTCTTTACATGGTCTTCTTTTTCAAGCAGTACTTTGTGAAGCTCATTTATATTTTCTGCTCCCGGATATCTCCCGCTCATACCTATAATTGCAATATTCATCTCTGCCTCCTCTTATAATTCATCAAATAAATCTCCTATATCTTCAAATTCCTCTATCTTTTTTTTATTTACCATTACTTTTTTATCCAGAATAATCCCTGCAATATCTTCTATGCAGTCACATTCATAAAAGTCACTCATGGTAAATTCAATCCCAAATTCCTGTGAAATCCTTGAGCATATTACAATCTGCTCCATGGATTCTATAGCACAATCTTCAAAGCCTTTTTCTCCTGAAAAATCAGAGGCACCTGATTCTTCCGTAATTATCCAGCCTAATATTTCTCTTATATGTTCAGGTGCAATTTTCTTTTCCTCAGTTTTTTTCTGCTTCAATATAAATTCTTTCCTATTCAGCCTCACATTTCTTTTTTGTTTCTTTATACCGCAAGTGTTGTCATGGCGTGATAAAATAATATGGCTGTTCATTCCTCCCAGTCCAAAGGAACTGATTCCTATATTACTTATTTCACTATTTAATATTTTTTCCCGCGGAATATAAATATAATCTTTTTCACTGAGTTCCGGATTTGTTTCTGTATGGTTGATAGATGGTGGTATGATTTGTCTTTCAAGAATCAAACAGCCTTTTATAATGCCTGCAATTCCTGCTGCCATATTAAGATGTCCAAAATTCCCTTTAAGTGAGCCTATTGGCAGAGGTGAATTTTTCGTTCTTTTAAACACCTTTTTTATTCCCTTTAATTCTATGGCATCACCCAATACCGTGGCTGTTCCATGTGTCTCAATATAATCTATCTGTCCGCTTTCGATACCGGATTTTTTCATAGCCCCCTCAATTGCCCTGACTTCTCCTTCTACCGAAGGAGAAGTATACCCTATTTTATTATTTCCATCATTACATAAATACCCGCCTTTTATCACTGCATATATGTAATCCCCATCTTCTAACGCAGAATTGTAATCCTTCAATACGACAGCACCCACTCCGTTTCCCGGAACCATACCGGTGCTGTTTTTATCAAATGGTCTGACAACTCCGTCCGCTGACGACATGCCTTCTATGTGTATATAACTTCCCTGCCCTATGTCTATATTTGTTCCGCCTGCAATCATCATATCAGCATATCCCTCTCTAATCATATCTGCTGCCATGATAACAGAGGACAACGAAGTGGAACACGCTGTATCTATCCTTATTGCCGGTCCTCTCAAATTCAGCTTGTATGCAACCCTTCCAACAAGGGCACCTCCTGAATAGTGAAATTTTTCATTCTGAAAGGCTACCCCGTTTTTATCTGCATTTTCAAACCTGTTTTTTAAATAGTACTCATTTTCCGGTTCACCACATATCACACCAACTGTTTCCTTGCGCTCCTGTGATTCATACCCCGCATCGCACATTGCAAGATATGCACACTCAAGAAACTGTCGTTCCTGTGGTTCCATCAATTCTGCCTCTGAATCGCTTATTCCAAACAGGGCATTATCAAACAGGTAGATGCCTTCCATATTTCCATACGCATTAATATACTCAACTCCATCTTTTTTGGTATGAAGACTCTCCTGACGCTCAATACAATCTCTGCCATCCAGCATATTATCCCAGAATTCTTCAATATTTTCTGAGCTCGGAAATCTGCCTGCCATACCTATAATCGCAATTTCCATTAAAACCTCCAATTGATTGCTTCTTTATTGTTTTAGCCTTCTAAGATAACCAGACATTTTATCCAATGAATCATATAGGAATATGTCTGTTATTTTTATCTTCACATTAAAATGCTCATTAATTCTTTTCATTAATTTGATTGACAACAGTGAATTACCACCTACTACAAAGAACTTATCTGATGATGTAAAGTCATCATGTTCGAGCAGACTAACCCATATATCACGTAATTCCTTAACATACTTTCCTGAAGAGCTACTCTTTTCGTTTTCATAAGTAATGTCATCTTTTAATATTTTCTCTTCTGTGTACCCTATTTTTATATCCCGCTTTCTTCTTGTATATCCGGTTAATACTTCCTTAAAATTTTTCTCAAGCTTCTCTGCAAATTCTTTTGATATTTTTCCACTCCTATATTCTATATTCAATACATAGAAAGATTCTAAAAGTCCTACACTACATAAAACATCATATTGAAGTCTGTTGCTGTTATCTATATTTTCAGACTGAATCCATACATCCGTGTCACCCAGCTGTACGGCGTCACGTTTCTGTTCAGAGAACAAAAAAACGTTATTATATATTTCAGATGAATTGTTCTGGCTGATAAGCAGATTAATCAAATTTCTCTGATTCATATCACTGTATGTTATGCAATTTCTGATTTCTTCTTTTATGCTATCTAATCTTTCTTTTAATGTCTCATTTTTTATATCGCTTAACACCGGAAGAAGTGTGGCATACAAGCCAACTGATTCAAGCTCTTCTGTATTTTTTCTGTTAAGTACGGCTATTGCAGTTGAAACTTTATCCTGATTTGTAAGTAAATGCAGCGAATCCAGATATGCACTTAACATTACTGCATATACTGAGACAGAATTTTCTACTGCAATTTTTTCAACATCTTCTTCCGGCAATAACTTAACAACTACAGAATCTTTTTTATTACCAATCTCTTCCTGTCTGCATTCCCACTTGTCAAGTTTTGGTTTACATAGTCCTCCTTTTAAATACTTTTCCCAGTACTGTACAGTAAGTTCGCCCGGACTGCGCTCACTGTATATCTGTGGACAGCTTCTTTTTTTCTCATTATGTAAAAATGATTCTTTAACATATCCTTTTTTTATCTCATTGATTATTATTTCAAAGGACCATCCGTCCGTAAATATATGATGTGCTGTCATTATCAACACATATTCTTTTGTATATATGTCTCTTATGAGCATGAACTTTATAGGATATTCCCTCTCAAGGTCAAATCCTGTATCCATATCATCTATTTTTTGACGGATACCGGCGGAGTCTGCTTCTATGTAAGGTACCTGTATGACCGGTGACTCTTCTACCACCTGAAAATATTCATCATTCAGAATAAGAAGTCTGCTTCTAAGCGAAGGATTATCATCTACCACCTGCCAAAGCGTTTTTTTCAATCGTGAAACATCAAGTTTTTCTGAAAACCTAAGCAGAGTCCTAATATTGTACGACGTGTCTGCCTTATCTGTAAGATACGCATACATCAGAGTATTTTGAAGGTCAGTAAGTGGAAATACCCCATACCTTTTACCTTCTTTTTTTAGTTTTTCTACTAATTTTTCTCTTTTGTCCTGAGTTAGAGACATATATTTTTCTCTTATCTCGTCAACCATCTTTTCATTCCTTTCGATTTATGATAAGACAATCCTGTCAAGGGTGCTGCACATCATCCCTGTATCTTCTATAAAGAAATGTCCACCCTTAATGTCTATCATTTTAAATTTTTCCGTCAGATGATGAAGTGAGCTCAACTTATCCCTGTCTACATATTTGTCCTCAGAACCATACATTGCGACGATAGGAACCGGCACATTTATAAGTGTCCCCTTATACTCTCTGACAAGTTTATAATCATTTCTTATAATTGGGAAGAAACAATCCCTGAATCCATCATTATCCAGCAATTCTTTGGATGTTCCTCCCATCTCATACAGATATTTTGCAAGTTCATCATCATCATACCTGTCTATATCAGGAATATCCTTAAACCCCTTGAGACTTGTAGCTGACATAATTATACACTTTGGTAACGGCAGCTTCTTCTTCATAATCTGCTTTAATGTCTCATAGACAAGAATTCCTCCCATACTGTGACCAAACAAAACATAAGGTGAGTCTAATTCATCTTTTATATTCTCTGCCACTGACATGCATATTGTCTTTACATCGCTGACAAGTGGCTCCCGTATTCGTTTTTCACGTCCGGGAAGTAAAACGGCATATAGTCCGATTTCTTTACTTAATGTATCCTTCCAGCCTGAATACACGTATGCACCTGCACCTGCATGTGGAAAACAGAATAGTTTAACTTTTTCATTGTAGCCGCTTATTTTTTTTATCCATTTATTCTCTTTACTGTTACTCAACTGTCTTTACCTGCCAATCCTTTGCTTTTTCCTGTTCACTGCACACATCCGCATACCATCCGCCACGTTTCATAAGGGTTTCGTGGTTTCCCTGTTCAGCTATTTTTCCGTCTTTTAATACAAGAATATTGTCAGCACCCTTGATTGTTCCCAGCTTATGTGCAATTACCAGAACGGTTTTATTTTTCATCAGTCTCTTAAATGCAAGACTGATTTCTTTTTCGTTATCCGCATCAAGATTTGACGTAGTTTCATCAAGAAGAATAATTGGTGCATCCTTTAATAATGCTCTTGCAATGGATATTCTCTGCTTTTCACCACCGGATAAACCTGCACCGCCTTCTCCGAGCATTGTGTCATAGCCTTTATCCGTCTTCATGATAAAATCATGACAGCATGCTGCTTTAGCTGCGGCATACACCTGTTCATCTGTCGCCTCAGGATTTCCGATTCTGATATTGTTCATAATCGTATCATTCAAAAGATATACATCCTGAAATACAATCGCCATATATTTTGTGAGTACGTCCGGAGATATTTTTCTTATATCAATTCCATTAATTTTGATACTTCCATCCGTAACATCCCAGAACCTTGATAAAAGGCTTGTTACTGTTGTTTTTCCTGAGCCGGACGGTCCTATAAGAGCAGTAGTTGTTCCCTGCTTAATCTTAAAACTCACTCCATCCAGCACTTTTACCTGGTCAGTATATGAAAAGCTTACGTTCTCATAACTGATATCAAAGCCGTCAATGGCAGTTATCTTCTCATCATAGGTAAATGTCTTTTCTTCCAGTATCTCCCTGACATTCTCCGTTGCCTTTGTGATTGATTTAATCTGCGGATAGAGTGAACTTAGAACTCCCAGTATATCTGCAAGCGACACTGTTACAAACAGACTTAACACAAACTGAGCCGACGTAACTTCTCCGTTCTTATAGAAATATCCTCCAAGGATGATTGCTGCCGGTATCATGAGTGCCGTTATCACATAAAACGCCAGTGAAAGTGGCAGAACGGATAATTCCGATTTTACCGACGCCTTATTAAGTGCCTTCAAATCATCATCCAGTGCACTAAACCTTGCACCCGTCAGATGGTAGAGTCTGAAAGTTTTTATTCCGTTTACGTATTCTACAATCCTTGTAACAACGTTAGATTTTGCGTTCTTCAATTCCGTGGTGGTTATCTTCGACGCTTTTCCCGACTTAAATAAAAACGGAATTGCTAATACTGTTATCAAAAGCATTGCAAGTGCAAATACAGGATGAATGTAAAATAAGAATCCTAACGATAATACTCCAAACGAAGCAACTTTTATAACATCACACAGGCAGTGGGTAATGATTGTCTCATAATCTGAAACATCCGTTGTCAATACACCATTGAGTCTTCCTATACTGTTGTTATTAAAATATCCGAGATTTAAATCTCTTATATGATTTCCAAGATTAAGTCTCAGTTCCCTTGATACATTTGCACCAAGACACTGTATTCTCGTGAATCCTATTCCCTGAACAACACATCTGGCAACAAATATAATAAGTAAAACGACAAAATACGTTTTTACTTTTTCAAAATTAAAACTTCCATCTGCCAGTGCGGCAAATACAAGAAGCATAACACCATACATTACCGAATTTAATAATGAATCAATTACCGACATTATAATGGGAAGTGCGAGTTTGCCCGTATCTTTTCCCATCAGCATTTTTATATCTCTAATCATTGTCTGACTCCTCACTATATCTCTTCCACAATCTTGCATACTCTCCATTCTTTTTAAGAAGTTCTGCATGTTTTCCTGCTTCTACTATTTTTCCTTCTTTAAATACACATATTTTTTCCGCATTCATAATGGTATGCAGCCTGTGTGCAACCATTATGGTTGTCTTTCCTTCAAGCAGCTTATTTAGCGCAAGCTGTATTTTATGCTCGTTTTCTCCATCAGTAAAACTTGTTGCCTCATCAAACACTACAATAGGAGCATCTTTCAATATTGCTCTTGCTATGCATAATCTCTGTCTTTCTCCTCCGGAAAACTTAATGTCCTCTGTTCCCATCTTTGTGTCGTAACCGTCAGGAAGACTCATGATAAAGTCATGAATCTGTGCTGCTTTTGCTGCCTTATATACCTCTTCTTTTGTAGCATTTTCTTTACCAATTACGATATTGGCATATATAGTATCATTAAGCACAAATGCTTCCTGAAATACAAACGACATATTATCCATAAGATTTTTCACAGAGATGTCTTTTATATCTGTATTCTCTATCAATATATTTCCTTTATTAACATCCCAGAATCTTGGAATTAACTGTGCTGCTGTCGTCTTTCCTGCTCCCGATTCTCCAACAAATGCAGTAAGTCTGCCTTTCGGAATTTTAACTGACAGGTTTTCAAGAACGTTCTGCTCATCCTCTTTGTAAGCAAAACTTACATTTTTAAATTCTATCGAAAGCCCCTTCTGCTCCTGAAGACTTGCATTTCCACCTTCTGTTTCACTGATTTCCATAACATCACGCACTCTCTCAATACCTGATGAAATCTGACTAAAAATCTGAGCAAAATTTAATATATTATTAAATGACGATAAAAACACAATTCCCATTACCATAAAGAATATATATCCTTCAAGGTCAAGTCTGCCTTTAAGGTACAGATATCCGCCAAGTGGCATCGTAAACAGAACTCCGGATTCAATAACGCATTTTAAAACACCGCTTAGAGGTGCTATCTTTTTTGCTGTTTCTTCCCAGATATCATCATAACTTGTTACGGCGTCACTGAAACTTTTATATGAATCAGCAGTAAGATTATATGTTTTCATAACCGTCATGCCGCTGATAAACTGCATGATACCTGAATTGAGCCTTCCCACAATATTGGGAATGTCCGCTATAACATCTCTTGCCACAAACAATTCCAGCGCCTGAATACTAAATGTTAAAATTATCGGAACAATCATCATAAGTGTCATTGGTACATTGATTGTAAACAAAAATATCAAGACTGTTATCGGAACCACGATTGCCGATACGATATCCGGAAGCTGATGTGCCAGAAATATCTCCAGTCTTTCCACATCTTCCATAAGAACTCTCTTTATCTCACCAACACTGTTATCCGTAAAAAATCCCAGATTAATTTTTCCGATATGGTCACATAATCTTTTTCTCACACTGTACAGAACATCATAAGCTCCCACATGTGATAATGCCAGTGATATTCCCTGAAACAGAAATCTGAGCACAATCGATATAAGTGCAATCAATCCCCACATCATCATTTCCCTGTAATGATCTCCTCCGTTAAATAACGCCGCAATACATTTAAATATTCCCACGAATGGTATAAATGAAATAAGTCCTGAAAGAATACTCATTAATATCGATATGTAAATCTTCTTTTTATTCTGTGCGTCAGCCAGAGAAAGAAGATATTTAACACCCACTTTTTCTTTTTTGCTATTATTTTCTTCCACTGTAATCCTCCTTCAACATCTGATTAATTATTTTTGCTATTTCTGTCTGCGCCGCAGCACCAAAAAGGTTGTCACATTCTACTATATTCCACACAAGCTCCTTTGTACTGTAACGGCTCCAGTTCTTATATTTCTCATTTTCCATTTCTCTTTTGTTCTTTACAAATATACTTATTTTTGTATCTTCAATTCCGGCATCTTCACCGTTATAGCGATAAGATTCATACAAAGTATAGTCTGTTCTTATCCCGCCAAGCAGAAAACTCATTACCTCTTCATCCTTAATCACTTCATCCGGTAATTCGCCCTTTCTCCTTATTGCCTCTATAAATTCATCATCTTCCAGCCTGCTTATTCCTTCGTCGGTATCTATATTTTCCGGTGCATAGAGGGAATTTGTGAAAAAGCCACGAACTGAAATCCCATACACTTTCCGAAGTCTTTTGATAACCTCATAACCACACATTCCTCCAAAGCATCCACCATATATATATACCGGAAGCGGTATACGTGCAATTTCCTGTGCAAGCTCACTTACCAGCAAATTCAAATCATTGTAAGGCTCTTCATCAATACGTGCTCCCCTTCCGGGAAACATTATAGGAAGGGGAGCAATATCACCATCCAGTATTTTTTCCCATGGGTGAAATATAGTGCTCCATCCACCGCCATAGGGTATGCATACCAGAGCTTTATTCTTACCTTCATAATCAATTTCATCATAAAATTTACTCATTTTCGCACACCAGCTCCCTTAATTCTTTTACTGTTTTTACAGACAGCATCTTTCTCATGGAAACATGGTATCCCGCCTGCTTTAATTCTGACAGGATATGGATAGCTGATATCGAATTAAGTCCCACCTCATATAGAATATCCGAATCTTTTACCTGTCCCTCCAGATTCTTTTCTAATATATTCCAAAAATCCGTGCCTGTATCGTTTGTCACTTTACCGGATTTATCACGAAGAATACTTATCAGCTCGGATTTATCCACTTTACCATTCAGGTTAAGAGGAAGTTTTTTTATACTTATTATTTTTTCCGGAATCATGTATCCCGGAAGTTTTTCCCCCAAAGCTTTTCTAAGTCCGGTTATGTATTTATCAGCATTTTCAGAATATGAGTTTTCCAATTCAACAAATGCTATCAGCTGTTTATCTGTGTGAATCTTTTCACACATCACAAAACAGTCTTTTACTCCTGAATCACTCATTATATTCTTTTGTATGCCGGCAAGCTCTATTCGAAATCCCCTGTATTTTATCTGGGAATCACATCTGCCCAAAAACATAAGATTTCCATCCGGAACTTTCATAACCATGTCCCCCGTTCTGTACATAACGCCATGGCCTTTTATATCTCTTATAAAACGCTCCGCCGTTCTTTGATCATCACCTATATATCCTCTTGCAACTCCTTCTCCACCTACATACAGCTCTCCTTTTTCGCCCTCAGCCACCTGCTTCATATCCTCGTTAAGAACATAGACAGTAGAATAATCAATACATTTTCCTATAGGAATATCATCCGTCTCATCCCCCTTCACTTCATACACTGTAGAAAATGTTGTGTTTTCCGTAGGTCCGTATCCGTTGAATAGTCTAATATTCGGAAAATGTTTTTTTATCCTGACTGCATCTTCCGTAAACAGAACATCTCCTCCAACGATAAGATTGTTTAGTGGTTCAAATATATCAATATCTGTTCCTGCAAGCTGATGAAAAAGAGGTGTCGTCAAAAACATGGAATTAATACCTGATTGTCTTATCTTACAGCCCAGCAGTTCACTGTCAAGTAATGTGTCTTTATCCGATATATGTAGCACGGCACCATTTAAAAGTGCTCCGAACACATCAAACGTAGAGGCATCAAAGCACAAAGTTCCACTCTGTAAAAACACAAGTTCATCACTAAAAGGAAAGTATTTTGTATCTTTTACCAGTCTCACTATTCCTCTATCCTCTATCATGACCCCCTTAGGCGTTCCCTCCGAGCCTGACGTAAACATGACATAAGCAAGTCTTTCGTTACCTTTCCTTCTCACCTTTAATCCACCGGTATTTTCACGGCCATGTTCCGGAATTATTAATTTAACGCCGTCCATATGCCCGAATATCTCTCCATCTTCTGCGTTATTACATAAAATCATTTTTGATTTTGAGATAGACATCATATATTTAATTCTTTCTGCCGGTAATTGTCTGTCTATAGGAAGGTAGGCCGCCCCCGCTCTTAATATTCCAAACATGTTCACGATTGAATCAATGGTTCTGTCAGCAACAAACGAAACTATCTCCTCATCTGCCACACCATGATCTGCAAGAAACAACGCAACTTCCTCGCTTTTCTTTTTCAAACCTCCATACGTAAGACTTTCCTGATTAAATACAATCGCAGTTTTATCTCTATAGTTTTCTGCAACTTCATCGAAAATCTCTATCACACTTCTTCTGTCTGTCAATTTTTCCGTCACTTTGTTAATACATTCCTTTCAAAATTTTATTTTTTATCATATTGTGATTATTCGAGAGCATGCTTCACGGATAAATTCGGTATCATGTGTTACCACAAGACATAATGTTCCTTTCTCCGCTACTTTCTTTAAAAGCCTGCTGATTCTCATCATATTTTCATAATCAAGGCCACTGGTAGGTTCGTCAAGCATCATGATTTTTTTTCCTCCGGCCAGCATGGTTGCAATAGCAAGCCTTTGCTTTTCGCCTCCTGACAGACTCATCGGATGAACATCCTTCTTGTCCAGAAGTGAAAGTTCTTCCAAGATATCATATATTTCTTTATCTGACACCTGACCATTTCCCAGCTTACATTCTAATGCAACGCTGTCTGAAAATAATTGGTAATTTACATCCTGCATCACCATGCCACATTTTTTCTTCCTTTTTTTGCAGCTTACCCTTCGTCCGGATATACATATCTCACCTTTTTTCTCGCGTATAATTCCGCACAACGTCCTTATAAATGTGGATTTTCCCAGACCATTATGTCCGACAATCCCGATTACCTCACCATAATTAAAAGAAAGATTCAACTCTTTTCCATTAAAAGCCTCGTATTTTAATTTCATGTTTTTCACACTGATATCTGTTTTTTCTTTTCCTTCTGTCTCAAAATTGTTGTTAGCAGTTACAGCACTTAATTCTCTCAGACCCATTTCGCATCTTTTGTTTTCCGACATTCCGTAAAATTCTTCGGCAGTGAAATTTTCCAATATCTGACCATTCTTCATGTAGCATGCTCTTGTAGCCACATTCCTCAAATATGCAAGTCTGTGTTCCGCTATAATAATCATCTTATTCTGATTCATTAGTTTTTTCATGATATCTCGGATTATTTCCATGTGTTCCCTGTCAAGATTCGCAGACGGCTCATCAAGCACAATCACTTCTGCATCTGATACATATGCACCTGCAAAAGCTATAATCTGTTTTTCTCCACCTGACATTTCAAAAATATTCTTCGTCATTAGTTTTTTAATCCCCAATTCATCCGCTGCTCTTTCTAAACGCTCAGTAATTATTCTTTCATCAACTCCCTGATTTTCCAGGGCAAATGCCATCTCATCCTCTGCATCAATATTAAAGAACTGTGTTTTAGGATTTTGAAATACACTTGCTACTTTTCCAGACAATTCATACATAGGTATGTCTGATATGTTAATACCGTCGATGTATATCTCTCCTTTAAGTTCACCTTCAAAATACGCCGGTATTAAACCATTGATAAGCTTTGTAAGAGTAGATTTACCGCCCCCCGAAGGTCCCGTAACAAGAAGACACTCTCCTTTTTCCAGCGTAAGATTTATATCTTTAAGAGAATAATTTTCACTTCCCTCGTATTTAAAGCTTACATTTTTCATAAGTATCATAGCAACACTCCTTTATATCTCGCATACGCATTGCCTGCAGTAAAAAGTAATATAACTGCTATCAGTCCAAAATCACCAGGGGACATTTTTCTATAACTTCTGCATGTAGGCGGAGCAGGATTTTCTATCCCTCTTGTCATTGCAGCAGCAGATAATTCATCCGCTGTTTTTATGGACGAAATAAAAAGCGGCACTATATAACATTCCATATTTACTGCTACTCTTTTAAAGGGATTTTTTATGCCCTCTGCCACATTTCTTACTGACATTGCCTCCCAAATAGCTCTCATTTCTACGGCAAGTGCCGGAATGTAACGGATTCCAATGGCTATGGTTATAATAATTCCACGAGGAACCTTCATATTAGTAAATGTTGCTATCACCTCACTGATTCTGGTTGTTCTGTAAATCAGTACAATACACATTACAACGGGAAAAAAACTTCTGATATTAACCACAAACATAGACAACAGCATTGATACCCAGCCCGGAACAACCGGAAATATGGCATACTGTGTTATCGCAAATACCGCATACAGGATAACCAATACCGGCGAGAAAACTTTTTTCCCCGACATAAGCTGCAGCCCCCCTATGAATATCATCATCCCTATCTCAACAGTTACATTTGTATTCAGACTCGCACAGGTTGCTATCAATAACGTAATGATGATTTTTGTTCTTATGTCCAGTTTCATTTATACGAGACCTACTTTCTTAAGATGTTTTGAAATCATCTTTCTTCCCCACATAGCTCCCACAAATGTAAGTAACAGTGTAAGCAAAATAACAGCCACCCACAATGGTTTTATATAATACATACTTCTCATGTCTTCCACTACTTTTGCATTAATACCATGTTTGAGGGCATTATCACAATAACTGTCAGTAAACAAAAAGCCTTCCGCCATACCGGCGGTAGAGTAATATAGTGTATAAACGCAGCATGCAGACACAATTCGTTTCATACTCTCATGGTTGTTCCACAAAATTAGTTCTGAAAATACGCTGAATACCAACAGGCTTACTATGCCTATCAGTCCTTCTATCAGACCTGTCGTAAGAAAATAAAGTGCCGGTACAATTCCAAATACCAGTACAGCTCCTTTTTTTGAAACTTTATTGATAAGCACAACAAAAAGAATACCTATAAAAAATGATGCCACAACCGGATACAAAAGTGCTGTATATCCCGACATGTTAGTAATCGCCGCCAGCAACATTCCTACCATACTAAGCACACTAAATATAGCGCATGTTATAAAATCTTTTGCTTTCATCTAAAATCACCTCGTAAACTTTTTTGAATCTCTAGATTTTGAATTATACAAAAATACGCAACGCTTTTCCGTTGCCTGTGCAACAAAATCACCTTATATTTTGATAATTTTTATAATTTTCTCCGCCACTGCAGCAACACTATTCAATTTGACAATTGCATATTTATATGCTAGGATATTTTTTAGTTAGTTTATTATAACTTTCATTTTCATCAAATACGTTTCAAAAAGATTTACTTCAGGAGGTTATATTATGCTTAACAAATTGAAACAATCAGAATTATTCTATAATTTTACAACTGATGAATTGCTGTTATTTTTTAATAATACAAAACATTATACAAGACAATATGATAAAGGAGTTGATATTTATTCTCCCGGTGAATGTATAGATTATTCCGGCATTGTGCTTTCAGGAAATATTGATACGATTATTTCATGCCGTGACGGAAATGAAAACCTTATTATGCGCTATTTCCCGGGAGATTTAATAGGTGAAGCTTTTTGTATCACAAAAACTGATAATACTTTTATGCATGCCCGTGCTTCTTCTATGTCAGAAATTTTTTTCTTCGACATTCACTCTATTTTTGATTTTTCCGAACAATCATCCTGTAACGCAAAACTAATGAAAAACGTTATTATGATTCTTTCAAGAAGTAATATTGCCTTGAACAAGAAGATACATATGCTTACTAAAAAGACTCTTCGTGAGAAATTACTTACGTTTTTCTCTGATATGGCCTGCAAAACCGGGTGTCCCTGCTTTAACATGTGTTTTAACAGAGAACAGCTTGCACAATATGTCTGCTCGGAACGAAGCTCTGTTTCACGGGAACTTGGACGAATGCAGGATGCAAATCTGATTCAAATTCATTCTCATACAGTAACCATGCTTCCATCTAAATAAATAATCAACCCCCGGCACATTATATATGCCGGGGGCGTTTTATTAATCCATCACTACTTTTACTTTCTTTAATTTCCAAATGTCGCTTACATATTCCTCTATAGTTCTGTCTGATGAGAATTTACCAACATGCGCTACATTGAGGATTGCTGATTTAGCCCAGCCTGCTTCATTCTTGTATGCTTCTTCAACCTTTTTCTGTGCTTCCGCATAAGAACGGAAATCCTTAAGAATAAAGTAGGTATCTGCTCTGTCTGTTGAATTTGTATTCAGCAATGAATCATAGATTTCTCTGAATCTTTCCGGATCCTCCGGAGAGTAAAATCCATTAATTAACTGCATAAGTACTTTTCTGATATCCATGTCATTGTTAAATAAATCCATCGGATCATATCCGCCATTCTTCTCGTAATTGATTACTTCTTCTGAACTAAGTCCGAATATAAACGCGTTCTCTTCTCCAACTTCTTCCACAATCTCTACATTTGCACCATCCATAGTACCAAGTGTTAAAGCACCGTTAAGCATGAACTTCATATTTCCTGTTCCGGATGCCTCTTTACTTGCAGTTGAAATCTGTTCACTTACGTCTGCTGCCGCAAATATTATTTCAGCATTTGATACCCTGTAATTTTCTATAAATACAACCTTAATCTTGCCGTCAATTGTCTTATCATTATTGATAACATCTGCAACACTGTTAATCAATTTGATAGTCAGCTTTGCACGTCTGTATCCTGCTGCAGCTTTTGCACCGAAAATAAATGTTCTAGGATAAAAATCCATCTCCGGATGCTCTTTAATCTGATTGTACAGGTACATTACGTGAAGTATATTAAGCAACTGGCGCTTATATTCATGAAGTCTCTTTACCTGCACATCGAATATAGAACGAGGATTAACTTCAATTCCATTGTGCTCTTTAATATATTTTGCAAGTCTCACTTTATTCTGATACTTAATGTTCATAAACTCCTTCTGACATTTTTCATCAGAAGCATATAATCTCAAATCACCAATCTTTGATAAATCCGTAACCCAGTCTTCTCCTACTTTCGAAGTTACCCAGTCAGCAAGAAGCGGATTTCCATGTCTTAAAAATCTTCTCTGTGTGATACCATTTGTTTTGTTATTAAACTTCTCAGGCATCATCTCATAGAAATCTTTTAATTCCTGATTCTTTAAGATTTCCGTATGGAGTCTTGCAACACCGTTAACTGAAAATCCTGCACAGATTGCAAGATTTGCCATTCTGACCTGTCCGTCATAAATTATAGCCATTGCTCTTACCTTGTCCTGATTTCCCGGATATTTATCCTGAATCTGGAGAACAAATCTTCTGTTTATTTCCTCGACAATCTGATAACATCTAGGAAGCAGTCTTGAGAATAATTCCAAAGGCCATTTTTCAAGTGCTTCTGCCATAATCGTATGGTTAGTATATGCACAGCTCTTATTTGTAACTTCCCATGCTTCATCCCAGTCCAGACCGTACTCATCCATAAGAATTCTCATTAATTCTGCAACCGTAACTGTAGGATGTGTATCGTTTAACTGGAATACAACCTTCTCATAGAGCTTTCTGATATCATCATGTGAATCCATGTATTTTTTAATCGCCGTCTGCACACTTGCTGATACGAAGAAATACTGCTGCTTTAATCTTAATTCCTTACCTGCATAATGGTCATCACATGGATATAATACCTCCACTATAGTTTTAGCAAGGTTTTCCTCTTCTGTTGCCTTCTGGTAGTCTCCCTTGTTAAATGACTCAAGCATAAAATGCTGCATTGGCTCAGCATCCCATATTCTTAAAGTATTTACCACATTATTACCATATCCAACAATCGGCATATCAAACGGCACCGCTCTGACTGACTGATAGTTTTCCTGAATAAAATTATCTCTTCCGTCATATCCTTTTTCCACTCTGATATATCCGCCAAACTTAACCTCACACGCATACTCTTCACGTCTGACCTCGAATGGGTTGCCGTTCTTAAGCCAGTTATCCGGAACCTCCACCTGATATCCATTCTCTATCTTCTGTTCAAACATACCATAACGGTATCTGATACCACAGCCATAAGCAGGATAACCTAAAGTTGCAAGTGAATCCAGGAAACATGCGGCAAGTCTTCCAAGACCTCCGTTTCCTAATGCAGCATCAGGCTCCTGATCTTCTATAACATTCAAATCGAGTCCCAGCTCTTCTATCGCTTCTTTGATTTCATCTCTGGCAGAAAGATTGATGATAATATTTCCCAATGCTCTTCCTGTAAGGAACTCCATAGAAAGGTAATATACTGTCTTTGCATCCTGCTTTTCATACTCTTTATGTGTTGCAATCCACTGGTCAATGACATAATCTTTTAAAGCGTATGCAACACCTTTGTATTTATCAATATCTGAAGCCTCTTCCAATGTTTTACGCGAAAATATTTTTACGTAATCATTCACTTCTTTTTTAAACTCTACTTTAGAAAATTCTGATTTACTTTTCATAATCATCCTCCATTTTATTTTTATTTTTAGTTTTTCTTAACTGCAAGAGTTACTTTCTCTCCGTTAATATCCCAGTCTTTTTCATATCCGTCTATATGAGCAGTAACAATCTGTGTAGCCAATACCTCAGACTGAATCTGTGCTTCATTCTTTGATACTATACCGATAATCTTATCATTATCCTGCACAGAAACCGTAATCTTATCCATAACTTCGAATCCGGCTTCTTTACGCATTGTCTGAATCTTGCTGACAACCTCTCTTACAAAACCTTCCTCCAAAAGTTCTTCTGTAAGATTGGTATCAAGAACGACTGTAATCTTATTGTCACTTTCCGTAACATATCCTTCTTTCTGGTCGATTTCAATAAGAAGGTCATCCTTTTCAAGTTCTACTTCTCCACTTGGAAGAGATAGTTTTAATGCTCCGGTTGCATTTACTTCATCCATTGCATCATTTCCATCTACTTCTGAAAGTGCTTTTCTGATATCATTTAACTGCTTACCAAATTTTGGTCCTACTGTCCTTAACTGTGGTTTGAAGCTGTAAGAAGAAAATTCTCTTACATCATCTGTAAACTCTATCGTCTTAACATTCAGCTCGTCAGCTATGATATCTACATAATATTTTGAAAGTTCAAATTCTGCCTTTACATACATCTTGCCAATCGGCTGTCTGTTCTTGATGTTAGATACATTTCTGCAGGCACGTCCCATAACAACAACTTCCAGCAAATCTTCCATGTCAGCCTCAAGTTTTTCATCTATCAGTTCCTCTTTTACTTCAGGGAAGTCGCATAAATGAATACTTTCAGGTGCATCCTTATCAATGCTTCTTACAATGTTCTGGTATATATCTTCTGTCATGAATGGTATCATTGGTGCTGCAGCCTTAGAAATCTCAACTAATGCCGTATACAATGTCATGTATGCATTAATCTTATCCTGCTCCATTCCTTTTGCCCAGAAACGCTCTCTTGAACGGCGGACATACCAGTTACTCATCTCATCAACAAATTCCTGCAATGCTCTTGCTGCCTCAGGAATTCTATAATTGCCAAGATTCTCATCCACCAGTTTAATTACTGTATTAAGTTTTGATAACAGCCATTTATCCATTACTGTAAGCTTATCGTATTCAAGCTTATAGTTCATCGGATTGAATTCATCTATATTTGCATACAATACATAAAATGCATATGTATTCCAAAGTGTTCCCATGAATTTACGCTGTCCTTCCGTAACAGCTTTGTCATGGAATCTGTTTGGCAGCCACGGTGCACTGTTTGTATAGAAATACCATCTTATTGCATCTGCTCCATGAGTCTTAAGTGCATCAAACGGGTCTACAGCATTTCCCTTTGACTTACTCATCTTCTGTCCATTTTCATCCTGAACATGTCCCAGCACAATAACATTCTTATACGGTGCCTTATCAAACAACAGGGTAGATTCTGCCATCAGAGTGTAGAACCATCCTCTTGTCTGGTCTACCGCCTCTGATATGAAATCAGCAGGGAACTGCTTTTCAAAAAGATCCTTATTCTCAAACGGATAGTGGTGCTGTGCAAATGGCATCGCACCTGAATCGAACCAGCAGTCAAGAACTTCAGGTACTCTGTGCATTTCCCCTCCACATTCCGGGCACTTTATGGTAATCTCATCAATATATGGTCTGTGAAGTTCAACCGTTTTTGCCTTTGGATTTCCACTCATTTTTTCAAGTTCCTCACGGCTTCCGATTGCATGCATATGTCCACATTCACACTGCCATACATTTAACGGGGTACCCCAGTATCTGTTACGCGAAACACCCCAATCCTGGATATTCTCCAGCCAGTTTCCAAAACGTCCTTTTCCAAGGGATTCCGGTATCCAGTTTACTGTATTATTATTGGCAATCAGTCTATCTTTTACAGCCGTCATTTTTATAAACCATGATTCCCTTGCATAATAAATAAGCGGTGTATCACATCTCCAGCAGAACGGATAATCATGTTCAAACTTTGGTGCTTCAAACAATAATCCCTTCGCATCAAGGTCTGTCAGAATCTTAGGATCTGCATCTTTTACAAACATACCTGCGTATGCTGTCTCTGCAGTCATCTCACCCTTGCCATCTACAAGCTGTACAAATGGCAAATCGTAATTGCGTCCTACTTTGGCATCGTCCTCACCAAAGGCCGGTGCAATATGAACAATACCGGTACCATCTGACATCGTTACATAAGAATCGCATGTAACAAAATACGCTTTCTTACCCTGTTTTTTGCAAATGTCAACTGCACAGTCAAACAATGGCTCATATTCCTTGTATTCTAAATCTTTTCCTTTATACGTCTCAAGCACTTCATATGCTTTTTCATCTTCACCTGCTAAAGGTGACAATACTTTATCAGCAAGTGCTTCTGCAATGTAGTAGGTGTATCCGTCAACTGCTTTTACCTTTACGTAGTTTTCATCCGGATTCATACATAATGCAACGTTAGACGGCAGTGTCCATGGTGTGGTGGTCCATACGAGGAAATACGCTTCTTCATCTGCCACTTTAAATCTTGCTACTGCTGAACGTTCTTTTACGGATTTGTACCCCTGTGCTACCTCATGAGAAGACAACGGTGTTCCACATCTAGGACAATACGGCACAATCTTAAAACCTTTATATAAAAGCTTTTTATCCCATATTTCTTTTAACGCCCACCATTCTGACTCGATGAAATTATCATCATATGTTACGTAAGGATTGTCCATATCAGCCCAGAAACCTACCGTACCTGAGAAATCTTCCCACATTCCTTTGTATTTCCAGACGCTTTCTTTACATTTTGAAATAAACGGATCAAGACCATATTCTTCTATCTGTTCCTTTCCGTCCAATCCGAGGATTTTTTCTACCTCCAGTTCAACAGGAAGTCCATGTGTATCCCATCCTGCTTTTCTTGGAACCATATAGCCTTTCATCGTCTTATATCTCGGAATCATATCCTTGATAACCCTGGTAAGAACATGTCCAATATGCGGCTTACCGTTCGCAGTCGGAGGTCCGTCATAGAACGTGTATGTCGGTCCCTCTTTTCTGTTTTCCATACTCTTTCTGAATATGTCATTGTCTTTCCAAAACTTTTCTGTCTGTTTTTCTCTCTCTACAAAATTAAGATTACTTGATACTTTCTCGTACAATTTAAAAGCCTCCTTATAAACCTTTAGCGGGTAAAACGCAATATTAACATTTAAAAAGCTTTCGTCCCGTAAAAGGACGAAAGCTTTCTTTTGTCTTCGTTATACCACCTGTTACTACACTTGCCATCCTGCGATGACGCATAAGTCTTCCCTGTAACGTGGGAACTACGCCGGATACTACTTATCATTAAAACAGTGACGTTCGCGCCGGGACTCCGAAGTGATTTTCACAATGAATCTACTGATATCCCTTCTCAGCAAACCGGGACTCTCTGTGACTTTCAAAACATTGCTACTGTCTTCATCAATGTCAACTAATTATGGATTTAAAATAATGTTTTAATTATACCGTGCATAAAAAAATGTGTCAAGACATTATTCTAAATAAATCCGGATATGCAAACACATGCCTGCATATCCGGAAGTTAAAGTTATTTCTTCTTTACAATATATTTTACAGTCTTAGAAATCACATCTCCAGTGACTCTGTCCTTAATATATACTCTTAATTTGTATGTTCCCGCTTTCTTTGGTGTCCATGAAACTACCTTCTTTGTCTTGTAGCCGGAAATTGTTTTCGCTTTTGATGAACCGAGTTTGTATGCAAATTTGAATTTATATTTGCCACTTCCTCCAATTGCAGCTACTGCCAGCGAAATCTTATTTCCTACTTTAGCCTTTTTGCTTGACTTACTCATAGTAAATTTCTTAACCACAAGTTCATCATACACCTTTATCGACTTTACTTTAGCCTTGACAACAATAGAATTATCTTTAGCATATACATATACATTGTATACTCCTGCTTCAGACGGTACCCAGTCAACTGAACTTGTTTTTGAGTAATTTTTGATAATTTCAGTATCGCCATCCTGATTTATAGCTACAAAACGATACTTCACTGTTCCGTCTCCATCTTCAGATACAACCTTTAAGTTTACAATATCACCCGGCTCAATAACATCTGATGAAGTCTTAGCCGTAAATGATGTAATCTTTAATTCTTTCTGAGTAGTTGTCTCTTCCTTTGTTGTCGTCTCTTTCTCAGTAGTTGTCTCTTCCTTTGTTGTTGTCTCTTTCTCAGTAGTTGTCTCTTCATTTGTTGTCGTTTCTTTCTCAGTAGTTGTCTCTTCCTTTGTTGTCGTCTCATCTTTTGATGTTGTCTCCTTCTGAGATGTCGTCTCATCTTTTGATGTTGTCTCTTTCTCAGTAGTCGTCTCATCTTTTGATGTTGTCTCCTTCTGAGATGTTGTCTCATCTTTTGATGTTGTCTCTTTCTCAGTAGTCGTCTCATCTTTTGATGTTGTCTCTTTCTGAGATGTTGTCTCATCTTTTGATGTTGTTTCTTTCTGTGATGTTGTCTCGTCTTTTGATGTCGTTTCATCCTGAGATGTTGTCTCGTCTATCGTTGTCGTCTCAGACTCAGTTGTTGTCTCAGGCTCAACCTTAGTCTCAACTTCCTTCTGATATCCTGAAGTTGTATAATAACCATTCATCTTGACATCTTTAATATCATCTGTCTTATTACTTCCATCGTTGAAAATAACATTCAGATTTGATGCATCTTTTCCTTCAGGCCATTCAATTCCGTAAATTCCATTACCTTCATCTACAACCGACATTGCTATTCCAGGCCATGAAGCATTTGTCCATGTATCATCTTTACTCCAGAAATAGATGTTGATATTGCTGCCCCATCCGGCCGGTTTCTCAAAGTAAATGGCATTTCCATAAATCACAGTTCCGCTTACCGTTACTGTAGCTGATGCCTCAACACCCATAGCTGTAGTAGCTTTTATTGTAGCAGTTCCCTGCTTAATTGCTGTTACAACACCTGCCGAGTCAACCTTTGCTACCTTTGTATCTGTAGATGTCCATGTAATCTTTGCATATTTTGCAGTTGCATTAGCAGGAAGAACCGTTGCTTTCAATGTGTATGTACCACCCGCATCCATAGTTAAAGACGTTTTATTAAGTGTTACAGATGTAACTTTAATTCCTGATGCCTTAACTGTTATAGTTGCTCTTGCTACTAATTTTGATGATTCATTATCATAATCTGACTTTGTTGCATTTGAAGCAGCCGCATAAATAGTTGCTGTTCCTTCATTTTTAGCAGTCACAACACCACTCTGGCTTACACTTGCAACAGACGCATCACTTGATGACCAGTTCAATGTCTTTGCAGTTGCATCACTTGGTGCAATTGTAGCTGAAAGCTTAACTGTATCAGCGATGTCAAGTTCTGCTGATGTCTTATCTAATGTTACACTTGTTACAGGCACTCTCTTCAATGTCAGCTCTTTTCCACCTGACATATATGCACTGAATCCTTCAATCATTCCAGGAGCCTTTGTAAGAGCAGTATCAAGTACATATACCCTTAAGTCACCCTGTCCCTTAATACCTGAAGTAGAAAGAGAACCATTTGTTACGTTCTTAACATCACCTGTGATTGCATCTGTATATGTTCCATTCGGTATTCCCGTAAATGATGCATCACTAGTCAATGCTACTACAGCAAAGCTGTCTGTTGTCGCATCTGTATATCTTCTCTTAAATGCAAATGAACCGTTACATCCGTCTGTAGAATACTGACCTTTTCTAAGTGCAGGGATTGCTGCACGAAGTCTGTTCAGCCTCTGTATATGTAATGATAAAGGATAGTTAAGTGTCTCCTTCATTGCACCTGTTGCATTATCATAATATGCGAAATCAATTACATCCACGCTACCTTCAATATGGTCACCAAAGTAAGCACGACCCGAATCCTCTAACGCAATGTTAGGACCTTCATCAATCTTGCATCCCTTCTTGAACTCTATCTCACTTCCGTAGTATATACACGGAATTCCTCTGAATGTGAACATCAGTGAAAGGTTCTCTGCCCAAGTCTCTGCTGAACCGGCAAATCTCTGATTCTCCGGTGCATTATCCGGTGCATAGTCATGTGAATCTACATATGTTACGTTAAAGCTTGCATCATTATAATATGGATCCTCTGCAAGTGCCTGCTGATATGCTTCTCCGGCACTCTTGAATGCCCAGTGCATCGGGAAATCAATACAGTTCATTCCAGAAGCCATACTGTAATCAGGTGTATGATAATTATTTCCTTCAAGATACACATTCTTACTTGTAGGCTGTTCTCCGGTATTGCTTGTGTTATCTGCATAATTCTGTGCTACTGATGCAACGTTTGTCGCTATGGCAGCCGATGTATTGCTGTCATCCCATGCATAGTCCTTTGATTCCTTCCATGTATAGAAAGGTGTTGATATAGCAGGAATACCACTATTCCAAACGCTTCTATATCTGGTACATACCTCACCAAACATAAAGAAGTTGCCTTCTCCCGTTGTACCGTGAGTCTCATTATAAATATCATTTAACTGCTGATTAAATGCTTTGTTAAATGTAAGTCTTGAAATATGCTTTACAGTATCTACTCTGAATGCATCAACACCCATCTTAATATACTGTCCGTAAGCATCTACAAGATACTTATATACTTCAGGATTTTCTGTATTCAAATCAATACAGTCAGCGTAATGGATTGAACCGATCTGAACTATATACTGTTCAAAAGAGCTTCCTACCCATCCGTTATGATGATAAATATCTTTCACATCATATTTGTGGTCACCATCACCATCCTGGTTCAACGTCTTAAGTCTTGCAAGAAACTGTAATGTTCCCTTAGACTGATTACCACTTGCCGTTATGGAATTATAATCTGCCATTCCATCCATTGATGTATTTGCAACCATGCAGGCTTCAGGATCTGACTGATCCGCATTCATATCCCTGTAAAATATAGGATATAGATTTTCTTCACCCCAGTTACCCGTGTGGTTAAATACAACGTCCTGAATAATCTTCATACCTCTGTCATGAACCGCATCAATCAAATCCTGATATGTAGTATCTGCTGATTCATATCGTTTGTCTACTTCTTTAAAATTAATCGCATGATAACCATGATAGTCATATCCGCTGGCATTTTTAACTACCGGAGTAATCCAGATAGCCGTAAATCCAAGCGACTTAATATAGTCAAGTTTCTGAATCAGTCCCTTGAAATCACCTCTCCAAGGCGGATCTGACTCTCCATTCTTGCTCTGTCCGTCCCAACACTGAGTATTGTTAGACGAATCTCCATCATAGAATCTCGTTGTCATCACAAAGTAAATAGTCTCATCTCTGAAGTCATTAATTCCTCCATTCGCACTGTAATACAAACCATCTTCCGATGAGTCTTCGACAAGGATTGCCTCCTTACCATCCAGTGCTCCTGCATCTGCCGCCGATGCAATACTTGTATTCTTTACTAACAACACAGCTGTAAAAAATACTGTAAATGCAAAAAGCGACATGAAAGATTTTGTCAAAAATCCTTTTTTCATCTTACACCTTCCTTTAAATATTTGTTACTCAGTTTCAACTTTCATCTACTAAATTATACTCTTTTGTTAAAAATGTCAATAAATTACATGTAACTATATTGCAACAAGATATAACTTTGTGATATTTTGTGAATAAAAACATTCTTTTATGTGCATTTTTACCAAAATATAAATTTTTAAATTTTTTTACTTATTGTGCTTTTAGTTGTTTAAAATGTAATTATATTTAAACATTTTTTTGCTAATGAAGTCTCATTTTAAGTTATACATCAGTTTTGTGTTATTTTATTATGTGTAATTTAATTACATTTATGTTACTTTATTTTATCAATACAACCATTGAATATCATGGTTTTTTCATAAACTTCAATTTGAATCATATAATCATTTTTCCGTTGCAAAAAAAGTGTTACAATGGTAGAATGTACCTTGAGTTTGGATTTTAAGGAGGATTGCCGTTTATGAGTACAGCATTGAAAGTCATTCTGATCATACTTCTGGTCGTGGTAGCTCTCATGGTCGTAATGTATATACTCGGTAAAAGAGCCGAAAAGAAATCTGAGGAACAAAAGGCAGCTATGGATGCCCAGTCACAGAACATGTCATTTTATGTGATAGATAAGAAGCGGATGAAGCTTACCGAAGCGGGGCTCCCGAAGATGGTTATCGATCAGACCCCTAAGTATCTTCGCTGGGCTAAGCTCCCCATAATCAAAGTTAAAGTAGGTCCAAAAGTGATGTCGTTAATTTGTGATGAGAAGATTTATGATTCTATTCTTCCAAAACAGGAGATCAAAGCCACAGTTAGCGGACTCTATGTGACTTCTGCTAAACGAATCCGTGGTCCGTTGCCTGAACCAAAGAAATCTTTTAAGGAAAAACGTGCAGAGAAAAAAGCTGCGAAACAGGCTGAAGAAGCCGCAAAAGCAAAAAAAGCTGCCAGACACGAGAAAAAGATGGCAAAGAAATGATACCTCAGGCTGTCACGTTGTGACAGCCTGTTTTTAATTCTTAACCATGCATTAATACGGTCTGATTCTTATCTCCATATCACATTCCGTCCCCTTTTCCCCATCCATGGCAAGTGCATATCTCATTTTTATTCTTATATTATCCTCCCGGATTGTAATGTCGAGTTTTTCAGTGTCAATCGCCATGTTAATTACCCCATATGGAGTACGGTACAGTGTAAGTGTTGTGATTCTTTCAATAAACCTCAGCTCCGAATCCACTATTCCGCATCTTGTAATCTCTACAAAGTCTTCACCGAGTTTTATCGTGTTTCTTGTCTTATCTCCATCATCTGAAATTTCCTCGTAACCTATGTAGTGCATATTATTTTTATAATAATATACGCCTGTGTATATTATTTCAATCTTTGTTTCTCCTTCTGAATACTGAGTACCCTTTAGAGATATTAAAACATTCTTTGTCACTTGTTCACCAACCTAATAATTTTCTACACTAATCTGACTTATATCTTCTATTTTGAACGGTAATATGGAGTTTGCAAATCGTTTAAACTTTTCTGCCGCATCACTTACATAAAAATCATACATCTCACTTGCATACCTGTTCTCATTGCCTGCTGCAATATCATTTTTTAAAAGCATTTCTCCAAGACTTACTGCAGTCTCATATGCAGGATTAACAAGAGTGACAGACTCTCCCATCAGATTACCAATCATCGTTCTTAAAAGTGGATAATGTGTACATCCCAGTACCAGCGTATCAATATCATCATTTTTCAATTCCTCAAGATAGCGCTTTGCCACTTCCACCGTTACCGGGTCATTTGTCCAGCCTTCTTCCACCAGCGGAACAAATAACGGACATGCCTTTCCATATACACTTATCTGCTCATCCTGTTCTTTTATAAAATCAGTATACAGTCCGCTTCGAATCGTCGCTTCTGTTGCAATAACTCCAATTTTTTTATTCTTCGTCTTACTTACTGCAACCTTCGCTCCCGGCTTAACCACACCTATTACAGGAACGTCCACCTCCTGCCTGACTTCTTCAAGTGCGAATGAACTGGCCGTATTACATGCGATAACAATTGCCTTTACATTCTTAGTCTTAAGAAATCTTGCTATCTGCTTTGAATACTTTATAATCGTATCCTTTGACTTACTTCCGTAAGGTACTCTTGCCGTATCGCCAAAATATACTATCTTCTCATTGGGAAGCTGACGCATTATCTCTCTTGTTACCGTCAATCCTCCCACTCCTGAATCAAATACTCCTATCGGAGACAAAGCATTACTATTCATAACTTACTCCTTTATTTTTCACTTATTGAATTGTAGCACAAATTTATTATTTTGGGTATATAATTTAATTTTCCGTCCATACTTTAACCAATAACAAAACAGAAAGGGTATTTAACTATGAAAAAATTATTATTTATCGCCATTGGATTAACATGTATATTGTTCTTATATATGAAATGTACAGAAAACGATAACTGCATGCAGGAAGATATTTCAGGTAAAATTTTAAGGCTTCACATCATTGCAAACAGTGATTCAGAAGAAGACCAGAACGTCAAAATGCAAGTGAAAACCGGTGTTGTTACATATCTTGAAGATTTATTAAAGGATTCCTCTTCCCTTGAAGAGAGTATCGACATCACCTCAAAGCACTACGATGATATAGCAGGTATTGCAGATTCAATACTTGCATCCGCAGGTAAATCATATACCGCAGGATGCTGTATTGAAAGAACATCATTTCCGGTAAAATCATATGGAGATATCACTCTTCCGGCCGGCGATTATACCGCTCTTCGTATCACACTTGGAGATGCGTCCGGAAAAAACTGGTGGTGCATCCTGTATCCGCCTCTGTGTTTCGTGGATGCTTCCTGCGGTGTTGTACCTGATTCATCCAAGGAAGAACTTAAGGAAATCCTTACAGAAGAAGAATATAACTCCATTCTTTCAGATAAGTCCGAAATTGAATTCCGGTTCAAATATCTTTCATTTCTTAACTAATGTGATATTTTACAAATACGTTATAATATATTCTCTTGTACAGTGCTTTTCTGTTGCCCATATATTTTACCCACAGGCTTCTGTCACTGACAGAAAGCCTGTCATAAACCCTGAAATAATCCATATTATTTTTATAAATTATATCATTAATCTCTTTGCTTATTTCCTGTTCAATACTTTCTAACTGTCTGTCTTTTGTCCTTGTATTTTCTGAAAGATCCTTTATACTGCCTGTCAGTGTTATATTTACTCCTATTGTTTCCCTGCCTATAATTTTCAGGTTCACATCATAATGGTTTTCAATCACTCTGTATTGATATACATTTTTTATTCTGAATGTCTGCCCTGTCATTTCTTTATTCATCAGTGCAATCATCTTACCTGCATTGATATCAAGGATGCTTAGAGTTCCATCCGAATTAAGCAATACAGCCTTCTGGCATTCCGGAACTTTTTCTCCTGAAATCATCCCCAGCATTATACACTTGTATTTATCCTTAACGACATCAACATATTGATATGACAGACATTCAAAAAAAGGAAGATTTCCATGAAACATTTTTGAAATATCACTTCCCTTAATTCCATCCACATCCTTTGCTTTTTCTTCCGCCGCGACAATCAGCAGGTCTTTCGCAATCTGGCTATGCGACCTGATAAAATCTGCAACATTGCCAAGTGCCTTTTTGCTTTCCAGCACATTTCTTCCAAGCACGATTGCACTCATATGGGAAAAATCTGCACTTCCCGATGTCATATATTCATAATCTTCTGCAGCAGTCTGCATATTTTCTCCATGCCAATATACATTCTTGTCATTCGCCACCTGATACCATACGTCATAACGCCCCCTGTTGTAATCAATTCCCATCGCCTGAATGTAGTCCGTGTCCTCTATATCAGGTCTTCTTGATATTTCAGTCGCAAACGTCACCATCATACCATTCATGACTCCTGTAGATGCTATTATCGCAGCGACTATTACAGCCACCCATCTGCACAAATACTGATAATCCGGTTTTCCTTTTAAAATATGCTCATACATTTTTACAGCGTATACCCCATAACAGTTCACCGCTCCGAACATGCTGATAATTAAAAAAAGTGAAGTAATGCTTTCTATGTGTCCAACCGTCTGCATAATCGATAAATAATTGCCGCTTAAGTATCCCCTTATCCCATATATACCAACATCCATTATGAAATAGACCATTCCAAATAATGTATTTACAGCGATGGCGCGTGCCGTTTGTTTTTTCATTTCTTTGTCGGGAGAAAAATGTTTTCTCGAAAACAACAGCATTTCCGCAGGTGCAGACATCAGCATATAAATAAACGCCGTCAATACTGTAGTTCTCATATTTCCCATAAAAAGAGGTGTAATATTCCACCTGTCACATTTTCCAAACGAAATGAATATAACTATGATTGCCGGAATTAATACAAAATGATAAATCGTTTCGTAAAATCTGGCTCTTGCTTCAACATCCATAGTAAAACTGTATATCAACAGCAGTGCCATCGGTATAATCACAAAATATGATTGATAACACGACAGCAGCAGTTGTCTTACCATATTGGCAAGTAGAAACATGGTGACAACCATAGCTGCAAGATACTTAAATCCAAAGACCAGCGCAATTATTTTTCCTGTTTTTTTATATCCCCTTTTATCAAGTTCCTCTAAAAGCGAATCAGACATTGCCTCACATATTTTCAGTATTACCAGAGTATAGATTGTTGCAAATACCCCGCTTAAAAATATGGCAATCAAACCGTCCCTTCCACATTTATCTGCTGTTATGAGCGGTGCAGTCACAATTGTAATCCCCACAAATTCAGTCACGATCATTCTATATATCTGGCCTGCCGATATCCTGCCATTCTCAAAAAACAATTTTTTCTCCCCCCTTATATTTTATGCACTCTAGGAATCCACAAAAAGATTCCGGCAGTACATTTTATTTTTCTCTATTATACGGAGATGAAAACATACTTCGTAAATTCATTTTTTTCGCAGGGTATTTTATAAGAAAGTCTTTTTTATCGTATTGTTTATTTATCTCTCCGGAACAGGCCGGACTCAGATAAGGAAAATGAAAACTGTTTAATCCCGCTAAATGTATTGTCACACCAATCAGTCCCAGAACAAGTCCGTAGACACCCCAGAAAGATGACAAGACAATCAACAGGTATTTCATTAATCTGAAAGCGGCGACAAATTCTTCATTTGGTACCGCAAAAGAACATAGAGCAGTTATTGCAACTACTATGACAATAATAGGACTCGCAAGTTTTGCGTTGACTGCTGCCGAACCGACTATAAGTCCACCAACAATCCCCATGGTATTTCCCATTGGTCCGGGTATCCTGACGCTTGCTTCCCTTATCAGTTCAAATGACAATTCCATTAAAATCACTTCCATGAATGCTGAAAATGGAACTCCCGCCCTTGCTTTTGAAAATGAAAGTGCAAGCTGGGACGGTATAATTTCCGTATGGAATTTTATCACTGAAAGGTAAAACGCTGGAAAGGTCATCGCCAAAAATGCAGCTATATATCTGATAAATCTCGTAAAACTTGATATTTGAAACTTACGGTAATAATCATCCGGCGTCTTAAAAAAGCTTCCGTAATTAACAGGAAGAATTAAAGCATTTGGAGAATTGTCGGATAGTATAACAATCCTCCCATCTAATACAGCCATAGCCGCCCTGTCAGGTCTTTCTGTCACCTGATATTGCGGAAACGGGGAGTATGAAAACTTTTCCGTCAGTTGTTCTATGACTCCGCTGTCCATAATTCCATCCGTTGAAAAACCATTCATTGCTTCCAGCACTTCCTTTAGTACATTTTTACGAACAATACTATCCATGTACACTACGGCAACATTCGTATTTGAATATCTTCCTTTGCTTTTTTCTATTACTTTTAAATCCGTTGAACGCACTCTTTTTCTTATAAGCGCCGTGTTACTCTTTTCCGATTCGCTGAACGCTTCCCTTGACCCTCTCATAGTCTTTTCGTTTTCAACTTCGGATATACCAAGCGACGGATAACCGATACTTTTTATTTGTATTCCTCCGGTGTCTCCTTCAATTATTACAACTGCATCACCTATAAGTACTCCGGTTACAGCATCTTGAACCGTTTCTACTTTGACAGTATCTGTGACTCCCAGTGCTATTTCTTCAAGCGTGACACTGCTCACTGCCGTCTCTACAAAATATGCCACTGCTTTTTTTTCATTTATGGTAAATTCCCGCTTGATGATATCATTACAATCCTTAAATATATCATCCAATACCAACGTATTCTCATTCAACGAATCTGATAACTTCATAAATACCCCTTTCAAATCAATACGGTACGTACGCTCGCCATATCTATCTGTTAGGTTGTACTTATTTTTATTATTTATTCTAATTTATTTTTAAATTCTCTAATATCGTCTGTCTCTGATTGTCAATATGTTTTCTTATCACTTTTTTTGCTTCATCAACGTCTTTATTCTCTATCGCCACGATGAGTGCATTGTGTTCCTCCACCAGTATAACCCACTTTTGTTCATCTTTAATGTATTCAATTCTGTATCTGTAAAGCTGTTCTCTTAAATTATTAAGAATCTGAATCAATCTTTTATTTCCTGATGCTTCATATATGATGTCATGAAATTCTTCGTCTTTGTTGGCTATCTCGGTAAGCTTCTCATTTCCCAACATATTTTCAAGTTCCTGCTGACATTTTTTAAGCCTTGCAATTTCTTCCTGATTGATATTTTCACAGGCAAGTGCTACAGCCATCTTTTCCAACGTAATCCTTACTTCCAATACATCTGTTAAATCTTCTCTGGTTATCTCCGCCACCACTGCTCCCTTTCTCGGTGTCATAATAACCAGCCCTTCCGTCTGCAATTGCCTGATTGCTTCCCTTATAGGCGTACGGCTTACGCCAAGTTTGTTTGCAAGCTGTACTTCCATGAGATGTTCTCCCGGTTCCAGTTCGCCTCTTAGAATCGCATCTCTCAACGTGTGAAATACTACCTCTCTCAATGGGAGATATTCATTTATTTTCATTGTAAAATCATGCATAATTACCCTCCATTTCCTTTACTTTATCAATAGTAATCATTTCGCGGATTATAAAATTTCGTTACATATATCTGTTTTGAAATATCCATATCTCTTATAATGTTCTTGGTATTAATAGCATCTTCTTTACTCTTATAAATTCCAAACACGGTAGGCCCGCTGCCACTCATTAATGCATTGACCGCCCCATGTTCTTTCATAATTGTCTTGATATCTTTTATAACCGGATACTTTTTCTCCGTTACTGATTCCAAAACATTTTCCATATTTTTGCATATCTGCTCTACATTTTTTTCATCCAGTGCCTTTATCATAGCATCTATGTCAGGATGTTTCTCTAACTCTTCCAAATTAAGATTCTTATACACATATGCCGTAGAAACATTAATTCTAGGTTTTACAACCAAAACCGTCAAATCCGGCGGAGCACTTACTCTGGTCAGTTCATCCCCTATTCCCTCTGATAATGCCGTTCCTCTTATTATGCAATAAGGAACATCAGCGCCAAGCATGACCCCCCGTTTCATCAATTCTTTTGTAGACAATCCCAGCCTGAATAACTTATTCATACCATACAGCACTGCCGCCGCATCCGTACTTCCTCCTGCCATTCCCGCAGACACCGGTATAACCTTTTTTAGTTTTATGTCCACACCTTCTGTTATGTTAAATTCGTCCATCAACAATTTAGCGGCTTTGTACATAAGATTATTTTCATTAGTCGGCAGAAAAAATAGATTTGTTTTCAAGCCAATCTTCCCGGTTGTATTTTTGTCTATTTCGATATCATCATATATTTTCACCGTCTGCATAATCATCTTGACATCATGATATCCGTCAGGTCTTTTTCTGACCACATCCAGAGCAAGGTTTATCTTGCCATAAGCTTTGAGTTTCATCACATTCCTCCATCCTTATATTGATTTATCCGACCATTTTGTATTTTGTATACATATATATTTAGTATACTAATATTTTATTTTTTTTTCAACAAATCTCTTTATATTTTTTTCAAAATTCCGATATTAGTGATACCATAGTTTATGTAATACATGGTAACTGTAAACCACGGATGGTGAAAATGTACAATGTACAATGTACATTGTATATGTACATTTAATAACAATGGAGGTTATGCTTATGGATATCAACAGTATTTCAACATCACCGGCTTATGAAGCTTATGCCACTTCTTCAGCCGCTGATTCAAAGAACACTAAGTCTGCTGATTCAAAGGAATCTGCAGCAACTGAAAAAGCAGCAGTTTACGAGAAGAGTTCAAAGAAATTATCTGAGTCTGAGAGAAAAGATTTAGTTGCAAAATTAAAAGCTGATTCAGACCGTCATGTATCGAATCTCAAGAGTCTCGTAGAAAAGATGTTTTTACAGCAGGGACAGAAGTTCCAGGATGCCACATCAATGTGGCAGGCTCTTGCAAACGGCGAATTAGAAGTTGATGAAGAGACTGCCTTAAAAGCGAAAGAAGACATATCTGAAAATGGTTATTGGGGCGTTGAACAGACATCTCAGAGAATCCTTGATTTCGCAGTAGCTCTTTCAGGCGGAGACGAAGAAAAGATGAAAGATATGGCTGAAGCATTTAAGAAGGGCTTCCAGCAGGCTACTAAGACATGGGGAAGGGATTTGCCTGATATTTCCCAGCAGACATACGATGCAGTTCTCAAAAAGTTCGAAGATTATGGCAAAGAAGAATAGTTAGAAAATGCAGGGACGAGAGCCCTGCATTTTTTAATATCTTTATTTTGCTGTATTTATACATATAGCCGGATAAAAATAATCATCATAATCTACTGTATGCTCTGCTACCTTTTCTAAAGTTCCTTCCTGCTCGTTTAACTCGTATTTATATACAGTTCCCAAACCGTTAGAAGCAAATATAATGTTATCTTCCATACATATAGCACTCACTCCCAAATCCAACTTGTATTTTTTCACAACTTGGTTGGATTCCATATCAAACGCTACCAATTTTGATTTTTTATCTTTTCGCATATCATAATCAAGAACATATACCATATTATCATGACTGCAACTTGAATACGCTTCTTTTACAGGAATACTGTACTTCGATATCTCATCTTTTACCGTATCATATATAACCATCTCCTCATCACATGGTAAATACAACTTCTTATCATAATTAACAAAACTTCGAGGTGCATATTTTGATATCTTTTTTATCTTTTGGAGTGATTCGTTTTCAAAATCTACTCTATGTAGTGCCTGTACCTTTTCACCATTTTTCTCATACACAAACACGTATAATTCTCCTTCACACGGATACAGATATAACGCATCTGTTCCATCAATGATAATCTCCTCCATCTCTTTATTTTTCCAAGAATATCTGTATATATGATTTTTTTTGTTAAGATTACTAATCCCGTATATATAATTTTCATCTACTTTTATATCCGTTAGTCCTACACAATCATCAAAATGAATTGTTTCATACGTTCCTGTCTTGTAATCAAATATAATAGCATTACAATTATCCTCAAAACCAGCATACCCCACTGAACGGCAGTACAACTTACTATTATACACTATAGGAAGTCCCACACCGTATCCGTCTATATTGTAATCTAACATTCAATATACGCATCATCTTTCTGTTCTCCGCTTACTATTACTCCATATTTAAAATCTTCTACATATTTATTTTTCTCTTTTTCTCCCTTTTTGCCACATCCTGCAACAAGCGATATCATGAGTGCTACTGCAATAAGACATTTTATTTTTTTCATGCTTTTTTCTCCATGTTACATATTTCTATAAATCAAAAAAGACACAACAGAATTCAATTTTTTATATTTTCTACTTTGCTGTATTTATACATATAGCCGGATAAAAATAATCATCATAATCTACTGTATGCTCCGCTACCTTTTCTAAAGTTCCTTCCTGCTCATTTAACTCATATTTATATACAGTTCCCATTCCATCAGATGCTAATATAACATTTTCATTCATACAAACACTGTCAACATCCGGCTCAAGCTCATATGTATTCACAACCTGATTCAGGTTCATATCAAATGCCACCAGCTTTGAGGGTTTTACACAGTCCCGCATATCGTAGTCAAGAACATATATCATATTATCATGACTACAGCACGAATAAGCAATTTTAACCGGAATACTATACTTCGATATCTCTTCATTTACCGGATCGTATACAACCATTTCCTTATCACATGGTAAATACAACTTCTTATCATAATTGACGAAACTTTGAGGTGAATATTTTGATATCTTTTTTATCTTTTGTAATGATTCGTTTTCAAAATCTACTCTATGTAACGCCTGTACCTTCTTACCATTTTTCTCCCATACATATACGTATACTTCTCCATCACACGGATACAAATATAACGCATCTGTTCCATCAATAATTATTTCTTCCATCTCTTTATTTTTTCGAGAATATCTGTATATGTGATTTTTCCAATTCAGATTACTAACTCCATATATATAGTTCTCATCTGCCTTTATATCCGTAAGTGCTACACAATCATCAAAATGAATAGTTTCATACGTTCCTGTCCTGTAATCAAATATAATAGCATTACAATCATCCTCATACCCACCATATCCTCTAGAACGACAATATAACTTATCATCATACACAAACGGCATCCCCACACCGTATCCGTCTAAACATTCAATATACGCATCATCTTTCTGTTCTCCGCTTACTATTACTCCATATTTAAAATCTTCTACATATTTATTTTTCTCTTTTTCTCCCTTTTTGCTACATCCTGCAACAAGAGATATTATAAGAGCTATTGCAATAAGACATTTTATTTTTTTCATGCTTTTTTCTCCTTATGCTTACAGGTATGTGATACATATTTATGTAACACATACCTGTATTTATTAATTATTTTTTGTGATAATAAATCGTCGTTGTTTTGTTAGTCCACACTAATTCAACAGGATGTATAGCAGTTCCATACTTGGTATCAAAGAAAAATGTATTTAAATCAATTCCTAATTTATCCTTGTATCCTGCCCAAACCAAATGCGAGCAATAGAATGCATCCCTCCTCCACATGCAAGGATACAGATAATTATAAGGTTTTCCCTCCTGCTCCGCACACCAATTTGCTACTTTTCTCCTCTGTATCCTGGTCGTGCCGTTTACTTTAACTTCCCACATTTCATTTTTCGTTTTTTTCCAGTTCATACTTCCATCGGTTCTAACACCACTAGAAACAGCCTCAATGACATTATTACTATTTCTAACAATTCCTGCATGTCCAGTCGATATAAGATTTTTATAAGCATCACTTGTTACAAGTATTGTCCCTTTTCTCTTGGCATACTTTCCAGCTTCTTCCTCTCCGCTTGATGCTAATTTACGAGGTGAAATTTGAAGACGATCCGACTGAGGAGAAAATATATCATCACTATCTTCGTCTTCCTCCTCCTCATCACCAACAATCTCATACACCGGTTGCTTTCTCGCAAGTTCTAACAGTCTCTGAACATCCTCCTTATTAAACACCTCGCTTGCACTCATTGCAGATAGATTTGGTGCCTCCGAGGCATCTACTGCCGCCTGTACACTAAAACTGCTTTCAATTGCTATCGCTGCTGTTAATACGATTGTTAAAATTCGTTTCATAAATAATGTTCTCCTTTTCATGATATAAAAATATTTACACTAACATGAAAAAGTGATATACTCGTCCTAGGTACTTTTTCATAAGTGCTTTGTGTTACGGACTCTGACGTTACGCGCAAATTTGTCAGAGTCCTTTTTTATATAAAACAGACTGCTTTTGCAAATCTGATCTATATCTCTTTTCCTTTGTATTATATATTTCTGTAAGACCAAAAAAGGTCACAATGAAATTCATTGCGACCGAACTATCTATGCTTCCTGCCTTAGACTTCTAGCTTTGCGTCCTTACATTTCTATAAGTTTGCCCTTAATATCTATATCCCTTTGTCAATATCTCACCTTACTAATGAAGTATATACATATATATATCAGATAACCCATTTTTTGTCAATGATTATTTTTCTATTATTACAATACTTTGTTACTATTCACAGCTGATTACAGAAAATAAACAGATTCGTCGTGCTTGCACGTAAGGAACCTTTCACGTCATGAGGATTTCAGGTGCGTAGCACCGGGAGAGCTGCGAAGCAGCGGGAAATCCGAATGTCGGGAGAGGAGCTGTGAATAGTAACAATACTTATGTGATTAATTTTCTCATTAATGCAAAATTTAAAATACAGTGAGAAAAGTTGGTTGATTATGAGTATTCATGCATCTGCAACAGTTGTTATTACGTACTATTTTCAATTTTTCTATGATAGATGCGTAGGAGATAATCTATGTTACGTATAATTTTAGGATTTTTAGAATATCATACGTAGTAAATTACGAAATCCTACCTATCATTTTGAAGTTTTCATAAATTGATACATTTAACATTTTTGCCGTTTACGGCATTTTTATTAAAAGCAAATCCATTCCTTTTTATCTTGCAGGCAAAATGCCCCCTGCCATTAAGACAAGGGGCACTTTAAACTATTTCTTATTCTTAACTGATTTAACAATGTATACTTTACAAACCGCCTTTACACTTGAACCGTCCTTTGGCTTTACAGTGATTTTGACCATCTTTCCAAGCCCTGCCTTCAAAGCTGTCACATTACCTTTCGAATCTACTTTTGCATATTTTTTATTAGATACCGAATATGACAACTTGCGATTTGTTGCATCTTTTGAAGCATATGCTTTCACATTTTTCTTGCTTCCCGGAGTCATGTATAACTTCTTACCATTTTTAAAGGTGATAGAAGATACATATTTTCCCCATTTGAGTTTAACAACCTTATCAGAATCCATATCAATTCTACACTTGATGCTTCCCTCTTCTTCAGGAGTGTATTTCTTTCCGTCGATTGTCATATTTATAGGATAATACGTTTTAGCATCAAATGCCCACATCTCGAGCTCAGCCCTGTCTCCCGGATAGTAATTACCTACACCATTAAGCATTCCGGTGTATGCAATATTTTCCGTAGATGTTACGCTATACATTCCTGACTCGATATCAAACATATAAACATCGTTACTCTTAATTCCCTCGTCTTCGATGTATTCCGTCAATTCTTCATCAATAGGATTGTTTGTAATAGATGAACCGGATTTATCAAAATATATAATCTCAAAATCATCTACCCAGTCATATGTAGCATAGATAAATACCTTATTATCCACCTCGCTGGCAAACACCGCATCGTAATCATCTGTTTTATCAAAATAATAACCCGTAGTATCATATTGGTCTTTGTCGACATTATAGATGAAAATGTTTCCGTATCCTGAATAATTATTATCTGTTACATAGATAAGTCCGTCTTTGCAAATACCGACCGGCGATTCCATTTCAGGCACCTCTTGAGAATCATTTTTCAAAGATGCAGATTTTAAAACAGCTGTAGATTCTTTCCAAGAATTTCCGTCATAAATCACATTTTTTACAAGCTCGGAATCTGAACCGTTTTTTCCGCCTGACAATACAAGCTTTGTTCCGGTCTGATACATACTTCCTCCGGCTCTCATTGATGGAAGGCTGTCTGAAATTACCCATGTATCCTTACCTTCACATAAATCATCATAACTAATCATCGCAACCTGTTTTGAGTATTCATTTGCAGAATTAATTCCACCGGCAATCACAATATTTCCATTGTACATTCCAAATGCTGATGCACTAAGCATAGTGATTTTATCCGGAAGTTCATAATAAGTCCATGTAAAAGTAGTAGTATCATAACTTACAATATACTGATCACTATATATCGTCTTGCCATCTCCATTATTATGATTCAATGTAACAAGTGAAACGAACTTCTTATTATAACATCTTATTCCTGAATTGAATACCATCTCTGTATTATAAAGCATTACTTTATTCATATCCGCAAATATCGAATCCATGCTCACAGACACATATGGTGTCCAAAAGTATTTTGCACCTTCTACTTCTGTCTCAGGCACCTCTTGAGAATTGCCGCGTGCCCCTTCTCCATCTCCTTCTACGTCATAGAGCATTTCATCATAACGGCTTATAGTCCCTCTTAAAGAATCAAATGCATACATATTATTTCCGTCTGAGAATACAAATTCCGGAGCTGCAACAATTGTATTCATGCTGTCATCGATAACACACTTATCCGGTGTTTTATCAAATGATTTTACATAATACTCCATTACAATCTCAGAATAGTCATTGACCACCTTAATCTCTATCGCCTGGTTTAAATACTCTTTATCTGTGAGTACGATATGCTCATTTTCTACTTCCGCATTATGCTGTTTGCCGTTTACATAAACCTTTGCCTTATTTTCATTTGTGACAAAGTATTTTCCTGATATCTCAATCCTGCCATCTGTTGAATTGTTAATTGCTGTAATAACAGGTGCCGGAGAATACAAATATGATAAATCAAGAGAACCTTCCGTTGCTACTTTTCCTTTTAATGATTCACTTTTCTGGCTGCAGCCCAGTATTCTGCTCTTCAATTCCAACGCTCTTTCTGCCTTATCCATTTCCTTCAATTCTTCGTAAAGTTTTGCGTAAGCTAAAGCTCCTGAACCTGTAGTGTACGGTGTCGCCATAGATGTTCCGTTGTAAAAATCGTATTTACCAAATGCAGACTTCTCAACATTTTCCTTACTGATTCCAAAATCATCAAGTTTCAAATCAAGGGTACCATCTTCTACGGCAACTATCCGAATAACAATTTCTCTATCCTGATTATCAGCTTCGCCCGCAGATATAAGCTCAAACTCATAATGGTCCCAATAATTTTCCTGTCCCATTATCGTGCTTTGAATTAACGCTTCCTCAACTTTTCCGGATTTTTCAACATCTGCAACATCAATTTCTCCCAGAAGATTTTCATATCCGAACTGTGCATATAGCGACTTCTTTGTAGTTGTCTTAGCAGATAAGCTGAGCATAAAGCTTCCAAATAAAGAAGTATTAGAAGCATTTACATGATATGGTATTCTTAAATCGTAGGTTCTTCCTGCTTTCACATCAAGCTTCCACTCAAGACAGCCATTATTCTCAATTTTTTTAATAAAATTACCGTCATAATTGATACTTACATTACCTGATTTTGCTAAAATGCCATCCAAAGCCGTATCAGTACTGAAATCATTAAAATTACTGCACAACTCCGTATTCTTTTCGCCCTTATAAATGCCCGGATTGAAGCAATCCACAGCAACCGTAGACAATATGTCAGCCCCCGGAGCACCTATATCAACTGATTTCTTTCCAAAGTTTGAAAAATCTGCAAGTTCATTTTTTTCATTTACTGCTGCTACAACAACTTTATACTGACTGTCTGCGCATGCAGGCATAGTCGTTATACTATCATTATCTGAACTTTCATTTCCCGCTGCACAAAATGAAAGGGCACCATTTTCACCCGCCAAATCAATACAAGCAGAAAGGATATCTCCTATTTCTGATAATCCAAAGCCGCTAAATCCCCATGAATCATTAATCGCGATAATGTTCACTCCGGCTTTCTGTGCCTTATAAATATATGCATATGCGGCCACGATATCTTCAAGAGTTCCCGAACCTTCAGCATCAAGCACCCTCAACGCCATAATCTTAGCATGCTGATTCACACCTGCGATACCTTCATTATCCGCTTCTGCCGCTATGATACCTGCGCAATGTGTTCCATGACTGTTTTCATCCATCGGATCATCATCATTTTCTACAAAATCGTATCCGTGTGTTCCTTGTATTTTATCAGGATATGGATTTACCCACATATTTTCATCCAGATCCGGATGCGTATAGTCTACTCCGGTATCGATTATTGCAACAACCGGTTCCTCATCCTTCACCGTATCTGTACCTGTAACGCCCGTATTCCATATGGTCTCAGGATTAATATCATACCCATCATTTTCTAATGCCCATTGATATTCTGAATATGTATCTGTTGTAATACCTTCCGCCTTACAAATATAATTTGGCGAAGCATATACTATATCACTTCTTCTCTTGAGTATTTTTACAAGCTGTTTTGTTGAAAGCTTATCTGACTTTATAACAGATATGGTCATGCCATCTAAATATAATTTGTCTTTTTTTCCGGCAGATGCTTTGCTTAAGTCGTCCCCCTCAAACTGCCATTCTTCTTTTACATAGTAATCATCATCTGCGCTTTTTGATAGTTCATTTGAAGATGAGTCCCTAACAATCACTGCCTCGCCTTCAATGTAATTACATTCTTTTTCTTCCGTCTCATTCTGTCCAATCACAATGTCGCAATTCTTTGCCGATGCCTTTCCGGCACCATAAGATGGTATCATCGTTGCTATCATAGCTGTAGATAACAACATAGCCATTGGTTTACAAAATTTTCTCTTCATGTTCCTGCCTCCATTTCTGTTCTTTAATATATGTTAAAAGCTGTAGCCAGAGGCTACCGCTTTTACATTCAATAACAATATCCTCCCCTATGCCTTTACAAGACCATAATATTTTCTATATTCTTCATTATCAAGTATTAACTCTCTGTTCTTTGCTACCAGCCATGAATGCATTTTCCATACATCATCTTCGTCTAATACAAATCCCCAGACAACTCGTACATCTTCTTCTTTGCTGATAAAGTATCTTGATGTTCCTCCAACCGGTTTCAGAACCGGATACTCATACAATCGTCCTAATTGCACCATATCATTAGGAACATCTTCAGGTATCAGTACTTCTTTTCCTCCCAATGAAAGCAATTTTTCAAGCAATTCATTCATAAAATCATACCTTTCCCATTAATCTGCTCTACTTTATCTTAGTATATGCAAATAATATTGTCAATATTTTACATTAATTCTTCATTATAAACAGCTCTTTCTCCCCCGATAAACTTCGGTCTTGTCCTTGCTGCAGATACATATGCCTCACCTATACGGTGATTTTTTAGTTTAACCGGAACAGCTACTTTCTTTATATGCATGCCTATCAGAGTACCACCTATATCAATTCCGGCATCCGCTTTTATCTCTTCAACAGCCACAGGATTAGCGAAAGCATGATAAGCCGCTGTACCAAAGGAACCTCCTGCCTTAGGCTTCGGGACAACATTAACTATATCAGAAAACGGTACCGCTTCCCTTTCAACTATAATAGCCCTGTTCAAATGTTCACAACACTGAGCCGCAAGATATATCCCTTTCTCTTTTAAAACATTGTATATTCCTTCAAAAACCGCTTTCGCCACATCCGGATTAGAATTAGTTCCCATCCTGTCTCCGCATATTTCACTCGAAGAACATCCGACAACTAATATCTGTCCTTTTTTCAGATTCGCCGTTTCAACAATCTCTCTCGTTGCATCTTCTGCCTGATTTATTAATTCTGAATACATAAAAACTCTTCTTTCTTTCTATCTATTGTTTTGATATTCTTTCACTATCTTGATAGCTTTATCTATTCCCACCGCAACAGAATAATTACCATCACCTATTTCTTTTTCTTTTGCCTTCTCCAATTCATCAATAAGATTGTTTTTTTCTGTTATTTCTTCCTTCTTTTCATTTTCAATGCTTCCAAGTTCTTTTATAATCTTGACTCTTTGTTCACTGAACAAAAAATCATATGCATCAAAATATGCCTTTGAGGTAATAAAGTCAATATCGTACTTTTTATTACTGTTCAAATTGACACTTACACACTTATCCTTATGCAGTAAACCGTTTTTTTCCAATAATAAAAGCTGACTCTTTGTTATGTCTCTAAGTATCTTCATATGTGCCTCCTATCTTACAAGATTTATTATCATACATAAAGCCGGAATTGTAAACATTGACAGCAATGTTGACAAAAACACTATTCTCACTGCAAATTTCTCGTCACCATGATACTTAGAAGCAAGAATTACCGTAGTAGAGCCCGCCGGCATTCCCGCAAGCACCGTCGAAACCGCAACTACAAGATTATCCAACTTAAAAAAAGAACAAACAAACAATACCAAAATCGGTATAATGACAAGACGTATCAGACAGTAATATATATTCAACCTGCTGATAACAGTTTTTATATCAATTTCTGCAAGGATACCACCAATTACTATCATCGAAAGTGTAGTGGTGCAATTGCTTATCGTATGGATTGTAGATGCCGCAAATTCAGGAAGTTTAATCTGAAATCCCATCAGAATCATTCCTATCATAACAGCTACAATGCAAGGATGTGTAAGGACTTTTTTTATAATGTCTTTTCCTTTCGCCTCGGTAAAACATGAAACTCCTGCTGACCACATACAGACTCTTTGAGGAATCAGATATATGGAAGCATACATAAGTCCCATACTTCCATATATCCCCTCTACAAGCGGGTTTCCCAAGAATCCGGCATTTGAACATATCGTTGCATATTTTAACACTTTCTCCTCTTCTTTCGCAGTTTTACGATAAAGAATGAAGCCAAGGCCATAACACACCATCTGTATCACTATAGATATAACAAAAACCTCTATACTCGCCTTTATAACTTCATCATTCAATTTTATAATAAATGAATATACGATATTACAAGGTAGTACAACATCAATAACCAGACTTGTCAGCCCCGCTCTTGCCTCTGTATTTATTATATTTAATTTTCTAAGCAAATATCCAATGGCAGTAAGTATCAATATCATTATCTGCATATTAAGGAGTCTGCCATACTCAACCATTTTTCTCAGGCCTTTCCTTTATTAATGATGGAATAATCTAAGTCCTGTAAAGCTCATAACCATACCATATTTGTTACATGTCTCAATAACATTATCATCACGGATAGAGCCACCCGGCTGTGCAACATACTTTACACCACTTCTGTGAGCTCTTTCGATATTGTCTCCAAACGGGAAAAATGCATCTGAACCAAGTGCAACATCTGTATTCTTATCAAGCCATGCTCTCTTCTCTTCTGCCGTAAATACTTCAGGTTTTACTTTGAAGATTTTCTCCCACTGTCCGTCAGCAAGTACGTCCATATAATCCTCACCGATATATAAATCAATAGCATTATCTCTGTCCGCACGTCTGATTGTATCTAAGAACGGAAGTTCCAATACCTTAGGACACTGACGTAAAAACCAGTTGTCTGCCTTAGAACCTGCAAGTCTCGTACAATGAATCCTTGACTGCTGTCCTGCTCCGATACCAATTGCCTGTCCGCCCTTTACATAACATACAGAATTTGACTGAGTATACTTTAATGTAATCATTGCAATTGCAAGGTCAATCTTTGCAGCATCAGTAAGCTCCTTATTCTCTGTCACAATATTGCTAAAGAATTCGTCATCAATCACCAGTTCATTTCTTCCCTGTTCAAATGTGATACCAAATACTTCTTTTCTCTCTAACTGCTTTGGATGATAATTCTCATCAATCTCAATGACATTATAATTGCCATTCTTCTTAGCCTTCAATATCTCAAGTGCCTCAGGTTCATATCCCGGAGCAATGACACCATCAGATACTTCTCTCTTGATAATCTTTGCCGTAGATACATCACATACATCAGAAAGGGCAATGAAATCACCGAAGGAAGACATTCTGTCCGCTCCTCTTGCTCTTGAATAAGCATTTGCAAGTGGTGTAAACTCTATGTCAAGGTCGTCAACCCAGTAAATCTTCTTCTCAACATCTGTCATAGGAAGTCCTACTGCTGCCCCTGCAGGCGACACATGCTTAAAAGAAGTAGCAGCCGGAATCCCTGTTGCTTTCTTTAATTCGCTTACTAACTGCCATCCGTTAAACGAGTCAAGGAAATTAATATATCCCGGTTTTCCGCAAAGCACCTTTATAGGTAATTCTCCTTCTTCCATATAAATTCTTGACGGTTTCTGATTAGGATTACATCCGTATTTTAATTCTAATTCTTTCATCATCTTATTCCTTCCATATTATATTAAACGTTTTTATTAATGATTTTTCCTGTATATGTACCTGTCGCGATATCAATATATCTTACAAACAAGGATACCTTATTGTCCTCATTAAGGCTGTTCCACAACGTCTGTGCAAAATCATCCATATCATCCGGAATCTCTATAAGCTTCGGCTCTCCCTCGAAACTTGGAAGTGGATTACCGTCACCCATATAAGTATGAATAAAATGTCCTTCACCTGCCGGACATGTCTCATATGAAAATGTATAACGATTGCAAGAGTCCGGATTTCCATTATCGCTCTTTAAGATTGACATCGAATAATTAAACTTTCCATCTTCAATCTCCATTATTCCTGAAATACGCGGTGTATAATTCGGTCCGTCCGGCTCAAATTCACGTGTTCTTAATGACTGTTCAAAAGTCTGTCCCTTTTCCATCAATTCGTAAATTGTATCTGTCTGGTCGCCGTTTGTTACAATTGTTTTATTTCCCAGAACACGTACCGGAGCGTAAATGATAAGGCTAGGGTCTGTAAGTTTAGAAGGATCAAATGCCTGTGTACGGATTCCCTCTCCTTCTTCCACAAATACTCTGTTACGGCTGTTCTCACTTCTTCCCATAATAAAATATGCTGTTACCGCTTTGGTTCCATCTTTGCTTTTTCCGATAATTATTCCTCTTCCCGGATAAGAATTGTTTTTCAGTTCCTGTTCAATCGATAATGTTTTCATGATAAATCCATGCCCTTTCTTCTTTTATAGTGTATAGTGTATCATTTATTAATAATCTTGGCAATATTATTTCTGTCTATCGTGACATACACTGACATTCCTTCCTTAAATGCAATGTCTCCGTCAATATCCGTCTCAACTTCTCCATCTTCACCGCGAACCGCCACGACTCCGGCAGAATACATTTTCTTAAAATTAATCTGGGATAACTTTTTATCCAGCCACTCCTTCTTAACCGGTATCTCAATAATTCTTATTCTGTCTGATAACTCCACAAAATCAAGAATTTCACCTGACATCATACCTCTGGCAATTCGTATTCCCGTCTCTTTTTCCGGTATAACTACTTTGTCTACACCGATTTTTTCAAGTATTTTTGCATGCGTCGCATCCCTCGCCTTTGCAAGTATATAAGGAACACCGCTTTCTTTTGCATACAATGCCGCCATAATACTGGCATCTAAGGTTCCCGCCATTCCGATTACAACTCCGTCCATGTTTGCAATACCCAGCGAATCCATCATTTCAGTATCACACACATCTACCTTTGCAGCACAATCCACAATAGGCGCAATCTTATGGATTCTTTCATCATCCACATCAACAGCAAGCACTTCCGCACCTACTTTACTTAATTCCTCGGCTACTGCCGCACCGAACCTTCCCACTCCTATAACTGCATATGATTTTTTATCCATCTGATTTAATTCCCTCCTTTAATCTATCCTACAGTTACATCTTCCTCTGCATATACAATCATCGGTTTCTTTCTACCGCCTTCACTAAATGCAATTGCCATAGAAATAGGACCTACTCTTCCGAGATACATGCAAATCATCACTATTATTCTTCCTGCCTGATTCAAATTATCCGTATATCCTCTTGACAATCCTGAAGTGGTTATCGCAGCCGCAGCTTCATATGATACATCCATAAAATCTCCGCCATTTACCACTGATAAAAGGCATATCACAACTAACAGCGCAATAAAGCTAAACAGCACCACCGACAACGCTTTCCTGATTGTTCCAATAGGTATTCTCCTTTTAAATGCTGATATTTCTTCTGAACCCTTTACAACACACATCGCCGTTATGAACAGTACTGCGACAGTCGTAGTCTTAACTCCTCCTGCCGTTCCCACCGAAGAGCCTCCCACAAACATCAGCACCATTGATATCATAGCAGATGCATCTCTTAAACCTTTTTGCGGGATTGTAAAAAATCCTGACGACCTCGATGTAACAGATTGAAATAAAGAAGCCATAATTTTTTTCGGGACGTTAAAATTTCCTATCGTCTCCGGATTATTATATTCTATGATGAATATCAAAAATGCTCCACCTGCAATCAATATAGTCGAAGAAACAAGCACCACCTTTGAATGGAGCGACAGACTTTTAAATATCCTGCCTCTATAAATTTCCTTATTATATACTTTTTTTATCGCACCAATTATATCCCACCAGACTATGAATCCGATTCCACCTACTATCACCAGTAACATGGTAACAACATTTATCCACGGATTTCCGGCATACGGAACCAGACTCTGACTCCCAAGTACATCTATGCCGGCATTGCAAAACGCCGATACTGCCATAAAAACCGAAAACCATATACCCTTTATTCCGTACTCTGGCACAAATGCGAACATATAACATACAGTTCCGATTCCTTCAACTATAAAGGTTCCCTTCATAATATTCAGCAAAAATTCAACCAGACCGCTCATTGTATTGAGATTAAATGAATCCTGAAGGAGCAGCCGGTCTTTCAGTGAGACCTTTCTGCCTGCCAGAACCATGGCATAAGTAGTCATGGTTATAATCCCAAGTCCTCCACATTGTATGAGAATCAGAATAATAAACTGCCCAAAAAAATTCCAATGTGCGCTTGTATCAAGTAACATTAAACCTGTAATACTTACTGACGCAGTCGATGTAAACAGTGCATCCGAAAAGGAAGTAGAATTGCCACTGACCGAACATATCGGGAGCATCAGTAAAACCGTCCCTGCCAGTATAACCGGTAAAAATCCAAACACTATCATTCTGGTTGTTGTTAGATGAAAATGTTTCATCTGTTTCACCACCTTTTTTTCACAACACAATTTATTATACAATAATTATTACCTTTTTTGAAGTCCCTGCACTTTTAAGTTGCACACAATTTAACTTGGTGCTATAATGACATTTAAAGTTTAAGAAAGGGAAGTTCGCAAAGATGGCTACATCACGTAATGTTAAAAACAGACGAAGGAAAAAAAAGAGAAGAATAAAAAAAGGATTGTTAGTTATAGAATTAACGATTTTTATACTCATTGTCACTACCATTGCAGCATTTGCAATGCCTAATTCCAAGGCCCGGATGTTGAAACTTCTGACCAAAACTTCCGTGGGGAGACAAATAGTCAGCATGTTTGGCGAGGAAGATTTCAATAAAAACGTACTTAATTCAGATTTTAAACGGAGCGAAATAAAAACGAGTTCTAATAAATTTTCTTCGGAAAAATATATTAATATCGCTCTTTTCGGTATAGACCCGCGAGACGGTGAATTCAGCAGCACGACGCATACTGACTCAATCATCATCGTAACGGTCAATACACTTACTTCTGAAATCAGGCTTACATCCGTATTCAGGGATACTTTGCTCAGGATGCCGAATTCAGATAAAGAGCAGGTGCTTTCAAAAGCGAATAATGCATATTTCTGGGGAGGTCCTGAAGAAGCCATTAATGTGCTTAATGAAAATCTCGACCTCGATATAAAGGATTATGCTACGGTTAACTTTGCAGGTCTTGCGACAATCATCGATTCCCTCGGTGGAATTGATATAACCATAACCGAGCACGAGCGTCTTCGAATGAATGACTACCTGATTGAGAACAGAAAGGTCACAGGCATGAGTTCACCGGATGTTAAAAAAATCGGAAATATTCATGTCAACGGACTTCAGGCAACTGCATACTGCAGAAACAGATACAGCGAGTATACGGCTCCTGACGGTACTGTTTACAAAGATGATTACGGCCGTACGGCACGTCAGAGGTTTGTATTGACACAGATATTTAACAAAGCACAGACAGCAGGAACTGATAAAATAATCAGTATGGCAAAGACTCTCCTTGAAAATGATACCTTAAACGGGGACAAGATTATGGAGACAAGTCTTTCATGGGATACGATTATGGATTTGATTCCTATAGCAATGGAATGTTCTCTCGGAGAAACCCAAGGATTCCCATATGATAAGTATACCCCGGATGATAAAAACAACGACTACTATGGGTTTGTTGTTCCTGTGGGACTTGAACAGAATGTAATCCAATTACAGCAGTCTCTGTTCCCTGACGAGTCATATTCACCTTCTACGGTTTTAAGGTCAATTTCTAAAGAGATTATAAATGAATCCGGCGTTGAACCGGACGAGGAAGAAGAAACCGAGAAGTACACTGAATCATATAATAAATACAGTGTTAATAGCACTTCAGATGATGACGATGATGATAATTACGATATATCAAATGACGGTGCAAATACATATTATGAAGAAAATTAAAAACGGAGGTTCAAAATGAGTAACGTAAAAGACGCATCAAAAAAACATGGCAAGAAAATCGGCGGTTTTCTCAATGAATTTAAAGAGTTTGCATTACAAGGAAATGTAATGAGTATGGCAGTCGGTGTATTGATTGGTGGTGCTTTCAGCAGCCTTGTAACTTCACTGACAGACAATATTATCACTCCTATCTTAAACTGTTTCGGTAAGATGGACGGTGATGCAGCAAGCTTAGCATTGACCATAAACGGCCAGAAACTCCAATTTGGAATGTTTATCGCCGACGTAATCAACTTTTTAATTATGGCATTTATAGTGTTCCTGCTTGTTAAAGGAATGAATTCTCTTACTAATATTGGCAAGAAAAAAGAGCCTGAGGCCCCTACAACAAGAAAGTGCCCGTTCTGCCAGTCAGATATTTCTATCAAGGCAGTTAAATGCCCACAGTGTACAAGCGATGTTCCAAGTCCGGAACCGGAGAAAGATAAAGATAAAAAAGATAATAAATCAAAAAAATAAGCACTTAAAAAGGAGCTGCCTGACAGCTCCTTTATTTGTCCTTTCAACATAACTTCCTAACTTACAACATTAAAGAATACCTCTTCTTTATAAGTAGCAGAATTAATTATTTCTGACGGAATCTTAACTTTGCTCTTAAAGTCAAGTACAACCATTGATTCAGCCTTGTTTTCACCTTCTTCTACACTTTGAGACATTCCTATGAGTGAGAAATCAGTTATATCAAAGTATAACATAACCTTCTTTTTGTCTAACACAACCTGAACTTTCATTGCTTTCTTTCCATTGAATTTTGTAATTCCTTTTGATACAGGTGATTTAATATCTGAAAATGTATCTTCTACCTGCGATGTAGTACTGCTTCCCGAATTCTTGTAATAATACCATCTACCATCGTTTTCACTATACCAATATACCCTGTTCTTTGTAATATATCTCTTAGATACTCCTAATACAGACAAATCAATATATGCAATTTCCTTCTTCAGGTCTGCTGCCATACCGCCATAGTATTTTGAATCTGAAATCTCATCGGTATACATATTCATTGTTATATATCGTACATCCTTCTCATCACTTTTGAATTTATTAACTGCCTGTTTTGCTGTAAGTAGCTTTTTAACTGTAACGGCACATTTTAATGTCTTACCATTATTCTTAGCCTTGATAATTGCCTTCCCCGTGTTAACTGCTGTTATCTTTCCAGAAGAAGAAACCTTCACAACTTTACTATTACTGCTTGTCCATTCTACTGAACCTGTAACTCCTGTTGCCTTAATCTTTAAGCTCGCACCAACATACGTTGTAATCCTATCATTTGAAAGCTTAAACTTATCGGCAGCCTGCGCATTTACCGGCAACAGTACTACCGCCGCAAACAACACCATAACCATTAATACTGCTTTTTTTAATTGTTTCATCATATTCCTCCTCTAATTTTTATATAACTTATACATTTGGCAATGATGCAAATGATTTTTCAAGTTCTTCATCAGTTGGGATATAATCTCCCATCTCTCCGTCGTTAAACTTCTGATATGCAACCATATCAAAGTAACCTGTACCTGTAAGACCGAATACGATATTCTTCTCTTCTCCGGTCTCTTTGCATTTTAATGCTTCATCTATGGCAACTTTGATAGCATGACTGCTTTCAGGTGCAGGTAAAATACCTTCTACCCTTGCAAATTGCTGTGCAGCCTCAAATACAGAAGTCTGTTCCACACTCCTTGCTTCAAGCAATCCCTGATCATAGAGTTCTGACACAACAGAACTCATTCCATGATATCTTAATCCGCCTGCATGATTAGCAGATGGAATGAATCCGCTTCCCAATGTGTACATCTTCGCAAGAGGGCAAACCTTTCCTGTATCACAGAAATCATATGCATACTTTCCTCTTGTAAGACTCGGGCATGAAGCCGGTTCCACCGCGATAATCTTATATTCATTCTCGCCCCTTAAGATTTCTCCGACAAAAGGTGAAATCAATCCTCCAAGGTTTGAACCGCCTCCGGCACATCCTATAACTATATCGGCTTTTACATCGTATTTCTTTAAGGCAGAAATTGCCTCAAGCCCGATGACCGACTGGTGCAGCAGCACCTGTGATAAAACGGAACCCAGAACATATCTGTATCCTTCCTGTGTAGTCGCCGCTTCTACTGCTTCTGAAATAGCACATCCAAGACTTCCTGTTGTTCCCGGAAATTCGGCATTAATCTTTTTTCCAATCTCCGTAGTCATAGACGGTGAAGGAGTTACCTTTGCGCCATATGTTCTCATGACTTCACGTCTGAAAGGCTTCTGCTCATAAGAACATTTTACCATATATACCTGACAGTCCAAATCAAAGTAAGAACATGCCATCGAAAGCGCTGTTCCCCACTGTCCTGCTCCTGTCTCAGTAGTAACACCCTTAAGTCCCTGCTTCTTAGCATAATATGCCTGTGCAATTGCTGAATTAAGCTTATGGCTTCCTGATGTATTATTTCCTTCAAATTTGTAGTAAATATGTGCAGGAGTATCAAGCTTTTTCTCAAGACAATATGCCCTTACCAAAGGTGACGGACGATACATTCTGTAAAAACTTCTGATTTCTTCCGGTATATCAAAATACGGTGTTGTATCATCCAATTCCTGTTTTGCTAATTCAGTACAAAAAATAGGCTCTAACTCCTCTACCGTAACCGGTTTTAAAGTAGCCGGATTCAATATCGGTGCAGGCTTCTTTTTCATATCTGCTCTTACATTATACCACTGCTGTGGCATTTCACTTTCTTCCAAATAAATCTTGTATGGTATTGTTTTTTCCATGTCATCTTCCTCTATTTCTAATATTCTCTGATGATTATAACACATTCGTTTATTTTGTGAAACCCATAAATATATTTTGTTCACTTTGTTGACTTTGTACATATTTTTTTATATATTAATAACAGTTGTATAACTATTTAATAAAATCAGGAAGGAGATATGATTTATGGCAAAATTTGTCTGTTCAGTATGTGGTTATGTGTATGAGGGAGATGCAGCTCCGGAGAAATGTCCTCAGTGTGGAGTTCCTGCTTCAAAGTTTAACAAAGTTGAAAGCGATGAGCTTACATGGGAAGCAGAACATGTTCTCGGTGTAGCACAGGGTGTAGATGAAGAAATTCTTCAAGGCCTTCGTGATAACTTCAAAGGAGAATGTTCAGAAGTCGGAATGTATCTCGCAATGGCAAGAGTTGCTCACCGTGAGGGATATCCTGAGATTGGTCTCTACTGGGAAAAAGCTGCTTATGAAGAAGCTGAGCATGCTGCCAAATTTGCAGAATTACTTGGTGAAGTATTGACTGACAGTACTAAAAAGAACCTTGAAATGAGAGTCGAAGCAGAATGTGGCGCTACAGCAGGTAAGATGGCTATAGCTAAAAAAGCAAAGGAACTTGGTCTTGACGCAATTCATGATACTGTTCATGAAATGGCAAGAGATGAAGCAAGACACGGAAAAGCTTTCAAGGGACTCCTTGACAGATACTTTGGATAAAATTATTAATATTCACAGAAGAAACCTCTCCCATCATAAGGATTTCAGGTGCGTAGCACCGGGAGAGCTGCGAAGCAGCGGGAAATCCAAATGTTGGGAGAGGAACCGTGAATAATAACGAATTTTAAACTTCCACAACTTTTTATGTGTAAATAATACTACAGATTCTCTTTTGCAATCTTCTTTAGGAGTTCTCCTGATTCCTTCAGCTTCTGCTCCTCTTCTTCGCTCAGATGAATAGGAACTATGGTTTCTACTCCGTTTTTATCAACTACTGCCGGCACACTTAAAACAACATCCTCAAGTCCATACTCTCCGTTCATAAGACTTGAAATCGGAAGAACAGATTTTTCATCTCTTACAATTGCCTCACAAATTCTGCGCACCGCCATAGCTATTCCATAGTAAGTAGCTTTTTTGCGGTTTATAATCTCGTACGCACTGTTTTTAACACTCTGGAAAATCCTGTCCATTGATTCCTCATGACTGAAGTGTCCTCTTAATTCACAAAAATCATTAATCGGAAGTCCGCCCACGGTAGCATTACTCCATGCAGCAAGTTCACTGTCTCCATGCTCACCCAAGATAAATGCATGTACACTTCTCGCATCTACGCCTAAATGTTCACTGAGCACATACCTGAATCGTCCTGTATCAAGTACAGTTCCTGAACCGATAACACGGTTTGCAGGATATCCCGATTCCTTTAACGCAATATAGGTAAGTATATCCACAGGATTTGACACGATAAGAAGGATTCCCTGGAAATCGCGTTTCTTAATTTCACCGATTATCGACTTCATAATCGCCGCATTCTTCTTTATTAAATCAAGTCTTGTCTCATCCGGCTTCTGGTTTGCTCCTGCAGTAATCACGATAATCGCTGCATCAGTTATATCATCATATCCTCCGGCATATATCTTCATCGGTCTTGCAAATGATATGCCGTGGGAGATATCCATTGCCTCTCCCTCTGCTCTCTTTTCATCTGCATCAATTAAAACCATCTCCGAAAACAATCCGCTCTGCATAAGAGCAAAAGCTGATGACGAACCCACAAATCCGCATCCGATAACTGCAACTTTTCTGCTGTTCACTATTACATTTCCCATAAAATTCCACGCTCCTTAAATTATTGGTATACATAAATATTACCATTTTCTTCTAAAAAATGCATTATAAAAATCAAATTTTGCAGGATTTCTATCTTCGCAATGCATCTATCGGATTCATTTTTGCAGCTTTTCTTGCAGGATAGATTCCAAAGAATATTCCTACAACACTTGAAAAAATCGTTGCCATGAGCACTGCCTGAGCACTGACAGCAGGCTTAAACGAAAAGCTTTTACTTATGGAACTTGCTATGCCGGCTATCATATTTGCTCCGCCGATACCGACTAATATTCCTATAATTCCACCAATCAGGGTAATAATAACCGACTCAGCCAAGAACTGTGCCATAATTGATTTTGTCTTTGCACCTAGTGCTTTTCTTATACCTATCTCTCTGGTTCTCTCTGTCACCGACACCAGCATGATATTCATAACTCCGATACCTCCTACTACCAGTGATATAGAAGCTATCATTGAAATAACAACTGTTATAACATTTATAACCGTATTTACAATCTTCATGTAATCGCTGAAATTCTCCATCTGATATACATCTTCGTCATCTTTTCCGACTTTATGCTGCTTTTTTATAGTTTCAAGAATCTCATTTGCAACCTGATACGTGTCCGCATCGCTTTCCGCCACAAAAACGGCTGAATAGAATTCTTCGGTCGATATTCCATATATCTGCCTCAAAATAGTCTCAGGAACAAAGATTGAAACAGGCATATCACCAAATGAAAAACTAATCATTGTATCTGATTCAGATGACTGAACACCAATAATCTTCATTTTCAGGTTTACGCCCTGTACTTCCACATCAAATGTAGCTCCCACTACATCTGTTGAACCAAACAATCTCATTGCATCATCTTCCGATATTACGCAGCACGTCTTTCCCATATCATATTCTTTTTGATCAAAAAAACGTCCGCTTACAATTCCCTGAGTCATAAAATATTTATAATCAGGCATTACACAATTAAGATTAACCCCAAATTCACCCTTGATGGTTCTTGTATTTCCTGATGTGGTATCCTCAACTGTCATTCCTTTTACGCCATCTACTTTTTCCTTAATTATATCCAAATCTTCTTTGGTTATTTTATAATTATCATAATCTGTAGTATATACTGCTATCTGACCTTCACCTATATCAGACATCGCAGAAGTGATAACATTTTTTGCACCGTTTCCCAATCCAATCACAAGTATAACTGATGATATACCAATAATGATTCCCAACATTGTCAAAAATGAACGGACTTTATTGTGAAGCACATTCATCAATGCCATTTTCACATATTCATAAAACTGTGTCATGTGCATTCACCATCCTATTCTGCCGCAGAAGATGCTTCTGAGGCTGCAGGTACTGATTCTTCTTCATTTGCTGGTGCAGTTTCTTCAGCAGCTCCCTCTGCCGATGAGGCTTCTTCTGCAACTCCTTCTGCCGATGAATCTTCAGAATCTTTTTCTTTATCTTTTCCTGTGTCCTTTGCCTTCAATGTCTCAGCTTCAAGTCCATCTTTTATCGTCATGTCAACTTCTGTCACAACCGGATCTCCCTCCGAAATTCCCTCAAGAATCTCAGCATATTCATCAGAAATAATTCCTACTTTCACTTCTTTTCTGACAACTTTACCATTCCCGTAAGAATATACAAAAGTTCCTTCTTTATCCTGATTTACCGTTGCAGCCGGTACAACTACGGCATCACTTGACTCTCCTGTCGTTATGCTGAGTTCTGCATCAATTCCAATGACAAGTTTATCATCCGGATTATCGATATGTACCTGTGCCGGCACCATGGCGGCTGAAGCTGCGGAACTGAGGCCACTTTGCTGTGTGACTGCTACTTTGCTGATACTGCTTACCGTTCCTTCATAATCATGTCCCAATACCTTAACTGCAACTTTCTGCCCAAGTTCTATATCAGCAAGATCATATTTTGAAATGGAAAAATCCACCTTCATATCGCTGGTTCTTGCTATAACTATCATAGTCTGTCCCTGTGACGCCATTGAACCGGAGGTCACACTTATCTCTGTTACTATACCATCATACTCGGCTACAATACCTGCTTTTGCCGTATTCAGATTATTCTCCGCATCCGTAACACTAAAACCTGATACTTTCATACTATATTCAAGGCTCTGACGCTGATCCTCTGACATGATACCTGCCTGCGCTGCTTCTTTTTCTGCTTTCGCTCCTTCAAGCTGTGCCTGTAACTCCTGAAGCTCTAACGTTCTATCCTCAAGAGACTGCTGTTTTTTATATCTGTCAGCTTCTGATAATTCAAAATTTGCCAATTCATTTTTAAGTGCATCAATCTCTGATTTTTTAGAATCTATTTTTGAATTATACTCATTAATTCTTCGCTCCGCATCACGGGCTTTTTCAGCACTCTCATCGCTTGAATGTATTGTATTATTGGTGCTTGCCTGTTCAGAAAGATTCTGCAATGATGCCAGATCATATGCTTCCTGTAAATCTTCAATATCGTAAGTTAATAAACTGTCGCCTGCTTTGACTGCCTGTCCTACAGACACATTTACACTTGCAACCTTTGCATTTACAGGTGATATGTATTCCATATTAATCTCACTGCCAATTGTACCTGTAGTATCTACAACAGATTTTATATTATCTTTTTTTGCATCTGTTACTGTAACATATGTCACGTTATTCACAGACGATTGTACTTTACGCATAACAGCTACTAATACAACTAATACAATAACAACAACCGGTATAATAATTATCGCCGGATTAAACTTCTTCTTTTTCATTATCTTTAACTCCTTTGTTATCAATATCTGCCTCTATCTTTCCATCCATAATCCTGATAATTCTGTTCGCCGACGACGCAATCCCATCATCATGTGTGATTAATATAACTGTTCGTCCGTCTTTGTGCAGCTCTCTCAAAATTGTCATAATCTCCTTGCTTGATTTTGAATCAAGATTTCCCGTAGGCTCGTCTGCCAGTATAACCGGTGGCTTTGCCGCCAATGCTCTGGCTATCGCAACTCTCTGTTGCTGACCTCCTGACATCTGAGATGGTCTGTGATCCATCCTGTGTTCGAGTCCTACTTTTTGTAACGCCTCTTTTGACAGTCTGTGTCTTTCAGGTCCTGGTACTTTTCTATATATAAGAGGAAGTTCAACATTTTCCAATGCCGTCAGATTGTCTATCAGGTTAAATCCCTGAAATATAAATCCTATCTCTTCGTTCCTAATCTCTGATAGTCTGTCATCCTTCATCTTTTCTACGTTCTTCCCATTCAAAAAATATGTCCCCGATGTAGGAACATCAAGACATCCAATCATGTTCATCAAGGTTGACTTACCTGAACCTGATTGTCCGATTATGGCTACAAATTCCCCTTTGTTGATGGTAAGATTAATCCCATCAAGTGCATGTACTTCATTTTCTCCGGGATTATATATCTTCATCATATCTTTAATTTCGATTAAAGGTTCCAATTGTGCAATTCCTCCTTTCTATTTATCTTGTATTATTTAATTAATACAATATTACATTTTTATATATTTGTCAAGCATAATCTTTTACTGCGTTTACAAATTTCCTGATTTTATCTTCATTCTTTCCTTTCCCATTTTCATTCTCCACCCCTGAAGAGACATCAACTCCGTCCGGTTTTACATATTTTATAGCTTCCGAAACATTTTCCGGTTTTAATCCGCCCGCCAGAATAAATAATTTTTCATCTCTTGGTATGTCGTTCACAAGACTCCAGTCAAAACATTTTCCACTTCCTGCTTCTACAGCATCAAACACATATCCTTTTATTTTATCATTATCATGGTATTCTTTATATCTACCCATATCTGACACATTAAAAGCCTTTAGCACCGGCAATGTTATTACATCAAGAACCTGCTCTGTCATCTCTCCATGAATCTGAACATAATCAAATGGGGCTTTCTGTATTTCTTCAATCTGTTCAACTGTTGGTGAAACAACCACTGCCACTTTTTTAATATTCTCTCCAAGCACCGATATTATTTCCCTTGCTCTGCTTAACGTAATATTCCTTTTGCTTTTAGGAAAAAACAAAACCATGCCAGCAAAATCTACTTCATATTTATTCAGAATTTCCGCCTCAGATACATCCGTAATGCCACATATTTTAATTAACATAATACACCTTAACCTTTTTTAATTTAACATTTATAATACAGATATAAGAATAGCAGAAATTACTAATTATGTCGACAACTTAATATAAACAGGCAGCCACTCAACACAGCTGCCTGTCAGCAAAAAGATTTTCCTACACCGTTTTTACAACTAATACCGACTGTCCCTGTGCCAGCTCATCTTCTGTGATTCCATTCAGCTCTTTTAACGAACTTACGGTAGTATGGTATTTTTTTGCAATTGCCCACAGATTTTCTCCGGCATCAGCTCTGTAAATCACAATTCCCGGCATCTTTTTCAATTCTTCTATATTCTGCTCCTGCTCAGTAATACTCACAATAACCGGCTCATCGACCCTGCAAAATACCGTTACATCTATGGCAACTACCACTTTCACTTCCACTTCATTTTCCGATATCATCACAGAATTCAATTGTTCCAGACCGTGTTTTACGCTGAATTCCATATTGTCACCTATTCCCTTGACATCCACGGTATGACTAAATGGTATCACCGCTTTTTCACTGCAAAACGGTCTGTTATCATTACCCGATATGTATAATATTGTCACTTCAAGAGCACCCTCTATGTTGACACCATCTTCTACCTTTGTAATTTCATCGATTGATACTTTCCCTGTTGTATTACATATTTGCAGGATTTTTCCCTTCGATGAATCCACTTCAACCTTATCTGTTATTTTACACTTCGAATTATTTTTCAATATAATTCTTTCTCCAACCGCGTTTTTCTTTTCAGTCACAAGTTCCATGGTAGGAGAATATATATCAAGTAATATGTCCATGCTGTCCTCTTCATATACTCTCATATCAAGTCCCAGCACCGCATCCACCTCAAGTATTCTCTGTTCGCCGTCATAATCCGGTTTTATGTCAACGTTTATTTCCATAGGCGTTACAATAATGTCATGTATCATTTCCTCATTGCAGCCTTCGCAGTCAACCACTCCGCTGAAATGTATCACGCTGTCTACCCACTGTGTCGGAAGATTTTCTTCTTCCGGAGTATATATGATAAATAATGCAATCTCACCTGTAAGACTGATTTTATTCTCCATGAGTCTGGTCTGACAGTTACGAACGTCCACGTTTTTCCACAGAATATTTCCAATATTCGGTTTTCCGCCTGACAACTCCACTTCTTCCTTGACTCTGTACACATCTCCCTTTTTTGAAAAAATCTGCATCATCCTGAATTGTTTTTGAATATATTCTGAATCATTTTTATCCTTTGGTTCTAATCCGATTTCCATATTGTATATACATTCGGCATCAAGTTTAAATGATACAATTGCTTTAACACTTATTTTTCTGGAATTTATAATTCTGATTTTTACATCATCTATCTCATAGTCTACTCTGACGGTATCACCATCCTGCAGCATATCCATATTAACCGGTTCCACAAACGGAAGTTCCATTTCCATGCACGCCGGCATTCCTTTGTCCTTTCCTGATACATATAAAATTCGTATCACGAGTCTTCCACTGATTTCCGCCTTTCCGTTAAATATTTTAATGCCATCTATCTTTACATGGCTCGTTTCAGTAATGATATCTTCTACGTCAGGGTTGATATCCGACACATTAAAATCATTTTCCAATGTTATCTGTGTGATAATTTTCCCTTTCTGCCTGTTTAGATATACGTTTTTTGTTAATAACTCCATATTCCCCTCCACTATTAATATATATTTACCTGTTTTTCAGTATTTTCAACTTTTAATACGATGTACGGATATGTAAATTCTTCTATAATCTGCTCATTGCTGTCCGGTCCGTCAAATCCAAGCGTAACATCTATACTGTCATCTGTCTGCCAGATATCTTCCACACTGATACAATATCCACTTGTAGGCTGCTGTCCATAGCCTACACCTATGTATAAAAATTCTTTATCTGAAAATGTTGTCTGGAATTTATCTTCTTTTTTCTCATTTATAATTTCGAGAAACTCCGGCGGCACATCCGCATCTTCCACTACTGTATATTCTATATCCTTCTTTTCAACTGTATCATCCTTTTTATGTATCATTTTATCCATATCGCAACCGGTAAGCATACATACTGCAAACAACGCACATACAACATATAATTTTTTCATACAGCCTCCATTCACAATCTAGTTTTATCTATATATGATTATGAAATTTACTGCACATTTATTACCGTGTCGGTTGACATTTTCATCAATTTTTTATAAACTTTGAGTATCTTATATTTAACTATGGAGGATTTTATGAAGAAAAAATTTTTAGTATTTTTGATGATTACTGCTATATGTACATGTTCAGCATGCGGATCTTCATCTTCCGGAACCACCGACACATCTTATGTCATAGAAGACGGTGTTTATCATACCGGAACCGGATATGAAATTGAACTTACCGATCACTGGACCAAAACCGATAATGAAAATACAGATTTAGCATTTTTATATAAAGACAGTACCAATGATGCTTTCACCGAATCTTTGAACGTCATTGTTCAGGATTTATCGGACGGAGATACTAATCTGGAATCCTATAAGGAGGATTCTGTTAAACAATATAATGATTTGGGTTATGTTATCGATGAATGTGAACAGGTAACCATAGGTGGCAAGAAATCTTATAATATCATTTCCCACACTGAAAATGGCGGTACGAATATTTACTGTAAGCAGATTTTTTCAGTGATTGACAAACATGCTTACGTATTTACTTTTGCTGCCGAGAAAAAGGACTTCGATAAATTAGAAAATGAAGTAACTGCCTCATTTAACTCAATTAAATATGGCAATTACTCCTTAGAAGAAGAAACCTCTGATGCTGCAGAATAAAAAATATGTGGCTGTACAAGTACAGCCACATATTTTTTATGAATGATCATCGTCATAATCATCATCCGCTTCATCATGCTCGTCAACCATGTATTCCCTGCTTGATACACGTCTCCTTACACGTTCTTTTTCCACCATGTCAGACAGCATATTCTTAATCTCATCTGACTTTTTAATATTCTTTACATCAAAATTCGGTGTAAGACTGTCTGCTGAGTGAACATGAATCGTTCCCAGCCCGAATATTCTCTGTCCCAATGACCTGTTCAGAGACATGTCCATAATTCTGTAAAGTCTTACTTCCTCTTCGTGAATATTGAAAAATCCGGTTTTAATGATAAATTTTTCTTCAGTAAGCATGTAAACCGTAAATGACCACGGAAGTCCGAATATTGTTCTTTTTCTATCTTTCCATACGTAATCCATCGCATTCCACCCCGTATTCCGATTAAACCATATTATTAATCATATTAATAACTTCTTTACCAAGTTTTTCTGACTTTGCGTCAGCATCCTCTAAAGATGTTCCCTTGATACCATAGTAGAATTTAACCTTAGGCTCAGTACCTGATGGTCTTACGCACAGCCATGCACCATCTTCAAGGTCATAATAAACTACATTTGACTTTGGAAGTCCCGTAGGAGTAACCTTGCCTGTCTCAATATCAGTAATTGTATCAGCCATATAATCTCTTGCTGACAATACCTTGTAATCACCAAATTTATCCGGTGTATTTGTTCTGAGAGTATCTAAAATCTTCTGAATCTTTTCAAGACCTTCGATACCTTTAAGCGTAATTGACTGTATACCGTCTTTGTAGAAACCATATTTTTCATACATAGCTACCATAGCATCCCACAAAGTCATATTCTTAGTCTTGTAATATGCCGCTGCCTCACATAATGCCATCGTTGCGACAATCGCATCCTTATCTCTTGCATGTGTTCCGATAAGGCAGCCGTAACTTTCCTCAAATCCAAATAAGTATGTACCTTTTCCTGAATTTTCAAATCCCAGTATCTGCTGTCCTATGTACTTAAATCCTGTCAATACCTCTATCAGCTGGACTCCATAATATTTAGCAATGGCATCAGCCATATTTGTCGTAACAATAGTCTTAATAAGTGCACCATCTTCAGGTATTCCACCATGCTCTTTTATCTGATTAATCTCATAATCAGCAAGAAGGCATCCTGACATGTTTCCGGTAAGTGAAATATAATTTCCTGACTTAGAATCCTTCACGTACACTCCAAGTCTGTCAGCATCAGGGTCAGTTGCAAGAACCAGATCAGCATCTTTTTCCTTTGCAAGTTTTAAAGCAAGCTCAAACGCTTCTGCTGCCTCAGGATTCGGATAACTTACCGTAGGGAATTCTCCGTCAGGGAGTTCCTGTTCAGGTACCACATATACGTTCTCAAATCCCAGCTCCTTTAAAATACGGCGGGCAGGAATATTACCTGTACCATGTAATGGAGTATATACAATCGTAATATCCTTCTGTGCTTCCTTAATCGCCTCCGGACACTTAACCTGTTTTTTAAGTTCTTCGATATATCTGTCATCTATGGCACTACCAATAACATTGTAAAGTCCGGCTTTTTCGGCCTCTTCCTTATCCATTGTCTTAACTGATGCAAAATCTGTCACAGCCTTTACTTCTGACATAATTCCGCTATCATGAGGAGGTGTTATCTGGGCACCGTCTTCCCAATAAACCTTATATCCGTTATATTCTGGTGGATTATGGCTTGCCGTTATATTGATACCGGCTATACAGTTAAGTTCTCTTACAGCAAATGATAACTCAGGTGTTGGTCTCAAACTCTCAAAAACATATGCTTTAATACCATTAGCATTAAGACAAAGTGCTGCCTCATCCGCAAATTCCGGTGACATTCTCCTTGAATCAAATGCGATGGCAACGCCTTTATCCTGTTTTCCCTGCTTTAATATATAGTTAGCAAGACCCTGTGTCGCCCTTCTAACCGTATATATATTCATTCTGTTCACTCCTGCTCCGATTACACCACGAAGACCGGCTGTACCAAACTCTAATTCTTTATAGAATCTTTCCTTAATCTCATTCTCATCAGACTCAATAGCCTTTAACTCGGCCTTTGTCGTCTCATCAAAGTATGGGTTGCTAAGCCATTCCTCATAAAGTTTCTTGTAATCCATTATAACTGCCTCCTGTATTTTTTAATTTATTGAAATAAACCACTGACAATGTCCGTCAAATTGACAGTCGTAGCCTCAGTGTTGGTTTTCGTTGTAGTCTCTGTCTTAATCTCTGTCTTAGTTTCTGTATTAGTATCTGACTTTTGTGCAGCTGTCTCTGCCGTGACTTCTTCTGTCTGCTTAAGTGAACCGGCATCCGTACTTTCCTCAGAATCATCATATATCTCTTCCAGTTCAATCTCCATCGGAGTATAAACCGAATCAATATTAACTGTTCTCGTGAAAGTTTTATATCCGTCCGCTGTCACCACAATCTCATGCTCACCATAAGTTACCTCTACCATTTTAGAATAATCCAAAATCTGCTTCTTGTCTATATAAAGATTTGCTCCATCAGGTGAAATTACAAATGCAATGTTACCATTCCTTTGTCCCTCACTCTGAAACTGTAAAAGGCTGACCACCTGTTCAGAGCCTCTTTTTACGGTTATCTCCTTAGAGCCGGTATTCTTATCCTTAGTCACAGTAAGCCTGTATGTCCCTTCCGGAACCAGCAGTTTCATCTCCGGCTTTATCTCTGTAATAACCTTATTGCCAACTTCTATGATACCTCCTTCATAAAAGTTTGTATCCTTCAATTGTAAATATCCGTGACCGTTCATGACAATAATAGAATCTATCTTCTTATCCCTGCCTTTTATCAGCAGTTCATCTATCTGCTCTATATCTTCAATCTCACATCTTGCACCATCTGAAATAACCACAAGATTATCGTCATATGTGTACTTATCGCCCTTATATTCTACATAAGCACCTTTCGTCTTAACATTGACACCACTGACTTCTTTGTGCCACTCACCACCGGAAATACTCATTCCTGTAAGCTTGTTGACACCCGGTTCATAATCGATTAATACTACTTCACCAATCTGAATCTGAGTCATTGAAATAGCCTCGCCAATGTCATCACGGATATCCGTTCCTCCTGAATAACTGAGTTCTATCGTCCTCTTCCCTATTACCTTAAGTGTAATGATTGAATTCTCAGAGTCCAATCCCGTAACAACCGCAAGCTCTCCGTAAGCTGCCGTCACGCTTTCAATCTGTCCCGATGTGACTGCCCCCGGCAGTCTGGCAACGTCTCTTCCTCCGGATATCCTGCCCGTTACTTCACTGTCACCGCATGCTGTCATGACCGATAGAATAAATACAAAACTTAATCCAACAAGCTGCTTTACATACCTATGTTTCATGCAACTGCCTCCAGTCTTTTCATTAGTCATTCCGAACTATTATATAACACTTATCAAATAAAGTCAAAGGTATCAATAAATGTTTGTTTTTGTTCTTCCTGACTGCATATTAAATTCAGCTTATCTATATTCTTTTCAGATATCAGTGTTTTATTGCCATTATAGTACTGATTTACAATTTTCCAGAACTTTTCAGGATACATAAGCATAACCCTGAGCAGCTTTTTTTCTGTTCCTGAAATTTCTTTAACACCTACATATTCATGAAACATATTCTTACCCAGATCCTTATCCCAGTTGTACTTTTCCATTACTTTTCGTATAAAATCATACAAATCAGTCAGCTGTATATCTATAACAGCTCTCTCGTAATTCACAAGAATCGCATTTTTTTCTGTCATTAAAATATTATGATAGTTAAATGCGCCATGACAAACTGTCTGATTTAAATAAGCATTTTCACGCTGTTTTTCATAATCACATTCTTCAATGTACCTTTCTGCCTCGAGAGCCTTCCCGTAAAATTTATCAAAACATTCCAAAATCTTAAGCTCGAAATCCGTTTTATTATTTTTACTTCTTATGTAATTTCTGGCACGTTTTAGTTCTGACGTATGCCTTTTATATTCATTAACAAGATTACAGGGGTATATATCAAATTTAGTGTCTGCCATATCTCCCGTTAAAACATTATGTACTTCTGCCAGCATTTTACATGCTCTTAACACATCACCTTTATCCCAGATATTACACTCCCTTGAATGATACCATACCTTCAGGATATATTTTTTCTCATCAAACGATGTAAAAAGTTCACCGGCTTCATTTTTAACAATGTAATCAGACTTAAGAGTTCCCGAATGTCTTATCTTTTCAAGAATGGCATTCTCAATTACAAGATGCTTTTCACTCCCACGGTATTCTCTGAATATTCTTAATCCCTGGCCTGTGCTGCATATAAAACCGCCTCTCGCCCTTTTTATATGTGTTGCAGTCAGATTATATTTGTCAAGTAATTCTACTTCTTTCTCATTCATTGCAATACCTCCCATATTTCTATTGTTATATTATGAAAGGTATTTTGTTATTATGTAAAAATAATTTGCTTTAACTTCTCCTTAGTATTATTTTCAGGATGCTTCAATACTTCTTCAAAGAGCTTATCTAAGCCTTCACCTACTTCAGCTCCGGGTTTAAGTCCCCATTCTATCAAATCTCTGCCATTTACAGCCATATTTTTAATTTCAAGGCAGTCTCCCCTTTCCACAATTTTCTCATATATCTCCTGCAGTTTTTTCAAATCGTCCGTGGTATGCTCTTTGCTGTAATCACTTTTTCCTGCCAAATCAGCCCATTTCAATTTTATAAGCATAGGAAATATATCACATCCCACCTTCACCACCGATTTTTTTACTCCATAATCCGTTAACCTTATTGTATCATCATGGTGCTTTACAAGTCTTGAGACAATTTTTACCGTCTTATTGTCAAACTTAAGTCCTTTAAGAATTGATACCGCCATCTTTTCTCCCAGGTCACCGTGGCCATAAAAATGAGAGTATCCGTCTTCTCCTATAACATGCTTATCCGGTTTTCCAATATCGTGTAACAAAGCCGCCCATCTCAGATAATGGTTATTTTCAATATTTTCCATAACTTTAACGGTGTGCACACCCACATTATACATGTGGTATATAGAATTCTGCGGCACATTCATCATTCTGTCAAACTCCGGCAGAATCCACTTGGTGATTCCCAGTTTGTATGCCATAAGAATCTTTTCAGGATGGTCAGAACATATCATTTTATCCATCTCTGTCTGTATGCGCTCTTTGCTAATATTTGTAAGATTTTTTACTAAGAGTTTAATCGCCCTGCAGGTATCCTCATGGATATCAAAATCCAGTTGTGCTGCGAATCTCACGGCTCTTAATATACGCAATGCATCCTCACCGAATCTCTCTTCCGGATTTCCGACACAACGGACAATTCCATCCTGAAGGTCTTTTATTCCGCCAAACTCATCTACGATTCCTCTTCTATAGTTAAACGCCATTGCATTAATTGTAAAATCTCTGCGTTTTAAATCTTCTTTGAGCTTGTCCGTAAAAATCACCTGCTTAGGATGACGGTTATCTTCATATTCCCCATCTATTCTGTATGTCGTAACCTCAAAGCCTTCTTTATCCATCATCACGGTAACGGTACCGTGCTCTATACCCGTATCAATAGTTCTGTGAAATAAACTTTTTATCTCCTGCGGCTTCGCGGATGTTGTAATATCCCAGTCATTTGGGGTCTTTCCAAGTATGATATCCCTTACACATCCTCCTACCGCATATGCTTCAAATCCATTTTTTTCCAGTATATCTATGATATGAACAACCTTTTTCGGCAATACAATTTTCATAACTGTCACCTCTTTACGTTTCATCACTAATAGGAAATCGAGTAGGTTAAATTTACCTACTCGACTCTGTGATTTTAATTAATATGCTTTGCCCCAGTATACCAGCTTATCTGCAGGCTTTCCACAGCATACACATTTATCTCCTATCGCTTTTGCTCCAAATGGCATACACCTTGAAGTAGCAGTTGTTTCTTCCTTAATCTTGTCCTCACATGCCCTGTCTCCGCACCACATTCCTTTGATGAATCCTGGCTTATTTGCAACGGCATCTTTGAACTCTTCATATGTATAGGCTTCTGTTGTATGTGAATCTCTGTGTGCTCTAGCTCTCTCAAGCATCTCTTTCTGCATCTTTTCTAATGTCTCACCTATTTTTTCATTTATCTCATCTAAGGATACCGTAATCTTTTCTCTTGTATCACGTCTCACGATAACTGCCTGATTTGCCTCTATATCCTTCGGTCCAATCTCAACTCTTAATGGAATTCCCTTTACTTCCTGCTCACTGAATTTCCATCCCGGTGATTTATCTGAATCATCCACTTTCACTCTGTAATCAGACAATTCCTTAGCAAGCTCATTAACCTTTTCAAGTACTCCCTCCTGCTGCTGTCTGATTGGAATAATCATCACCTGTGTAGGTGCAAGTCTCGGTGGGAGAACCAGTCCGTCAGAGTCTCCATGTACCATGATAACGGCACCAATCAGTCTGGTGGTCATTCCCCATGACGTCTGATATCCGTACTGTAACTTATTATCCTTATCCGTATACTGGATTCCAAATGCTTTCGCAAATCCATTTCCAAAGTTGTGGCTGGTACCTGACTGTAGTGCCTTTCCGTCATGCATCAGCGCCTCTATGGTGTATGTAGATTCTGCTCCTGCAAACTTTTCCTTGTCAGTCTTCTTACCTCTGACCACAGGCATCGCAAGAAAATCCTCACAAAAATCCGCATAAAGATTCAGCATCTGTATAGTTCTTTCTTCTGCCTCTTCGACAGTAGCATGTATAGTATGTCCCTCCTGCCACAAAAATTCTCTCGACCTTAAGAACGGACGTGTCTCTTTTTCCCATCTTACAACCGAACACCACTGATTGTAGAGTTTCGGTAAATCTCTGTAAGACTGTACAATATCTTTATAAAAATCACAGAACAAAGTCTCTGAAGTCGGCCTTACACACATACGCTCCTGAAGCTGCTCCATTCCTCCATGAGTTACCCATGCCACCTCCGGTGCAAAACCTTCTACATGATCTTTCTCTTTCTGTAAGAGTCCTTCCGGAATGAACATTGGCATATATACATTCTCAACACCGGTTTCCTTAAACCTTTTATCCAGCTCTGCCTGTATATTTTCCCATAATGCATATCCGTTAGGCCTGATAATCATGCATCCTTTTACACTGGAATAAGACACCAGCTCTGCCTTTTTTACTACATCTGTGTACCATTGTGCAAAATCTTCGTCCATGGAAGTAATTGCCTCAACAAACTTCTTTTCCTTTGCCATTTTTATATTCCTTTCAATTCTACTATTTTTCTCTGCTCAATTCTATATCAAATGAAGGTCTCCTGTCAACCACAGGACACCTTGTTTCTTCCTGAATTCTTTCCTTCATAGAGTGCTTTATCAGCCGCTTCTATAACATCTTTTGACATAATATGCTTCTCACTCGAACTTATTCCGAATGTGACGGTAACATTTACCTCCTGTCCCTTATATTCAATAACATTTTTTTCAATGCTGCGTCTGATTTGTTCCACAATCTTGGCTGCCTCATACTCTGTCTTATCCGGGAAGAGTATCATAATCTCCTCTCCACCCCAGCGACAGACGGAATCATTCTTTCCCACGCCGCCGGCTATCAGTCCGCTTACCGTCTTTAACACAACGTCACCACAGTCATGTCCGTATGTATCATTAAATTTTTTAAAATGGTCAATATCACCTATGCATATTGAATATTCTCTGCCATAGTCCCTCTTTGATTTTACGCTTTCATCAATTTTCTCATGCATTGGTCTTCTTAAGAGAAGTCCGGTAAGGGGGTCATAATTCGCCAGTGCATTAAGCTTTTTGTTCTGCCTTGTCAGACCATTACTGATATTAAACACTTCCGCCATAAACACCGTTGCAGAAAACACCGTAAGAAATACCGCAAGTCCCCAGTTGAAACTCTGCAGCATCTTCATCTGCCACACCTTAAGAATCCCGTCTCTGACAAATCTGTCATTCAAAGATATGATAAACAGGTTTGTCACAGCGATAATGGCACTGGCTGCATAAGACAAACCTGAGCTGTTCCTCAACAAATATTCCAAAAAGAATAATACCGGTATCATACTCAAAAGAAGTACATCAAATCCGCTTCTAAGTCCGAATGTCAGTAACGCAATGGATAAATATCCATACAATACAAACCACAGCGTAATCATCTTGGCGACGCTTGTCTTTGTATGTTGTATAATCTCTGTTTTCTGGCTCATGAGTGAAATATAATATGCTATCTTTGCCACACATATCACAGCAAAAAGATACTCAGCCGTCAGCAGAAACATAACGGCATAAACACAATCTGCCACAAAAGCCGTCCACAATACAAATGAAAAAATGTTTGTGTTATATATCCATCTGTCCAGATTTCTTTTCAATAACTTTAACCTTGTTCTCATATCAGCCCTCTTTTCTTGAAGCCATAAGCATTTTCCTGATTTCTTCTGCTGCTATATATGCAAATGGTCCAGTCAGCACTCCCAGAAAACCAAACAATTTATACCCCAGATATATCGTAAACATTGTCATGAGTGGAGAGATTCCAACATTTTTTCCCATTATCTTTGGCTCCATAACCTGTCTGAAGCCATAACACGCGGCAAACACGGCAAACATTATCATTCCTGACTTTATGTTACCCTTGATAATGAAATATAAAAACATGGGTATGGTTACAACACCTATGCCCAATAATGGAAACGCATCCAATATTCCCGCAAAAACCGCTACTGCTGCCGGATGACTTATCCCTGCAAGGTAAAATCCGGCATAACATATTCCCGCCACACAAATCATTATGATAACCTGTGCTTTTAAATACGCAACACCCGTAACATATATAGCATTTAATACTTTATTAATCTCCCTGCCAAAAACAAGTTTCCTTCTGTTCCCGGCAATCTTATCCTTATCCCGTATAAAATAAAAGGCAGCAACAACAACTATGATGGATGACACTATCCACTCTACGGATGCACCTGCCATACTCAAAGAGTTCCCTGCAAGAATACCTGCTTTTCCCTTGTAATCGAACTGATTAAACCAATTCTTAAGCACCGGAAATATACAGCCTTCCTCCAGCCCTATTTTCTTCTCAAGACCGTCACAGAGACTGTGTGTCATAAGAACCGTATCATCAACAAATAAAAGACATCCCTGCCAGATATCATGTATATTATCATCGAACACAATACATATACCGGCAACACCGAGAAACACCACTGACAGTGTACCGGCAAGAACCAGCACTACCGCAATATTCTCAGGTATCCTTAAGTATTTTATTAAAAAAACAGCTATGGGTCTCACCATCCATGCAACCACATACGCAATGATAAACGGCATGACAAGACATGTGCCGTACTTTACCAGCAGATAAACTGTGCCATATGCTATAATGCCACATATGATGTTCGCTGTTTTTATATTATTAAAACGATTCCATAACTCCATTTCATCACATCCAAAATAACTTTTAATACTATTTTCTTCAAATTAGTGATAGTTATTCGGATGCACCTGCTGTTTTTCATAATACCACGTATAAATTCATACCGCAAGTGATTTTTATGTTAATTAAACGCAAAACCCGCTTTTTATATTAATTCTTCCGGCATTTCCCATTTTCGTGCAAGTTCAGCATATTCTTTTGCACTATCCGCATATGATGAATCATTGATACTCAGCTTATCGTAACATTCAGCAATTCTGTATAGTGATAAATCTCCTGAAGTGTGTATATCAAGAATACATGATGTCTCATAAATAGCATTATAGTACCAAATCGATGCCTCTATATAATCTCCTGACGCAAAATACATTTCTCCAAGCTCATAACACATTTCTGAACATGATTCTGTTAAAACATCTTTTAAAGCATACTTAAAAAAGTTAAGCATATCTCCATTAAATCTGTAACTTCTTGCCAGAACACAGGCTGCCTCTTTTTTAGAATCGTCATCTATATTTTCATCTGCATATACCCGTTCAAAATATTCAGTCGCTTTATCAAAATCTTCTTTTGTTCCTATATTCAGCAGTTCCCTTGCATACATGTTTCTTATACGCTTTGATAACCGCCCGCCATTTTGTGTGTGCCTGTAAAAAATTGACAGGTCTCTTGTTCCGTGAACTCCTTCCGGCTTGTGAAGTATGCAGATGTCACTGTCAAATACCACCGGCCATGTCCTCACCGTCTCATGCACAGGATCTGTCCAAGTAAATGTCCTGAGCCGTTTAAACAGCTTCGGCCGGTACTCCACCCTGCTGTTCTGCAGATTGTTATCCGCATTTTCATTAATATATTTCATCTGCACAATCTCAATCTCTTCCATCATACATTCTTTTATATTCATAAAACGACTGAAATTCTCGCTGTCTATTACCTCATCTGCATCTGCCGTATATATATAATCCATAGTTGCCTTTGAAAAGCTGAAATTTCTGGCTTCACTAAAGTCGTCTGTCCATTCAAAATCATATATGCGGTCCGTGTATTCTGCCGCAATTTTTTTTGTATTATCAGTTGAACCCGTATCAACAATAATAATTTCATCCATAAGACCTTTCAGTGAATCCAGACACCGTCTTAATACTTTTTCTTCGTTCTTTACTATCATACATAAACTGACTGTTATCATAAATTTCCGCCCCCTTAGTCCGTTTTCATAATGAAATACTAAGTAAATTTTACCGATTTGTCAAGGATTAGCGATGTACATTGAAAAAAGTAAGTATTTATGTTATTCTGTTTCTATTACATCTAATAATAAATAACTAATACGTTACACAACGAAATCCATGGGATTTCAGCTTCTCTTACGTATGATTTTCTGATAATTTCAAAATGATACGTAGGATGCTGATGTTTACTACGTATCATTTTACAAAAGTTTCAAAATTATACGTAGGATTTCGTTGTTTACTACGTATCCATCATATAAAAATTAAAAATAGTACGTAAAAATCACTGTCGCAGATGTATGAATACTCATAATCAACGAAGTGTATCAGTTACTTAATATTCGATGTACTATTCTGTAGTGGAGGTTTTATAGATAGCAACTGTTACATTAAAAAAAGGCGAAGGCCGCATGCTCAAATCCGGCGGACTTTGGATATTTGATAATGAAATCGCTTCTATTGATGACGATTTCACTAACGGAGATATTGTAATAGTGAGGGACTTTGACGGTTATCCCATGGGAAAAGGTTTTATCAATACCAATTCAAAAATCACTGTTCGCATCCTTACAAGAAACATAGATACTGATATTAACGAAGATTTTATCAGAATGCGTGTTTTAAATGCCTGGGATTACAGAAAGAAAACAGTGGATACTTCAAGCTGCCGCATTATCTTCGGAGAGGCCGACTTTCTTCCGGGCATTGTGATTGACAAATTCTCTGATGTCCTGGTTGTACAGTCACTGGCTCTTGGAATTGATTTGCTAAAACCTGTTATTCTGAAGACATTACAGGAAGTTCTTTTAGAGGATGGCATAACCATACGGGGTATTTACGAACGCAGCGACGCAAAAGTCAGGAAAGATGAAGGAATGGAGAGAATCAAGGGATTTATCGGTCCTGAGTTTGATACTAAAGTGAAGATTATGGAAAACGGTGTGAATTATATCGTTGACGTAAAAGACGGCCAGAAGACCGGTTTCTTTCTGGATCAGAAGTATAACCGTCTTGCCATCCAGAGATTATGTAAGGATGCAAGGGTTTTAGACTGTTTCACCCATACCGGTTCTTTTGCCCTGAATGCAGGTATTGCCGGTGCTAAGGAAGTGACAGGCGTCGACGCATCTGCCCTTGCCGTTTCACAGGCTGAGGAAAACGCAAGATTAAATAGCCTTGAAAATATCGTTCACTTTAAGTGCGAAGATGTGTTTGAATTGCTCCCTGAGCTTGAGCGAAGAGGCGAGAAATTTGACGTAGTCATACTTGATCCTCCTGCTTTTACCAAGTCAAGAAATTCCATTAAAAACGCCACCAAGGGCTACCGCGAAATCAATCTGAGAGGAATGAAGTTAGTCAAAGACGGTGGTTTTCTGGCAACCTGCTCATGCTCTCACTTTATGTCTTATGAATTATTTACAAAAACGATTCATCAGGCAGCTCAGAATGTACATAAAAGGCTCAGACAGGTCGAATACAGAACCCAGTCTCCGGACCATCCTATACTCTGGTCGGCAGACGAATCTTACTATTTGAAGTTTTATATTTTTCAGGTATGCGATGAGCACTAATCGAGTAGGAGGGGGGATTTGAATAATCCCCCGACCTCTCACACCACCGTGCGTACCGTTCGGTACACGGCGGTTCCTTAGTTTTCACATACTTGCAGATAATAGCCAGT
>CADADA010000014.1 GCA_902786515.1 uncultured Lachnospiraceae bacterium | reverse complement strand
GATGGACACCCTTGCTGTTCGGCTATATCCTTCCCACTGTCGGGCGGATTAGGGACTTTCACCCTTTAGAAACGTGCGCCGTCGGGCGCACGTAAAAAAAGAACAGGCATCGCCTGTTCTTTTTAATTATTCAATTCTGATTCTTGTAATGATATTGTCAAATCCGGCTGCTGCCTTTTCGTATTCTTCTTCTGTAATTATGTCTGTTATAAATGCAAACTCTCCACTTAAATCATCAAGAGTTATTATCTCACTCTCTCCAAATGCAGATTTTACTGCCGATTCCATTTCTTTTGCATCTCCCGTCATTCTTACAAAGAATTTCTTTTTAGAATTCTTAATGTCAGTAAGTTCTAATTTATCAGCACTCCAGTCGATTGCTACGTTATCATTTAAATGTTTTATCGCATCTACCATATCTGATACTACTGCACTTGCTGTAGGAAGTTTTCCCGCTCCGCTTCCATAAAACATTACATCACCTAAAACATTTCCTTTGACCATTATTCCGTTAAATACGCCATTAACGCTGAATAATGGATGCTCTGCATTTATCATGACAGGTGCAACATATGCATAGAATTTTCCCTCAGACTTCTTTGCTTTTCCAAACAGCTTTACAGAATATCCGATTTTGTTTGCATATTTGAAATCTACATCTGTGATTTTGGTAATTCCTTCTGTATATACTTCTTCGAAATCAACATTTTTTCCATATGTCAGTGAAGCGAGTATAGAAATCTTCCTGCACGCATCGTAGCCTTCCACATCTGCTGCCGGATTTCTCTCTGCATATCCCAAATCCTGTGCTTCCTTCAGCACTGTGTCAAAATCAAGACCTTCCTTTGACATTTTCGTCAATATATAATTGGTCGTTCCATTGAGTATTCCCACTATCTCCTGAACATCATCAGCCGTGATACATTCGATTAATGGTCTGATAATAGGTATTCCGCCACCGCAACTTGCTTCAAAGAAGAAATTTCTATGATGTTCCCTTGCTATCTCTATCAATTCCGGTCCATGCTTTGCTACAAGCTCTTTATTTGACGTACAAACGCTCTTTCCCTTGAGTAAAGCTGATTTTACAAATGTGTATGCAGGCTCAACTCCACCCATGACCTCGGCTATCACTTCTACTTCCGGATCATTTAAAATAACTTCGTAATCATGAACGAGTATTTCTTCAACCGGGTCTCCCGGGAAATCTCTCAAATCCAGTACATATTTTATATTTACCTTATCGCCTGCTTTTTTACTTACGATGTCATTGTTGGTATTGATAACCTCAACAACTCCTGAACCAACTGTACCATATCCTAACACTGCTACATTTATCATTATATTATCCTCATTTCTGTACTGCTCATTTTGTAAACGGGTGTGCCAGTACTGCACTATTCACCCGAAATTATTCCCTGCCAAGAATTTTGATGTAATGAACCCCGTTCATACTCTCAATATTTTCCAGCATATCCGACACATTAAGTGTATCCGGAAGTATATCCACACTTATAGTGAGAAGTGCAATTCCGTTAATAGGAATCGTCTGGTGTATGGTTAATATATTCGCATTATAATCTGCTATCTGTTTTAAAACGCTTGACAACAGACCGGGCTCATCATCCATCTGAACCACGAACGTAATGGTCTTCCCTCTTGTATTATCATAAAAAGGAAATATATCATCTTTGTACTTATAAAATGAACTTCTGCTCAGCCCGACTTTTTCTGTCGCTTCCTGAACAGTCACAGCCTTTTCCGATTCAAGCAGTTTCTTTGCTTCAACCACTTTTAATAATACATCCGGTAATGCCTTCTTCTTTACAACATAATATTTACTTTCGTCTGACATACTGCTCATGCCTTTCTGTGCAATTTCAATTATGTATGTGTCTCAAATACATTTGTATTTCCTCGAAAGAATATATCACATATATTCATTTTTCGCAAGGACTTTTATTTAACATAGTACAAAAAGCTATATCCTCACTTTAACAGTGTGAATATAGCTTTTAAATCTGTCACTCACTGATATCTTCAACCATTTTCTGCAAACTCTCTGCCTCTTCCTCTGTCAGGAGGTTATGAATATTTATCACGAGTATCAGTCTTCCGTCAAAATTAACTACTTTGTCAATATACTTAGTTTCTTCAGACTTTACAATTATAGGAATATCCTGAACCATGCCTTCCTCTATGTCGTGAATTTCCTCCACGCCATCAACCTCGAGTGCAATACTTATTCCCTTAGTATTGACTACGATAAATTTTGTGGACTCAGTCGGCTCTACTTCCTCTAAATGAAAATGATGCCTAAGACTGTATATCGGAACCACATCTCCTCTCAGATTGATAATTCCTTTTATGTCAGGGTTGGAATTCGGTACATTAACGATATGCTGAATCTTTTCGATTCCCCTGACAAGTCCTATATCTACTCCATATTCCTGATTATCCACTTTAAAAACAACCGGTTTAAATTCCATACGCAATCATCCTCCGTTACTTTGTAATGTACTCTTGGACTCCGAGAGTACATTATATGTTAATTATTCACTCTTTGCTTTAAATATTCACTGATAAACGGGTCTAAGTTACCATCCAATACACTTGCAGCATTACCAACTTCTTTATTGGTTCTGTGGTCCTTTACCATAGTGTATGGCTGCAATACGTAGGAGCGTATCTGACTTCCCCATCCGTTATCCATGACTTCGCCTCTTATATCTGACACCTTCGCTTCATTTTCTGCCTTCTTCATCAGGTAAAGCTTTGCTTTCAGCATCTGCATTGCTTTATCCTTATTCTGGAACTGCGAACGCTCGTTTTGGCATTGTACCACGGTTCCGGTCGGTATGTGGGTAATTCGTACTGCAGAAGATGTTTTATTAATATGCTGTCCTCCTGCACCACTACTCCTATAAGTGTCTATCTTAAGGTCATCATCACGTATCTCAATGTCAATATCATCTTCGATGTCCGGCATAACGTCACAGGATGCGAATGATGTCTGTCTCTTGCCTGCAGCATTAAACGGCGATATCCTTACCAGCCTGTGCACACCTTTTTCAGACTTTAGATATCCATAAGCATTTTCGCCACGTATTTCAAGAGTAACTGTCTTGAAACCGGCCTCATCTCCGTCAAGAAAATCAATCATCTCGACTGTATATCCTTTTTTATCTGCCCATCTCTGATACATACGACAAAGCATTCCTGCCCAGTCGCATGACTCAGTTCCACCTGCACCGGCATGTAATGTAAGAATCGCATTATTCCTGTCGTATTCTTCTGATAACAGTGTCTCTATCCTCATCTTCTCAAACACGGATACGAATTCTTCGTATGATTCTTTTACTTCCTCAAGTATATCCTCATCATCTTCTTCATTACCCATCTGAATCAGGATCATTATCTCTTCAAATTGTTCTTCCAGTTTTTCATAAGACTGCTTCTGACTCTTTAGTGAATCAAGCTCTTTCATACTATTCTGTGATTCCTCCGGATTATCCCAGAAACCCGGTGCCTCCATCAGTCTTTCAAGTTCTTCTATCCTTTTTTCCTTCCCTGCAAGGTCAAAGTGAATCCCTCAATTCTTTTAGTGGCTGTGAATAGTTTAACAAATCTGATTTATAGTTGTCTAATTCTATCACTACATCACCTTCCTTCCACAACACTGCTTATATTTCTTTCCGCTTCCGCAAGGACACGGATCATTTGGATAAATCTTTTCAGTTTCTCTTCTCTTTGGTCCTTTAACTGCAGTGTCATCTTTATTTGTACCGGTTACTTTTGCAACCTGTTCTCTTTCTACTTTCTGCTCAACTTTCACATGAAGAAGAATTCTTACAGTTTCTTCCTGAATATTTTCAATCATTCCGTCAAACATTTCGAAACCTGCCATCTTGTATTCCACAAGCGGATCTCTCTGACCATATGCCTGAAGGCCGATTCCCTGTCTGAGCTGATCCATATCATCAATGTGATCCATCCATTTTCTATCAATTGTCTTAAGCAGAACAACACGCTCTAACTCTCTGACAGCTTCCGGTTCAGGAAATTCAGCTTCTTTGTTTTCATACAGCTTAACTGCTTTTTCCTTTAACATCTGCTTTAATTCAGCTACTTTCATCGTAGCTTTCTGTTCATCTGTAAGCTCTATCGTCTCAAACGGGAATATCGGTAACAATAATTCATTAAGCTCTATCAAATCCCATTCATCGGCTTTAATATCATTTGAAATGCAAGTATCTACAATCTTCTCTACCGTCTCGGTAATCATCTTATAGATGGCATCACGCATATTCTCACCATCAAGAACACGTCTTCTCTCTGCGTAGATAATCTCTCTCTGGTCATTATTTACCTTATCATATTCTAAAAGGTTCTTTCTTATACCAAAGTTATTGCCCTCTATCTTTTTCTGAGCTGTTTCGATTGATTTTGATAGCATCTTATGTTCAATCTGTTCATTCTCAGGAACACCAAGTGCATTAAACACTGACATCAATCTTTCAGAACCGAACAATCTCATGATATCATCCTCTAATGAGATATAAAATCTTGATTCACCCGGATCTCCCTGACGTCCCGAACGTCCACGAAGCTGATTATCTATACGTCTTGACTCATGTCTCTCAGTACCTATAATCTTAAGTCCACCGGCTGCTTTTGCTTCATCATCAAGCTTGATATCTGTACCACGACCTGCCATGTTGGTAGCAATCGTAACTGCACCGTGAATACCTGCCTGTGCTACAATCTCAGCCTCTAATTCATGGAACTTAGCATTCAACACCTGATGTGGTATTCCCTCTTTTCTTAAAAGATTACTTACTTCCTCAGAAGACTCGATAGTAATAGTACCCACTAGTACAGGCTGTCCCTTAGCATATGCTTCCTTTACTTCTTCCACAACGGCATGGAGTTTTTCTTTCTTAGTCTTGTAAACAGCATCATCCCGGTCTATTCTTAATACCGGTTTGTTAGTCGGAATAGAAACAACGTCCATTCCGTAAATATTTCTAAATTCCTGTTCCTCTGTAAGAGCTGTACCGGTCATACCACATTTCTTATCATATTTATTAAAGAAATTCTGGAATGTTATCGTTGCAAGTGTCTTGCTCTCTCTCTTAACCTTTACATGCTCTTTTGCTTCAATAGCCTGATGTAATCCGTCTGAATATCTTCTTCCCGGCATGATACGTCCCGTGAACTCGTCTACTATAAGTACCTGCTCATCTTTAACAACATAATCCTGATCTCTGAACATTAGATTATGCGCTCTCAACGCCAGAATAATATTGTGTTGAATCTCTGTGTTTTCAGGGTCTGCAAGGTTGTCTATATGGAAAAACTTTTCTACCTTCTTAACACCCTCTGCAGTAAGATTAACTACTTTATCCTTTTCATTTACAATAAAGTCTCCGTCTTCCTCGACTTCTTCCTGCATAATGGCTGCAAGTTTGGTCAGCTCCTGACTGTCCTCGCCTCGTACAAGCTGTCTTGCAAGTATATCACAAGCCTCGTACAGTTTTGTAGACTTACCACTCTGACCCGAGATTATAAGAGGTGTTCTCGCCTCATCAATAAGAACTGAATCGACCTCATCCACAATCGCATAGTGCAACTCTCTCTGAACAAGCTGTTCTTTATAAATAACCATATTATCTCTCAGATAGTCAAATCCGAGCTCATTATTCGTAACATATGTAATATCACAGTTATATGCTTTTCTTCTTTCATCGTTATCCATGCTGTTAAGAACAACACCAACAGTAAGTCCAAGGAACTCATGGACTCTTCCCATCCACTCCGCATCACGCTTTGCAAGATAGTCATTTACCGTAACGACATGAACACCTTTTCCTTCAAGGGCATTAAGATATGCCGGTAAAAGACAGGTCTGTGTCTTACCTTCACCGGTCTTCATCTCGGCAATTCTTCCCTGATGCAATATAATTCCACCCATAAGTTGGACTTCGTAATGTTCTGTATTCAATACTCTTCTTGCCGCTTCTCTCACAACTGCATATGCCTCAGGCAATATATCATCAAGTGTAACTCCTTTTGCAAGTCTTGCCTTAAAATCATCAGTCTTCTGTCTTAATTCATCATCCGTTAAGCTCATCATCTCATCTCTGTAAGATTCGATTTTCTTAACTATCGGCATAATTCTTTTTATTTCTCTTTCACTATGTGTGCCAAACAATTTAGACGCTAATCCCATCATAAATCTCCTAAATAAATTATTTGATCGCTTATTTTTACATATTACGACCATAAAAAATCACTACAGGCTATTGTATCACTTTATTTTTCAACATTCAATAATTAATTCGTAAACAGTATGTGAATAAATACCTAATAATCTATGAACAATGAACAAAGGAGAATGTGTTTCCACATCCTCCTTACTGTGTCTAAAACTCAGGTTCAATCAATCCGTATGTATTGCCTTTTCTCTTGTAGACGACATTCACCTCGTTCGTCTCAGAATTGCTAAATACATAGAAGTTATGTCCTAATAATTCCATCTGGATACATGCCTCTTCCGGATCCATAGGTTTAATTCCAAACTTCTTGGTTCTTATAATCTGAATCTGCTCATCTTCTTCATAATCCTTATCAATGTATTCAGGGGTGAATACCTCACCTGCCTGCTTTCTGTCAACTATCTTATTCTTGTATTTCTTAAGTTGCCTTTCAATGATTTCCTCCACTAAATCTATTGAAACATACATATCACTGCTAACCTGTTCTGATCTTATAATATTCCCTTTTACCGGAATCGTAACTTCAATCTTTTGCCTTTCTTTTTCTACACTAAGTGTAACATGTACCTCCGTATCCTGCGTAAAATATCTTTCGAGTTTGCCAATCTTCTCCTGTACAGCTGTTCTTAATCCTTCTGTCACATCGATATTACGTCCTGTAATTATGTACCTCATGATGTTCCATCTCCTTTTTTACAAAATTGAGGATGAGCCCCCTTCGAATGCAAATATCAAAATATGATATATGCATATTTCTATTATATCACATATCGATAATTTTTCAACAAAAAAGAGTTCCAAATGGAACTCTTTTTTAGACATTTTATATATTAATATATAATTCTTCTTGCTGCAAGTGGTGTTCTATAGAACGCGCTTGATACCTTAATACCTGTTTCAGGAGTACTTGCGTGAACAACCTGTCCTCCACCGATATATAATGCAACATGTCCGATTCCTGCACCGTCAGAAGAGTAAAATAACAAATCTCCCGGCTGTAACGAATCAAGTGATACTGCTATACCGCATCCTGACTGTGATGAAGATGAATGTGGTAATCCGTATCCAAAGTGTGCATATACAGACATTGTAAATCCTGAACAGTCTGTACCATTTGTTAAGCTTGAACCACCGTAAACATATGGGTTACCTACAAACTGTAATGCATAAGCTACTACAGCATCTCTTGTAGGTGAAGCACTGTAATCTTCTGTGTAAGATTCTTCTGCCTCAGGCTCTTCATATGAAGAGTTATCTTCATAAGTATATGATACTTCATCATCGTCATCATCATAAGAATAAACTTCAGCCTCTCTTGCTGCGGCTGCTTCCTTGGCTTCTTTTGCTTCCTTGGCTTCTTTTGCTTCCTTAGCTGCCTTTGCTGCGGCTGCTTCTGCTGCAGCTGCCTCTTCTGCAAGTCTCTGCTTCTCTGCTAACATCTGCTGCTCTTCTTCAAGAGTTACTGCTTTATCAAATTCTACTGAAATATCTACAAATTCCTGTGAAACCCATCCGTTCACATCACCATCAACATTTAACAATACCCATCCGTCGCCGTACTGCTCTACATCATACTTCTCGCCTTCTGGGAGCTGTGTCAGAATAGATGTCTCTGTTCCCTGACCTTCTCTTACGTTAAGAGTTGTCGTCTTAACTGTAGCAAACACCTTTCCGATCTCTAATGCAAGTTCCTTTGCAGCTTCACCTGTAACGAAATACTTTGCATTGATATATCCCTGAACATTTCCTGATTCAATCTTATACCATTCTCCATCATTCTCAACGATGGTTGCCGCACAGTTGTTATAAATCTTACCTACAACCTCACTGTCCGTGCTTGGCATGCTTCTCACATTCACATAGTTATCAACGTGTGAGATAGCAACTGTATCATAAACAGATGTCTCAGCCTCTGTAGCAGCTTCCGTCTCAGCTTCTGCTGCCGGAGCTTCCTGTGCTGCTTCTGTCTCGGTCTCAGCCGTGGTCTCTTCTTCATCAGAGCTTCCTACGATTGGTCTGAGCAAAGCAAGTACATCTGCTGTCTCCTTTTCTGTCTCTCCATAATACTGCTGAAGAGCTACTGCTATTCCTGCGGCAGGCATGTCTGCATTCTTCTGTGATGCGTATACATTAAATCCATATCCTGTAGCAATGACTGCACCTGCTATACATCCCGCCATTATCTTCGTATATTTGCTTCTCATGTAAATATGCCTCCAATACATTTCAAAACTATTTATTACAAATTTATTACTACTTCACGATAGACATTTTATCAAAACTCTTAACGGATGTCAACAACTTAATTTTTTTATTCACAATTAAGCAAAAAATATGGTATAATCATATTGCATTAACAATACGATATGACAGGACGGAGGATATGTATGATTAATACTTACGTAATTGTTACAGGTGCTTCAAGAGGGATTGGAAAGGAAACTGCACATATATTTGCTTCAAAAGGATACAATCTTATCACCATATGTCGCGGTAACTACAGCCTGTTAGAAAAAAATGCTGAAGAACTTGAGAATAAATATAATATAAAATGTCATCCTTTTCAATGTAATTTGGGCAATGCCGATGATATCAGCAGGCTGCTGACTAAAACAGAACCTTTTCTTGGTGACGTAAAGATTCTGGTCAATAACGCAGGAATATCCTGCACAGGTCTGTTTCAGGATATCACAGACAGCCAGTGGAATACAATATTTAATACCAATGTTTCTTCCATGATTTATATGTCCAGAGGTATTATACCTTATTTTTTGAAAAATAAATGTGGAAGAATCATTAACATCTCATCGGTATGGGGAAATGAGGGAGCTTCCTGCGAAGTTGCCTATTCAACCACCAAGGGTGCCGTAAACAGTTTTACAAAGGCTCTTGGAAAGGAACTTGCACCAAACGGTATCAGCGTAAATGCCATTGCATTCGGTGCTATCGATACTGATATGAATTCTTTTTTGAATCAGGAAGAAAAAATGAATCTGGAATATGAAATACCTGCCGGAAGGATGGCAACTCCATCAGAAGCTGCAGAATTTATTTATCAGATTGCAACTGCTCCTGATTATCTTAACGCACAGATTATTTCTTTTAACGGTGGTTGGTATTAGTATGAAAAATCATATTGAAATATGATTTTTCATACGGCTATTTGCGCGGAGCTCAAATAGCCCGGATGCGACACGAGAAATCGCCTTTACGAATTTCTCGTGCGCTGCAAATTCTTATGGAATTGATATATTATATTTTTCAAGCCAATAGTTTATCTGAAGAATGTAAGCTAACATCTGTGGACCGGCCATAAGCTGGCCATACCACGGTCTTCCATAATCATTTATTCTCTCATTCCATTTTAATATTTCTTTCCTATTAATAATAGTATTGATTTTTGTGTTAGGATTTTCAGTAATGTGTAAAACTTTTTTCATCAGTTTTTTCTCATAGTCAGGATGATATGTCTTTGGATAAGGACTCTTTTTTCTATATAGGACTTCATCAGGCAGAATACCCTTACCCGCAGCCCTTAAAAGCCCTTTTTCCATATTCCCCATATATTTTAACTCCCACGGAACATTCCATAAGTACTCTACGATTCTATGGTCGGCAAACGGTACTCTGGCTTCAAGTCCGCAATGCATAGCGGTTCTGTCCATTCGTTCAAGTAAATTTGCCATAAACCACCTGATATTGAGATAACTGATTTCTCTTCTCCTTTTTTCATTATCATTTTCTCCCCTGAGGAGTGGTGTCTCCTTTACGGATGCATGATAAATATCCGAAACATATTCATCCAATTTCAGAATATTTTTCATATCCTTAGTCAGTATCTGTTCCCTCATTGACATGTCAACTGACCATGGGAATGTATCTTTATCATAGAGTTCTTTTTTGTAAAACCACGGATATCCGCCGAAGATTTCATCCGCACATTCACCTGTAAGAGCCACCTTATTGTATTTTGCTACCTTTTCACAAAAATACATCATAGAAGACTCTACGTCCGCCATACAAGGCACATCTCTGCCATCTACGGCTTTATACAGATATTCTTCAAGATTGTCATTGTCACATACAAGATACCTGTGGTTCGTGCCAAGATATTCTTTCATAATATCTACCCATTTTTCATCTCTGGCAGGCTGGAATGAATTTGCCTCAAAATACTTTTCATTTCCTTCAAAATCAAATGAAAACGTGTTAAGAATATCTCCATTCTTTTTTAGTTTACTCTGACACAGTGCAGTAACAAGACTGCTGTCTATTCCTCCTGATAAAAATGTACATATCGGAATATCTGAAAGCATCTGCCTGTTTACAGAATCCTGTAAAAGCCATCTGACTTTTTCAACCGTCTGCTTAGGCGAATCTTCATGCGGCTGGCTGTATAATTTCCAATAGGTCACATCACAAACGGAGCTTAAATCCATCTTAAGATAATGACCGGGCTTTACCTCATATACATCTTTAAAAACACCGCTTCCACAAGGTTTTGCCGGTCCCAGCCCCATAATAATCTGAAATGTCTCTATATCTGCCCTTGGTTCAATATCAGGATGTTCAAACAACGCTTTAAGTTCCGATGCAAATACGATTTCGCCGTTTTTTTCTGTATAAAACAGTGGTTTAACGCCAAGTCTGTCTCTTACTAATAATAATCTGTCCAGAGTAATATCCCATATGGCAAATGCAAAAATTCCGTTCAGCCTTTTAATAAAATTTTCTCCATACTTTAAATATCCGGCCGCAATCACTTCAGTATCACTGTCTGTTTCAAATTCCATTCCTGTAAATAAAAGCTGCTGCCTCAATTCTTTCATGTTGTAGATTTCTCCGTTATATGCGATTACGCATTCATGACCGTCGTATTTTTTGTACATAGGCTGGTGTCCATTTCTCAAATCAATAATGGACAGTCTTACATGTGCCAGACCGCAACGGTCACATAGATAAATTCCTTCATCATCAGGTCCTCTGTGCTTCTGTACCCTGTTCATGTCGTTAAGAACATTTTCCCATAGCCGTTCCTTTTTCTCATAACCGCCATCCTTTCTAAAAAAGCCGGCAATACCACACATATGAATCACACCTTCCTTTCTGTGTCCGGAATCATTTACTGCGGATGAATAATAACAGGCTGCAACTGTTTTTTATCTAATGCCGAATAAATTGTCGGTATCAAAAGCTCTGTATCGGCAATCATAGAATTTGGTTTTCCTTTATAATTATCCTGACCAAAAGGTACAAAAAATATATTTTTAATGTTCATTAACTCACCAATATTTTTCATATTCATACCAAGTGCATCATTTGTTGATACAGATATCACCAGTGGCTTTTCGTTACGAAGATGAGCCTTTGCCGCCATTAAAACAGGTGTATCCGTAATTCCGTTGGCAAGCTTAGCAAGTGTATTTCCCGTACACGGAAATATCGCCATAATATCCAGATACGGATTCGGGCCAAGCACTTCTGCTTCAGTAATCGTTGTAATAGGTTTGTTTTTAGTAATATTCTCCACCAGATTATAAAATTCATCTGCTTTTCCGAACCTTGTATCTGTGTTTTTCGACATGACTGAAAATATGGTGTGGACTTCGGCTCCCTCTTCTTCTGAAAGTTTTTTGATTTCGGGAACTATCTTTTTAAGAGTACAAAAAGAACCTGTTATCGCAATACCCACTTTTTTTCCCTGTAACATTCATTTCACTTCTTTCAAATTTTTTTAACCATATAACTGTAGAATTTTTTCCACATAAAACCTTGCCATGGCAGCCGGACAATATTTTCCCGGAAGCCCCAGAGATTGTCTGTAATTAATTTCATTCTGCTTAACTGATGTTTTGTCAACTCCTCCCGGCATTGAGGCAATGTCTATGAACAATGCTTCTTTTTTTATATTTTTTATAATGTTCTCACCAAACACTATCGCCGGTACTGTATTAAAAATATATTCAAATTCGCTGATTTTGTTACACAGTTCATCAAAATCCGTCACTTCAAATCCGCTTTTGGCAGCCTCATCTCTTATTTCTTTTCTTCTTGCACAAATCGTTACATAAGAGCCGGTACTTTTTAGTTTTTCAGCAAGTATACGGCCGCACATTCCATATCCCGCAACCAGTACTTTGTTGTTATAAAGTATATTCCCGTTTCCCATGACAGCTTCAGCAATTGTTCCTTCAGCAGTTGCAACTGAATTATAGTATTTAATTTTTTCGTCCGTTAAAATATCAATGCATTTTCCGCCCTTTTCTTCTATCATATTTCTGATATGTGCGTTTACTGCACCGCTAATCACTGTTTTACCCGGAGGAATCATTCCGGCAAATGTCTCATTGTCAATTCTTTTGTAGGAATTTTTCAGGAATACATTTTTACCATCTTTTGATAGCGGAACAGGTGCAATAATAATTTCCGATTTTCTAAAAACTTCTTCTATATTTTTGGCAGCATTGCTGCTTATATTCTCTACACCATAACAAAAAACAGAATACCCTGCTTTCACAAGATACTCTGTTATATACATCTGTCTGATATCTCCACCTATAATACCAAAGTCATACATATGATTCCTCATTTCAATTTTATAACTTATAGTATTATATGCAAAGTATATTTTTTTTTGCATGTCAATTATAAAATCCAAGTTTTCTTCCAAGCGTAACCAGTCTTCCTCCCATAGGAAGTTCGTATAATTCGTCAACTTCAAAGCATCTGAATGCAAGTATGAGAACGGCATATACTACAACTGCTACTGCAACCGAGAACAGAAGTCCGATATACATACTCTTTGTAAGCATGAACAGCAGGTAGTAGACAATCCATGCTGCAACTCCCATTAGTGCTGATGATATCAGAGGAACTCCAAATGTTTTTCCTATCTCCTGTCTGTAACCTATATATTTTTTCACGCTTAACCAGTTCAGAATACTAATCAACAGCGGGAATGTAATATCACCTATAAGCAATGCGTACACATTCAAATCTGTTTTGTACAAAAGTGCCACCATCAGTATCAAATGAATTATCAGGGATATACCTGAATTTCTAACGGGAACATTCATATGATCAAGTCCCTGTAATATGGCGCTTGTAATGGTAGATAATGAATAAAATACTATCGCTATGGAGCCATATGTCAAAAGTCTTGCACCTGTAAGGTTGTACGCTCTGAGGCTCGGACTGCGGAACAATGTACGTATGATTGGTGATGATAAAACTGCCAGCCCCACTGCTGACGGAAATGCAACAACCATCACGAACTTTATAATCGCTCCTGTCTTTTTATTGGCTTCTTTTACATTTCCCCTTGTATACGATGTTACAATGCTTGGAATTGATGAAGCTGCCATTGCCGTTGCCACTGCAATAGGCACATTAATCAACACGGTATATTGAGAATTAAACACACCCTGTAATGATTTTCTGACTGAATTACTCATTCCTTTTGTAACCATCGCCTTGCTGAAAATCAAATCATCTATAACGTAACCAATCTGATATACCGTCTGGCTGATTACAACCGGAATTACGGTAAAAATCAATTGTCTGTATACTTCTCCATGGCTCTGCGTAATGCCAAATTCATCTCTTCGGTTTCTCTTCATGATAGTAGGTTTGTATATCATAAACGTGAACAGTAAAAACAAAAGTGCTATAAGTGCTCCCGTCAGTGTTCCGAATGTTCCTCCTGCTGCTCCGAAAGATGCCTGCTGTACTCTGTAACTTAACCGGATACCTTCATAAGCTCCCTGTGCCGAAGTGATGGCATCAGTTTTGTAGCTTCCCGCACCCTTTGCAAGCTTTGACATACAGAACCATACTGCACCTATACTGAATACTGCATTGAATATCTGTTCAAATATCTGCGATATGGCAGTCGGAATCATGGTACTTGTTCCCTGAAAATATCCTCTGACTACACCAAGCATACCCACAACAAATAAAGTAGGCGCCAATACCCTTAGCGGTCTTACCAGTTCCGGTGTAGAATATAAATCTGCCAGGAATCCTGCTCCAAAGTACAAAAAAAGCATTCCGAGCGTGCTGACACATACCGCAAACAGCATGGCATCTTTAAACACTCTGTACGAATTATTGTATTGTTTCAGGGCAAGTCTTGCAGATACCAGCTTTGAAACCGCAAGCGGCATGCTGTAGGATGACAGCATCAAAACAATATTATATATCTCAAATGCAATTGAGTACACTCCATTACCATCCGAGCCAAGCATATTTGTCATGGGTATCCTGTAAGCAAATCCTATCACACGCGTAATAATACCTGCCGCAGCAAGTATGGTACCCTGAATAAATACGTTTTTTTTCTCTCGCTTATTCTTCATTATATTTCTCCATTATGAATCTCGTTAATCGCAACCCTGTCCTGTCTTACGGGAAATGCCTCCCTGAATTTTGTTATATCATTTTCAATATGATATATTAATACTTTTTCTTCTGCGCATTCTTTCATTTCATCTACAAGTAATTTTTTACATCTTGCACCTTCCGGATTAAATACATCACTGTCACCAGAATAATATATGCCTCCTATGTTTCCTGCGCAATTTACACCTGCCACGTAAATCTGGTGTTCAATGGCCCTTGCCTGTAGCAGGCACTCAAACTGCTCTGCCCTCACAGCGGGCCAGTTTGCCGGCACCACCACTAAATCCGTGTCTTTTGCCGCCATCGAAAACACGTCTCCAAATCTTAAGTCATAACAAATCTGAACTCCTATGTTAAAGCCTTTGTACCGGCACTTTTTGATTTCCCTTCCTCCTGCAAAGTGCAAATCTTCTTCTGCATAGCCAAAAGGATGAATCTTTGTGTAATCCAGAAGTTCTTCTTCCCCTGTAACTATAGTGTAATGATTTTCACAGAGCACGTCTCCTGCTTTTACCCAACCTACGCCGACTGCAGTATTAAACTCTCCCGCCATCTCCATAACCCGGCTGACGGTAGTTTTTTCTTCTTCTTTAAATCTGTCTGTATTCATTGAGAATCCTGATACCGACATTTCAGGAAATAAATACAAATCAACATTTTGATATCTTGATATTATCTTTTCTATCTTTTTTATATTCGCATCAACATTTTCCCATATAGTCTTCGCCTGAACCAACGCTATTATCAATCTTACTCATCACCTTTCTCATTCTTAGCTTTTCTTTTTGTTCATCTTCAAAAGCATATCTACAAATTTCAAAGTAAGGTTACTTGTTTTACGTTTGTAAATACATTTCTTTGCCAGAGGAACATTGTCTGTTATTACATTGTCAACACTGTATCCCATCATTCTTTGAATGTCAACCTCTCTGTTGACTGTCCATACATATATTTTTTTCCCGTCTGCATGTATCGCTGATACAAGGTCATCCGTAACGTAGTATGATTTGATACTGAATGCATCTGCCGCTTTTAATTTCGTAACGTCTCCATAAGCAATACCCATAACATACACAGTTTTTATCGTCTCATCATATTTTTTTACTTTTTTTACAGATGAATATGACTGTGATGTCACAACACATTGATTTTTAAAATTATATTCATTTACCATATCAACTACAGATTCTTCGAATTTTTTTTCATGTCCTGTAGGTTTTATCTCAATATTCAGCTTCAAATCGTTTTCTTTTGCAAATTCAATTACTTCAGAAAGCAATGGTACCTTTTCGCCCTCAAATTCCTTCGAGAACCAGCTTCCGCAATCCAGCTCTTCTATCTCTTCATATGTCATCTTCCATATGCTTTTGTTCAATCCGGTAGTCCTTTTCAGGTTTGAATCGTGCATCACAATAATCTGCCCGTCTTTTGTCTGCTGCACATCCAGCTCAATCCAGTCTGCATTCTGTTTTTCTGCACCCACAAATGCACTCATGGTATTTTCCGGATATTTTTTTGACGCTCCCCTGTGTGCGGTAATCTCAGGAGTGTCCACATAAGCAACATTCAGTCTGATTTTTCCGGATGTTCCCGCATAAAAATATATAACACATACTGCCATGGCAATACTGACTACGCAAAATTCTATATGTTTGATTTTTTTCTGTTTTTCTAAATCGTACCGGTATACAGACTTTTCCGTGTGATGTATTCTTTCCCTGTTCTCCATCTTGTGTCTGTAAAACAAAACACTTATACAAGTATAAACCAAAGGAACCATAATCGCAATCGCCAGTACTGCTAAAATCGTAACTGTAATTACTATTACCGCAAGCAGGATATGTTCAAATATCGCTGCAGTATCTATCAACTGATATATTTCAACCAGTATAAGTACCAGTATCAGAGATACTATGGCAAATATCAATGTGAAAAAAATCTGCAGGATAAAGATTTGTATACAGTCTTTTGTTTTTCTGCCGTTATTTAATGCCGTGCTTTTTTTGCATGCCTCATTGAAATTACAGTTTTCAAGTGTGAAGTAATGAAACGCATACATCCAGCGTATTAACAAATACACGGAGCAAACTGTTATAATCGTCAGATACATCTTTATCTTTGAATTCACCATAATATATGACGTGATAAATGACGGAATGGAGATTGTTCCAAGATATCCGTAAGCAAGTCCCACATTAGTATATATGGTTATCATGCTGAGTATCACTGCCATTAATATATTTTTCATGTTAAATACTCTTATCGCATTTCTTAAGGCAAACTTTAATACATCAGACATGTTAGTTCTGTTTCTCTGATAAGACTGGTCTATCATGAATATATTTGCACTAATCTCCATCATTGTAAAAAAGGTAAGACATAAGATAATCATCAGAAGCATGATAATCGTAACCGGACTTGTAATGTATTTGTATGCATTTGCTGCCGTTATATACTTATAACCTTCAATCTTCATCGAAATATTGAAGACAAAAATTAATACAGGCGGAAAAACTACTATTGACAGCAGTTTGTACAGCATCTGGAATTCAACCATCTTCCTCCAGTTATATTTAATTATATCCATTACCTTTACTACAGATTTCATACTATCCTCACATTTATACTGATTATTTATGATTTCTCAAAATATCAACCGTATGTGCCGCAGCTCCCATAAGTTCAGGTCTCTCGCAGGTGGAAAGATGATATGCTATAAATGTCCTGTAAGTTTCCTCATCCATGGCATTCAGCTCCCGCCGCATATAGTTTGCCGGACCATCAGCAGATATAATCTTTATTCTTTCGATATTTGCAGCACTGTTGAGCTCATCAATATCCTCAATGCGCAAATACGTATATAATTCATTCTCATCGGATAAACACTTAAATTCTTCTGATATCTTGTTGTTTTCCATACAACTGATAATATGATTTTCCATAAAACCATATTTTATAATGCTATATTCATTCATACAATAGGCAACAAAAATAATTCCATTATCTTTTACAACTCTTTTTGCTTCATTAAGACATTTCACTCTATCCTCAAATTTGTTTAAATGGTACATTGGTCCGAATAAAAGTGCTGCATCAAAAGAATCGTTTTCAAATCTTTTCAGATTCATCGCATTGCCCTGAAAAGCTTTTACACTGCTTTTTTTTGATTTTAATATACCGAGATTATATTTTACAAGTTCTACGGCAGTCACGTCATATCCCGCATCAGCAAGGGCAATAGAGTATCTTCCGGTTCCTGCTCCGATGTCTATAATTGACTTTCTGTTTTCACCTTCCATGTACTCGCTTATATATTTCATTGACGTCACAAATTCAACATTGCCATGTCTTCTTGTCAATCTCTTGTCTTCATTAAATTTGTTATAATATTTTTCTATGGGTGTCATTTCCCTCATATCGTCTCTCCCTGTATTACAGTAAAGCTGATAACATATGTAAATATAACACATGCCACCAGCTTTTTCATCTGTTTATTCTTCATTCATTTTAGCAAGCTTTGCTGCCTGATCAGCGGCTATACATGCATCAACTATTTCCTGAATATCTCCATTCATTACTTTATCTAATTTGTATAATGTCAATCCTATCCTGTGGTCTGTGACACGTCCCTGTGGGAAATTATATGTTCTTATCTTTTCCGACCTGTCACCTGTACCTATCTGACTTTTTCTTTCAGCAGATTCCGCTTCCTGTTTTTTCTGCAGTTCCATGTCATATAATTTGGCACGAAGAAGTGCAAATGCCTTTGCCTTATTTTGCAGCTGTGATTTTTCTGTCTGGCTGTATATAACGATTCCTGTCGGAAAATGTGTAAGTCTTACGGCTGAATCTGTTGTATTTACACACTGTCCTCCGTTACCAGATGCTCTCATTACATCTATTCTGATATCCTTTTCGTCTATCTGGACATCCACCTCTTCAGCTTCCGGCATCACTGCAACCGTGATGGTTGATGTATGGATACGTCCCTGTGATTCTGTCTCCGGCACTCTCTGTACACGGTGAACTCCTGATTCATACTTCATCTTGGAATATGCGCCTTTTCCGCTAAGCATGAAGTTCACTGACTTCATACCTCCTATTCCAATCTCTTCCATTTCAAGAGTCTCTACTTTCCAATTCTGGGACTCTGCATAATGTACATACATTCTGTATATTTCTGCAGCAAATAACGCTGCCTCATCTCCACCTGCTCCTGCTCTGATTTCCACGATAACGTTTTTCTCATCATTAGGATCCTTCGGAAGAAGCAATATCTTTAATTCACCCTCAAGTCTCTCTACATTTGTCTTCGCTTCATTCAGTTCCTCTTTTGCAAGTTCTTTTAAATCTTCATCTGATTCTTCTTCCAGCATGGCAAGTGAATCTTCGATTGTTTTTTTATTTTCCTTATATTCTTTATAAGTCTCAACCAGTGGTGTAAGATCACTCTGCTCCTTCATCATCTTTCTAAAGCGCTGATTATCATTGATAACCTGTGGATCATTTAAATTCATTGTCAGTTCATCATATTTGATAAGTATGTCATCAAGTTTGTCAAACATTGTTTTCTTCCTTTCTCATTCCTATTACTACCCTGTCTAATGACGCCAGATCCTTTACAACTTCTATACCCGTAAACCGGTTTTCTCTCATTATCCTGCTTACGTCATCTGCCTGGCTGCAACCGATTTCGTACAGTAAATATCCATCCTTTGTAAGATAATTCACTGCGTTTCCGGTAATTTTTTTATAGAATACCAGACCGTCTTTATCTCCATCGAGTGCCATACGCGGCTCATACTGCCTTACTTCCTGCATCAGCTCTTTTATATCGTCTGTGGGAATGTACGGCGGATTGGAAACGATTACATCAAACTTTCCGGTTATATTTTCAAACAGATTACTCTGTATAAACTCTACATTGGTATGATTAGCTTTATTATTATATTCCGCAATTTTTAGTGCTTCTCCTGAAATGTCCGCACCTGTAACTTCCGCATTTTCACAAAACCGGCTGATACTGACTGCTATGCATCCACTTCCGGTGCACAAATCAAGTACACGGCACTTTCTTTTTCCAATTGTTTTTATTGCATTTTCAACAAGAATTTCTGTATCCTGTCTCGGTATCAGAACGTTCTCGTTTACTTTAAACGGCATACCCATAAACCACTGCTCATGAGTAATATATTGTAACGGATAATGATTCATTCTATCATGAATACATTTTAAGTATTCCGTTTCATCTACCTCTTTTTCGGGATTCATAAAATATTCCATGTGTGATATGTGAAACACATATTCCATGAGCATGACACTGTCGTATTCATAGTTATCTATATTTGCTTCTTTTAGCAGTGCCCTTCCTTCCATAAGAACTTCCTTAAGCTTTTTCATTTTCATCTTCCTTATGGTATTCTTTAAGATATTCTTCCCAGTCGAATACTGCCGATACGGCGGCAATAGCTACCTCAACCATGTCTTCGGTCGGCTCATTTGTTGTGATTTTCTGTAATGCCATTCCAGGAGCGCTTAACACTCTGACTAATCCTGAATCATTTCTTCCTGCCCATTTTATAAATTCGTATGAAATTCCTGCTATCACCGGAACCAGAACCAGTCTTACCACTATCTTTAACACGGGATTACCCACACGTATAAAAATAAAAAATACGATACTTATGAACATTACCATGAAGATAAAGCTTGTTCCACAACGCTTATGATATCTTGAGCTTTTCATAACATTTTCTACATTCAGCTCCAAACCGTTTTCAATGCAGTTGATACATTTATGTTCAGCTCCATGATACATAAATGTCCTTTTTATATCGCCCATCAGTGATATCAGCAGAATATATGCTATAAATAATAGTATTCTTATGATTCCTTCTATAACAGATATGAGTGTAACAGATACTATTCCCAGTCTGTTCTGTATGAAATCAGATATCAGACTTGGCAGTGCAACAAAAATTCCAAGTGCCATGGCTATTGATATCAATATTGTTATCCCCATAAGAACGTCCTCTGCTTTTTCTCTGAACAGCTTGTCCGCAACTTTATCAAATTTTGTCTCTTCTTCATTGTCCTCTTCGTAAAACTCTGCCGAATATGTCAGTGTTTTTATTCCCAGTACCATTGAATCAATGAAGTTAAATACTCCTCTAATAAACGGAAGACTCATTATCTTTTTCCCTTCCGTCAATCCCTTGTAGGTGTCAACTTTTACTTCGATGTTCTTATCCGGCTTTCTGACTGCAACAGAATATTTATCTTTATTTCTCATCATTATTCCTTCAAGAACTGCCTGTCCTCCTATTCCGGATGGTTTCATATGTCGGTCCTCCTTCCTATATTTCTACTCTTATTAGTTTAAAAATAGGTTGAGATTAAATAACCTCAACCTTATCTTTAAAAATATTATTCTGCTGAAATACCATATTTACGATTGAACTTATCAATACGTCCACGAGCCTTAGCTGCTTTCTGCTGTCCTGTGTAGAACGAATGGCACTTTGAACATATCTCCACATGAATCTCAGGCTTTGTTGAACCTGTCACAAATTCATTACCACAGTTACAAACGACCTTTGCCTGATAATATTCCGGATGTATTCCTTCTCTCATATCATTCACCTCTCTGTAAAATATCTATCATCTCTGCGGGAAAAACCCATCACCAACTTACCGGTTATGATTCCCCGTAAGTTTTATCCTTTAGACAACTACTAGAGTATATCACATCGTTTTTATTTTTGCAAGCATTTTTTTACAGTCTTACTCTCTTTACCATTTCCATAAATTCTGTATTATTCCGTGTCTTTGCAAACATATCGATGATTTTTTCAATTGCATCGTCACTCTTCTCATTGCTAAATATAGCTTTTCTAAGCAGAAGTACTGCCTCCTCCTCTTTGTTCGTAAGAAGAAGATCATCTCTTCTTGTTCCGGATTTTGCGACGTCTATGGCAGGGAATACTCTTCTCTCTGATAGTTTTCTGTCTAAGACAAGCTCCATATTACCTGTACCCTTAAACTCTTCAAATACCACATCATCCATTCTGCTTCCTGTATCCACGAGTGCTGTCGCCAATATGGTAAGGCTTCCGCCTTCTCTCATATTTCTCGCTGCACCGAAGAATCTCTTAGGCATATGTAACGCAGCAGGGTCAAGACCACCGGATAATGTTCTTCCACTCGGTGGTACTGTAAGGTTATATGCTCTCGCAAGTCTTGTGATACTGTCCAAAAGAATTATAACGTCTTTTTTGTATTCCACAAGTCTCTTTGCTCTTTCAATAACCATCTCCGATACCCTCTTATGATGCTCAGGCAGCTCGTCAAACGTAGAATATATTACTTCAACATTATCACCCTGAACATCTTCTTTGATATCAGTAACTTCTTCGGGACGTTCATCAATCAATAATATTATCATGTGCATTTCAGGATTATTGACTTTGATTGCTTTTGCAATCTCTTTTACAAGAGTAGTCTTACCTGCCTTAGGAGGTGATACAATCATTCCTCTCTGTCCCTTTCCAATAGGTGCAAGTAAATCCACCATTCTCATCGCTACACTGCTTTTCTTTGTCTCCATATAAAGACGTTCATTTGGAAAAATCGGAGTCAGATTTTCAAAGCTTTTTCTCTTTATTGCTTCTGACGGATGTTCATCATTAATTGACTCCAGAAATAATAATGCACCGAACTTCTCATTCTGTGTCTTGACGCGGACTTTTCCGTGAAGGATATCTCCCGTCTTTAAATTGAACTTTCTTATCTGTGATGGTGCAACATAGACATCATTATCACCCGGAAGAAAATTCTCGCATCTTATAAATCCAAATCCATCAGGCATTACTTCAAGTATTCCATGAGCAATTACTCCACTGTCAAGATTAGCAGTCTCCATTTCATAATTCTTTGATGCCGAATCCTCTTTTCTTTCTGTTTTAACCTCTTTGGTATCTCTTACATTTTCATCCCTATTATTCGTATTGCTGCTCTCACGAGCTCCATCATCCTTACTTGCTTCTAAGATCTTTTCTATCAATTCGCCTTTACGGGTGGTGGTAATATTTTTAATACCCAATCCTTTTGCTATCGCACGAACCTCACTAAGGGGAAGGCTTGCAAGTTTTTCTCTCATCATGAAATTATCCTTTCTTCCATTATTATTCTTTCATTCTGTCATTGTGGATTAATTAAGAATTTAGATTAATAGATTATCACACAATTTCCATTATACAATATTTTTTTTAAAAATGATAGTATAAATTTTAAAGATTATATGCTATTATATCTCATAGAAAAAAAATCTAGGAGGCGTTGTTATGACAACCAATGAAAAAGCGTTACAGTTTCATGAGCAGTGGAATGGAAAAATAAGTACTGCTTCAAAATGTAAGATTGCTTCAAGAGAAGATTTAGCTATAGCATATACACCCGGAGTGGCAGAACCGTGTAAGGTAATTGAAAAAGACCCTGAGGCAGCCTACCGTTATACTATAAAGTCCAACACCGTGGCTGTTGTTTCCGATGGAAGTGCGGTACTCGGACTTGGTAATATCGGTGCCCGTGCTGCGATGCCTGTTATGGAGGGAAAGGCAGTTCTTTTTAAAGAATTTGGAGATGTAAATGCTTTTCCTATCTGTCTTGACACACAGGATACAGAAGAAATCATTAAGACCGTCGTTAATATTGCACCTGCTTTCGGTGGTATTAACCTTGAGGATATCTCTGCACCGAGATGTTTTGAAATCGAAAAAAGATTAAACGAGCTTCTCGATATTCCTGTATTTCATGATGACCAGCACGGTACTGCTATAGTTGTACTTGCAGGTATCATTAATGCCCTTAAAGTTACAGGGCGCAAAAAAGAGGATTGCAAAATCGTTGTCAACGGCGCAGGAAGTGCCGGCATCGCCATCACAAAACTGCTGCTTACCTATGGATTTGACAATATTACCATGTGCGATAAAAATGGTATCATTTCCAAGGATTACGAAGGACTTAACTGGATGCAGAAACAGATGACGGAAGTTACCAATCTTTCAAATGCAACCGGTACTCTCGCCGATGCCCTTAAGGATGCGGATATATTTGTAGGCGTTTCCGCTCCTGATATCGTAAGCGAAGACATGGTAAGGTCAATGAAGAAGGATCCTATTATTTTCGCAATGGCTAACCCTGTTCCGGAGATTATGCCTGATAAAGCAAAAGCTGCAGGTGCAAAGGTTGTCGGTACAGGACGTTCTGATTTTCCTAATCAGGTTAATAATGTCGTTGCATTTCCGGGTATTTTTAAAGGTGCTTTAGAAGGCCGTGCCAGCATTATTACTGAAGAAATGAAACTCTCTGCAGCAAACGCAATTGCAAATCTTGTACCGGATGACATGCTTAATGAAGATTTCATCTTACCTGAAGCATTTAATCCTAACGTTGCCGAGGCTGTGAGCAAAGCTGTAAAGGATCATATCAAACCTGATGGAACAAATATTAAGACTAAATAATTATTTAAAACAAAGATTTGGCTGCAAAGTATATAAGATTGCTCTCAATGCCGGATTAACCTGTCCAAACCGTGACGGAAGGATAGGCTTTGGCGGCTGTATATTTTGCAGCGGGGGTGGTTCCGGAGATTTTGCATCCTCTCCGGAGCTTAGCATCTCTGAACAGATTACATATGCCATATCAAAAGTCAGAAATAAAATCAGTGACGGGAAATATATCGCTTATTTTCAGGCATACACTAACACGTATGCACCTGCCTGTTATCTTAGCAAAATATTTTATGAAGCAATTAATCATCCTGATGTGGTCGCACTTTCTATAGCCACAAGGCCTGATTGTCTCCCTGATGATGTTATGGAACTTTTAAAAGAGTTAAGCAATGTTAAACCTGTTTTTGTCGAACTGGGTTTTCAGACTTCTAATGAGGAAACCGCACGGTTAATACGTCGCGGTTATGATAATGTCGTCTTTGACAATGCAGTTTACAAACTGCATGAAATCGGTGTAATGGTGGTTGTTCATACCATAATCGGACTTCCATATGAGACCGGAGATGATATCATAGAAACCATACGTTATATAAACCGGCTTCCTGTAAATGGAATCAAGCTGCAACTGCTTCATGTATTAAAAGGAACTGACCTTGAAGATTTTTATTATCGTTATCCCGATGCATTTTTGTTTATGGAAACTGACGATTATGTAAATATTCTTGGCAGATGTATCAGTAATCTGAGAGATGATATTGTCATTCACCGTCTTACCGGTGATGGCCCCAAAGCGTTACTGGTTGCTCCAATGTGGAGTGCTGATAAAAAAACAGTTTTAAACAAGATTAATCAATACTTATCAAAGAATTGCATTATTCAGGGAAAGGAGATTAGGCAAAATGGCACTTGAATCCGTCACTCTTTACAAACTTATTATTCTATATATGCTTAACAAGGTTAAATTCCCACTAACAAACGCCCAATTATCCAGCTTTTTTCTGGACAATGAGTATACCAGCTATTTCACATTACAAAAGGTTATATCTGAATTAGTTGATTCTCATTTAATAAGTGTGGAAACAATCAGAAATACATCTTACTTTCATATTACGTCTGATGGCGGAGAAACTTTAGGATTCTTTGTAAACAGAATTCCTTCTAAGATTATGGATGATATGGATTCTTTTCTGATGCAGAATAAATATGAACTTCGTAATGAAGTCGGCACAATCGCTGATTATTACAAATCAACCAATCAGGACTATATCGTGCATTGTCAGGTAAAAGAAGGCAGAAGCACTCTTATCGAACTGAATATATCAGTTCCGACCAAAGAAAATGCTGCTGCCATGTGTAATAACTGGAAAGAATCCAGTCAGGACATATACTCATTTATCATGAAGTCACTAATGCACTGATTGTATCCCATATCTCCTCTCTGCCCTGCTTTGTAAGGGCAGAGTACGGAAGTACTGTCGTACCGGGTCTGACATCCAGACCTTTTTTTATTATGGAAACATTCTTCTGCACCTGACTTCTCTTTATTTTATCAAGTTTTGTTGCAATAATGATTGGATTGTATCCATTGTACACAATCCAGTCGTACATCATTTTATCATTTGAAGAAGGTTCATGACGGATATCAATGAGCAAAAATACTGCCTTTAACTGCTTTGATGTCTGCAAATACTTTTCTATCATTCTGCCCCATTTTTCCTGAGTTCCCTTTGACACTTTAGCATATCCGTATCCCGGTAAATCAACAAAATACAATTCTTTATTTACATTGTAAAAGTTAATTGTCTGCGTCTTTCCCGGCTGTGATGAGGTCCTCGCCAAAGCTTTCCTGCATATAAGTCCGTTAATCAGCGAAGACTTGCCTACATTTGACTTGCCGGCAAACGCAATCTCCGGCATTGTATTTTCAGGGAGCGTACTTGTTATACCACATACAGTCTCCAACTCCACATTTTTGATTATCATTTTTTCCTTGTTACCTCAACTTCAGCCGTGCCCTCTACAACCTCTTTGGTAATAAGACACTTTTTAATCGTTTCATCTGACGGAATCTCGTACATGATATCATTCATCACATTTTCCATAATCGCTCTTAAGCCTCTGGCTCCGGTCTTCCTCTCATACGACTCTTTCGCTATCTCCTCAAGAGCGTCATCAGAAAACTCCAGAGTAACACCATCTAATTCAAGTAACTTGGCATATTGCTTTATCAATGCATTCTTCGGCTCTTTTAATATCTTTACGAGAGCCTGCTCATCTAATGCTGACAATGAAACGGTTACAGGCACACGTCCGATAAACTCCGGAATCAGACCGAATCTTACTAAATCCTGTGGCATAACCTTTCCAAAGAGCGCTGTATCTGCCTCTACTCTGTTATCTGATATCTCTGAATTAAAACCAATCGTCTTTCTATCCATTCTCGTCTCGATAATCTTTTCAAGGCCATCAAAAGCACCACCACAGATAAATAATATATTGGTTGTATCTATCGGAATAAGCTCCTGCTGCGGATGCTTTCTTCCACCCTGTGGAGGAACAGACGCAACCGTTCCCTCCAGAATCTTTAATAATGCCTGCTGCACACCTTCACCGGATACATCTCTGGTAATGGATACATTCTCGGACTTTTTCGTTATCTTATCTATCTCATCGATATATACGATACCGTACTGTGCCCTTTCGACATCATAATCTGCTGCCTGAATTACCTTCAGCAGGATGTTCTCAACATCTTCACCAACATATCCCGCTTCTGTAAGCGATGTCGCATCTGCTATCGCAAAAGGAACATTTAATATCTTGGCAAGAATCTGTGCAAGATACGTCTTACCGGAACCGGTTGGACCGAGCATCAGTATATTACTTTTTTGAATTTCTACATCAAGAGACTTTTCTGAAAGGATTCTCTTGTAATGATTGTATACCGCAACAGATAATACTTTTTTCGCTTCATCCTGACCCACAACATACTCATCCAAAAATTCTTTTATTTCCTTAGGTTTTAATAAATTGATGTCAAACTTTTCTTCGTAGTTGTCGTCATCAAATTCTTCATCCATTATCTCTGAGCATACATCCACACATTCATCACATATGAACACGCCGGTAGGTCCGGCAATTATTTTTCTAACCTGTTCCTGTGTTTTACCACAAAATGAACATCTGCAATTCATGTCTATATTTTTCGCCATACATTCCTCTATTCCGTCGACTTAACGACACTGATCTATATAGTGATATTAATGTCCCTCTATAACGCTGTCAATAAGGCCATAATCCTTCGCCTGATAAGCATCCATATAATTATCACGCTCTGTATCTGCGGTAATAACCTCAATAGGCTTACCTGTATTCTTTGCAAGAATAGAATTCAATTTCTCTTTTGTCTTTAATATGTGCTCTGCAACAATCTTAATCTCAGTCGCCTGTCCCTGTGCTCCGCCTAAAGGCTGATGAATCATTATCTCTGAATTTGGCAGTGCATATCTCTTTCCCTTTGCTCCGCCTGATAATAAAAATGCACCCATACTGGCAGCCATACCGATACATATAGTCGATACATCGCACTTAATATAATTCATCGTATCGTATATAGCAAATCCTGCACTTACAGAACCACCCGGACTGTTAATGTAAAGATTAATATCTTTTGTAGGATCCTCAGCTTCAAGGAACAATAACTGTGCAACGATAACACTTGCTGAAACATCATTTACTTCCTCGCCTAAAAATATAATCCTGTCCTTTAATAATCTGGAATATATATCGTACGAACGTTCACCTTTACTTGTCTGCTCAATGACATAAGGTATCAAACTCATTAATTAAGCACCTCCTATACCTCTACTGCTTCTGCTGCTACGAATTCTGCTGCCTTTTTCACAGCTATATCAGCTTTAATATTCTCTTTCTCAGCATCGCCCATATATTCTTTGAGCTTATCAGCTTCCATCATATATGCCTTTGCCATCTCTTCTATCTCTTTCTCTATATCTTCATCTGTAACTTCGATATTCTCAGCAGCAACAACTGCATCAAGAACAAGTCTGCTCTCAATTCTCTTAACCGCCTGTGGTCTCATATCTTCTTTTAATTTATCAATTGTAAGACCTGTATACTGCATGTACTGCTGGATAGAAAGTCCCTGCTGCTGGAGTCTTCTTGAATAATCCTCAACCATATTCTCAACCTGGAATTCTACCATAGCCTCAGGTATCTCCATAGTAGCACCTTCGATAATCTTCTCGATTACCTTATCTTCTTTTTCTACCTTTGCTTCATTTTCTTTTCTCTCTTTTATCTTAGCTTCTACATCAGCTTTATATTCATCAACTGTCTCAAATTCTGATACATCCTGTACGAAATCAGCATCAAATTCAGGAAGTTCTTTGTACTTAATCTCTTTTACAGTAACCTTAAACACTGCCGGCTTACCCTGTAATTCTTCTGCCTGATATTCCTCAGGGAATGTTACATTTACCTCTGTCTCTTCACCAATTGATTTGCCAATAAGCTGCTCTTCAAAATTGTCAATAAAAGTATGTGAACCAATTGTCAATGGATAATCAGTTCCTTCTCCACCTTCAAATGCCTCTCCGTCTACAAAACCTTTGAAATCAATCTTTGTAATATCGCCATCCTGTACAGGTCTGTCCTCTACAGTAATCATTCTTGAATTCTGTTCTCTTACTCTGTCAATATCTGCCTGAACTTCTTCTTCAGTAACACTAATCTCTGTCTTTGGAACTTCTATTCCCTTGTATGCGCCAAGAGTTACTTCCGGCTTAACAGCAACCTCTGCAGTAAATACAAAATTCTTACCGCTCTCTATCTCAACAACATCAATCTTTGGTCTGGAAACTATCTCAAGTCCACTCTCATTTGCTGCTTCAGTATACGCAGTTGGAATCATATCATTAACTGCATCTTCATAAAACACCTGAACACCATACATCTTTTCTATAAGATTACGAGGTACCTTGCCTTTTCTGAAGCCCGGCACATTAAACTTGCCCTTCTGCTTTGTATAAGCCTTCTGAATCGCCTTTTCAACCTTATCAGCTTCCACCTCAATTGTAAGCTTTGCCATATTTTTCTCTAACGTTTCAACTTTAAAACTCATCTTTGCCTCCATGTCTGCCCTTTTAACAGGCCTTGTATTTATTTTTCACATACACTTTTCAACATCATAGCATTATAGCATAAAACCGTATTTTAGTCTATATTTTTTTGAATTGTTTCCAAAACACGTTCTTCTCCGGTATTAAATGTTATAATAAGTCTGCTGATATTATATCTGTGATTTCCTCTTTGTTCATCGTAATTGTCAGTTCTCGTACTCACTATATATCTCTTTGTAGTACATTCTATCTGTGCCACACCACCATTTGACAGTGTAATCTTTGCAGTTCCGGCAGATTCTTCAGGATAACGTACCCCGTCCGAAATCACTTCCTCACTCTTAAAATTATCCGGTACCGCTGTTTCATCAGTATCATCCTGCACATTTTCATCGTCTTCTATAATTACCTCTATCTGCTCTGATTCCGTTAAATTTCCCTTTGAAACGGTATATACCGCTATATAACTTCCGGGTTTTGTCGTATCAACCCCTGACGAATCTACAGTCACGGTGCAGTCTCCTTTGATGTCCACATCTGATAAATAATCAATTTCTTTTCCCGTACCGGAAAAAATGTTTTTTAACATAATTTCGAAATCATTATTATCATATGATATGCTGCCGCTCCCTTTTGATTCATATTTATTGTAATCAACAGAATTCTTTTTTTTGCAGCCGCTTACCACTACACAGGCAAATAAAAGCAAAAAAACGATACGTGCCGCTTTATTTATATTGTATTGATTTTGCAACTTCATCAGCCTTTCCTCTGCCCATATATTCAGCTACAATTTCAAGTCCTAAATCAATTGCCGTTCCCATGCCTTTTGATGTAAAAACATTTCCATCCTTCACAACTTTTTCATTGGTTATCTGTGCTCCGGTCAGCTTTTCTTCAAATCCCGGATAGCATATAGCCTTTTTTCCCTTAAGTATGCCAAGCTGTCCAAACACCGAAGGAGCCGCACATATTGCTGCCAGTTTTTTCCCTTCCGTGTTAAACTTTTTAATCTGTTCTGTAAGAAGCTCACAGTTTAAAAGATTAAGTGTCCCCGGCATTCCACCCGGTAAGAACAGCATATCGGCCTTATCAAAATCAATCCCCGATATGACTTCATCCGCCTCAATCCTTATGTCATGCGAACCTTTTACCATTTTATCTTCCGTTATAGATACGGTGCATACGGAAATGCCCCCTCTTTTTATCGTGTCAATTACGGCAATTGCCTCTGTTTCCTCAAATCCATCTGCTAAAAATGCATAAACCATTAAAATATTCCTCCTTGTTTAGAATGTGCCGGTACACCCGATATTTCTAATAGTAATTTAGAATTTCTTCTTTGTCAATCGTGTTATTTAAACAATAAAGTCTGTTGACTTGATTTTTTCTATGTTATAAAATAATTAAAGTGAAATAATTATCAAAACCATCAGTGAAAGGAGTATTTATAATGGAAATTGAAAGAAAATATCTTATCAGCAATATTCCGTTTGATATTAATCAATACAAATATCACAGTATACAGCAGGCATATCTTTGTACCGACCCGGTAATAAGAATCAGGCGGCAGGATGATGAGTTTTTTCTTACTTACAAGGGCGAAGGTCTCATAGAGCGTGAAGAATACAATCTCCCACTTAACCGTGAAAGCTATAACCATCTGCTAAAAAAAGCTGATGGAAATGTTATTACTAAAAAAAGGTATCTGATTCCTTTAGATACAGCTCACACTATCGAACTTGACGTTTTTGAAGGTTTTAAAAAAGGGCTTGTTCTTGCCGAGGTTGAATTCAGAAGCCGGGATGAAGCCGATAACTTTACTCCCCCGGAGTGGTTTGGAGAGGACGTCACTTTTGATACCGCATACCATAATAGTACCATGAGTAAAGAAAAAATTGTATAAATTATCTATTGCCATATAATTTTATGTGTAATATAATAGCACTAAAGTTATGAATTTGTTTGTTTATTAGTTACTATAATACAGCTAACAGACAACAATCTCTAGAGTTGAATAAAAGCATTATCTATATCAGCCCGACTACATCAGTTTTATTCAATCTTTTAGATTCCCACAACAAGATAAGAATCTCATCTGTATTAGAGAACGAAAAAGTTTTTAAGGCTTTACCGGTATCCGCACTTTCGATTCCGGTAAGTTTTAGGAGGAAACAAAATTCAACGGCACATAAGCCGTTTTCAGGGTGATGTATATAAGATTTGAAATTTTACATAATAATAAGAGGGTTATCAAATATTAAACAGAATACAGGAGGAATGTCATGTTACGTGAAGAATATTTAAAATTAAAAGAAGACCGACAGCATGGTAATTTTTTGATGCCCTATGTATGGTATCGTTCAAAGATGCCTGAATACTATACGAACTATCCGGTTCATTGGCATGATGAATTTGAAATTGTAATGATTAAAAAAGGAAGAATGAACTTTAATATTGATTTAAAGAATATTCTTGTATCAGAAGGTGATATCGTCATCATTAAACCTAAGGTACTGCACGGTTTTGGTCAGTATAACAACATACCTGCAGAATCATCTACGGTAGTTTTCAGTCTGAGCATGCTTAATTCACAGATTACCGATGCCTGTTCAATGAAGTACTTAACACCTTTGCTTGACGGCAAACTGGATTTTCCGGTAGTTATACATCCGTCAGATGAAAGCTACAAGAATGTGCAGAACTGTCTCTTTAACATGCACAAGATTTATAATGATGCAGATGATTTCTTTGAGCTTAGTATTAAGAGCGAGTTATTTAAGATGTTTTATCATCTGTTTAAGGAATATTGTTCTGAACAGAACACATCAGTAGGAACCAACAGCGATGCTACTACAATTAAGAAAATTATCGAGTACATTCAGAACAACTACCAGTCTACGATTTCCATTGCCGCTTTGGCTGAAGTTGCAGGACTGAGTGAACATTACCTTATGAGATATTTCAAATCTTATATGGGAATCACATGTGTTGATTATATTAACGAGTATCGTCTTAATATTGCAACCCACCTGCTTGCAGAGACAGATTATCCGGTTGGTATTATCGCTGAAAAGTGCGGAATATCTAACGCTTCTTATTTTAATCGTCTGTTTAAAAAGACATTCGATATTACACCTAAAGAATACCGCAGAAAAAAACATTCATAGAAAAAAGTTCCGGTTCGTGAAAACCGGAACTTTTTTATAGAAGTTTTACCACTTTTAAATCTTTTTCTCTTGATAAGTCCCTGACCTTGTCCCCAACCATGACAACCGGTCTGCTTATGTTAGTCTTATTAATCATCAATATTTTTCCTTCTTCGCCGTTGCTCAGCCTGACTTTGTTACTCACATAGCTTTCTGCAGTATGTTCCAGAAATACCAGAAGAAAATGCGGATCATAAATGTTCATATCTTTTTGAAAATGCTCTATGACATCATACGGACACAATCCGTCCCTGTATACTCTGTTCGCCGTCATCGCATCATATACATCCGCTATAGCTACAATTCTTCCAAATTCTGTGATTTCTTCTCCTTTTAATCCCGAAGGATATCCTCCTCCGTCATAACGCTCGTGATGCATTAATGCTGCTTTTTTGACCCTGTCTGATACGCTTGTGTTTTTTAGTATTTCATATCCGAGTGCAGGATGGTACTTTACAACACGATACTCTGCGTCTGTCAATTTTCCTTTTTTTGTAATGATTTGCTTAGGAATTTTCAGTTTTCCTATGTCATGCAGCAAGCCGGCAAGCACAAGTTCGTCGGTATCATCTTTATTCATACCGAGCCACCCCGCCATAACATCACACACAAGCGCTACACTTATGCAATGCACGTAAGTAAGGTCATCGTACCCTCTCATGCAATTGAGCATATCAAGCATACTCGCACTTTTATTTGCTTCAATGATATCTCGCACACCGGAAAGCATTTCTTTTTCATTAATCTCAGTTACGCCTGATGCTATATCAGAAAAACTATTTCTCAGCTTAAGTGTAGCTTTGTTAAATGTACTCTCAAACTGTTCAAAATCCTGAGATGAACTTAATTTTTCATAAAAACCGACTATTTCTCTCTTGCCGTTTTCCTCATCATATCCTTCCAGTATCTTGACAAGAAAAACAGAATATTTTTCCAGCTTTCTTATAATCGAGTCATCAAGCCTTGTTTCTTTCGGTACAATAAGTCTTCCCTGATTATCGTATACATCCGTAGCGATAACCATGCCTTCTTTTACCTCGGTCGTCAATAGTTTTTTAATTGTCATATAAATCCCTCATTTCTCTTAGTGGAGAATTTTTTCCAGTAAATATACTCTGTTAAATGGAAATGTGAAATAATATCCGTCTACATAATCAGAAACAGTCTCCATCACACTTTTCACAATCCGTACTCCTACGTCTTCTGATTCATCTCTGGACATTTCCGGCTTAAACAGGTCGCAAATCTCATCTGTCACTCTTATCCCCGTCATTTCATTTTTGATAAAAATTGCGTTATTCCTGCTGACAAGTGGCATAAATCCACACAAAATTCTTGCACCCGTCTGCTTCTTTACCATAATGATTTTTTCTGCATCTTCCTTTGTAAATACGGGCTGTGTAAAGAAAAACCGGGCACCGGCCTCCATCTTTTTTTCTACACGCCTGATTTCCACATCAAATTTTAATCTGTCATAATTGATTACCCCGCCATACGTAACCGGCGACTTGCAAAATTGTTCGCCGTTCATGTCTTTTATAATCTTCATCATTCCTACTGAATCAAAATTAAATACACTTTTTACGTTCTGCCTTATCATTGTAGGAACAGGATCTCCGGTGACTATGAGGAAATTATGAATATCATTCATATGTGCTCCTAAAAGCTGCGCCCTGATGGCAATAGCATTCTTATCCCTGCAGCAGATATGCGGCATTACCTTCATACCTGTCGATGCGTGAACCTTCGATGCCATAAGCACTGAATCTGCCCTTGTTCTGCCTGAAGGCGAATCAGGGAATGTAAGCACATCAACATTCATGTTTTTCAGATAATTGGCAGCCTCCAAAAACTTATCATCATTTGAATCTGACGGCGGTGCCAGCTCCACGGCGATTAGTTTCTCTGTTTTATCATTAAAGAAACTATTATTCTTAACTTTATCTTCTGTATTTTCGGATTTTATCTCCATAACATCAGCTTTTTTTTCACTGATGTTTTTGATACCTTCCGAAAGCTTCTTTATATAGGACGGTGTAGTTCCACAGCATCCCCCTACAATATGTACACCAAGCTCTGCAATGTTTAATTCTTTTTGTGTAAAATAATTCTCATTGTCCAGAAATACCATTCTGTTTTTTGAAAATTTCGGATATCCCGCATTAGGAAGTGCCGTAATATACTTTCCTTCTGGGATTCCCATGTCCTCAATGATTTTATATAAATGCACGGGACCTACGCCACAGTTAAAACCAACCGCATCAATCTCCTGAATCTTCATGCATTCTTCCACAAGACTTTTAGCACTTCTGCCTGCATTACTGAAACCGTACTGATTTACGCAAAATTGTACTATCACAAATAAATCTTTGCCTGAATATTTCTTTATATCCCTGATTACACCGGAGACATCATCCAGTGAAGACAGCGTCTCATATAACAGAATTTCAGCTCCGTTATCAACGAACGCTTTGCTAAGCTCCATGTACTGTTTTTCAACGGAAAGACTATCATATATGTCATTGGGAGTAATCGGTCCCATGTCCGCTGCAACAAATACATCATCATATTCATCTGCCACTTCTTTTGCAAGTCTGTAACCACATACTGCATTTTCAGCTGCTTTCTCTATATCGTGTGAAAACAACTCAGCATTTGAAGAAAATGTATTCGTTCTAATCAGCTTTGCTCCTGCTTCTATATACTCTCTGTGAATCTCTTTTACTAGTTCCGGTTCCCCGAAATTACTCATCTCTATTATATCAAATTTGCCGCCTTTATTCACATAATATGTTCCAAAAGCTCCGTCTGTTATCAGTTTATTATCTTTTAAATATGTTCTTATGTCCATCAGCCGCTATCCTTCCTGCTTAAAGTTCAATTCAGGATTTTTCACTGTTACCTTTGTATTAGCAGAAACTGAGTGCGTTACAAAAGCATTTCCCCCTATCACAGTTCCACTTCCTATCGTGGTGTCTCCACCAAGTATCGATGCTCCTGAATAAATCGTAACATAATCTTCTATGTTAGGATGTCTCTTTGTCCCTTTCAGTTTCTGTCCTCCACTTGTAGACAAACCACCCAGAGTAACTCCCTGATAAATCTTTACATGTTCTCCTATAACAGTTGTCTCTCCTATAACAATTCCCGTTCCATGGTCTATAAAGAAATATTTACCGATAGATGCTCCGGGATGTATATCAATACCTGTCTTATTATGAGCGTGCTCCGTCATAATTCTCGGCACAAGCGGTACGTTAAGTATGTACAGCTCATGGGCAATCCTGCTCGTCATAATAGCAAAAATTCCCGGATACGAACAGATAATTTCATCCATACCATATGCTGCCGGGTCACCCTCATAAGCAGCCTGCACATCCGTATCAAGATATTCTCTTATCTTTGGCAGTGTACTCATAAACTCTGTTGTCACACCCTCTGCCATTTTCTTTAACTGTTTTCCCGGCATATCCTGATACTTTGAACAACATCTGTATGCCTTCACAATCTGTTTGGTAAGGTTATATTCTACGTCTTCGCAAAGTTCACCAACATAATATTTTATATATTCTCTTTTCAGGTTCTTCTCTTCAAAAAATCCCGGGAAAATAATTTTTTGAAGTTTATATACTATCTCTTTTATAATCTTTCTGCTAGGCTGGGATTCATCATCTATCTTTGTAATAATCTCATGATTGTCATAGCTTTCCACGATTTCATCTACTATCTCATTTAATGACTTGTTCATTACGACCTCCATTAAAAATGTTTGAATACTTGCTTTTTCATTATATATGCATTTTATCATAAAACATGTATTTTTCCAATAGTAAAGGCTTTCACCCATTTTTGTGAAAGCCTTTTTATATATAGTGATGTTTCAGTTTATTTTACAGCTTTAAATGCTTCTTCCAAATCCTGAATTATATCATCAATATTTTCCGTACCAATTGATAATCTGATGGTATTCGGCTTAATTCCCTGCTCTAAAAGTTCTTCCTCTGTGAGCTGTGAATGTGTAGTTGATGCCGGATGAATAACTAATGACTTTACATCAGCCACATTTGCAAGCAGTGAAAACAGCTCTAAATTATCGATAAATTCCTTTGCCTTGTCGGCATCTCCCTTTATCTCAAATGTAAAGATTGAACCGCCTCCATTTGGGAAATACTTCTTATATAATTCCTGCTGCTTAGCATCATCTGTAACAGCCGGGTGATTAACTTTTTCAACGTCCGGATGCTGATTCAGGTACTCTACCACCTTAAGTGCATTTTCTACATGTCTCTCTACTCTTAACGAAAGAGTCTCAAGTCCCTGAAGGAAGAAAAATGCATGGAATGGTGATAATGTAGCACCTGTATCTCTAAGTAAAATAGCTCTTATCTTTGTCACAAACGCTGCCGCTCCTACCGCCTTTGTAAAGCTGATTCCATGATAACTTGGATTCGGCTCAGTAAGTGAAGCAAACTTTCCTGATGCCTCCCAGTCAAAGTTTCCGCTGTCTACAATGACACCACCAATTGTCGTTCCGTGACCTCCGATAAATTTCGTTGCTGAATGTACAACAATATCAGCCCCATATTCAATCGGTCTTACAAGATACGGAGTTGCAAACGTATTATCAACTACCAGAGGAATCTTATTGTCATGTGCTATCTTTGCGATTGTCTCTATATCTGTAACATCTGAATTCGGGTTACCAAGTGTCTCAATAAACACCGCCTTGGTATTTTCCTGTATCGCATTTGCTATTGCCTCAGTATCAGAAGGATCAACAAATGTTGTCGTAATTCCGTAATCCTTAAGAGTATGTGCCAGAAGGTTATATGTACCTCCGTATATATTCTCTGCTGCCACAATATGCTCTCCATTGTGTGCAAGATTCTGAATCGTATATGATATAGCTGCTGCTCCTGAAGCTACTGCAAGTGCTGCTACACCTCCTTCAAGAGCCGCTATTCTCTTTTCAAACACATCTTCCGTCGGGTTCGTAAGTCTTCCATAAATGTTACCCGCATCAGTAAGGCCAAATCTTGCAGCCGCATGTTCGCTATTGCGGAATACATAAGATGATGTCTGGTAGATTGGTACAGCTCTGGCATCCGTAACCGGATCTGGATTTTCCTGTCCGACATGCAACTGTAATGTTTCAAATTTTAACTTTCTGTTTTCTCTTGTTATCTTTTCGCTCATAATATTCACCATTTCCTTTCAACATGTAATATCTGTTTTTCTTTGTTTGATTTGTATGGTGATATATTAGCATTTCAATTCCTAGTATGTCAATATGTTTTGTATAGTTAGTTTTTATATCACATTATAGGCTAAGGCTTTAACATATTAAACCCTATATATTTTCCAGTCTGATTGTATTTGTCGTTCCCGATTTTCCGCTCGCCTGTCCGCCTGTAAGTATAACATTATCACCCTTATTCAAATTGAAAATTCTCTTCGCATGACCTACTGCATGATAAAACATTACATCAACAGAATTAAATTCCTCACTTAATACAGGAGTAACCCCCCAGCTCAGATTAAGTTTTCTCCACGCTTTCTCTGACGTCGTCATACCTATAATATCAACCGGGCATCTGAACCTGCTTATCATTCTTACCGTAACGCCCGAAAGAGAACTTACAACAATACCTTTTGCATTTATATCTATCGCCATAGCGCATGTCGCATGTGAGACTGCATCAATATTACTCTTTATTTCATACTTTGTAGTCTGGAACAATTCCGTGTAATCAATATTTTTCTCTGTATAGGCTGCTATTTCTGCCATATTTTTTACCGCTTCTACAGGATATTTGCCTGATGCAGATTCTCCTGACAACATAATCGCCGAAGACCCATCATAAACTGCATTTGCCACATCAGATATCTCCGCTCTTGTAGGTCTTGGGTTTTGAATCATTGATTCTAACATTTCTGTTGCCGTAATAACTCTTTTACCTAACAATCTGCACTTTCTGATAAGATACTTCTGGATAGTCGGAACTTCCACAAACGGTATCTCTACTCCCAAATCTCCCCTCGCAACCATTATTCCGTCTGCAAGTGTGCATATTTCATCAATATTATCAACTCCGGAACGGTTCTCAATCTTCGCAATAATATCAATGTCATCCCCACCATTTTCATCAAGGAAATTTCTCAACTCTTCCATATCACTTTTATTCGATACAAATGACGCTGCCACAAAATCAACACCATTTTTAATACCAAACAGTAAATCTTCCTTATCTCTCGCACTTAAATAAGGTCCTTTCATGACGTGATTAGGAAAGTTCATGCTCTTTCTGTCTGACATTACACCCCCGGCTTTTATATCACATACAGCATCATTCCCTTTAAGCTCCTTAACCTCAAATATCAGCAATCCGTTATTAACAAGTATTCTGTCACCTATATTTAATTCATCAATAAGATTTTCATAATTAACAGATACTCTTTTTTCATCTCCCTCTACATCATCTGTAGTAAATATAAAGTTTTCTCCCTCTTTTAATTCTACTTTTCCGTTTTTAAACGTACCAATTCTGTATTCAGGACCTTTTGTATCAAGCATAATCGCTATCGGAAGATTCAAATCCTCTCTTACCTTTTTGATAAGATTAATCTTTTGTTGATGTTCATCGTGTGTTCCATGTGAGAAATTCAATCTTGCTACATTCATTCCCGCTTCACACATTTCTCTCAATATCTTTTCATTATCGCTTGCCGGTCCTATCGTACATATAATCTTTGTTTTTCTCATCCTAATCTTAGCCCTTTCCTATATTTCAGCTGTATTACTGCCTATAAGTCTGCAAAAACTCCGCAAGATTTTTCATCGCCTCATCCAATATCTCAACTCTTGGCAGATAAACAACTCTGAAGTGATCCGGATTTTTCCAGTTAAATCCGCCTCCATGAACAATAAGGACTTTCTTTTCTTTTAAGAAGTCAAGTGCAAATTTCTCGTCATCTGTTATATTGAACTTCTTTGTATCTATCTTCGGAAATGCATAAAATGCTGCCTTAGGTTTTACTACACTGATTCCCGGTATATCATTAAGAGCCTTATAGATGAATTCTCTCTGCTCGTAAATTCTTCCTCCCGGAACTACATATCCCTTGACACTCTGGTGTCCGCCAAGTGCTGTCTGTACGATTGACTGTGCAGGCACATTAGAGCAAAGTCTCATATTTGAAAGCATATTTAATCCTTCTATATAATCTTTTGCTATTTTCTTATTACCACTCAATATCATCCATCCGATTCTATAGCCTGCAATCATATGTGATTTTGACAAACCACTGAATGTCACGCAGAATAAATCCGGTGCCATGGACGCGATTGACACATGCTCCTCATCATCCATAACAAGTCTGTCATATATTTCATCTGAAAATATAATCAACTGATTCTGTCTTGCAATTTCTACTATCTCCTGTAATACTTCCTTCGGATACAATGCACCTGTAGGGTTATTAGGATTGATTAAAACAATAGCTTTTGTTCTGTCAGTGATTTTTTTTCTTATGTCATCCATATCAGGAAACCATTCAGCTTCTTCATCACAAACATAATGAACAACTTTTCCGCCTGCAAGTGTGGCAGTAGCCGTCCAGAGCGGGTAATCCGGTGAAGGTATCAATATTTCATCTCCGTCATCCAAAAGTGCCTGCATACACAGATTAATCAGTTCGCTGACTCCGTTTCCCGTATATATATCGTCTATATCAACGTTTGGTATATTCTTAAGCTGAGCATACTGCATAATAGCTTTTCTTGCTGAAAATAATCCCTTTGAAGCAGAATATCCCTCACATTCTGCAAGCTGCTGTCTCATATCGAATACTACTTCATCCGGTGTCCTGAATCCAAACGGAGCAGGATTTCCGATATTTAATTTCAATATATTGGCTCCACCGGCTTCCATCCTGTTAGCCTCTTCCACAACAGGTCCTCTTACGTCATATAATACATTGTCAAGTTTTGTAGATTTTAAAAATTCTCTCATACCATCTTCTCCTATTCTCTTAACCGGGGCTGCTTTCATCATGGGAACATCTTCTCCCTGCAGCCACAGTTGATTTACTTCTAATGTCTCTGCCAGCACTTTTATAATATCCGTCCTCGGTTCCGTCTTACCACTAAGATACTGGCTTATGTGACTTTTTCCTATCTTTATTCCATACTTCTCGCCAATCGGCTCAGACATTCTTATAACATCCACCTGTTTTAGCGACATACGTTCCATTGCTTCCTTTAAACGTTCTGCAAATACCGCCAAAATAGCATCTCCTTTCCGGCTGTGTTTTACTCTATTAATACTTATGTTAGCACATGTTCAATATAAGTTCAACTTAAAAAGCTGCGAGTTCAAAATTTTGAACTCGCAGCCTGTTTTATAATCAAATGTTTTTTTACAATACTTTTTTTATCGCATCCAACAGTTCGTCATAATTCTCAAATGCTTCTAAATCCGGATTATCTGCTTTTATCTGGTCTGTGCTCTTGAACAAAAATCCTGCCTTGCTGGCTCTTATCATTCCCAAATCATTATGACTGTCACCGCTTGCTATCGTATCATATCCTATAGACTGTAATGCCTTTACAGTTGTATACTTTGACTTCTCACAACGCATCTTAAATCCTGTTATCTCTCCACTTTCTGCTACTTCAAGTGAATTACAGAAGATTGTAGGGTAACCGAGTTTTGCCATTAAAGGTCCTGCAAACTGTGAAAAAGTATCGCTGATAATAATGACCTGTGTTATCTTTCTAAGCTCATCAAGGAACTTTTTTGCCCCCGGAATCGGATCAATTTTAGCAATCGTCTCCTGTATTTCCTTTAATCCAAGACCATGTTCTTTTAATATTCCAATTCTGAACTCCATAAGCTTGTCATAATCCGGCTCGTCACGTGTTGTTCTCTTAAGTTCCGGAATACCACTCGCCTCAGCAAACGCAATCCATATCTCCGGTACTAATACACCTTCTAAATCTAAACAAACAATATTCATTTTATTCCTCCATCTGTGTTCCTGATTTTTCCTGTAAGATTATATCACTGTTTACAAAACTTAACAAGAATAATTCACTGTAAAAGGGCTTTTATTTATCCTGACGTTTTTGTATAATATACATATTAATAGAAATTAGAGGAGGTGGCATGTATGAAAGATTCCGGTTCTCAGCTACAATCCAGATTATCCATTGAACGAACAAAACTCGCCAACAGAAGAACTCTGCTGGCTCACATAAGAAGTGCCATTGCTTTGTTTGTTGCAGGTGCGGGACTCATTAATCTTATCCCCCATTCTATATGGGTTTATACAGGAATTTTCTGTATTGTGACATCCCCAATTCCCATATTAGCCGGTATCGTTGAGTTTGTTAAAATCCAGAAAATCATTGAGTTTGAGTCGTCTCAGCTTGAATTAAATTCTGAAATTGAAGAGGATTTATAGATATGTTTTTAATAATGAACTTGCAAGAACAGGTTTATCAGTGGTATAACCTATATTAGTATAACAAAAACAATACAAAAAAGAGGATTAATATGAATAAAAAACAAAAGCGTACAATTATTGTCCTTTCTTCAGTACTTTTGTTTGTTGTATGTATATTATTGCTGGTTCTTAGCCGTGGTTCAAAGTATGTAATTGATTTCAATTCAAAATCAATTACCCGTACTATTGAATATGGTGATACGTTTTTAGAACCAAACATTACGGCTGTCGGTCACAGACGGCTGTTCTACCGCAAAAAAGAAAAATTAAAAGTAACGAAGGAAGGCTCAGTAGATACCGGTACAATCGGAAAAAACAAAATCAAATACACTGCGACTTATAAAGGTGTAACATCTTCTATAACAATCACTGTTAATGTAACAGATACGACTCCTCCGGAGATTAATCTTGTAAGCAACCCTGATTCATTTACATCTCCTGTAGGGGAATATGTTGAAGAAGGATACTCGGCTTTTGACAATCATGATGGTGATGTTACGGCAAATGTTGTGAGGACACCCGGAGACGGTATTGTCACTTACTCCGTGGAAGACAGTTTTGGCAATAAGGAATCCGTGGTACGGAAAATCGTGTATAAGGATGTCGTTCCTCCGACTGTTACATTGACCGGAGATGTTACGGTTCCCGTGGAAGTCGGAACGGAATATAATGAACAGGGAGCCACCGCCACAGATGATGTTGACGGAGATATAACCGATACTGTTAAAGTGGATGGTACTTATGATATTAATACTCCGGGAGTTTATACTCTGACATACACTGCCACAGATAAATCCGGAAATGTCGGAAGCACACAGAGGATTGTTCTGGTTCATAAAAAACAGGTTGCTGCCGTAAATCCGGGAGACCATGTTGTATATCTTACATTTGATGACGGTCCATACAAATACACAGAACAATTACTTGATTTACTTGATAAATATAATGTTAAAGTTACATTTTTTGTAACCAATCAATATCCTGATTATCAGAATCTTATTGCTGAAGAAGCGAAACGCGGGCATACCGTAGCTATACATTCCTACTCACATAATTATGCCAGCATTTACACAAGTGTTGACGCCTACATGGCAGACTTAAATCAAATGAGTGATATCGTCGTCGCCCAGACAGGAAAACGTCCAACTATCGTACGTTTTCCGGGTGGTTCATCAAACACCGTCAGTGCAAAATACTGTTCGGGAATTATGACAGCTCTTGCCAACACACTTACAGCGAACGGTTATTACTATTGTGACTGGAATGTCTCAAGCGGTGATGCAGGCGGCACTATTGCAACGGAGCAGGTAGTTGCAAATGTCACCTCAGGAATAGCAGGGCATGATGTTTCTATAGTGTTACAGCATGATATAAAGGATTTCAGCGTTAATGCCGTAGAACAGATTCTACAGTGGGGACTTACAAACGGATATACATTTTTACCAATGTCAGAATCAACTCCTATGGAGCATCAGCATATTAATAACTAGAAAAAAGAGAGTTCGTAAATGAACTCTCTTTTATTACTATTTTTCAGTTTTTTCTTTCTTTTTCTTTTCCAGTCTCTTTTCTACAACACTTCTTAAGCTTAAGAATACTTCTGCAACCTCAGGATCAAAATGCACACCACTGTCTTTTTGAATAATACCGAATGCTTCATCAAGAGACATTGAATCTTTATATACACGTTTTGATACAAGTGCGTCAAACACGTCTGCAACTGCCATAATTCTTGCAGCAAGCGGGATATCTTCTCCACTCTTTCCCGTAGGATATCCTTTACCATTCCACTTTTCATGATGATAAAGAGCAACATCCCTTGCCATTTCCATCAATTTCTCATCTGCATCTTCACCCAGTATATTGCCGATAATTTCGCCACCATATTCTGAATGTTTTTTCATGATTTCAAATTCCCAGTCTTCAAATCGTCCAGGTTTATTCAAAATTGTATCTGAAATCTTAATCTTTCCTACATCATGCAGAGGAGCCGACCTTACAAGATTTTCAACAAATTTTTTGTCGATGATGTCCGGATGTCTCTTCTCTTCATACATTTTATTGACAATAATGGAAACATAATATCTTGTATTGATAACATGTTCTCCCGTATTACCGTCACGGCTCTCTATAAGCGATGCCATACTTTCTATAACAGACCACTGGAATTTTTCCATCTTCTCAGCCTGCAGCTTTATTGCTTCCGTCTGCTCTGCCACCTGCTTTTCCAGTCTTATATTGTACTTCTCAAGGTCTTTTCTCTTTCTGATATTATTAACCCATGTCATTACCAGCCATGTGGCAAAAATAACAAACCAGACAAGCATCACTATCAAATATGTTCTATACCAGTCTTTTTCCCACATCTGGGCATCTTTCTTTATTATATAGGTTTGTTCGTCAAATATCTCAGTTTCATTATCACTTACCAACTGCAAATGTACTTTGTAACGACCGTATTTTAAGTTAGTAAGCTGGATAGGTACAATATTATCCTGTGAAACAATCGGTGGATTATCTTCTAATCCGTCTATGTAATATCTGGCCTTCACCTTATTTAATGAGTAGTTTCTGATAGATGCCTTTATGGTAATTTTCTTAGCCTCTGAATCAATCAGATAAACGCCATTATTTTCCTTGATTTCTTTTCCTTCTGCAATGACACTCTCAACGCCAAACTTGTATACCTTTTCCTTATCCTGTTCACTATTGATTTTATATTTCATCAGGCTGTTATTACAGCAAAGGTAAAGATACTCATCATTTTCCACACAGTTCCATGAATTTGCAGTAACACTCTCAGATAATCCCTCTGTATTACTATAGTGTTTGTATATCAGATTATCACGATTATTCTTAAGGTCCTCTGTATTAACAACATACAATCCGTTACTTGATATGACATATGAATCAGTTCCAACATTCACCAGATCGAAGTTATTGAAGTATGGAAAATTTGTAAGCTGGTTTGCTTTTCCGTCTTTCATATAACACAGAGAATTACTTGTTATTACAAAGTATCCGTCTGCACCGTCTGATACAATCCTTAAGATAACATCTGATGAGAGCCCGTCCTCTGTGGTAATAGTGTCGGTTATTTTTCCATCCTTTATCACATAAATTCCGGCTCCGTCACTTCCTGCATATACTTCTCCGTTATCTGTGGATATAAGGCACAGTATCTGTGTAATAGTCATACCATTATCCGCAGAAATTGTTCCTGTCACCTTATCATTTTTGATATAATTAACACCATCACTTGTACCTGCTACAATTGTACCATCTTCTAATTCTATACCACATCTGAACCTGTTGTTTGTAACACCGCTTTTATCCATTGTAAACTCAGTAATATCACCGTCAGCACTGTATTTTACAAGTCCTTTATTTCCATAACTGAACGCCCACAGATTGTTATTACTGTCCTTCAATAACGCTCTTATTCTTTCTCCCTCTAAATGTTCTGTCAGTTTGTTGTGTACCTGTTTTCTTTGTGTTTTATCAATCACATACAATCCGCCATCTGTTGCACAATAATACTCATCATCATAGATAGTCAGTGCATTAACAACATTATCCGGAACACCTGCCATTGTAAATATATCAACAAAGTTGTTCTTTGACAGTTTTAAAACACCATATCGTGAAGAGGCAAACCAGAGATTTCCCTCATAATCCTCGTGCATCCATTGAACTGAACTGTCAAATCCGTTGTAATTCAATACCTGCATAGTGTTGTCATCCAACATATACCCGATACCATTCTCAGCGCACACCCAAACTCTGTTCTTCGAATCAACTCTTACTGATGTTACATTTTCAAGTGTATCTATGCTGATTTTATCACCTATTGTAAATTTCTTGTTTTCATACGAAACTCTTTCGATGTAATTAGATGCATTTCCAACAACAAGACCCTGTTTGTCTACTCCCACGCTCGTATATAATGCTTCACTGTCTTTACTGAATGTTCCGCAAACTTTCTTTCCGTCTTCTACAGCGAATAATTCTCCTTCGTTTGTTACGCCGATAACACCACTGCCGTAAACTTCAAGGCTTCTGACATAAATTATATCGCCTTCTACCCTGACTATATTCTCATCGGCATCAATCGTACACAATTCATTCATTGTACCCACATAGACTACGCCTTCATCATCTATTGCAAGGGAGCGCACCGAGTTTCCCGAAAGTCCGTCATATGTAGAATAAAACTTAAACTCTCCATTTTCATAACGGACGACTCCTCTGTCATTCGTACCTATCCACAGTACACCATTATCGTCTTTCGCCATGGCTGTAACGTTAGATATTCCACCCTCCGTCATAAATTGAAATTTTGTACCATCGTATCTTGTAAGTCCCGCATAATTTCCAATCCAGATATATCCATCATCCGTTTCTTCGACCACATTCGCCTCAGACGAAGGCATTCCATTGTTGCTGTCATAAATGACCGCCATATAATTGCCCATTACATCGGCATATTCATCTGTGATAGTATCTGCATTTACGTCCACGGTATTTCCCTGTAAACCTGACAAAGGTACTAGTATAAGTGCTGCAATAAGGAGGTCTGCCGTAACCTTTTTTGCATTTTTTGATTTCATCTTGTCTGAAAAGAAGAATGTCAGATGTATAATTAAGCAACCGGTTACTGCACTTATCTGCTTATCAAATATGTTTACAATCGCTTCATCCGCAAATGCAGCAATTGCTTTTGGAACATTATACCATCTGAGCATGTCAAACAACGCGTCTCCCCAAATATTTCCCGAACGTCCGCCTCTGAAAATAAGGTTCACCGGTGCCGACAATACCACTGCAATAATTCCTATCACAAATCCTACAATTAATACGTATCCATAGTTTCTTAAACGTTTTTTGTGTGCCGCATATCCCCAGATAGCCGCTACTTCAAGGCTTGTACACAAATACAACATAGATGTAACATCCTGAAATCCATTCAGCAGGCTGCTCACTACTCCTGTTAAAAGACTTCCTCCTATTCCAACATAATACGCAGCTAAATAGGTACCTATTGTATCAAACCACACCGGAAGATTAAAATTACCTGATAAAAATCTTCCTCCAAAGTTCAAGCCTACACATATTACTAAAATAAATATTGTTTTCCACAATTTTCGCTTACGTGCTTCTTCATTTAAAATCCAATCCATTTGTATTCCTCCTCTAATCCGTCAGATCGGACAGATTATCTTCTTATCTGCCGTGCATTCCTCCCACAAATCACATGACACTATTTTATCATAATTATTGGATTTAAACAATGTTTAGTTTTCTCTTTCCTGCTTAATATACTTAAGCGCTTCACTTCCTCTTGGTGGATTAACATTTTTCAAATCATAATCAATTCCAAATATTATTTTGGATACCCACAAAAAGAAGATTATCACGGCAATTGGTATTAAACATGATGTAACAATGAGTATTGCCAATGCTTCTATCATCTTATTTAATATATCTTCGAATTTTTGAATTGTTTCATCTACTTTATTTTCAACCTTTGATACAATTCCATCCCACCATCCGCTGTCTGTATCCTCTTCTTCCGTCTCAATATCTTCTGTGCTGTTTTTTGCAGATTCTATCGTCATATTAATCGACTCACTATATTTTTCATCAATAAAATCCGAAACCATTATGCTTGTAGGAATGATTAAGTAAATCACAATTCCAAATACTGCAAGCTTTGCCGCCAGTTCATCAAATTGTCTTCTCCGCATAAAAGTATTTGCGGCAATCAAAACACATGCCACCGGAATCAGTATCTTAAATGCTGCAAACCCCATGACTGTTACAAGATATTTTTCTAAATATATTGCCGAAAACACAATCAGGAAATAGCCGCTTAAGTCTGCCAGTTTCTCAGCTATAGGTGTACCTGCATCTCCGGGTACCAGTGTTATAGCAACCGATGCTGCCGTTGCACCGCCTGACAGTTCAAGAACTGTTTTCTTTTTCTCATCCAGCGAATTCAGTGTCTTCTCGTGAACCTTCTTCGATGTTGAATAATCGGTGATAACAGTAAATGAACACACTGCAATAATCAAAGGTATTATTACCCTGAATAAAATAATCATCTTTTCTCTTGACATTTTTTCTTTCCTTTCCGATAATAAATTTTCATTTTTTTCCTTTAATTACATATACTGCTCCCGGGAGCATTGGAACAATCATGGTAAAGAAGCGGTATAAAATAAGAGCCGTTGCTGCCAGTACCCCATATGTTTCTCCATAAAACATCATAAATACGTATTCAAAGGTTCCTACTCCTGCCGGTGAGACCATAACTCCCGCCAACATATTTATAACTGCCATATAACAAATGTGATACATTTTTAAACCATCCCCATCTAAATAAATCATCATGGGAATACTATACCACGCTGCAAATTTCAGGATATTGAGCATAATTGAAACAATCACATTTTTATTCCAGATTCTTTTTCCCGTATTATTAAACTCTGATACCCTGTTCAATAATCTTTCTCTTTTTTCATCATTGTTTTTCAAAATCCGTGAGATTAAACCTGCCATCCATCCCGCTATTTTTGCGGAATATGATATGCTAAACAAACCTCCTGATATTACAAGTGAGATTATTAAACCCGATACAATCCACCGTCTGTACTCCCACACATTGTTTTTATCATGTAATAAAATAAACAGATATCCTGCACATCCGAACAGTGTCAATGATATCTTCTGAATAGTATATTGAGCAAGTGTAATGCAGGTCGATTCAGATGTCTTTATTCCCTTAGTCCCAAGATAATATATCTCTGCCACTCCTGAGCCTGTTCCCAATGTTGCAGTCTTATAAAATGCTGCAAATAACGCGCATCTGAAACAATCAATCCATTTGATTTTCACATTGTTTTCACCCGCTATGGTACTGATTATACAGCCTTCCACGCAAAAGTAAAGCATCATCAAAAGTATACAGGAACAGGTAATATATACGGGAATACGAAAAATCTCTTTTATGGCTGATACAATCAACTCCCACTTCCATATTGTAACTAATGTAATAACCACAAAAACAATGTACCACTTAATTCTTCCCCTTTTCACCCTTTTGCATCACCTTTCTATAAGTGTTAAATTTTATATTCTACATAACATCCTATCTTCACTGCTTTAGAATCAAATCCGTGTCCCACATCTTTCGTCTTTGCAACCGGAAGTCCGTCATGAATATGTGGTTTTAATAATTCGTAAACAGACCGGTCCGGAACCGAATTTTCATAACAGGTAAATGTTCCCAGAATAACTCCTGAAACTTTTTGAAAAACTCCCATTTGCTCAAGCTGTGAAAAATATGTTGCCAGCTGCGGCGCTTCCCCGCCTCTTGCCTCAAGCAGCAACACTTTTTTTCTCATATCCGGCATGTACGGAGTTCCGGCCAGTTTCAATAAACATCTGATATTGCCACCAACCAGTATTCCGTCCATTTTATTTCCCTGTAAAAAATCATAACTGATATCAAACAGTTCCGTTCCCCGTTCCCTGAATGTATTTTTAAATCTCTGCTGCTGTAATTCTCTTACCTTATCCGATTCGCCCCATACAAGATTTTTAACCTGATACAGAACTGAATATTTTCCTGTTTCAGTATACATTGCATTTATAACGGTTGTCAAATCGCTGTATCCGAAGAAAACTGTTTCTGATTTCCTGATAATATTAAAATCCAGATATGGAATTATTTCATTTGCGATATCTCCTCCCGACACATCAAAGATAAAATCCACTTTTTCATTTGTGTAGAAATTCATCAAATCATCTGCACGCTCTTTTGCACTTCCAGAAAAAACGCCATCACGTGCATATATAAATTTGCCTTCTACAATATCGATTTTCAACTGTCTGAGGTATTCCGTCAGTTGATTTATCAGCCCCTCATTTGCTCTGCTTTGCCCATTGGAACACGCTACTAATGCTGCTTTCATTTGCTGTCACCTCTTTCTTCCGGTTTTATATTTCATGATGCATAGCTTCACCATTTACAGGATTTCTGTTTCGGTAGTTAAAATAATATGTTTTTTCTCCATCAGGAAATTTAAACGTCTCTGTGTGTTCCATGTGTCTGCTTTTGTTAAAATGCAGCGCCTTGTCAAATGCAATATAATTCTCAATCGCATTTTTTAACTGCACGTTAAAAGTATCCTGCTCACTCACAAAATCCCGCATGATATCATACCTCTTTTGTGCTGACGGCTGTCTGATGTGATAACCTTTTCTTATATAGTATTCTGCAAGTTTTTTATACATTTCAAACGGACTTTCAAACAACTGCTCTATATATGGAAGGCTTCTTATAAAAAATCGTGAGTTGTAAAATGCTTCTATCATATCGCTCATATGCTCCAGTTCCACTAACTCACTATATGACATCCACTTTGTCGTAAGAACCTGATATGGCGAATCGGCTGAAGAAATGATTCCAAATTCTTCACATTTTTTTTGTATTTCCGTTCCTTTTAAAACTTTTAAAAATCCAAGCTGGAACTGGTCAGACCTCATTTTATATACTCTGTTGAAAGATGTTCTGAATATTTCCATATCTTCATAAGGCAGACCTGCAATCAAATCCAGATGCAGATTAATATTATTGCCCTCACGAATTTTTCCAACCACGTACTCTATCTTATCAATCTCTGATTTTCTGTTTACCTGTTTAAGCGTTTCTTCGTTTGTAGATTGTATTCCTATCTCCATCTGTATGAGTCCGGGACGAAATGTTTTTAAGTATTCTATTTCTTCATCCGTTATAAGAGCCGCCTCTATCTCAAAATGAAAATTGGTTATTCCATTGTCATTCTCACATATATATTTCCAGATTTCTCCCGCATGACGGTGATTGCAGTTAAATGTCCTGTCTACAAATTTCACCTGTCTTACTTCATTATCCAGGAAAAACTGCAGTTCTTTTTTTACGATGTCTATATTTCTGAACCGAACCTTACGGTCTATACTCGACAGACAGTATGCACAGTTAAAGGGGCATCCTCTGCTTGACTCGTAATATATGATTCTGTTGTCAAACAACGAGAGATTATTATATAAAAATGGTATCTTGTTCATTTCTACTATAGGCGCATTTTCTGTATATCTTACTCCATCTTCCGACGGTAGTGCCAGACCCTTTATGGTATACAAAGATTCCGGTGTGCTGTCTGCAAGTTCCGTAAAGATTTGCTCTCCCTCACCCAATATACATACATCAGCCATCTTCTCGATATTTGTTTCAAATTGATTGTTGTGATTTACATTTTCTTCAGCCCGTACAAGGAATTTTTCCGGTGCATAGGTACTTTCCGGTCCTCCTACCCAGATTTTCACATTGTTCCCACGTATTTTTCTGATATCACTAATCAGCTTTAAAACTCTGTCCACGTTCCAGATGTATGTGGAAAATGCTACTACATCTGCCTCTCTTTTGATTATATCCGAAAGGTCATCACCGTACCTGTCATTGATGGTGTATTCGGCTATCTCTATCTCTGTATCGGTTTTTTTGTATTCATCGGCATACGCTTTCAGACTATATACTGCCGGACATGAATGAATGTATTTTGCATTGACTGCAACTAATAAAATCTTCATCTGTTTTACTCATATTTTCCTTTTCTACTTCGATTGGTATCTGAAATTTAACTATATTATATTTCAATAGTATTTTTTATTCAAGGTAAAAACTGTCATTACCTTCTGTTTCAGGATATTTCGCTCAATGCTCTTTATTATAAATATATATAGATATTTTATATGTGTATATGATATAATATTTATGTTATTATTTTTAATTCAAACGGCATTTGAGAGGAAACCATTATGGAAAATAACGTAAGGATTAATAAAATTTGGATTATTTTAAAGATAATGTTTTTTTGTATGATTGCGTTCAGCTTTTTTTGCGGTGTTCATTTAACTAATAATGTAAATCAATTATCAGAAAAACAGGAATTACAATATATCGAAAACTGGACTGTTATTGATTCCGAAGGAAATCATTTCAAAACCGGAAGAAGCTACAAAGATGAAAGGGCTTACTCTGAAGATTTTACTCTAATTACGAAACTTCCTGAAAATATAGAATCAAATCAGTTATTATGCTTTCAAAACAGGAGTGACGTAAAAGTATTCATAAATGGCGAATTGAGAAAATCTTTCGACAGAATCAGTGATACGGGAATTCCTGGAGGTTCTCTCAAAGAATTTTATATGACCATACCTGTTAATCAGTTTGATGCGGGTGCTGAACTGAAGATTGTACGCTCTAAAACAGAATGGAATCCAACTTTGGTTTTCGAAACATTTTTGACAACATCTGAAGGTTTCAATACATACATGACCTCAAGATACGGTTTATCATTTACTATGGCAGTTGTTTTACTGATTGCATCTTTGTTGGTGATTGTTGTCGCTTTAATAATTCAAGTTCTGAATCATCAACGTATTAATATGCTGTATGCTGCACTTGGTATCTTTAATGTTGCCTGCTGGCTTATATCCGTTTCACAATTTACTCCATTTGTATTTGACTTATACTACGTTGACGGGTTTATGGGATTTTTTTCTGTATGATGATGCCTTTTGCACTTCTTATCTACATTAATGAAATCCAGAACAGACGCTATAATGCGTTGCACACGACACTTTTTTGCATTGCGTTGATTAATTTTATTGTATGGACAATTATACATTTTACCGGTATAAAATCGTTTCAATTATCCGCTATTTATATAGACGCAGTGCTTGCAGTTATAATTTTATGTGTTACATCAACTCTGCTTTTAGACGTTCATAAGAAACATATTAAAGACTATATGTACACCGCCACAGGTTTTCTTATTTTTATGTTAATGTGCATTGTAGAAATCATCACCATTGTTTTTACACAGAAAGATTTCAATCTTGTGTCCATGATTTCCGGTCTTATCAGTTTTTTGGTAATGGTTGTTATTCAGCAGATTTTTGACTGGGCGGAATCTAAAACCGACCTTGAGCAGGCTGTATATAATAAAACTATTGAAAATGAGCAGATGCTCATCCATATTGTACAGACTTTGGCTGAAACCATCGATGCAAAGGATACTTATACTAAAGGTCATTCCGGACGTGTAGCTGCTTATTCTAAAGAAATTGCAAGACGTTACGGGTATAATGAGTCTGACCAGAATGATATTTATATGATTGGACTTCTGCATGACATCGGAAAAATTGGTATTCCTGATGCTGTTATCAATAAGCCGGGAAAATTAAACGATGCCGAATATGAAATTATTAAAAATCACCCTGTTATTGGTTCTAACATTTTAAAAAATATTAAAGAAAAAGAATCTCTTTATGTTGGTGCAAGATGGCATCATGAGAGATACGACGGTAACGGTTATCCTGACGGTATCAAAGGTGAGAATATCCCTGAACAAGCCAGAATTATCGCCGTAGCCGATGCATATGATGCCATGACAAGCTATAGAAGTTATCGTGAACCTCTTCCTCAGGAGCAGGTTATAGCAGAATTAGAAAACGGTTTAGGCTCACAATTTGATCCTTGTTTTGCAAGCATTATGATTCAAATCATTTTAGAAGATAAGGAATATGATTTACGTGAGAAAAGATAATCCCGTGTTTTTTTAATTACTTCGCGTAAAATTTCAATATTTTTATCAACGTTTTCCGATTCTAAAGAATGATTGCTGCCTTCATAGGAATACAATGTTATTCCTTGCTCCAACGCATATTTTTTCACATTGTCCACATTCGACCATGGATCATCTTCGCCGATAAAAGCAATTACTTCATGCTGATTATATGAAAATGTTTCCTCAAGCGGAGTATACCACACCTGCTTTGCTTTTATCTCATGTTCACCGGCAAACTTTGCAAGAGCCACCGTACCAATGCTTTTTCCTATAAAAATTATTTTTTCATATGCAGTGAAATCTATTTCTGCCAGTTGCTCTTTTGCCTGTAACGAAGCAATTTCTGCTGCCTTTTTTATCATTTCTCTATCGCCTTTTATCTTCGCCGGCATGTCCCTGAATGTGATATTTACTATTTCATATCCCCTGCCCTGTAATAATTTTGTCGCATAATATAAAAGCGGCTTGTCCTTGTGATATCCGATACCCGGAAAAATCACAGCCAATCTTCTTTCTGATTCATTTTTCATGCTAATCCTCCATTCCGAGAGTACATTAAATTAGATGACTTGCCCACTAAGCCTCATTTCTCCGCCTTGAAACTGAAAAATTTCTCGTCGTGAAATTTATCAAAAGCATATTATCCGATGTCCAGTTCTTTCTCCCATTCCGCTTCCTTAAATCCGGTAAGTACTGTCCGATCCGTAATTAATAATGGGCGTTTTACAAGCATTCCATCCGTCGCTAACAGCTTTATCTGTTCGTCTTCACTCATGTACGGAAGCTTTTTAGATAATTGCATCTCTCTGTAAATCATTCCACTCGTGTTAAAGAATCTCTTTAACGGTAAACCACTTTTCTCATATAGCCTCCTAATCTCTGTCTCGTCAGGGTTATTTTCTTTAATGTCAACCAATTCATATTCAATCTTATTATCATCCAGCCATTTAAGGGCCTTTTTACAAGTTGAGCACTTGCTGTAACAATATACTTTTATCATTTTTTCCTCCAATTAAAATAATTCAACATATTTCATCTGCATCTTGCGGTAACTTATTTACAATTATCTCTCCACTTAGACTCACTACACATCGAATCCCACGAGTCTTTATTCTCCTGCAACGTTTTCATCTCTGAGAAAAAGCTGAGTAAATGAAGAAACTTTCCATTGATAACTATTGAATATGTTTCTCCATACTTATCAACTCCATTGTCATTGAAAGTGTATTTTACACCCTGTAAATATTTCCCATCTATTGTTTTATTCACGAATCCCTCAAATGAATAATTATATTTTTTAAGATCACGTTTCACTTTTCTCTCTAATTTATTTGGATCTTCAATAGAACCAAATATTAAAGAACTTAAATTTATCGGATGACAACCTGTTTGAATTCTGCAATCATCCTGCAGGCTTGTAATCACCTCTGCCGGCTCATAGTCTATGTATAAATATTTCTTGTTCATTTGATGTGGAACATGTATATATTCCTCCGGATATACAAATTTTAAAAATGCACTTGCTGACATGTAACATCTGTTTTTCTTTTCACTCATTTTTTTACCTCATTTTTCTAATTTATTTCTTTAGCTCTTTAATTTAATAAAATATTTCTCAATCACTTCTAATTTTTTTTCATTTATTTTTTTCTCAACTCTATTAATACAATATTATTTTTATTATATATCAAATATTGGTATCGTCCATACTCATTTAACACCTGATATATAGTGTACTTTTCGTTATCTATTTTCTTTGCATTTTTAAATTCATACTCAAATCCGCCATATATATCCTTATCAGTTTTTGCATCATTTATCAGACGTTCTATTATTCTTTCGTATTTTGAATAATATACATCTGCCCTGCATCTGTTTTCTCCAATTATATCATATGTACACATACTCAGTATAAATTTATCTTCATTTCTTTTTCTAAGTTCTATTTTATCCGTATTATCAAAATTTTCAAGTGTAATCATATCATGCTTATCGCAATTCACATTCTTAAAATATTTTCCGGTAGTTATAATGAAAACAATATATATTACTACTATTACTCCTATTATCATAGTTACTCCTGAGGTCATGAGCATAAGAAAAACGACATTTGATTTACGTCCGAGTCTGCTTCTTTCAGAGATGCTGCGAATCATTGTTAAAAAGCATACAAAGGCAAAAATCATCACCCACATTATCAGTATGAAATATCCCGTTTTGTATCCACACGCATTTACAGACCAGATTCCAATTATACAGTCTGCTATGACTATGATACCACACAAAGTAATTTTGAATTTAAAGGGCTTTTCTTTTCTTCCCGGTACTTTCCCACCCTGCTCAACAATTTTTCCTGCTCTGCACATCCATACCATATTTTTCAAATCAAAATATAATGAATATAAACACGAAAATAGTAGCAGAATTATGTTGTGAAAATAAAAAAAATCACTTTCAATTCTATTAATACTACCTCCGTATATGCTGAAAAATAGATATAGAATCAAACCTATACTAGTAGTTATCGTTAAAGCCATTTGTGTTTTCAGCTTTTTCTTTATTGTATTAAACTTTAATACCTGATCACTCTCGATTTCTTTAACATTCATGTCTTCCGTATAAAAGATGTAATATAGCTGTGTAGAGCAGATAAATTTCCATCAGCAACTTTCACACATATCTATGTATTCTTCATTTTTTTCTGTTGGACATGTATCAAAATAACTTCCATCATATATAATTTCTACTGAAAATTTCACCTTTTTAGGTTCACATTTTTCAAACACAAATGTATTTCCACCTTTAATTGACTGTAACATCCATCCTTTTTCAGCCATTTTTCCCAAATATTCTTCTGTATTTTCCAGTTTTTCAGGCCTTATTATTCTAAATTTTTTTAATGTGTTATTACCTTTATTCATTATCTCTTCCCTTCTTATGTACCCCAAATCAGTTAAGTTTTTCATAATCAGTAACCAGTGTTTTTAATCTTTTGTATTCTTCTTCCAACATATTTCTCCCTTTTGCGGTTATGATATAACTCCTCTTTCTCCCTTCCACGGCAGTCTCTATTATAATTCCCTGTTTAACAAAGTCACTTAATAGTGCATAGAGTGTGCCCGGACCTATATCTACTCTTCCATCTGTCATATCTGCCACCTTTTCCATAATATCAATGCCACAATTCTCGGTTTTCAGGCACATCAGAATGTAAAACATTTGCTCTGTGAGCGTTTTGTATTTTTCTCTGGCCATTTTAAACATCCCACTTTCTTTACATGCTATAGCGAATATCGATATTGATTATCGATATTTTATCATCGATAATCGATATTGTCAACATAAAACAAAATAACCGCCCCACAGTCTGCAAACTTGAGCGGTTATTTCAAACGTATATTTAATTCTTTCTCTATATCTACTGCTATTCCATATTTTTCTCATACATATCATCTAAAGAAATCAACTTACATCCTTTTGAATTATCTTTTACATATTTAGAAAAGCCTCCAAGTGAAAAGATGCATACTACCGGATTATTTGCCGGAATATAATGAATTTTATCCAAAAACTTATCATATTCTGCTTTATCAAACTCAGAATTTTTAAACTTACATTCTCCAACTAGAAATATCTGTTTTCCATTCTTTCCCAGCAAGTCTATTTCAATTTGTTTTTGTTTTTTATCTTCATCCAAAACTGTATCCTGATAATCAGTGACATCCGTAAGGATTGGAAAATCTCCCATGCCTGCATGTGCTAATAGATATTCCTTAGCCATTTTTTCAAAAACTTTTCCCATAAAATCATACAAACTTCCTTTTACTGATGAATAATAATATACTTCACCATTATCAGCATTAATCAGACTAGTTGCCCTATTTACATAACGGAACCAAAACTCAAGCATACTATCATTTAGAACATAGTATGGTCTTTTTGCAACTCTTCGTTCTAACAACTCAGCTTTGACAAGAACTTTTAATGGATATGTTATTTCATTTACTCCCACATATGATGCAATTTCGTTATTTTTTGTATGCCCTGTCGCCACTGCTGAAATAATTGAGTTATATAATGCAGGATTCTGCTTTTCACTTGTAATTACAGTTTTAATCTGTTCCTCCGAAAAATATCCTCCAATCGAATAAAACTGTTCAATGATGTTCGCTTCCAATGTTTCACTCACATCAAACTGCTCAATATATTTTGCAACTCCATTTGTAAGTCCATAACATATGGCCTTTTCTTCATTTGTGTATCCATCCAGGAATTCTGCTGTTTCCAAATAATTAAATGGTCTCAGCTTTAATTCCAAATCGCTTCTTCCATACAATGGTGCAGTTTCAGCTAACACTTCATCTTTCATAAAACTAACTAAAGAACCGCATATTATAAAAAATAGATTTCCTTTTTTCCATTTTAAATCAATCTGTTTTTGAAGAACTGATTGAATATACGGACACTGTTTCGCAAGATATGGATATTCGTCTATAAAGAAAATAATCCTTTCATTTTCAGCTTGCTTTCCAATATAATCAAAAAGATTTTCAAAACTGTTAAAAGTAATATTCCCTAACAATTCTGGTGCCAGAGCATTTAAGACAGATTCCGTCATCATTGATAACAGTTCTGCCTCACCTCTTTCAACCGCCGTAAATGAAACACATTTGTAATCATGATCATGCATGAATTTATTTATTAGCTTTGTTTTACCAACTCGACGTCTGCCATACAAAACCGTCATAACAAAACCGTTCTGCTTAATTTTTTTATCAAGAATCCTTAATTCAGAAGCTCTCCCCCTAAATACATCCTGCATATCGCACCTCCTTGAGTCTAATCAAACTTTACAGAAATCGATTTCGCCGAAATCAATTTCTGTAAATTCATTATATATATATAAGCATAAAATTACAAGTAGTATTTTCCATCATCAAAAACCGTTTTAATATATGAATAACTTACATCCTTGAAATGCTTCTTCTTTTATAATTATTATGTAATCCACTCGTTATCTTAAACATAAAATTATATCAATATTGATTTTTTTTATTATTATGGTAAGCTTGTAAAGTATGATTGTTAATTATAAATAAATGTATGAAAAGAGGATTATTATGAGTAATGAAAAACGTGGCAGCTGGGGTTCCCGCTCCCAGTTTATCCTTGCATCTATAGGATCGGCAGTAGGCTTAGGCAACGCCTGGCGTTTTCCCGGTCTTGCGGCAAAACATGGTGGTGGAGCATTTTTACTTGCTTACCTTTTAGCCATGCTGGCAATTGGTATACCATTTCTTATGATGGAGATTTCAATCGGGCGTAAGATGCATTGTGGTGCCCCCGGCGCGCTTGAAGGTATCAGAAAGAAGACGGAACCTATAGGCTGGTTCGCAGTATCGAACGCCTTTGTAATCTCTGTGTATTATGCCGTGGTATTTGCATGGGTTATCATGATGACATTTGCAAGCTTTAATTTCGCTAATCTAACCGGCAATACCGAAAAAGCTTCAGGTATTTGGGCCGGGTTAATTAAAACAACCGGAACAACATCCGGATATGGTACCATTTCATTACCTGTATTAGGATGTCTGGTAATCGCCTGGGTATTAATCTACGCATGTATAAGAAATGGTACCGGAACGGTTGGAAAGGTTGTAAAATACACAGTATTTCTTCCAATCTTGTGCCTTGTAATTCTTGCTGTAAAAGGAATTCTGATGCCAAATGCACTAGATGGAATAGCAAAATTCTTTATTCCGGATTTCTCTTCCCTAGGAAGTGCAGATCTCTGGATTGATGCCATCGGACAGGTATTTTACTCGCTTTCGATTATGATGGCAATCATGGTAGCTTACGGTTCTTTCCTTTCGGAAGATGCCAATATTGCTAAAGATTCCATGATTATTGCATTTTCAGATTTCGCCATCAGTATTCTTTCCGGTATCGTGCTTTTTACAACAATGAGTGGAACCGGTCAGCTTAACAATATGACTGATTCCGGTATCGGAACAGCATTTATTGTATATCCACAGTCCATCGTTTTGCTGACTAATAATGGTGTGGCTAATGCAATTTTTGCTTTTGTATTTTATTTCTGTCTGTGTACGCTTGCAATTGATAGCGCATTTTCAATCATTGAAGGCGTATCAACTGCACTCTCTGACAAGTTTAAGCTGTCACATAAAAAAACAACTCTTTATTGTTGTATTGTTGCCAGTATTCTTTCTCTCTGGTTTACTACCGGAGGAGGGCTTGCATGGCTGGATATTGTTGATCATTGGTGTAATTCATACAGTTTAATTCTGGTGGGTATCCTTGAAGCTGTAACCATTGGCTGGCTTTTCAATCCACTTAAGGTCTTGAAAGAAGTGAATCGTAATACAGATAGTTTTAAAATGTCTGCATGGTGGTTTGTGATTTCAATAAAGATTCTTTCACCGCTATCGCTTACCTGTTTCTTTATCTGGAATCTGGTATCACTGATTAAAACCGGCGGTATTTACGGGGCAGAAAGCAGCTATTCTCTATCTTCAAATATAATCGGAGGATGGTTAATCATGGCTCTTTGCATAATCAGTGGATTTATAGTAAAACTCATTGAAAAGTCTTTAGTAAAGAAAGGCTATACGCCTGATGAGAATGCCTGGGAAGACACGGAAGAATAAAGAATTGTGGCGTAATCATGTGGTCGTGACTACGCCATTTTTAGTTATTTTTTCAATTATTTAAGTAATGTTACAACATCCTTTGCATATTGCAAAACCCGCATCTCTCTGTTTGCAACAAGTCGTCCCAATTTCGTGCTTGAACATTTTTCATATTCCTTCACCGCTTCATCATATTTAAGTTTTAGTGTTGATAATTTAAAGTCTTCTATTTCTTCCTTAGTAAGTTCCTTTTCGCCAAAGTCTGTTATCCTGCAAAGGAAATAATTATTGATGTTATGCCTGTGAATCAAATTATAGTAATCACTTACCACTCCGAGTTTACAAATAATCTCTACACTGACTCCTAATTCTTCTTTCAGTTCTCTTTTTATGGCAGTTTGTAATTCTTCGCCTGATTCCACACCGCCACCAGCTGTCTCAATAAGCGTTGCTTTTCCAAAATCATCATCACGAATTGCTCTGACAAAATAATAATATCCTTCATCATCAAACACTATTGCACGGGCTATTTGCCTGTCATGATCTATATATTCTAAGTTCCACTCGTTATCTTCCAAATTAGCTAATAATTCCTTCATCTTTACTCCTTATATCTTCTAAATTTTAAATGCATAATAACCCCCATTCCACAGATGCATTGATTTTAAGCAAAATTCCTGACATTTTTAATTAAGCAGCCTGTTATATATCATCAAATCCTCATCCTTGAACACATTAAAGATAACCTTCTTTATCCCCGGCTCCTTATCCAGATATTCAGTAACCGTCTTAACTGCGATTTCAGCAGCCAGTCCCTGTGGAAATCTGAACACACCAGTAGAGATACAGCAGAAAGCTACTGATTCCACTCCATTTTCTGCAGCCAGTTCAAGACAGGACCGATAACAGCCTGCCAACAATTCTTTATCTTCATCCGTTACATCAAATTGAATTATTGGACCTACAGTATGCAAAATATACTTAGCAGGCAAATTATATCCGGATGTGATTTTTGCCTGTCCGGTCGGCTCCTCATGCCCCTGTTCTTCCATAATTTTATTCATTCTGAGTCTTAACGAAATCCCAGCGTAGGTATGGATAAAATTATCTATGCAGGAATGCATCGGCCGGAAACATCCCAGCATCTGGCTGTTACAGGCATTGACAATGGCATCGCATTTCAAAGTGGTGATGTCTCCCTGCCAGATATAAAGCCTGTCATCTGATATAACCGGTGACAAATCCTCCACGTCTGTAATGCCCCTCTCCCTATTTCTCTCCTTCAGATACTCATCCTGAACCTCCAAAAAATCATCCGGTATCGGCAATGGCTCCCGGACGTTCATAAGAGAGCGTAAGAGCTGTTTCTGCTCATCAGCATTTTCCGGAATCCCTGATACCCTGATACGCTTCTGCTCGTTCAACAAATACTTTATAAGATATATTCTTCTTTCATCCTGCGTCATTAGCCACACCGCCTCTAACTTATTTCTTCATCTCCATAAATACTTCGCCAATATCTCCATCGATACAAATTGCCCTGTTCTCAATCTCTTCCGGACAAAATGCTTCTCCATAATTAAGACATGCATATACGGCATTTTCATTATCCATCGTCATCTGCCAGAAAGGATATTTCACTATAACGGGTGTATTCGCCCCTACACCAAGTTCCAGGTAAAGAACATGCAGTTTCTCATTTCTTTTCAAAAAATCAGAATATGCTCCAGAGGCATTTCTCCATCCGGAATCTTCAAGAAAGCTGTCATCTGAACGAAGATTCATAACTACTCCGCTTCCATCAGCTTCACACTTAGGAATCAACTCTGTCGGAATACGCATGGACAGCCTGCCATCATCAGGTACCTGAAATACACCATTCTCATCTCTGATAAATCCCTGTGCTTCCATCGCTTCCATAACCCAGCCTTCGTTATCGATTGTCTCCCTGATATCAGGGTTTACGCTTTGAAACAGCCCATAATCCCCCTGAGTGTAAAACAGCCGCTTCTTATCAAATCCCGCTTTTTGGAACATGTGATCTACGTTTGTCGTGATAACGAAGTAATTCTTATCTTTCACAAGCTCAAAAAGTTCCTGATATACCGGCTTTGGAGCATCTATATACCGGTTATAGTAAATATGTCTTGCCCACCATGCCCAATGCGTCTCTTCATCCGGAAACGGATAAAAGCCACCGGAGTATATGTCTCTAATCCCATACGTTAAAGCAAAATCAAAAAAGTATTTATCAAATCTCTCTCCGCTATAGGTAAATCCGGCAGAGGTGGACAAACCTGCGCCAGCCCCAATTACTATGCCATCGGCAGTCTGTATCTCTTTTTTTAATCTTTCTATCTGCTCGCTACGATTACCCTTGCCACAACTCATACCTTTTCTGAAATATCTCACTGCACTCATCCCTTTCTGAATCGCTCATCTATAGCCATCCCGCTGAACTTCATGTAGATTCTTCTTTTGCTATAATGCTTTCCATTCCTTCATGAAGATCTTCTATCGTGTACTTTCGCATCTCATCCTCCATCGCCTTCTGAATCGCATCGAGCTTGTCATTCAAAAGATTATGGATATTCCGTCCCACAGGGCATTCCGGATTTGGATTTTCATGGAAGTGAAATAGAGAGCCTCTCTCTATTGGATCCACAGCTTTATACACATCGTAGAAAGTAATCTCTGATAATGGTCTGGTAGGTGTAATGCCACCTGTCCCTCTTGCTACGTTGATAAGCCCTGCTTTCCTTAGCTGACCTAGAATTCTCCGTATGATGACAGGATTAGTATTGATACTGGATGCCAGAAAATCACTGGTAACCTTGTACTCATCCCCAAATGTATCCACACAGGAGAATATATGCAGGGCAATGGTAAATCTGCTTGAAATCTGCATTTTTAAATACCTCCTGCCATCATTTTACGTCGAATCCGTTGTAATTTCAATAGTTACTTCTTTTATTTCCTGACAACACTGATTCTCTGCCTGATGTGGTCACCGTTTTCAATCTCGTCAACCATGGCAATCGCATAATCCGCATAGCTGATAATGCTTTCACCTTTGTCATTTAAAGTAAGTTCCTCGCCTGCAAGGATATACTCACCGCTTCTCTCCCCATCTGCCTGAAAATCACCTGCCGGGCTGATGAATGTCCATTTCACATCATCTCTCTTACGAAGCTCATCAAGTTCCTGTCCCTGCGCATTTGCAAGCGGAAGAAACATCGCCGGGAAATCCGCTCCATCTTTAACCTGAATGGTGTGCTCCTTATTCACGTACAGGCTGCCTGCTCCGCCTACAATCAGAAGCCTTGTCTCCGTTCCTGCAAGGATATCGCAAAGATGCTGCGATGTCTTAACATGCATCGGCTGTTCGTCATCCGTCCATGCTCCAAATCCATCAACTACGGCATCGAATCCTACAAGATCATCTTTTGTGAGTTCCATGATATCCTTCCCTACGTAATCGGAAGCTGCCGTTTTATTATCATCTCCACGACTGAATGCCTTTACCTCAAAGCCACGATCCAATGCTTCCTTTATAACCTTCTGTGCTACTCTTCCATTTGCTGCAACTACTGCTATCTTCATAACATACCGCCTTTCCGCCACTTTGGTGGCAATCAGATTATTTTCTCCGGCAGCCATCACATACCTGCTTATATTTGGCAACCGGCTTGATAGTTAAAATACACGTTTTTGACCTGTATCTCAGATTCACCCTTATAGCTTGTTGTAACCATAACGGTTTCATCTGTTCGTAATGTTAATATAGCATTTCTTTGATGTAATGTCAATAGTTACATCAAAGTTTTTTCAAAAAAATTCGGGTATCGAGTAGGAGGGGGATTTGAATAATCCCCCGACCTCTCACACCACCGTGCGTACCGTTCGGTACACGGCGGTTCCTTAGTTTTCACATACTTGCAG
>CADADA010000013.1 GCA_902786515.1 uncultured Lachnospiraceae bacterium | reverse complement strand
GGGCTGTTCCCCGGCATGAGCCTGACGGCGTATGCAGCAGACGAAGTATCAGAGAATATCTCACTTGTTGCCAGTCCGTCTGCTAATTTGAAAACTATTTCGGGTACGCATTACAGTGTTTCATGCGGATACATGTGTGCTAATGATAGCGGAATGCAAGTATGTAAATCCGGTGCTTTGACCATTAACGCACGAAAAGGTGAGACGATTACAAAGGTCGTGCTGACATATAGCTGGGGCAATAACAAAAGTTCATTATCTGCTTCAGCCGGAACATTCGACGGTAATGCAACGATTTCCGATATTAACGCACAGCAGGTAACGATCAGTTCTTCAAATACCGCAGGTGTGAAAATTTCCGCTGTCACAGTTTATTTCGACTGACAGGCGGTGCCAACGCCAAGAGCAGCGGCGGATTACTGACACAAAGCTATCTGCCCGGTGCTATGGATACAGTGACATATACTGCACTCATAGGTGCAGCTTTCCCGGAGTTTGAAACCTTTACACAAAACGGCGTGACCGTTGAGAGAACAAGCGATACGGTAGTTACCATTTCTGGTACGCCCACGGCAAACACAGAGATCACTGTTCCCGATGCCGAATCTTCAAGCAAAATGGTAACATGGGGTTCGTCAATAATTAACGATTCGGGCAGAAATGGATTAGAATATCAGATAAGAAGGAATAACAGCTATTCCGATACAGCAAACGGTATAACACTTACAAAGTCGGGGAGCGGAAATGTTGGATCTGATTGGTACACCTATGGTTCGCTCGAACTCAACTTTACTACAGCTACAGGTAAATTTACAAGTATCGAAATAGAGACAAGTCAGATTTATGACGGCGGTAACTGGACAAAGGACGGCAATACACTGAAATGGAACGGGACACCGTCTAATAGTGTAAGTCTTTCGGGCAGTGGTCTATATCTCAAAGGTGTTTCAAGTATAAATTTCGTGATTGAAATGCCAACCGTTTCTGTGACCATCACTCCGGGCAGCAATATGACCAAAACCACGGATTCCGGCGATGCAGAACAGACCGGACTGACCGGTGCTATGGCAGATGTGGTCTATACCGCAGTCGATGGGTATTATTACCCGACAGATTACAGCGTTGCCGAGGTTAGCGGGATAAAAGTGACCCGCGACAGCTACACGCAGATCACGGTTTCAGGTACACCGACCGCTGACGCCGCGATCGCGCTGACCGCGCCGACGGCAAAGACGACGCCGGACGCGCCCACTACAGCCACCGCAACAGACTGCACGACCGCAGACAACAATGACGGAACGCTAACCGGCGTTACGACTGCAATGGAGTATAAGAAATCAGATGCGGCTGATTGGACTGCTGGAACAGGCAGCGACATCACAGGTCTCGTTCCCGGAACCTATTATGTGCGCGTCAAGGCAACGGATACGACAAATGCGTCCGGCAATCAGGAACTGACGATCAAGGGATTTATTTCGTACACGGTGATGGAATGAGGGCGAAGGCGATGCTGCAACAGCAGACAAGACTGTGACCCTTACCGGACATGATGGCGATACCTTGAAACTGACCGCAGACCAGATTCCGGCAGTCGGCACCAAGCCGAATGACACCTACAAGGTCGGAAGCTGGGATACGACGCCGAGCGCGGACACCGAGATCGCGGCGGATACGACCTACACCTATACCTACGCGCAGAAGGACGCCATCAGCCAGACCGTGACCTTCAAGGTGGTCAACGGTTCCTGGAACGATGAAACCACGACAGATAAGACCGTGACCCTGACGGGCTACGAGGGCGACACCCTCAAGCTGGCGGCAGACCAGATTCCGGCGGTCGGCACGAAGCCGAACGACACCTATAAGGCAGGAAGCTGGGATGTGACACCGAGTACGGAGACGGAAATCACGGCAGCAACCACCTACACATATACTTACGTAGCAAAAGAAGCATCCGTTGTAACCAAAGCACCTGAAGCGAAGACACTGACCTATAACGGACAGGCGCAGGAACTTGTGACAGCAGGAACGGCCACAGGCGGTGAGATGCAGTATGCCCTCGGCAACGAAAACGGAGCGACACAACCTTATACCACATCCATCCCTGCAAAAACCAACGCAGGAACCTATTATGTATGGTACAAGGTTAATGGTGATGAAAACCACAACGATGTTGATCCTGCTTGCGTAGAAGCAAAGATTAATCCGGTAGATAAGACTGCGCTTGACAGTGCAATTTCAGCGGCAGAGACATACTATAATCAGATTAAAGATAATGCAGATTATGCGGATATAGCAAGTGCACTAAATACTGCAATTACTAATGCTACAGCAGTTAAGAATAATGCTAATGTAACATCAGGCGCAGTAGCAACAGCCGTTACAGCGATCAACACAGCAAAGACCACTGCCGAGGCAGGCGTGAAGGATGTTGACGATACAAAGGCAGCAAATGCAGTAATCACAGCAATCAATGATCTTCCTGAAGCAGACGAGGTTACAGCAGAGAATGAAAAGGCGATCATAGAGGCAAGAAAGGCTTATGATGCCCTGACAACAGATCAGAAAAAGAAGGTATCCGCTGATATCCTTAATAAACTGACTGCAACAGAGACAGCCCTTAATACGGTAAATACCAGTGCTGCAAAGGACGTAACGGATGCCATAACTGATCTTCCGGCAGCAGCAGATGTTAAGGATTCCGATGAAGCAGCAATCAAGGCGGCAAGAGCAGCATACGATAAGCTTACGGATACACAGAAAGGTCTCGTATCAGATGATACACTTAAGAAGCTTACAGATGCGGAAAAAGCGCTTGATACAGTAAACACCAATGCTGCAAAAGAAGTAAGTGATGCAATAGCTAAGCTTCCTGCAAGCGATAAGGTTGCAGCCACAGATAAGGAAGCAATCGAAGCGGCAAGAAAGGCATACGATGCTCTGACAGCAGATCAGAAAAAGAAGGTATCTGACGATACACTTAAGAAACTTACAGATGCAGAGACAGCTCTTGATACATTGAATAAAAATTCTGCAAAAGCAGTAACAGATGCAATAGGTAAACTTCCTGCAAGCGATAAGGTGGCAACTACAGATAAGGATGCTATCGAAGCAGCAAAAAAGGCTTATGATGCATTGACACCGGATCAGAAGAAACTTGTAGATGATGCAACACTTAAAAAGCTGACAGATGCAGAGACAGCACTTAAAGCAGCACAGAAAAAGGAAGCTGACGATACATCTGCGGCTGATAAGGTAGTTAGTACGATTACAGCATTACCGGTAGCAAGTAAGGTAACAACAACAGATAAGGCTTCTATCGAGGCAGCAAGAAAGGCTTATGATGCCCTGACAGCAGACCAGAAGAAGAAGGTATCCGCTGATACTCTTAAGAAACTTACCGATGCTGAGACAGCTCTTACAGCTGCAGAGAAGAAAGCGGCAGAGGACAAAGCAGCCGCTGAAAAGAAAGCTGCTGAAGAAAAAGCAGCCAGAGAACTTGCAGCAGCTAAGCAGGAAGCTCAGGCAGCCATGAATGAGCAGGTAACAGTTACCCAGAAGGGCAACAAGTTCACTGTCAAGTGGAAGAAGTCATCAGCGGCAGACGGTTACTATGTATATGCACAGTATTGTGGTAAGAAGATAACTAAGCCTGCAAAGACTATTGCCAAGAACACTACGACCAAGACTACCATAACCAAGATTAATGGTAAGAAGATTAATCAGAAGAGGCAATTCCGTGTATATGTAGTGCCATATAAGATTATTGATGGTAAGAAGGTGGCTCTTGGAAAGAGTATCGGAGCACATCTTGTGGGTGCAAAGAGTACAAAGTACAGTAATGTTAAGAAGCTAACCCTTACAAAGAGCAAGTACACCGTTAAGGTTGGAAAGACAGCCAAGATCAAGGCTAAGGTAACTCTTGTCAACAAGAACAAGAAGCATATTCCTAAATCACATGGTGCTAAGTTCCGCTACAAGTCATCAGATACAAGTATCGCAACTGTTGACAAGAACGGAAAGATAAAGGGTATCAAGAAGGGTACATGTACTATTTATGTATACTCTATTAACGGTCTTATGAAGAAAGCAAAGGTTACAATTAAATAATAATAAAAACCTTTGTTTCATAAATTTTTCACTCTTAGGATTCGTCGGTATTCGTGAGGATGCCGGCGGATCTGTTTTTTTCTGCTTTTTTGTTTCAAAATATTAAACTAATTTGAGAATATCTTAGTTTCCAATCATCTGATTGTATTTTGTTATTTGATGTTATCGTATTTTCTTTCCCTTGATTTTTCCCTTGCGAGAGTTCGGAAAAGACCTTGAACGGATATAATATGATGTGGTATGAAACGGTGGGTTGTTGTCAATAAATGTAGTGTTTTCATGGACTGTAGCGATATTTTATAACACATTGTAACCGTTAAAAATATCTGTTAAAATAGGGACATTAGAATTCCGGTTTAACGTGGTGCTATTCGCATGTGACTTCGCACTGCTTGTAGATTCGCGTAAATCTAGATTTTAAGGAGGTAATCATAGTGAATGAATATAACGAATATGTTCGTGAGGTTTTTGCTACAGCTGGTGATATTGTCATAAAATCCATGATGGGCGGATATCTTGTATATTTCAATGGTAAGCTGATAGGTGACATTTGTGGCAATGAACTGCTTTTGAAGAGAACGTCGACATCGGACAGGCTGCTTGCAGATTGCGAACTGCGTTACCCGTATGAAGGCTCAAAGACACTGATGCATGTATTTGATCGATTTGAAGATACGGCGTTTGTTGTGGAACTTTTGGATGGTATGTATGCAGAACTTCCGGAAAAGAAACCCGAAAAAGCCAGAGGAAAAAATAAATGAAAAAATTATTTACAGCAATCAGGCACTCTGATATTGAGGAAGTAAAGCGAATATTAGATAAAAGGCCGGAAGAGGTAAATAGTGTAGCCGGCCCGACACCTAAGAAGGATCATGGACAATCGCCATTACAGGTTTCATTAAAAACTGGTCAGATTGAGATTGCGGATTATTTGATAGATCACGGAGCTGATATTAATTACTGTGAAGCAGAAGATGAAGATAATGGATTAAGAATGCCGGTTATTTTTGACGCTATTACAGCCACAATTGATTCTCTTTGTTATAATAAATTTGAGATATCCGATAAAGCATTAGCTGGAGCATCATTTGCAATTATAATATGTTTTATTATAAGGCAGATATATTTACACATTCAATAACCATTGGAAAGAGAAAAAGTTGGAGATGATTATATTCATATTGACGATGGAGAAAAAATATTATTTGCCAACACAGTTGTAATATCAAATGGGATATAATTCTATTTATTTAATCGGAGTTTGATGGACGGAGGTTAAGAAATTTTTATGGAAGAAATTAAAACAAGGGAAGAAGCACTAAAATTTGGATTATCATTCCCGAATACTTATCAGGATGCGCCATTTCACGATGACAATTGGCAGTTAGTTCGTTGCAAGGAAAACAAAAAAGCATTTCTTTGGACATATGAGAAAGATGGTTATATATGTTTGAATTTAAAAGTTGCCCCGGAAGATGCCTATTATTGGAGAAAAATATATGAAGCGGTGATACCTGGCTACCATCAGAATAAAGCTCATTGGAATACAGTAATTCTTGATGGAAGTATTCCAGCAGAAGATATAAAACGGATGATAGCTGAAAGCTATAACTTGGTTTCATATAGTCCTACAAAACGCATATACGAAATTGTGAAGCAGATTCCAAAAGGAAAGGTTGCTACATATGGGCAAATTGCAGCCTTGGCAGGAGATAAAAATATGGCAAGAGCAGTAGGAAATGCTTTGCATAAGAATCCAAATCCATCAAGTATCCCTTGTTATCGGGTGGTAAATGCAAAAGGAGAACTTGCAGGAGAATTTGCATTTGGCGGATTGGATGAGCAGGCAAAACTACTTGCTGAAGATGGAGTATTGGTAGTAGATGGCAGAGTGGAACTTAAAAAGTATCAATGGAGTAATGGTGCTAAGTAGAAGCATAATTTCTCGTCACAGTATCAATTTCGTCTGACTCTGAACAGCTACCAAATCATTATAACGAAATGCTGGAAGATTACAGAAGATAAACAGCTTCTTACGTGCAAGCACGACGAATCTGCTTATTTTCTGTAATCAGCTGTGAATAGTAACCATTTGTGATAAAACAGGAGAATTAACAGTTTGATCTTGAAGCTTACAAGAGATTTTTTGAAGATATGGGGTATAAAGATGTGGAATATTACGTTGTTGAGGGGAGGATGCCATGCGCTATAGCGGTAATAACGAAGAGATGACCATGAAGAGATGAAGAATGCCACAGACACAGGAAGAAGCGAGAATCATGGAAATCGGCAACAGGGGCTGGTTTGTACATAAAAATTGCTTGACCATAACACATACCTGCGTTAATATAAGAGGTGATAAAAAGAGAAAGGAATGGTGTTTTCTTATGTACAAAAATTCAAAATTGTATTCAGTAATTAGCTATATTACATGGATTGGTTTTTTGATTGCATTGGTTGGTAGAGATAAAAATGATAATCTGGTGTGGAGGCATCTGAATCAGGCACTGATTATTAATATAATATCGTCGATAGGTTCGTTCCTGATTAGAATGGGCGGATTGTTCTACTTTACCGGCGAAATAATTGATTTAGCAGCATTTATTTTATTTGTAATGGGAATTGTGAGAGCATTTAAGATGAGTGAAGAACCACTGCCTATTATTGGTGAGATTACATTGCTTAATTGATTAAATTAAAGGAGCATATTGTTATAGTATATAGTATATTGTAAGATCAAACAAAGACGTTTCATCTGTGTAAGGATGGGACGTTTTTTGACATAGGGAGGAAACATGATATCACTTAATGATTATCTATACGATGGAAACACGGTTGTGAAGATTTTACACAACTATTCAAATGATTTAAAGAAGAATGCAATTGAATCGGGGAATGGCATTGATTTGGCGCATAGCAATTATTTACTACAGGTTATAGAATTGCTTGAACATAATGACTTTCTGACTGCCCAGTCGCAGCGGATAAGAGAATTTTACAAATATATGGCTGATAAATATCCATTTCTTGCTTTCACATTTAAGGGGAGAATAAAATCGCTTATCAGGCTTGAGGAGAAGATAAATGGGAACATAGTGGAATATATATACGACTATTATTCTGAATATGACGAATATCCATCAGAAACGCAGATAAAAGATCGAATAAGCAGAATTAAGGACTTAATTGCTTATAGAATAGTTATATCTCTGCCAAAATGTCATTTACAACCCGGTGATAATTGTTATGAAAGAGAATTAAAATACTTATATGAAATTGCGAATGTTCTCCCGGATTTTCTCGAGGAGAGAGGGTTTGAGGCGGAATTGTCGGGGATTGATGATTACAGTCTGACAATAGGTGAGAAATACAGACCATACTATAGAGATTACATAGAAAAGCCAAATATGTATGGATATAAGTCCCTACATATTGCTTTTTTTGATAATACATCAAGAAGCAATATTGAGGTACAGCTTCGCACAAAAGATATGGATGATTATGCGGAGATAGGACCTGCAAATCATCTGGGATACGAAAAACGACAGGAAAAGGAACGTGCAAGAAGGGAGAAGATTCCGCTTGGAGAAAATATCTTCTTTGATGATGCATACAACAGAGTAGCAATGCTTCAGAAATTAGAGCTTAGTAAGATAAATGTCAATATGTTCGGCGCAACAGATAATAATTTGATTAACGATGGATGTGGACTTTATCGCGGAAGATTGATTTTGCCATATGAACATCTTTCAAAATTTCAAAACGATTTAATTGATTAGTACATAGCTGCATGAAATACCGGATATAAGTTATCAGTGAAAAAAATCTAAAAGTCCATTATATACAAGTCTTGTTTCACGACTTAAAATATAATCCTTATGCTTTACCAAATAGAGTGTTTTGGTAAAGCAATTTTTTTCAAATTGACGAATTACTATATTATCACTTTTGATTTTTTTAGCAAGATAATTTAAAGTCATTCCCAACGCATAATTATTTTCTGCCATGGAGTGAATCAGGTGAGAATCAGATGTCTCCAGGATGACGTCGGGTATAGTATTATTATTTTTAAATTCAGCAAATTGTGTAATACTAATCTGATTATACATATCTTTTACAGCAAGCGGAATTTCATGTAAATCAGAGATGCTGATAAAATCCTTTTTTGCCAGAGGATGTGCTTTGTTTATGACGAGGCAGAATGGCTCAGTAAATAATGGTACTAATTCATACATAGAATGGTCTATGGGACCGGAAATTATCGCAATTTCTATAATAGCATGTTCTAACTGTTCCATTATTAACCGATCCGGATATTCGTGTATTTGAATTAAAATATCCGGATTTTTCTGATAAAAATCATAAAAAAAGTTTGAAGAGAGCATTTGCGGGACATCAAATGAGCAGGAAATACATGCCGGCTTCTTAGAAACATTTTTTTTAAAAAGCTCATTTTCAATAATATCATATTCCGTGATGATATTCATAGCGTGGCTTGCAAGACTCGCAGCTGCTGAGGTGGGCACAATACGGTTTGCTTCGTGCACAAATAATTCCACACCAAGCTCTTTTTCCAATTTAGCTATAGTTTTACTCAGCCCTTGTGGGGAGATGAACAAACTTTCAGCAGCACCCGAAATACTCTTTTTTTCATATACCCGTAAAAAATATTGAAGCTGTCGCTGGTTCATAAATATCCCTCCTATTTTAGAAAAAAAACAAAGGTGCCGAAAAATCTGCACCTTTGCAACGTTGACTATTTGCTGAAATTTTAGCATAAGGCGAAGAAGAAGTCAAATGAATATTTATATGATGCATAGCAACCAAAGGGTTGAACTGAACAACTATTTTTCTTCTTTTCAAATGAAAAATTAAGTGATATAAAAATTTTATCAAATAACAAAACACGCGGGAACAAAGAGGTTCATACAAGACATAATGTCAGTATGTGCCTCTTTTTATTATGGAAGGAGAATTATATGAAGATGGAAAGAGTAAATTATAGTTCGGGAGCACCGCTTGAAGAAAAGGTTGGATATTCACGAATGGTAAAAATTGGAGATTATGTAAAAATAGGAGGAACCACATCAGTTCAGCCGGATGGTTCGGTGTTTGGGAAAGATGCATATGAGCAGACCAGATATGTGTTTGAAAAGCATAAGGGACTTTTAGAAAAAGCAGGAGCAAAATTAGAAAATGTATTTAGTGTAAAAGTTTATACGACGGATATAAGTCAGAGTGGGAAAATATGTGAAGCATATTCTGAATTTTTTCACGATATTAAGCCTCTTTGTACAGTGGTTGAAATCACGAAGTTGAACAGACCGACACAGTTTGTAGAAATAGAGTTAGAAGCAATGGCTGATACAGATTGCGAGTGAGAAAGGGAGAATGACATATGAACAGAATAGAAAATCATCCCATTTTAGGAGAACCACAGAAGACAGAAAAAGTAACCTTTTGCTTTGATGGTCAGGAAATGAATGGAAATATGGGAGAGCCGATTGCTATGGCACTGAAGGCGAACGGTGTGATGATTCACAGATATACCCAAAAAGAACATAAGCCACGAGGCATTTTCTGTGCAATTGGCAGATGTACGGATTGCGTAATGATAGTAGATGGAAAGCCAAATGTCAGAACATGTGTTACACCACTTAAAGATGGAATGGTCATTCAGACACAGGACGGTGTGATGCCAAAAACTGAAGCTAATGAGGTGGAAAGGAGCAGGGTATGAAACGGTATGAAGTTATAGTGGTTGGAGCAGGTCCATCTGGTCTTTCAGCAGCTATAGAAGCGGCAAAGAGAGGATTAAAAGTTATCGTTTTCGATGAAAACGAGAAGCCGGGAGGACAGCTGTTTAAGCAGATACATAAATTTTTTGGTTCAAAAAAACACCATGCTAAAATCAGAGGATTTAAAATAGGAGAGAATTTATTGGAAGAGGCAAATTATGCAGGTGTAGAAGTTGCATTAAATGCGACAGTTATAGGGCTTTATGCGGATAAAGAAGTAGTGGTGAGACGTAATGATCAGGTATTTCATTATAAAGGTGACTGTATAATTATTGCCACGGGTGCTGCGGAAAATATGGTGACTTTTCCGGGCTGGACACTTCCGGGAGTAATCGGTGCAGGAGCAGCCCAGACAATGATGAATCTGCATGGAATAAAACCAGGGAAAAAGGTTTTAATGCTGGGATCAGGAAATGTAGGACTGGTGGTTTCGTTTCAGCTTTTGCAGGCGGGATGTGAGGTGGTTGCATTAGTGGATGCTGCACCCCAAATTGGAGGTTATGGTGTACATGCCGCAAAGTTGTCAAGAACCGGTGTTCCGTTTTATCTGTCACACACGATTGCGAAAGCACATGGTGAGGATTGTGTTACCGGAGTGACGATTTGTGAGGTTGATTCTCAATTCAAACTGATTGCAGGTACGGAAAAGTATTTTGATGTGGACACTATCTGTATGGCAGTAGGATTATCGCCTATGAGCCAGCTTTTGAAAATGAGTGGCTGCCTTATGGAAGACAATCCAAAGCGTGGTGGTCAGGTTCCGATTATAGATGAATTTGGAGAAACTTCTGTTCCGGGAATTTTTGCAGCCGGTGATGTATCCGGAATTGAAGAAGCATCTTCAGCTATGATTGAGGGAAGAATGGCGGGAGTATGTGTGGCAGAGTACTTAGGATATTGTACACATGAAGAGAAAAATGAATCTTTGGCAGAGTTAAAAAAGGATTTAGAAAGTCTCAGGCAGGGGATGTTTGCACCGGCGAACAGAGGAAAAAAAATTACTAAAACAGAGGAAGGAATAGAAATATCAGACAGCCTTTTAAAGAACGGATTTGTTGCGGAACAGGAAATTGAGCGATATCCGGGTGTGGTACATAAGTCAGGAATCCATCCGGTAATAGAATGTACGCAGAATATACCTTGTAATCCATGTCAGGACGCATGTCCTAAGGGATGTATTTCAATCGGGGAAAATATTACTAATTTACCGGTGGTAGAGGATGAAAATGTCTGTATTAATTGTGGAATGTGTGTTGCAAGCTGTTCAGGTCAGGCGATTTTTCTGGTGGATGAGGATTGTGGAGATGGAAGTGCCACAGTAACGATTCCATATGAATTTCTTCCTATACCGGAAGTGGGAGAAAAAGGTTTTGGTCTTGGAAGAAATGGTGAGAGACTTTGCGAGGCTACCGTAGTATCGGTAAAGAGCGTAAAGGCATTTGATCACACAAATCTCCTTACAATGCGTGTTCCAAAAGAATATGCGATGTCAGCCAGGTTTTATGCATCATAGAAGGAAAAATTTGAAATTGAATTTTATCAGAGAGAAGGGATACAGGTATGAATACAATAGTAGATAGAACAAAGGATATTGGAGAATTTATTCCGCAACCGGATGACGATATGCTGATTTGTCGCTGTGAAGAGGTAACAAAAGGAGAAATCAGGCGGGCTGTGCATGATGGTATGTGGACAATTACTGAAATTAGAAGATACTTAAGAACAGGAATGGGATTATGTCAGGGACAGACTTGTGCGAGGCTGGTAAAAGGAATTGTGGCAAGGGAGCTTGGAATTTCTATGGCAGAGTTAGAGCCGGCAGCGGCCAGATCTCCGATGAGACCTATCGAGATGAAAGTTTTAGGAAATGAGGAGGTGACAGATTTATGGCAGTAGTGAATAAGGCGGATGTTGTGATTATAGGTGCAGGAATTATAGGATGTGCTACAGCATACTATTTGACGAAGCGTGGAAAATCAGTAATTGTATTGGAGGCAAGTGATAATATCGGAAACGGAGGCTCCAGCAGGAATGGAGGAGGAGTCAGACAGTCAGGACGTGATCCAAGGGAACTTCCTCTTGCAATGTATGGAATAAAGGAGCTGTGGCCCGGACTTTCGGAGGAATTGGGAGTGGACTGTGAGTATCACAAGGAAGGAAATCTGAGACTTGGAAAGACTGATAAACATTTAGAGATACTTGAGGGACTTACTAAACGGGCGAATGCATGTGGACTTGATGTTCGAATGGTAAATGCAGATGAAGTAAAAAAAATTAATCCACATTTGTCAGACGAGGTAATAGGTGCCAGCTGGTGTCCGACTGACGGTCATGCTAACCCTATGATTACAACTCTGGCATTTTACCGAAAAGCCAGAATGTCAGGTGCAAGGTTTATTACAGGAGAACCGATAAAGACACTTCGGAGAGTAAAAGGAAGAGTAAAGGAAGTTATCGCAGAGTCAAAGAATGTTTATGAGGGTGAATATGTTATGGTGGCAGCAGGATACGAATCCAGAAAGATTTTAGAAACAGTAGGTGTCGATGTGCCAATGCATCAGGAACTGATGGAATGTCTTGTCACAGAAGCACAGCAGAAAATGTTTCCACAGATGCTTGGTACAGCGGAGGCAGATTTTTATGGGCATCAGTCTGATCATGGCTCCTTTGTTTTTGGAGGCTCATCAGGTATAGAGATGAACAATAAAGATATAGGACCTAAAAATTCGCCAGGCAATTCAGCAATCACTGCTCCGTGTATTTGCAGAGGTATTATGAAATATTTTCCAGAATTGGAGGATGCAAAAATTGTCCGGACGTGGGCCGGATATATAGATATCTGTCAGGATGGTGTTCCGGTGCTTGGATTTGTGGATGATGTACCGGGACTGGTGGTAGCCTGTGCATTTAGTGGACATGGCTTTGGAATTGCACCTGCGGTAGGAGAGCAGATGGCCAGGCTGATAACTGATGGAAGGACAACAGTGGATATTAGCGGACTGCGTTATGGAAGATTCAAGGCAAAAATATAAAAAAAGAAATCAGGAGGTAGTTGTATGAAGGTAGCAATTGAAGAATTATCAAAAATTGAAATTATTACAAAAGAAGCAAAAGTGGCGGAGCTTACAAAAGAGTTCGGTAAGTTTGGAATTACCGGGATGACAATTTATGACGCTAAGGGCTGTGGAGTTCAGTTAGGAACAAAGGAATACGAGGTAGAGAAAAACGAAGATCCGCAGTTGTTAAGTAAGCAGGTTGTGATGGTCGTGCTTCCGTCCGCGGAGGTGGATTCATTTCTGGATTTTGTGGGAAAACAGCTTTATACAGGGCATATAGGAGATGGAAAGATCTTTGTAACACCCGTTACCAATGCCGTTCGCGTGCGTACAGGTGAAGAGGGAATGGATGCCTTGAAGGAAGGAGAGCTGGATTAATACATGCAGGTTATTTTAAGAGAGAATGGGGAGAAAGGAGGATTTTATGAATGAAAGAAGATTAGGTTTGGGCAGTGTGATTGCGACAGGCGTGGGTTTAGTCGTGGCATCTAGTTGTCTGCTATCTATTGGAATTGGAACATCAACTATTGGGATTACATTTATTATTTCGATGGTGGTAGCATGTGCATTAAATATCGTGACACTACTTTCAATCGCTGAGTTAAATGCGCTCATGCCAGACTTGACAGGTGGACTGGCACAGTATTCACTTGCATGTGTGGGTCCGTTTATTACCATAATTTGTATGGTTGGCGGATATGCACTCTGTAACACGATTGCGGGTTCAGTGGAGGTGGCGATGTTTGGAAATACGATTGTCAGTCTGCTTCCGGGAGTACATATTCCGGTATGGGGCTACTGTGTGATTTTAGTTTTGCTACTCATGATTGCAAATCTTAATGGTGTAGACGTATTTATAAAGATTCAGGATTTTGTAGCATATTCGTTAATTGCTTCATTAATCATAATGGGTGTGATGGGAACTCTTGGATTTGGTACAGGTGAGATTGTGGAGCAGCCTGCAGTACTTTCTTCGGATTTTTCAGGAATAACCGGACTTTGCGGTTTGGCATTTTTTCTATTTATTGGTGGAGAGTACGTTGTGCCCCTCACAAAGGAAGTAAAAAATGCAAAGAGGGATATTCCTCTTGGAATGATATTAAGTATGTTTATCATCTTAGCAATGCAAATTTTTCTGACGCTTGGATTTAAGAATTACACCTCATGGGATGAGCTTGGTGCAAGTACTACACCACATATTTTATATGGAAAAATGCTTTTAGGACCTTTTGGAGGATATTGGATGGTTATCGTATCACTACTGGCGGTTATCAGCTCTGTGAATACAGTTATGTCATCACTTTCCTACATATTGATGGGAATGGCGAAAATTGGGCTATTACCATCATTCTTCAATAAAACAAATCGGAAAAATGCACCGTATGTCGGAATCATTTTTGAAGGAGCTGCATTCTGTATCATCAATATTACAGGACTTTCAACTACAGATTCGCTATCTTTTATGATTTCCGTATTGGCGCTATTGTGGATGTTGAGTTATGTGGTTTCAAATTTAAATGTGCTTATTCTTAGAAAACGTTTGCCGAATGCACCTAGAAATTTCAAGGTTCCATTAGGACCTGTATTTCCAATTATCGGAATTTTAGGGACTATTTGGATGATTTATAATATTGATCCGGATATTTCGGTAAAGCTTTCATTATATAAGGTTTGTGGAATTATTATTCTGGTTCTTACGGTTTATGCGTTCTTCTGGATGAAATATCAGGTAAAGAGACCATTATTTAAGCCGTATCCGGTAAAAGAGGTGATGGCAATGGAAAATGAACTATATGAGAAATATCACAGACCAAAGAAGAATAGGAAAACAATATAGAAAAGATATGGAGGAAACGATTATGAGTGATACAAAAATTGATTTATTATATTTAAGTGAACCGGATATGATAAAAGCCGGTGTGAATGATGTGGTAGCCTGTACAGAGTGCATGGAGGAACTTTTGATTACAATGGATAAGGGAGATTATATTATGGGTGGTGAAAATGGAAATTCGCATGGAACCATGATAACTTTCCCGGACAATCCGCCATTTCCGAATATGCCGAAAAACGGACCTGACAGAAGGTTCATGGCGATGCCTGCTTATGTAGGTGGAGCAACGGATATGGCAGGAATGAAATGGTATGGGTCAAATGTTGAAAATAGGGAAAAGGGACTTCCGAGGTCAATTCTCATGGTTATGCTTAATGATAAGGACACCGGAGCACCGCTGGCACTTATGTCAGCAAATTTATTATCTGCATACCGTACATCCGGCATTCCGGGAGCGGGAGTAAAAAATCTCGCAGTAAAAAATGCAAAGGTACTCGGTATAGTGGGACCGGGTGTTATCAATATAACTGCTATTGAGACATTTGCAGCATTGCGTCCAACCTTGGATACGCTGAAAATAAAGGGACGTGGAAAAGAGTCTATTGACCGATGCATTTCTTTTGTAAAGGAACATCTGCCACAGTTTAAGACTATAATGGTGGTGGATAGTTTAGAGGAATGTGTGAGGGATTCAGACATTCTAAGTTTCGCCACTTCTACTTCCATGGGAATGGATAGAAGTCAGTATCCGTTTATTGACGAAAGCTGGATTAAGCCTGGAGCACTCTTCTGCATTCCGGGTTCCGGAGATTTTTCAGATGAATACATATGTAGCGGAAATGCAAAACTTGTCTGTGATAACATCAAACTCTACGAGGCATGGACAGAGGAATATTCGTATCCGACTTATAACACAGTATACATACCGGGGTGCTTATGGCTGGATCTCGTGCATGATGGAAAGTTGTCAAAGGATAAGATAATCAATCTTGGCTCTATACTGGCGGGAAAACAGCCGGGACGTACTTCGGATGATGAAGTAATCATTTATTCCGTGGGTGGTATGCCCGTTGAGGATGTAGCATGGGGAAAGAAATGCTATGAAAAGGCACTGGAGTTAGGGATTGGAACGAGATTAAACTTATGGGATAAACCATATTTATTCTAAATTATATAAGACTGAATCTTTTGAGCACACCCGTAGGGCAGTAATCTGCCTCTGGGTGTGCTTTTAATATATTATATTCTTAATTTTCTGTTTTTTTTGACATTAAATATCATAATTGATATAATAGAGTATACGTGGATGGAGGTTTTAAATATGGAAAAATTCAGAGAATCAAACGGACTAAGGAGGAGAGTTCTGGTAGTTGATGACGAGATGATTAATCGCGAAATTCTGGGGAATATTTTAAATGAGCATTATGAAGTAACCTTTGCGGAAAATGGAAGACAGGCATATGATTTGTTGCAGGAACGTGATAAAAAATATTCATTGATATTGTTAGATTTATTTATGCCTGAGATGGATGGATTTGAGTTTATGGAGAAGCTTAAGTCTAAAGGTGAAACAAATAGCATACCTGTCATTGTCATGACATCGGAAAAGACTGCGGAAGTAAAAAGCATAAAACTGGGAGCAGTTGATTTTATCACGAAACCATATGACATGCCGGAGGTAATACTGGCAAGATGTGAGAGAATCATAGAATTATATGAGGATAAGAGTATCATACGATCTGCGGAAAAAGATGGATTAACCGGATTATATTCTAAAGATTTCTTCTTTGAATACATAAGACAGATTGAGAACTATAACCAGTCAGACAGTGTGGATGCAGTGGTGTTCAATGTTGAAAGGTTCAAATTGATTAATGAATTACACGGAAGAGTGGAAGGAGATAATATTCTTTGCAGAATTGCGGATATTATTTCGCAGGATCTGGAAGGCAGTCTGGGAATCGGATGCCGTGTTGAAGCAGATACATTTTATGTATATTGTTACCATAAAGATAATTACGATGACATTCTGGAGCTTCTGAGACAGGAGTTATCAGAATTATCACAGATTCCGAAAGTGCGTCTGAGAATCGGCGTGTATTCTAATGTTGATAAGGAGATACGTCCGGAGAACTGGTTTGACCGTGCGAAGGCGGCATGTGACCGTATCCGCGGAGATTATACTCAGCAGATAAGCTACTATAGCAGCGAGCAGCATGAACGTGAACTTTATCAGGAGAGACTGATAAATGACATAGTTAAGGCAATTGCAGACAAAGATCTGAGAGTATTCTTCCAGCCAAAATATGATATACAATCTGACAAACCGGTATTAAAGAGCGCGGAGGCATTGATTCGCTGGCAGCATCCGGAATTCGGATTGATAAGTCCGGGAGATTTTATACCGCTGTTTGAAAGCAACGGTCTTATACAGAGACTGGATAATTTTGTATGGGAAGAAGCAGCGTTCAGGATAAAGACATGGAGAGAGAAATATGGTGTTACCATACCTATATCAGTAAATGTATCAAGAATTGATATTTATGATCCTGAGCTTGAAGAAAAATTCATAAAAATACTTGATCGGTATGAACTGACTCCAAATGAAATGATGCTGGAGATTACCGAATCAGCATATGCGGACAATGCGAATGCACTTATAGGTGTTGTAAAAAACTTAAGAGAGAAAGGCTTTAGAATCGAGATGGATGATTTTGGTTCAGGGTACTCTTCACTGAATATGTTGACAACACTTCCAATTGATGTGTTGAAGATGGATATGAAGTTTGTCAGAAATATGAATAAAGATGAGAAGAGCATGAAGCTTGTGGAACTGGTGCTTGATATCGCAAAGTTTTTAAATGTTCCGGTGGTGGCAGAAGGAGTGGAGGAAGAGTCACAGCTGTCAGCACTTAAGAAAATCGGATGCGATTTGGTTCAGGGTTATTATTTCTCAAAACCGGTTCCTCCGGATCAGTTTGAAAGATTGATTGAAAAAGAGGTGAAATAATTATGCTGAGTATAGAAGCATTACGTGAGTATGGAGCTGATGTTGATGAAGGAATGCATCGTTGTATGGATAACGAACAGTTTTATTTTATGCTGATAAATAAAATACTGGATGATTCTTCCATAGAGAAATTAGAAGAAGCCATTGGAAGTGAAAATCTTGAAGCTGCTTTTGAAGCTGCACACGGATTTAAGGGTGTGCTGGGCAATCTGGCACTTACTCCTGTCTATAAGCCTGTATCAGAGATGACAGAGCTTTTACGCAGTAAGGAAAAAGCAGATTATGGCAAATACATTGAAGAAATAAAAATAAAATGGGCTAAGCTCAAAGATATGTGCGGTCAGTAACATATAAATATATTGACAATCTTAAAAAATCGTACTAAATTATATTAGTACGATTTTTTTGGGTGATTGATTGTGTTAAGTAATATAAAAATAAATGATAAATGGAAAAAAGTATGTTGGGTGCTGTTTTCACTGTTTTTGGCATGCTTTACGATAAGGATGGTAATTAAGCAGAGCGAAGGTGTATCGCTGTCAGATATTGCAGACACTGCAATGAAAGCGGATAAATCATGGTTTGTATTTGCGATATTGAGTGCGTCAATGTTTATTATAGGTGAAGGCGGAGCTATAGTCAGTATATTAAAAGGTGCCGGATACAGAACCGGATTTAAGAATGGGCTGTTGTACAGCACATCTGATATATTTTTTTCAGCGGTTACCCCGTCGGCTACAGGTGGTCAGCCCGCAAGTGCTTATTTTATGATGCGTGACGGGATACCTGCAGGTGTGGTGACGGCGACATTAATTCTGAATCTTATGTTTTATGCGTTATCGATTGTTATATTGGGAATTATTGCGATATTTATTCATCCTGCCGCTTTTTTCGAATTTAAATTATTATCTAGAATTCTCATATGTGGCGGTTTTGCGGTTTTGTGTGGATTGTCTGCGTTTTTTTTGCTTATTCTCAGAAAAGGAGAGAAGATGTTTCTGTTTGCGTTTAGAGTGTTGATGTTTTTTTACGGAAAAGGTTTGATACGCAGACCGGATTCAATGATTGCCAGGCTTAGAAAAGCAAAGATGGATTACAGACAATGTTCGAAGATTGTTGTGAGAAAACCTATGGTTTTATTATATGCACTTTTATGGAATTTGTTTCAAAGGTTTTGCCAGCTTATTGTCCCGGCGATTTTATATATTTCGGTGCGGGGCGATGTGGAAAAATCTATTATGGTGTTTCAGAGACAGTGTCTCGTGACGGTTGGATTTAATTTTGTACCTGTGCCGGGAGCCATGGGAGTAGCAGATTACCTTATGGTTGACGGCTTTTCAGAAATAGTAGGGCGTGAGATGGCTTTCCATCTGGAAATGCTAAGCAGAAGCATGACGTTCTATATATGTGTATCAGTAAGTGGAATATTTACATTGATTGGCTTTTTACTCGGAAGGAGAAGAAATGATAGGAGTATATGATTATACGGTCATACTTACATATTTGTCCATGATATCGGGAACAGTGGGAATGATTATTACCATGACAGGAATAGGGCATCCTTATTTCGGTATATTGTTTCTTATGATATCGGGTTTGCTGGATGGACTTGACGGGACGGTAGCAAGAACCAAAAAGAACAGAACTGAATTAGAGAAGAATTTTGGTGTACAGATTGATTCTTTTTCGGATTTGATTTGTTTTGGAGTGCTTCCTGCTACAATAGGTATTGCCCAGTTGAGGGTCAGCGGAAGATTTACGGAAGTTTTCAGACATAGAGACAATTACGAGAATTTCTGGGCTATAGTATTGATGATATCGATAGCTGTATTTTATATCCTTATGGCATTAATCAGACTTGCATATTTTAATGTTACGGTAGAGAAAAGGAATGAGGAGGCAGAAGCTTATGGAGGACAGTTCTTCTACGGGCTTCCGGTAACGACTGCCTCACTGGTCTTTCCTCTCGCTTTGATTATTAATTATTTTGTAAAAGCAGATTTGACAGTCATGTATTTTTGCCTGATGTTTTTGATAGCAATATTGTTTGTCGGGGATTTTAAGATTCCAAAATTTGGAAAAAAAGGATTAATTCTATTGATAATTATCGGATTAATGGAAATGATGGCAACGATTTTTATATTTACGTGTGGTTAGATGGATAGTTTAGAATTTTTATACAAAACAAAAATTGGAAGAATAGTGTTACGTCCCCTTATAAGCAGACCTGTGTCTGCTTTGTCAGGGGCTTTTCTTGATTCCGGGATTTCAAAAATATTGATACCTTACTTTGTGAGAAAGAACGGTATTAACACGGCTGATTACAGATTGGAAGGTATAAGCAGTTTTAATGATTTCTTCTGTAGGAAAATTTATGAAAGATTGCGTCCGATTAGCAGGATATCGGAGGATTTTATTTCACCATGTGACGGATTGCTTAAGGTAAACAGGATAAAAGATGGAATGGTAATTCCGGTAAAACAAAGTGTTTTTACCATAGAAGAATTACTGCATGATAAAAAGCTTGCAAAAAGTTTTGATGGCGGATATTGCATGGTTTTCAGATTGTGCGTGAATCATTATCACCGTTACAGCTATATTGACTCAGGATTTAAGTATAAAAATCGAGTTATTAAAGGATTTTATCATACCGTACGACCGGTTGCACTTGCAGAATATCCTGTGTTTGTTCAAAATAGCAGGGAGTACGCCGTGATAGACACGGATAATTTTGGAAGATGTGTGCAGATGGAAGTTGGTGCGATGCTCGTAGGCAGGATAGTGAATGAGGAAAAGAATTCCTGCATGGTTGTAAGAGGAGAGGAAAAGGGACATTTTGAATATGGAGGCTCTACGATTATTGTTCTCGTAAAAAAGGGAAAGATTCAACTTAATAGCAGTGTAAAAAATAGTATGATAAGCGGGGAAGAACTCCCTGTCAGAATGGGGGAGACTATCGCAAAAAAATTATAGCCGGCATATTTTTTAAATGATTCTTTCATGAAAGTATAGTATAATAGTAACTGTTCAGAGCCAAACATTTTGGAGGCTGGTTCTGAACAGCTACATATAATATTTTTATGAAGGAGGTTTTTATGCAGAATAATTTTTTTCCGGAGATTAAGGGTAATTTTGGATTTGGGTGTATGCGTCTGCCGTTGAAAAACGGTGAGGTTGATTATGATGAATTCATAAAGATGGCAGATGCGTTTGTTGATGCAGGGTTTAATTATTTTGATACGGCACATGGTTATATTGGTGGAAAGTCTGAGACAGCCATAAGGGAATGCGTGACAAAGAGGTATGACAGGAGTCAGTTTCTTTTGACTAACAAGCTGACGGAACCTTATTTCAACTCACAGTCGGATATCAGACCGTTTTTTGAGAACCAGCTTTCATGGTGCGGAGTTGAATATTTTGACTTTTATCTGATGCATGCGCAGGATAAAGGCAACTATCAGAAGTTTAAAAGGTGTAAGGCGTATGAGACGGCGTATAAGTTAAAAGAAGAAGGACTGATAAAGCATTTTGGACTGTCGTTTCATGATAAGGCTGAGGTGCTCGACACAATTCTGAATGAACACCCTGAGGTGGAAGCAGTCCAGATTCAGTTCAATTATGTTGATTATGAAGACGCATCCATCGAGTCACGTAAAGTTTACGAGGTATGCGAAAAGCATGGAAAGCCGGTCATTGTTATGGAACCGGTAAAGGGTGGCAGCCTTGTGAATCTTCCTGAAAATGCTGACAAAATCCTGCGTGAACTCGGAGGCGGAAGTAATGCAAGTTATGCAATCCGTTACGCTGCAAGTTTTGACAGTATGATGATGGTTTTGTCTGGAATGAGTAATATGGAGCAGATGGAAGATAACTTAAGTGCGATGAAAGATTTCAAACCACTTACGGATCGTGAAATGAGTGCAATTATGGAAGTTTGCACGATATTTAAAAAGCAGAATCTGATTCCATGTACATCATGTAAATATTGTATAGAGGAAAATCATTGCCCGAAAGACATATTGATACCTGAGCTTTTTGCATCGCTTAATGCCCATGAAGCATTTCATAATTGGAATACAGCCTATTATTATAATAGTATTCTTACCGGAAATGGACATGGCAAAGCTTCAGAGTGTATCAAATGTGGGAAATGTGAAAAAGTCTGTCCTCAGCATCTTGAGATTAGAAAACTGCTGGGTGATGTTGCAAAAACATTTGAATAACGAAAGGAATGTGATTTTATGTTAGATAGTATAATTAGTCTTAATGGGACATCTGTAAAAGGAAAAGTAGCATGTAAAATGGCTGTATCGGCATTTCTCATAGCACTTGCGGTAATATTGCCACAGCTTGTGCATGTTATACTCGGACAGCCGGGAGGCGTAAAGTGGCTTCCGATGTATTTACCGGTATTAATCGGAGGCTGTCTGCTGGGAACAAGATGGGCATTTTTCGTGGGAATGATGTCACCACTTGTAAGTTTTATAGTAACGTCTTCTATGGGAGAAGCGATGCCGAATGAGGAGAGACTTCCTTTTATGATGTTTGAATTGGCAGTATTTGCTGCTGTTTCAGGTGCTTTCTCAGAAAAGATTATTAAGAATGCATTGTGGGCATTTGCAGCAGTTATTACAGCACAGCTTGCCGGTCGTCTTACATTTTTGGGAATAGTTTTTATCTTCAGGGAGCACATACAATTAGCACCGGCAATGGTATGGTCGCAGATACAGGCAGGTATGCCGGGGATAATTCTCCAGCTTGCACTGGTACCGTTATTTGCTATTTTATTAAGAGGTATTTTTTTAAAGGAGAATGTTCATGACTGATTTAGAAAATGCCATTTGCAATCTTGACGGACACTCACTGTGCCTTTGTAAAGGTGATATTGTAAACACTTATGATGAGCGTGGGATTGTTCCAATGATGAAGCTTATTTCACAGGGAACGGAACTTACGGGCTTTTCAGCAGCGGACCGGATAGTAGGAAGAGCGGCTGCGATGTTGTTTGTAAAAGCCGGTGTTGTAAATGTTTACGGTAAGGTAATGTCTGACGGGGCAAAAGAATATCTTGAAAATCACGGTATTTCATGTAGTTATGATACCTTGACGGAGAAAATTATAAACAGGCAGGGAAATGATATTTGTCCCATGGAGAAAGCAGTTATGCACATTGAGAATGAAAATGAAGGATATAATGTGCTTTTAGTAAAGATGAGAGGAATTTAAAAATGAAGAATGTTATTATAATCGGTGGAGGTCCCGCAGGACTGACTGCTGCATATGAACTACTTAAAGATGGAGACAGCGAATACAAGGTTACAGTGTTAGAAGAGAGTGAAACTCTGGGCGGTATATCACGCACTGTTCGTTATCACGGTAACCGGATGGACATAGGCGGTCATCGTTTCTTTTCAAAAGATGATACCATTATGAAATGGTGGAGTGACCTTATGGCAGTACAGGGAAAGCCGGCTTATGATGATAAAGTGCTGGGAAGAGAAAAACCACTAAGTAAGAATGGTCCGGATCCTCAGAAAGAGGATAATGTGATGCTGGTACGTGACAGAGTTTCGCGTATCTACTACAAAAAGAGTTTCTTTGACTATCCTGTCAGCATGAATTTTAACACAATTAAAAACATGGGACCGGGTACCACAGTGAGAGCCGGAATGAGTTATCTTAAGTCAACAGTGAGCCGTCTTCCGGAAGATAATCTTGAGAATTTTTATATCAACCGTTTTGGCAGAGTGTTATATTCCATGTTTTTTGAAGGATATACAGAGAAGCTCTGGGGGCGTCACCCGAGAGAAATTTCAGCGGACTGGGGCAGCCAGCGAGTAAAAGGTCTTTCAATAAAGGCTATTATAAAAGATATGGTTATAAGATTTTTTGGAGTGAAGAACAATGCAAATGCTGAAACATCTCTGATAGAGCAGTTCTGGTATCCTAAATATGGTCCTGGCCAGTTGTGGGAACTGGTGGGTTCAAAGGTACGTGAAAATGGCGGAGAGATTTTATTTCAACACACCGTAAAGAAAATAAATACGGAGAATGGCAGAGTAACATCGGTCATCTGCGATACGCCTGATGGAGAAAAAGAAATAAAAGGTGACATATTTATTTCATCTATGGCTGTAAAGGATCTGGTTGTTGGAATGGATAATGCGGACAGTGATGTAAGACAGATAGCAGAAGGGCTTCCTTACCGTGACTTTGTTACCATCGGGCTTCTCGTAAAAAAACTTGAACTTAAGAATCAGACAAATAAGCGCACACTGGCAAATATAGTTCCCGATTGCTGGATTTATGTACAGGATAAGGGAGTAAAGCTGGGAAGAATCCAGATTTTTAATAACTGGTCGCCGTATATGGTGAAAAAGCCTGAAGATACAGTCTGGATCGGACTCGAATATTTTTGCGATGAAGGTGATGATTTCTGGAACATGACAGATGAAGAATGCATCAAATTTGCGGTAAAAGAGTTGCGTAAAATGGGAATAATAAAGAAGGGTGTATGTCTGGATGCACACCGTGAAAAGGTAAAGAAAGCATACCCGGCTTATTTTGATACATATAAGGATTTTGATAAGGTTGTGGATTTTTTAAATAAGTATGACAATCTTTTCTGTGTAGGAAGAAACGGTCAGCACCGTTACAACAATATGGACCACTCGATGCTGACTGCAATGCATGCCGTATCGGCAATCAGGACAGGAAATATCAGCAGGAAAAGTATATGGGATGTCAATACAGAAAAAGAATACCACGAGTCAAAGTAAGAAGGGAGTGCACCTGACGTGAAGACGTATTTAATTTACATTTTACTAATTGCATTGACAACTGTTATTACCGGTATTATAGTACGGAAAAAAGAAAAAACTATCAATATAGCTCTGCCTTTTGCTGCAGAGCTGTTTGTATTGATATCGTTGGGGATTATTGTAAAAAACTGTACGGTTAATCAGGGGGAAATCAGTTTTATTGTTGTGTTGCCTGTGGTGATATTAAGTGGCACAGCAATTCTCGCGCAGACTTTTTTGAAAAACGAAAATGTAAAACAATTTATCAAAAAATTAAGTATAATGGCATGGATACTGTTGATAGCTGAATGTATTGTATTTAACGCAAAAGCATTGACATCACACCCATTCATCGACAGTATAGAGGATATTACTGCTACCGAAAATGCAGAGCTTTCCGATGAGGAAGGAGTTATCGAATTAGATGGGGAGACAGCGGTAATTGAATGTGTTCCGGATAAAAAAACACGTGCAATAGGCATTTGTATGGAAAAAGAGGATATAAGCCGTATGATTGAGGTTGCGGCTTATATAAAAGATGATAATTTTTCAAGAGAGTGGAAAAAGGCTGATAAGCGCAAAGTAGCAGGAAACGGTGAGGCTTTTACACTTAATATTGATCCGTATAAGACGTTGTATGGGGTTAAGCTTGAATTTAGCAATATTTCAGACACGGACATGATTTCGGAGATAACCGTGTCCTCTGCACAGCCATTTCGTTTTATGACCGTGCGTTATCTGATTCTTCTTTTAGTTTCAGGATGCATTATGGCAGTCAGGAGTTTTGGATGGCACAGGGTTACATATGACCGCAGTAAACTCTCACACAGATTGGTGTTAATTGCAATTACTGTAGTATGTACCTGCTCTCCATTAGTACTTGCAAAGCAGGAGCCGCGAATTATATATAATGAGAATGGAGACTATTCGGGTGAAGATATATTTATAAAGACATTTGATGCATTCAGACACGGAAAGGTAAGTCTTGATATTGACATTGATGATGAATTAGAAAATCTGAGTGAAGAAGAAATCTATGACTACTCGGTGCGTTCTGAAGAGAAAATTAATTATATGTGGGACCACGCGTACAAAGACGGAAAATATTACAGTTATTTCGGGATTACACCGATTGTGACATTATACTATCCGCTTTATTTACTGACACACACACTCCCGACACTTAGACAGGCAATTATGTTCTTTTCGGTATTTGCAGCATTGTTTACATGTCTTGCAGTTATTGCTGGCACCAATCTTCTTGTAAGGAAACCGAATATGGTTATGCTGGCTGTAAGTCTGCCTGTATCCGTTGCTGCAGTCGGAGTATTTTATGCAAATGAATTTGTTGGAATATATGTGCTTCCATTGGTATGTGCCATTTGTTTTCTCATGCTTTCCCTGTGGCTTGGATTTAAAGCGTGCGAATCGGAAAAGAAGAAAGCAGCTCTGGCAGAATACCTCGTGAGTGGAATTGCACTTGGTCTGTGTGCAGGAGCCAGACCAAGTACTGCCATATCAGCGGCTGTACTGATTCCACTGTTTTTAGGTGTACTTCTCAACAAAAGAGAAAAGCTGAAGGACAGGTTGATAAAGGCGGCAGTTTTTGTAACCCCTCTTTTTATTATAGTGGTCTTACTGCTGATATACAATAATGCACGATTCGGTTCATATACAGACTTTGGTGCAGCGTACCAGCTCACAGTGAGCAATGTAAATGCTAATAATCTGAGAATTTATGCACTTCCTGACGGAATTTATCATTATTTACTTCAGGTTCCGCAGATAAAGGGCGATTTTCCACTTGTCAGTTTTTCATGGCAGGGACTTGAGAATTATGAAAGATATAGATTTACGTATAACAACATGGGCATTTTGTGGATACCGGTATTAGCATTGGGAGCAGTTCTTTTTAGAACGGCTTTAAGGGGTGACTGTGTACTTACACCACATAAGAAAGTAACTGCCCTTCAAAAAAAGGCAGTACTTATCACGGGGGTTGTTGTCGTTATAATTGTAAGCTGGATGGATTTCTGCCTTGCGGGAAGCGGGGCACAGTACATTTTTGATGTAGCACCGGTACTTTGTATCTGCACTGCATTGATTATGCTATCAACAGCAAATCCGCAGTACGAGCTGAGATACAGAGTACAGTGGGTAGCAAGTCTGTGTTCAGTGGCTATGATAACATTAATGTTAATCGGAAATACGGATGGGACTATTCATGAAAAATATCCATTGTTGTATCAGACAGCAGAGTCGATGATATTATTCTGGCATTAGGAGGAATCAGGATTGGAAAATTCAAAAATAGCAGTAATAGGTCTGGGTGGTGTAGGCGGTTATATAGGTGCACTGCTGGCAAAAAAGTATGAAAACGTGACATTTATTGTCAGAAAGAACAGAGGTGAACAGATAAAAGAAAAAGGTCTGACTCTACACAGTGACTACAACGGTGAAATAAAAGTGATGCCGGAAAATGTTGTATATAACGGAGAAAAATTTACAAAGCAGGATTATATTTTTATCTGCGTGAAGAATTACTCGTTGGAAGAAGCATGTGAAAATATTAAAGACATGGTTTCAGATGATACGGTCATAGTGCCGGTTATGAATGGTGTGGACCCGGGTAATAAAATAAGAAAACTAATCGGTAAGGGAATCGTTCTTGACTCATTGATTTACATTATATCTTTTATCGATGAGAATGGGAATATTGTCCAGCAGGGGGATAATCCGCATATACACATAGGACATAATGAGAATGGCATACAGGAGATTAAACATGCAAAAGAGGTGTGCCGGTCATTAAAAGATGCCGGAATACCATGTGCATTTGAGGAAGATATTGAGGCTGCAATCTGGAAGAAGTATATGCTGAATTGTGCTTACAATGTGGCCACGGCATGTTATAATGAACCTATAGGAATGCTTAGGAAAGACGAAAAAAAGGCAAAAGAATATGAAGCTTTAGTATGGGAAGCATATAATGTAGCAAAGAAAAAGGGTGTAAACTTAAAAGAAGAAGATGCTAAAAGAGTTATCTATAGATTTTATTATGAGCATGCAGATAACGCAACAAGCTCGCTTCAGAGAGATGTCTGGGCGGGCAGGAGAACAGAGATAGAAACGTTTTGCGGGTACCTCGTCAGAGAAGGAAATGAGCTTTCGGTAAGCGTGCCTGTTATGACACAGATGTATGAAAATATAATGTCTGTCATTAATCAATAATGGAGAAAGGGTGGAACCGGATGGAGAAGTATATTATGGCATTGGATCAGGGAACAACCAGTTCCAGATGCATATTATTTGATAAGTCAGGAAATATCGTAAGTATTGCAAAAAAGGAGTTCAGACAGTACTATCCGGAACCGGGTTATGTGGAACATGATGCGGTAGAAATATGGGATACTCAGATTGAAGTTGCTAAAAGAGCAATGGAAGATGCAAACATTACTTATGAGAATATTGCCGGAATCGGTATTACAAATCAGAGGGAAACTACCGTCATATGGGACAGGAAAACAGGACGGCCTGTCTGTAATGCAATTGTCTGGCAGTGCAGGCGTACTGCTGACCGTATAAATAAGATAAATCAGGACGGATTATCAGACAGGATAACTGAAAAGACGGGGCTTGTTCCGGATGCATATTTTTCTGCTACAAAGATAGAATGGATTCTTGAAAATGTAGAGGGTGTGAGGGAAAGAGCAGAGAAAAATGAATTGTTATTTGGCACGATTGACACATGGCTTATATGGAATCTTACAGGAGGAAGGCTTCATATAACGGATTACACGAACGCATCAAGAACTATGTTATTTAATATAAATGATTTGTGCTGGGATAAAGAACTGACTGAGTATTTTAATATACCGGAGCAAATGCTGCCTAAGGTAGTCGGTTCCAGTGAAATCTATGGAAAGACAGATGCATCGGTATTTGGTGGAGAAATACCGATAGCCGGAGTTGCCGGGGATCAGCAGGCGGCATTGTTCGGACAATGCTGTTTTGAAAAAGGAGATGTAAAGAACACCTATGGAACAGGATGCTTTTTACTCATGAATACGGGAGAAGAAAGAATATTGTCATCTCACGGACTGATAACTACGTTAGGAGCGGGAACCGTAGAAAATGTACCGGAGTATGCACTTGAGGGAAGTGTTTTCGTAGCGGGCGCGGCAGTGCAGTGGCTTAGAGATGAACTTAAATTGATTGAAAATGCAGGAGATACGTATGAGATGGCCTGCAAGGTCGAGGATTCAGCAGGGGGCTATGTTGTACCGGCATTTGCCGGACTTGGAGCGCCATATTGGAAACCTTACTGTAAAGGAATGATTGTCGGTATTACCAGAGGATTTAACAGAAATCACTTTGTGAGAGCAACTCTTGAGGCGATAGCATACCAGACAAATGATATCATAATGGCGATGAAGGAAGAGACGGGCAATCCGTTACTTAAGGTGCGTGTTGATGGCGGTGCCAGTGCAAACGATTTTTTGATGCAGTTCCAGGCAGATATATGTGACTGCGAGGTAATAAGACCGGAATGTATTGAGACGACAGCCTTAGGTGCGGCATATTTAGCAGGATTAGCCGTGGGATATTGGAAAGATAAAGAAGATATCAAAGAGAATTGCAAGATAGATAAAACGTTTAGTTCTGATATGGGCATTGAAAAGAGAGAACAATTAATAAACGGGTGGAAACATGCAGTTGAGACTGCGATTTCATGGTAGTAGAGCGAAAAAATATTTGACATTTAAAAATTTAAGTGATAAAATCCGAGTGAAATAAATATTGTTAATAAAAGTGTGCAGCGAAAGCATAAGTCCGGCTTATACTTTCACTGCATATTTTTTTTGCAGCCTATGTATGTTACGGCAGAAATAATAATTGGAGGTAATTATGGAAAAATCACGTAAAATGGCAGAAATGCCGGTTAAAAAATTAATGATGTCGATGGGAATCCCCATCATCATTTCTATGTTATTGCAGGCGTTCTACAATATTGTGGATAGTGCGTTTGTATCAAATATGAAGACAGGTGGAGAGGATGCTCTTAACGCGCTTACACTTGCTTTTCCTATGCAGGTGCTGCTAATTGCCATGGGAATAGGTACCGGTGTCGGTGCAAATGTTATTGTTGCGAGATGTCTGGGCCATGGAGATAAAAAACAGGCATCAAAGGCAGCAGGAAATGCTGTGTTTATGGCAGCGGTAATCTATGTCGTATTTCTTTTATTTGGGTTGTTCGGTGCAAAAGCATATATTACGTCACAAACATCAGATCCGGTTATTGCCGGGATGGGCACTGACTATCTGAGAATATGTCTTATATTCTCATTTGGAAACTGTTTTTATGCTGTATATGAGAAAATGCTTCAGGCAACCGGTCACACTGTTCATTCTACCATAGCACAGATTACGGGAGCAGTTATAAATATCGTTCTGGACCCTATATTGATATACGGCTTTTTTGGAATACCTGCTATGGGAGTTGTAGGAGCCGCATATGCAACAGTTATAGGACAGATAGCAGCATTTATACTGACATTCGTTTTTCATATAAAGGTGAATCTGGAACTGTCTAATGAACGGGAATATTTCAAACCGGACAGGAGGACGATTCTAAATATTTATTCTGTAGGATTTCCTGCGATTATATCTCAGGCTCTTATATCGGTAATGACATACGGAATGAATATAATATTAGGGAAAATTGGCGCCGAACCTGTTACGGCGTATGGTCTGTATTATAAGATATGGCAATTTTTGATGTTTGCCGCATTTGGTATGCGTGATGCGATTATGCCGATTACAGCCTTTGCGTATGGAATGGGAAATAAGGATAGGGTCCGGGATGCTGTCAGATACGGACACCTGTATACAGCGATAATAATGCTTGCAGGTACGGCTGGTCTTGAAATATTTGCAAAACCTATGGCAGGAGTGTTTGGCCTGTCAGGGGTAACTCAGTCTCTTTGTATCAGTGCAATGCATATTATAACTATCTGTTTCGTATTTTCAGGCATAAATATTGCGTTTCAGGGAGTATTTCAGGCACTGGGGGCAGGAATGGGGTCACTGCTGATTTCTATATGCAGGCAGGCACTGTTTGTGTTTCCGTTTGCGATTTTTTTCGCAGGGATGGCGGGAACTGACGTTTCAAAAGCATGGTATGTATGGATTACATTTCCTTTGGCGGAAGCACTCACTTCAGTTATTGCAGTGATATTATTTTTAAATATAAAAAAGAAGATATGATTAACAAAATGTTCTTGTAATTTATGAACAGTTAATTTATTATAAGAAAGGAAGTTGACAAATATATGATTAATAAGTGAGGGTTATGTGGATATGACGTGCATGGTGTGCAACAGCGATTTGGATACGATAGAGAAAATAAAGTTTTTTATCAGACATTATTTTGAAACAAAGAATGTGAGCATTGAGATTAATACATTTGCTGATTCGAATCAGTGCTTTCATAATATTTATAATACAAGATATGATTTATATATATTAGATGTTGATATGCAGGGACTTTCAGGAATACAGCTGGCAGAGGCTGTTAAGAAAAGCTATCCTGACGGTGTTATTATATTTCTCACGGATACCGGCGGCTTTTACAAGAAAGCTTATGAGTTGGAAGTTTTGCAGTATATTGAAAAGCCGCTGTCCGGTGATATACTTACAAGGACATTGGACAGATTCATGCTCTATTACAGAGGAATCAAGAACAGGCATACATATATAGATTTGTCTACAAGAGAAGGTGTATACACGATTAAGGCAGAAAAGATTGAATATGTCGAATCGTGTAACCACCGTCTTTCTATTTATTTACATTCAAAAGAGAAAATCATTACCGTAAATTGTTCCGTTACATTGAGAAAATTCATGATGCAGCTTCCGAATGACAGATTTATACTGCCGTACAGAGGTTACATTGTTAATGTGAAATATGTTCATCATATTGAGACTAATTGTTTTGTTATGCAATCCGGTGCAAAGATACCGATACCTAACAGGCAATATAATAAAATCTGCAAGATTTACGCAGAGAAAATAAGGCTGTCGTAATAGTATATAAGCTTAGCGTTTTTATAATTCTGCCTTTTTACGAAAGAAAACAGCCTTTTAGAGAATTACGTATTTATTTTATGAAAAAAAATGTTAATATATAGATGTTATTTTAGCGCTACGGTAACGAAAATCAGAAGGAAAGAGAGTGGAAACATGAGAAAGAGTTTTTTTAAGAAAATTTCGGCAATGCTTCTTGTATTATTCATGCTGGTAAGTAGTATCCAATGGAATATATTATCTGAGGCTGTTTATGGCAGTGAAAAGCAGACAGTGATATATCTGAAGGATAATACGGACAATCAATGGTTAAAAAATGATGATGCAACATTTTTACTGATTGATAATACGCATAATCATGCAAGATATCAAATGACAAAACTGAATGATAACTTGTGGAGCTGTGAAGTTCCTGAATCAGCCTACAATATTTCTTTTTTCAGATACAATAGTGATGGAACAACTAAATGGAATGAGTGGTCAGCAGGCGGCCGCGATGCCAATAATATGTATGTTGCCCAGGGAGCTGAATATGGTCATTGGGAAAATAATGATACTTTTATGGAGGGACAGAAATTATACCTTGACCTTAGAGAATTTAACGACTGGGAAATAGCAAAAGCCGTTTTCTACGTTAATTTTTCAGAGTATTCAAAGAAGGATAATAACGATTATGATGTAGTATTTACTTCATCGGATAAAGTTTCTCCTAAAAAGATAATGCCTTCATATGAGAATCATGTATATACGTATACGGTTACAAAGGAAGACGAAGGAAAAACGTCTCTCAGATTCTGGAGGGGAAATGAAAATACTCTGTGGAATAATTCTATAGTATTTCGCTATGAAGATTATCTGAATGGCAAGAATTGTGTCAAAGTAACGGATTGGAACGATTCCGGTGAAAATACTTATTATGAGGAAAATATTGATGAAACGCTTGATTCGGATGGTGACGGATTATACGATTATCTGGAAGTTTATTTTAAAACAGATAAATTAAATCCTGATACAGACGCAGACGGCATTCCGGATTATATCGAGGTAATTAAAATTCGTACAAATCCGCTGTCAGTAGATTCTGATAATAATTTTGTTTCTGACGGTGATGAGGATGCAGATGGCGACGGACTTACAAATATCAATGAAATAGGTTCAGGAACTGATCTGACATCACAGGATACAGATGGTGATGGCATAACGGATGGGGATGAAGTAAATCTTATCCATACTTTTCCATTAGTAGTAGATACGGATAATGACGGTGTCGGTGACGGACGTGAATTAGAGCTTGGTACTGACCCACTTGTTGCAGAATCTCAGTTTCATGTTACTTTAGAAAGTGAAGAAGAGGATAATGTAAAGGCTTCTGTTGATATTAATCTGTCAGGAGAGCAGGTTGATTCTCTTAGTGTAAGTAAGATTGAAAATGAATTCCTGTTTCCGGAAACTATGCCGGGTTACATTGGTGGAGCATATAATTTCCATGTAGATGGAAATTTTGACAGTGCTAATCTTGAGTTTGAATTTGACGAGGCACTTTTACAAAATCCTGATTTTGAGCCGGTTATTTATTACTTCAATGAAGAGACTCAGGAACTTGAACCACTTGATACTACAGTTACGGGAAATAAAGCTTTGGCAACTGTAAATCATTTTTCTAACTATATACTTATAAACCGCAAGTTATATGAGGCAAGCTATCGCTGGGAAGATGAATGGAAAGAATCAGAATATTCAAAGATTGAAATTGTATTTGTCATTGATGATTCAGGAAGTATGACTTCAAATGACAGCTCATATCAAAGATTATCTGTTACAAGGGATTTAATTGATAATCTTCCTAAAAACAGTAAGATGGGTGTAGTGAAATTTGCTTCAAGTATTTCTATGTTGACATCGAAACTTACTGAGGATAAGGATTTAGCGAAATCGTTCCTTACAAAAAATTATTTTCCGACTTATGGACTCACCTATATGTATGGTGCGATTAGCAGTGGTTTTAATCTGTATGAATCTTCTGAACCGGAAGTATTCAAGATGATGGTTGTACTTAGTGATGGTGAAGCTCATGATACAGGATTACATTCTTCGATAATCAGTCAGGCTGTAAGCAAGAATGTAAAAATATATACAGTGGGTCTTGGAAAAGAGACATCATATTTTAACAGTTATCTTAAACCACTTGCATCAGGTACCGGCGGCAATTTTTATCTTGCTAATAATTCCGCAGAACTTAACAAGATTTTCGATGACATTAATAAGAAAATCGAATTAGAGCTTGATACAGATAATGATGGAATAAGTGATTATTACGAAGAACATATGGTTATGTTTAATGGTGAAAGTGTTCCTATGGATAAGAATAATCCGGACTCTGACGGTGACGGTGTTTTAGATGGTGATGAATTTGAAGAGTTTAAAATCGAATACAATGCCGATAGGACAAAAATTCATGTAACTGGAAAATTCAAGTCAAATCCTGCAGCAGTAGATACTGATTTTGACGGAATTACTGATGATAAGGATGCAAAACCAATTGACAATAACTTTAGCGGAACATTAAAGACTGATTATGCAAACAGTAATGTGGAATTTAAGATGGATTACAGATGGTTCTTTAACAGCAATACGTCTTATCAGAAAGAGCTTAGCATTTTATCAAGTCTTTATGCTTCTGATATCTATGCTGATAACACATTATCTGCTAAGGATGCTGATAATCATCAGATTACATCTGACGCCAATATTACGGATGTTATGAAGACATTCGGTATGGAAAACACTAAAACAGTTTCTCTTGCCGGAAGTTATGCTGATAATCATGTATCTGAAGTAGGTCTGGGTTACCGTGAAGTTACTTATAAGGATGAGACTAAGAAAATCGTTTCTGTAGTTGTACGTGGAACGAACGGAACGATTGAAGAATGGGCAAGTAACTTTGATATCGGTGATGATGCTACGTATGGCACGGATGCTGACTGGAAGAATAAGGATAATCACAAGGGATTTGATGTGGCAGCAAACAGAATCATGAGAGTCATTGACCAGTATCTTTCTGAGAACGGTTTGAATGCGTCTGACTGCGTGTTCTGGATTACCGGACATTCAAGGGGTGCAGGAATTGCAAATATTATAGGTGCTGAGTATGAAAAGAGTGGCAGAACATCATTTACATACACATTTGCCTCACCAAACACAACACTTGTAAGCAACGCAGCAAGCTTTAATACAATATTTAATGTTGTAAACTCAGATGACTTTGTACCATACCTTCCGGTAGCGGACTGGGGATATACAAGATATGGACGTACAGCTTCCGTAAGTATTGCATCAAACTATGAAAAACAGTGGGAAAAACTTACATCAATCTGGGATTACAATCCGGATACTTTCGGAATTGATGAAACAATTGATGCCATAGGAGATATCATTCCTACCGGTGATGCAAGAGTAGAAGCATACAGATACACCTGTAAGTGCCATGGTGATAATTCAAGTAATAATATAACTATCACAAATTATGGTACTTCTAAGAAGAGTCGTGAAGAGGCCATTGCAAAGATACCTGTCAATGCTTTACCATATTGCAAAATCACAAGATATGATGGAGGCTGGTTCTGGGGATGGAACTTTGATGTGTGTCAGACACCATCATACTTTATGCAGATTCTTGCAGCAAAGATGGGAAATAAAATCACTACAAAACAGTTTGTTGTTGATTTAAACATTGCAGACAGATATGAAGATGCTAAAACCCAGTTAATACAATCGGCTATAGGAGGACTGGAGCATCCTCACTATACTGAATCATATTACGTACTTGCTAAAAATATTACTTCAGGACGTTTTTAATTAATGATTAAATGAAAAAATGAGAGACAGAGGATTTACCTCTGTCTCTTTTTGAAATGCGATAAATTAATGCAAAATCTCAACTTGATAATAGAGCGAATAATAAGTAACTGACATGTTACACAGTGAAATACGTGGGGATTCGGCTTCTCTTACGCATGATTTTCTGATAATTTCAAAATGATACGTAGGATTTTGCTGTTTACTACGTACCATTTTACTAAAAATTCAAAATGATATGTATGATTTTACTGCTTACTACGTACCATTTTACAAAAATTTCAAAATGATACGTAGGATTTTGCTGTTTACTACGTACCATTTTACTAAAAATTCAAAATGATACGTAGGATTCTAATGTTTACTACGTATCATTTTATGAAAACTCCAATGTGATACGTAGGATTCCGTCATTTACTACGTATGATATTCTAAAAAACCGAAAATTATACGTAACATAAATTATCTCCTACGCATCTGGCATAGAAAATTGAAAATAGTACGTAAAAATTACAGTCGCAGATGTATGAATGCGCATAATTAACCAAGTGTATCAGTTATTTATTATTCGCTCTACAAGATTGAACCACCGTATACCGAACGGAACATACGGTGGTGGATTATTTATCACTTGCTCGATTAGATATTTTTTTAACCAAGGCGGTGACGATTAAAATAAGTAGCGCATATACAAATAATATAAAACCATAGAATATAATGATATCTGTTATGGTGAAACCTATATGATATAAAGAGGTATCCTCGGCAACGTAGTCATAAAGTAAAGCATTAACTCCACCTGATATTATAATTAGTATAAAATCGGTTATTAAAAAAATCATAATTGGTTTGGTCGACCTTTTTATAAAAAACGAAACAAGGAGAATAAAAAGGCAGAGCACAAAAATGCCAAAGGAAGCGACAAAAATTAAACCAAATATAATAAAAGATCTAAAATAGTTTGTTTGGCTGAACAGTGTGTACTCAGTAGTATAATCGGTATAGAAAGTCAATATAAAAGATAAAAATGCAACTATACCATCAATAATTGTAAATTTTTTAAAATGTTTCATACAAATACCTGTATCCTTTCCATTGTGTTGTTATTATAACTAACAATAATTAAATCGATTAATAATGTTGTTACCTCTGCCTTGTTTTTTGATATAGTTTTATCAAAGAGGTAACGATTAAAATAAGCAGTGCATATGCAAATAATATTAAACCGGCGAACATAATATTATCTAATATGGAGTAAGCTAATTTAAATAAATGAGAGCCATTTAGCGTTAATTCATAAACAAAATGTTGAACGAAAGAGTATATAAAAACGGCAGCAAAATCAATTACTAGAAATAATATAAGTGGATTGACCGACCTTTTTATAAAAAATGAAACGAGCAGAATAAAAAGGGAGACTGCAAAAATGCCGAATAAAATAAAAAAAACGAGTGCGAATATTAGGGTAGCTTTTATAGAAGGAGAATCTAATGATATATTATTTGTTACATAAGCCGTATAATCACTTATAAATGCAACAAATAACAATAAAAATGCAACTATACCATCAATAATTGTAAATATTTTTAAACGTTTCATATAAATACTATACCCTTCCTGTTTTACTAACACTATCATAACATATATATTAATGAAATCAATACACAATTCGTAAACAAACAGTTCTGTTTCGAAAATAAACATTATATTATTAAAATATAGAATGTCACCTAACTATTAAAAACGAAGTTGACAAGATGCTGTAAGAACCATATAATTGTGATAAAGAGTAAGTACGAGGTGAACAGATGTGAATATATTAGAACTGGCTGAAGATATCATTGGTGGATATCGTGTGAAAAGAGGAGATGATTTGTCTGTTTTTATAGACTGTAATTTGGATGAATTGTGTGAAGGAGCCAACAATATAAGAAAGAGTTTAGTAGGCGATAAGGTGGATTTATGTTCAATTATCAATGGAAGAAGTGGAAAATGTGCGGAAGATTGCAAATATTGTGCCCAATCGGTACACCATCATACGAGTTGTGAGATATATGACTTTCTTCCAGATGAAAAAATTATGGATGCGTGCAGACAAAATGATGAAGAGGGAGTTGACAGATTTTCGATTGTAACATCAGGCAGAGCGTTGTCAGGAGAGGAGTTTGACAAAGCTATTAGGGTGTATGAGAGTATGCATGAGAAATATGACATTGAACTTTGCGCTTCTATGGGTTTTTTATCCAGAGAGCAGTTACATAGACTCCACGTTGCGGGAGTGACAAGCTATCATCATAATATTGAGACATCGAAAAGGTACTTTCCAAATATTTGCTCAACTCATACATATGACCAAAAGATTGAAACATTAAAAGCCGTAAAAGAGGAAGGAATGTGGGTATGCTCCGGCGGAATCATAGGAATGGGTGAAACATGGGAGGACAGGCTGGATATGGCAATCAGTCTTTCAGAAGTGGAAGTGGATTCTATACCTATCAATGTTCTGATGCCTATTCCTGGGACGCCACTAGAGGGTATGGAACGTTTAAACGAAGAAGAAATATTAAGAACAATCGCATTTTTCAGATATATTAATCCCAAAGCAGAAATAAGACTTGCAGCAGGCAGGGCTTTAATGACAGAAGACGGAAAGAGGGCGTTTGAGAGCGGTGCTTCAGCTACCATCACGGGAGATATGCTCACAACTGCGGCTTGTGCGACCATAAAAAAAGACAGAAAAATGTTGGAAAATATAGGGAGAATTGTACGACCGCTACAATAGTACATCGAATAATAAGTAACTGACACGTTATACAGCGAAACCCGTGTGTATTCAGCTTCTCTTACGTATGAATTTCTGATTTTTTCAAAAAGATACGTAGGATTTCGCTGTTTACTACGTACCATATTACAAAAATTTCAAAAAGATACGTAGGATTTCGCTGTTTACTACGTACCATATTACAAAAATTTCGAAAAGATACGTAGGATTTCACAGTTCCCTACGTACCATATTACAAAAATTTCAAAAAGATACGTAGAATTTCACTGTTTACTACGTACCATATTACAAAAATTTCAAAAAGATACGTAGGATTCTACTGCTTCCTACGTATCTTTTTATGAAAACTTCAAAGTGATATGTAGGATTTCGTCATTTACTACGTATGATATTCTAAAAACCCGAAAATGATACGTAACATAGATTATTCCTACGTATCTATCATAGAAAAATTGAAAATAGTACGTAAAAACCACTGTCGCAGATGTATGAATACTCATAATCAACTAAGTGTATCAGTTACTTGACAAATTTTCCAGTTTCCATGCCCACGTCAATCAACGTAGCCACCGCTAAGCCTCATTCCTCCGCCTTGCAGAGTGAAATCATATCCTAAATATAAAGTAGGGTTAATTTAAAATGACTACACTAGTTTTTACATATAAACATATAACCCGAAAAAACCGATAAAAACATATAGAAGTGAGTAAACATGACAAGGGATGAGACGGAGTTTGTCCCTTATTTTTTTCAAGGAGGAATTGTTATGAGCAATGTTTCTGCAATTGTGAATAATACGTATACGTATGAAGCACAAAATGTAAAGAAGGCAAATGAAAAAGCCGAGGATGCCGCAAAAGATAGCAGGCAGACGAAATCTAAAAAGACTGAAGAGACGGACAAAACATCAAAATCTTATGGCAAATCAAATGTGACGGGAAAAACAATTGGTACTCCGCAGTTAAGTGAAAAAGCTGCAAAATACTATGAAAAACTAAAGAGCAAGTATAATAACATGGAATTTATACTTGTAAGTGAAGACCAGAAAGAGAATGCTAAGGCGCAGGCCGGCCGTTATGCCAATGCAAATAAGATGGTTGTATTGGTGGATGAAGACAAGATTGAGCGTATGGCTGAAGATGAAGCATATCGGGAAAAGTATGAAGGCATTATCAGAGATGCAGCGACGGGACTTTCAAAAATGAAGGAATCTGTAGCAGGTACCAGAGCTAACGTAAAAGGATTTGGAATGCAGGTTGATGATAATGGAACCGCATCATATTTTGCCGTACTTGAAAAATCGAGTGCTGCACAAAAAGAGAGAATAGAAAAAAATATTCAGAAGAAGGCTGAAGCAAAAAAAGCAGAAGAGAAAAAGGCTAAAAAAGAAGAGCAGGAAGAACGGCTAAAAAGTAAAGGCAGCGAAAAAACTGAGAAAAATGGAAAAACCAAAGAATCTGACACTGTTACAGTTACAGCATCTTCGCTAGAGGAGCTTGTAACAAAAATATCTGATAAAATGCAGGAATTCATGAGTGACCGGGCGATTACGGATGCAGAAAAACAAGTTGGAAGGAATGTAGATTTTTCGATTTAAAAAAAAGAGGTTGTGTTTTCACAACCTCTTTTTTGTGTCATAAACTATAATTTAAAGAATTTCAATTCTTCATCTAATGACTTAGAAAGATTATTAAGTTCTTCAGCAGAGTCTGCAAGGATATTAACCGTTGCGTTCAACTCCTGCATAGAAGCTGAAGTTTCCTCTGTAGAAGCTGCGTTCTCCTCTGATATTGCAGCAAGTGCTTCCATTGCATCGGTGATTACAGTTTTAGAAGCTGCACATTCCTCAGCAAGAGCAGATATATTAGTTATACCATCAGAAGTATCTTTAACTCCATTAATGAGCTGGTCTACTATTGATACAGTATCTGACAGGATTTCATGAACCTTCTTTGTAATCTGTTCAACTTCAACAGAAATCTTGGTTGAATTATCAGATGCCTGAAGAAGATTTTGCATCTCTTTATGAATCTGTTCTACAGTACTTGCAGATTCTGTAGCAAGGTTACCTATTTCTTCAGCAACAACCGCAAATCCACGTCCGGCATCACCGGCACGGGCTGCCTCAATAGAAGCATTAAGAGCAAGCAGGCTGGTCTGTGAAGCGATAGATGAAATACTCTCTAACATTGTGTTCACTGCATCAACCGCCTTACCTGTGGTTCTGATACCGTCATTAATCTCATCCATAGCTTTTTGCATCTGATTCATGCTGTCTGAAAGTTTTGAAACCTGATTAGCAGAAGAATTACTTTCTTCATCCATATCTTTAGCAGTTACGGCAAGATCTTCGGCGTTGTCTGAAACGCTCTGTACACCGGCAGACAAATTACCGACATGTTCAACAGCCTGCTGAATATTGTCAGCCTGCTCAGTTGCACCCTTTGCAATCTCCTGAACAGCTTCTGAAACACCATCAGCCGTATCTGAAATCTGTTCAGCAGTTCTGGCAAGTTCCGTAGAAGAATTGCCTACTTTATCTACGGCAAACTTAACGTCGGTGATAACTTCACGCATACGTTGTGTCATGATATTAGTGTTCTTAACGATATGTCCAAATTCATCTTTTCTTCCGTCAAATCCCTCTATTGTATGGAAATCTCCTTCAGATAAATCAGTAACTGCTTTATCAATAGCTCTGATAGGTCCCATAAGCATCTTAGTAAAGAGAATTGTGACAATCGCACTTAATGCGACCATAACCAGTGAAACAATAATAGACGTAACTTGTGTCATACGGACGCTTCGGTCAACCGCATCAGCATCTCTTGTACAAAGTACGCACCAGCCGGTAAGAGGCTCTCTTTTATATGAAATCATAGCCCTGAATTTGCCGTTATCTGCAATATATGTATCTTCATCTTTTGAAGATGTCATAAACTGTGCTGAAGAACGGTCTTCCTCTTCAGTAATCTCATGGTCTGAGTGGGCTGCTACCATACCTGCTGAATCAACAATAAGGCAATCCTTCACACCTTTATTTACGTGATTAACTAAAAAGTCATGGAATGTTGACATATCCATATTGTGCTGTGCAACGCCGATTACGGTCTTTCCGTCCGTGTCAAATATAGGAATTGCAATACATGACATTCTTGTACCGGTCGACTTGCTGACTATAACTTCTGAGATATGGATATTTCCTTTCATTGCCTCCTGAAAATACTCTCTTTCAGAGACATCGACGCAATCTCCAACTGTACGGAATATCTGCATACCATCAGTGTTTGTTATAATGGTGGCACAACCGTCATCAATAATCACATCCAGAGTCTTCATGTAAGTCAAAATCTGCTCTTTTGTAATACCGGATTGCTCACCGTATTTCATGTAAGCTACGACCGTCGGTGAAACCGCCATTCCCTCAAGTACATATACATCCTTCTTAACAATTGCAGTAAGTTCATCTTCTATAATGCGGATATCTGCCTGATTTAAATCTTCTGCATTTCTGACAGCAGTATTAATCGAATGTGTGGCATTAAAAGATGTAACTACGATAATTGTGATGATTAGCGGAATTAAACTCATCAAAAGGAGTTTAGTTCGTGTTTTTAAATTTTTCATATGTTCCTCCTTCTCCATAAAATCATGGCTTTCATGAAACAATTATAAGACAAAAATTGACAATCGTCAATGATATTATGCACCTGCATTTGGTAAAATTACACATAATTTTCCCCATCCGGATTGCGGATTTGGTAAAGTTGACAAGAAAGATATGGGCTGTGCACCGCTTATAAGATAAGCTTTTATTTTTTCGCCATACAAAAACGGGTCATTCCCGCGTGTAATGCCATACTCCATAAGAAGAGCAGCACTGCCTGTTACAAATGGAGTGGCATATGAGGTTCCGGTGTTTAAAGTATTATTTATCAGAAGGTTGACACCGGGAGCAACTAAATCCGGTTTGCAGAGTGTTGTTCCCGATAACATTGTTACATATCCCCTGCCGGAAAACGGTGCAATTGCATCAATTGCCTGATTATAGGCGCCGACAGATATTACCCTTGAGGCGGTGGAAGGAACCGTGAATGACAGACTGCCGTCAGCTTCTTCAAACCCTGTTCCAAAATTCAGTGAACCGATTGACGGGAGCCACAAATCATATCTTCCGGTAACAACACGTCTCGAGAGAATCCGTATGGTCCATACTCCGGAAGTGATATATGAGTAATTAGGAATCATGTCAATATATAGTTCCTGCCTTTTTGAGTAAGGAGCAGGAGTTCCGTAATACATGAGGAGAGTAGTTCCTTCCGATTCAGAACGGATGACGGAATTGAATTTGTCGATACGCCCTGAACCGTTTCCTGAAGGACTAATAATTTCAATAAAAATATCGTCCTGATAATCTTTCCATAATTGAATGTTTAATGATGTTTCAAAGCGGGAAACATTAAGTTTAATATCTTTAGATGAATAACCCGCAATGTTGCCTCCTACATGCGTAGCACCAAGTCCTTCATTTCCGGTTCCGACACAGATACTGTTTTTCCAGAACAGACAGCATTCATTTATAAATGTCTCAAGAAGAGAAGTGCCTGTGTGGTCCCCGTAGTTATTGCCAAAGCTTATGTTAATTGCAACCGGCAGGGAATATTCCACACTTTTTAGGAGAACATAATTGACAGCCTGCATCAGCTTAGTTGTACGTGGAAAATTTCCGGGACGGGAAAGTCCCATTTTAACTACAATAATAAAAGCATCCTTTGCAACGCCGCTTTTTCCACAGGCAATAGTTGCAACATTTGTACCGTGGCCGATTATATCCGAACCGGGATAAAAATCGCTGTCGTCGGACATAATAATATTATTAATATCATCCGAATCCAAGAATGTATTGCTGTCCTGATCCCAGATATTCAGGATTCTGGTTGTTCCGTCAGGATTTCTGAATTCACTGCTTTTTATATCAATGCCGGTATCTATAATGGCTACGATAACACCCTTTCCGGTCAAACCCGGCTGACCGTCAGGAAACTTAAGCTGAATGGGAGTGATGCAGCTTTCTGCAAGAGAATCCGTCAGTTCAAAATAAAGCCCCTTTGGTTTTTCAATATATTCTATAAAAGGTTCTTCTGAAAGTGGTTCTATATATCTTTCAGGTGTGACGATGGTTGCATACCTGTTGATAAGAGGAGAGATTCTGATTTCCGGATACTTTTCCTGTATATTCATAATGTCACCGTTATATTTTATAATCAGTTCCCAGGTTTCTTCGGAAACGTTGAATCCTGAATTTAAGTCAGGAGATTTTGCCCTTTCCGATTCGCTGATGCCAAGACTCAGATTAAGCAGATTTTCGATTTTTTGATTCATTATAAAACTCCATCCGTTTTTTAAATTATATGAAGTTATATAAAACTACATGAATACAGGTAAAATGTAGTGAATATAATAGTGTGAATAATAATTGGGGGTTAATATGCCGGGAAAAATAATTGATGAAAATTATTATGATTTTATTGTAGACAATACGCTTGGTAACGTGGATGAGACAGATAGTACAAATGATAATATTACATATCTTAATGAAAAACATTTGCTGCTGCATGTATATAAAGACAGGGAAGAGTTGTGTGATCTGGGGCAAAACTCGTATAGCCGTTTTCCTTCGCTTTTTACGGTAAACTCTACCGTAAGTATAGAAAAGTCAGGAATAGGACAGGTGCAGAGAAATCCGTTTTTAGCCCTGTACGGACAGGGAGTTATGGTGGGAATCATAGATACCGGAATTGACTATATGCATAAAGCATTTCTGAATGCAGATGGAACAACAAGAATTAAATATATATGGGATCAGACGATTGAAGGGGGCAGGATTCCGGAAAATTTTACATTTGGAACAGAGTATACAAGTGTGCAGATTGATCAGGCAATTGAGTCGGATAGTCCGTTAGATGAAGTAAATACAACGGATATAAATGGACACGGCACTGCAGTAGCAAGTATTATTGCAGGAAGCAGGGATATGGCTGCAAATTTTACGGGAGTTGTGCCGGAAGCAGAACTTGTGGTGGTAAAGGTAAAGAGGGCAAAGCGAAATCTGTACAGGATTTTTTGCGTTCCAGATGATAAATTGTGTTTTCAGGAGTCGGATATTATTCTGGCTATAAGATACATCATCAGTAAGGCGAGAATTTTACAAAGACCTGTAGCAATATGTCTTGCGATGGGAACCAGTCAGGGAGGACACGACGGACTTGGTGCAACCAGCAGCTATATCAGTTATCTGGCGCAGGCATCAAAGGTGGGGATTGCGGTGGCGGCAGGTAATGAAGGCAACAGAAGACGACATTTTTATGCTAAAGTGAATAATAATTACGTAGAGGACATTGAGTTAAATGTAGGAGAAGCAGACAAAGAATTTGCGGCAGAAGTATGGTCATATGTGCCGGCGAGATGTGCCATAGAGATAGTTGCACCCACAGGGGAAACAACAAAGCAGGTATTCCCATCTATTTCGGGGTGCCAGAAGTTTAATTTCATTTTTAATAACAGCACAGTTTGGGTAAATAACATTATATTTGAGGAGGAAACGGGAGACCAGCTTATGCTTGTAAGGTTTCAAAATGCTACGGCGGGTATCTGGATTTTCAGGGTCAGCAACCTTGAAAACAAACCATTTTCAATTCATTCATGGCTCCCGGCCGAAAATCTGATTTCAGATGAAACATTTTTTATAAAACCAAATCCGTATACAACTATAACGTCTCCGGGAAATGCTAGACTCCCTCTTACCGTTACGGCATATAATCCGCTAAATGACAGCTTTTATCTGGAATCGGGGAGAGGATACACGAGAATCGGCATTATAAAGCCTGACGTGGCAGCTCCCGGTTATGAGATTCCATGTGCAAAAGTGGGCGGAGGATATGGTTCTATGACAGGAACAGGCGCTGCGGCAGCACATTCTACAGGCATTCTGGCAATGATACTGGAGTGGGCGGATGTGAAAGGCAATTACACCACTATCACGGGAAATGATATGAACAGGCTGCTGATTCGGGGAGCCGTGAGAAAAGAAAATCTCACTTATCCAAATCAGGAGTGGGGTTACGGACAGATTAACGTGAACAGTTTTTTTCAAAATCTGGGTTTATTTTAAAACATCTTTGACATTTCATATGAAATATCATAGAATATATAAGATTGTGAGAGAAGGGATTGGATATATGAAATGATAAGACAATATGATAAAGATACACTTGAAAAACTTAAGAGGGCAGAATTACACATATTAAAGGATTTTATTGCCGTGTGTGAAAAGTATGATTTAAAATATTTTATATGCTGGGGTACGGCAATCGGAGCTGTAAGACATCAGGGATTTATTCCGTGGGATGATGACATTGATGTGGGGATGCTTAGAGAAGATTATGAAAAGTTTGCAAAGATTGCAAAGAAAGAGATGAGTGACCATTATTACGTGACCACACCGAAGACGATGAAAAATTATGCAAGCGGTGTGATAAAAGTTCAAAGGCTTGGTACAAAATTTGTCCCTGAATTTTCAAGGACAATGAAGTGCAGACTCTGCCTTCATATTGACATTTTTGTTTTTGATAATGCTGATGAAGATGAAGAATTGTTAAAGAAAAAAATTCATAAGGTCAGGACGATTTCGAAAATACTGTTCTTATGCGGGTCGCCTTATCCTGAGGTTCCAATGAAAGGGGTAATTGGAAAAATTGCGAAGGCAATATGTTTTATGGCGCATTACGTGTTTAAGATTACACATTTGTCAATACGGTGGCTGTATGAAAAAATGGAGAAAATATCAAAATCTGCTAATGATAAAGATACGGGAAGTGTTATCTGCTACAACTGTCTTAAACCGATGCAGAGTAAGATGAAGATGGAAGATTTGTTCCCTCTTGCAGAGATGGAATTTGAGGGGATAAAGGTAAAACTTCCGGGAAACTACGACAAATATCTCACGAATTATTATGGTAATTATATGGAACTGCCACCTGAGGATAAGAGAGTGAATCATGTAGCGTATATCGTTGATTTTGATAAGGATGGAATAGAAAATGGCTGATAGATTCTGTATTTTTTCTGCCCAGTACCTCCCACATATGGGAGGGGTGGAGCGATATACCTATTATCTTGCGAAAGAGCTGATAACAAAGGGACATGAGGTGACGGTTGTAACCTCACTTTCTGAAGGACAAAAAGAACATGAAGTTTCGGAACAGATTGAGATTTATCGAATGTCATCGATAAATCTGATGTCGGGAAGACTTCCTGTGTTAAAATCAGATAAAAACACTTCACAAATAGAAAAACAGTTGAAAAGCAAAGGGTTTGATTTCGTATTGATTAACACCAGATTTTATCTCATGTCTTTGTATGGTGCAAGGTTTGCTTACAAGAACCGGATAGCAGCAGGAGTTCTAGAGCATGGGACAAGTCATCTGACCTTTAACAACAGGATTTTTGATGTTGCAGAAAAAATATATGAACATGGTATTACAGCAGTTCTTAAACATTATTGCAAAGATTATTATGGTGTTTCGAAAGCATGTTGTGAGTGGTCAGCACATTTTGGAATCAAATCAAAAGGTGTGTTATATAATGCGATTGATTTAAATGAAGTTTGTGAGCTGATGGCAAATCCCGTGAAGAGTTACAGAAATGATTTCCATGTAAAAAAAGATGCCGTTGTTATCACATTTACGGGAAGAATGCTGATTGAAAAAGGAATATATGAGCTGATGGAAGCGGTGAGCGGACTTAATAGTGAGATTATTCTTTTTATGGCAGGTGATGGTCCCGAATTTGAAAATATGAAAAAAAAAGCTCAGGCATTAAAAAAAGAAAATATTAGAATTATTCCACTGGGAAGAATAGATTTCCAACACGTTATGGCTTTATTAAAGGAGACAGATATTTATTGCCTTCCATCTGTGTCAGAGGGATTTCCAACTTCAGTGCTTGAAGCTGTTGCGGCAAAATGTTTTGTAATCACTACTTACAATGGCGGTGCAAGGGAATTGATTAAAGACGGCGTAAGTGGTATGATTTTAAAGAATAATGAAGCGGACAGGATAAGAGATGCCATTAAAAAGGCGTTAAATGACCCTGTGTGGATGGAAAATGCCAAAGAGACAGCCTATGAAGAACTAAAGCATAATTTTACATGGGAGAGTACGGCGGCGAGACTTATTGAATTATCCGGTCAGAAAGGGAATGAAAAAGTTGGCAGATAGTGTAACACAAAAACAAAAAGTATTCTGGAATATGATGGGAAGCCTCTGCAATGCCTTGTCATCCATGATTCTGGCAGTTATTGTGAACTGGGTAGCCGGAGAAAAGGCAGGAGGAGTCTTTGCTTTTGCATTTTCAAACGCACAGTTAATGTACACAATTGGCGGTTTTGAAATCAGACCTTTGCAGTCTACCGATATAGATGAAAAGTTTTCCTTTACAAATTATTTTTCATTACGTATCATTACATGTGTAGTGATGATGATTGCGTCAGCCGGATATGTGATTGTGACAGGATTTCCTGCGACAAAGGCATTAGTTATCTGGCTTGTCTGTATGTATAAGATGGTTGAAGCATTTGCAGATGTATTTGCCGGAATGTTTCAGCAGCACGATAGAATTGACCTGTCGGGAAAGACAAGCACATTCAGGCCGGTTTTGTCGACAATTACCTTTGGTGTTGTGCTTGCATTGACAAAGAATCTGATGGCGGCATCAGGCTCGATGATTTTAGTTTCAGCACTTTTATTTGTAGTATTTGATTTACAGCTAAAAAAGAAATATTTTCCATTCACATTCGGCTTTTCGTTTAATGGCTTGAAAAGGCTGATTGTAGAGGCACTGCCTCTGTTTTTCGCAGCATTTATTAATATGTACATGAATAATGCACCTAAATATGCCATTGATGCGGCGTTTTCGGACGAAATTCAGAATGCCTATGGAATTATATTCATGCCGGCATTTGTGATAAATTTGTTCAGTCTGTTTGCTTTCAGACCTTTGCTTACAGATTTGACAAGGTACTGGAATGAAAGACAGATGAAACCGTTTAAGAAGATAGTATTAAGAATTGTGTTGTGGATAGTATTTTTGACGGTTGTAAGTATGTTAGGTGCTTATTTTATCGGCGCTGACATATTAAGTATTCTGTATCACAGAACTATTATTCTGAAGCTTAAGAAAGAACTTGTACTTGTAATGTTTACCGGAGGTATCAGTGCTACGGCGACATTTATGTATTATGTGATAACAGTTATGAGAAAACAGAGATTACTGATGATGGGATATGCGCTCGGATTTTTATGTGCATTATTGATTCCGAGAGTGCTTGTTCCGGCTTATGCATTGATGGGGGCAGTGATTTCCTGTGGAATATCAATGTTTGTATTAAGTGCGGTGTTTGTAGGAATTGTAATATATTTTTGCAACTTATCGAAAGGGCATGGAAATTGATATGAAAGAATTGTTGATAATTATACCTGCGTATAATGAAGAAAAAAGTATAGAAAGAGTGGTTAATCACGTGATTAGTGATTATCCTGAATATGATTATGTGGTTGTAAATGATGGTTCTAAAGATAACACAGCACGCATTTGCAGAAAGAACGGATATCATTTGATTGATTTACCTGTCAATCTGGGCCTTGCCGGTGCATTTCAGACCGGACTTAAATATGCTTACCGGAGAGGTTATCAATACGCCATACAATATGATGCTGACGGCCAGCATAAGGTAGAATATATAGATAAAATGCTCGTAGAGATGAAGAAGGGGTATGACATTGTCATCGGTTCGAGATTTGTTGAAGAAAACAAGCCGCATACGGCGAGAATGTTTGGCAGCAGAATTATATCAACGGCAATTTTTATGACCACGGGTAAGAAATTAAAAGACCCGACTTCGGGAATGAGAATGTTGAACCGGTCTATGTTAAAAGAGTTTGCATTAAATATGAATTACGGACCGGAGCCGGATACGATTTCGTATTTGTTGAAAGAAGGGGTAAGCATCTCTGAGGTTCAGGTAGAGATGGATGAGAGAATTGAAGGGGAGAGTTATTTGAATCTGGTTCGCTCTATAAAATATATGATACATATGGTTGTCTCTATTCTGGTAATACAGAATTTCAGAAAAAGAGATAAAAGATATGTGTCGGGAAATGAAAAAGAAAGGTCAGGAAATGCATAGATGTCTGATATATTTCGAATTATTCTTTTAATTGTATCTGTGGGTACATTTTTATTTATTATCAAGAGAATACGACAGGCGAAGGTGCAGATTGAAGATTCGCTTTTTTGGATTTTATGTGCACTGGTGCTTATCATTCTTGGCATTTTCCCGGGAATAGCTGATTTTTTAGCCGGGGCAATAGGTGTATTTTCAACGGTCAATTTTATATTTTTAGTATTTATATTTATATTGCTGATAAGAGAGTTTTCCATGACAATAAAGATTTCACAGCTTGAAAATAAAATAAGGGAATTAACTCAGGCAATTGCTATTAAGGAAACAGAAAAGGAAAATAAAAAAGAAGGAGAGGATTTATGATGACAAAGAAATTATTAGTAACAGGAGCAAACGGACAGTTAGGCAGGGAAATTAGCAACATGTATGATGCGATGGACGGAATAGAGGTTGTAAGAACAGATGTCGGCGAGCTCGATATCACAGATGTTGATGCAACAGTTAAGATGGTGAAGGAAGTAAATCCTTATGCAATTATTAATTGTGCTGCTTATACTGCTGTAGATAAATGTGAGACTGAGGTGGAGCTTGCCTATAAGATTAATGCTATAGGACCGCGTAACTTAAGTATTGCCGCTACAGAAGCAGGAACAAAACTTGTTCACGTATCAACAGATTATGTATTTCCGGGCGACGGAACAAGACCTTATACGGAATTTGATGCCACATCACCTAACAGCATGTACGGAACGACAAAGCTGGCCGGTGAAAATTTTGTAAAGGAATTTTCGGACAAACATTTTATTATCCGTACGGCATGGCTTTACGGAGATGGAAAGAATTTTGTTAAGACAATGCTTAATCTTGCGAAGAATCATGCAGAGGTAAATGTTGTGGGTGACCAGATTGGTTCTCCTACAAGTACAAAGGTTCTTGCTGATATCATTGAGACACTTTTGTGGACAGATAATTACGGTTTATTCCATGGAACGTGTGAGGGTATCTGCAGCTGGGCTGATTTTACGGATGAAATATTCAGACTGACAAATACTGAGACAAAGGTAAACCACATAACGACCGAGGATTACCAGAAGATGTTCCCGGCATCTGCGAAGAGACCTGCATATTCCGTACTGGAAAACTATATGTTAAAGCTTACTACAAATCATGTAGCAGCAGAGTGGCATGATGCAATTGCACAATATATAAAAGAAGGATGGCATTTAAAGTAGGAATATGAATCTTAAGAAAATACTGGGAATCATTTGTATTGTTATGGCGGTTTTGTGCCTTGTTTCAACACAGGTAAAGACAGCTGTGTACAATATAGATGATTCAGAATATTCCGTAGAGGGAAATGCCGGAATTATTAAAAATGATACTGTGATTGAGTATGTTTATAGTGCATCCGGTGATACAGTTGCGGGATATGAGTTTATGTTTGCGACATACGGAAAAAAACCAACAAGCGGCAGGATTTTGCTCGATGTTTTTGATGATGATACGAATGAACTCTTAGGAAGCGGAAGTGTAAAGGCAGAAAGAATAGAAGACAATGAAATGGTTCTTATCAAGACGAAACGTATAAAGACGGGAGACAGAAAAATCAGGCTCGTTATAAGTGCCGGAGATTTAAAGAATGATGAGAAGATTACATTGTGGCTTGGAAAAAATGATGAGAATAAAAAGTCAGTAACTCTTATTGATGGTGACAGGGAAGAGGATAATCTTTTAGTGTTTTCGAGGATAGAGTCAAAACAGGCGCCATATGTATGGGACATGGTGCTTATTACGGCTATCTGCTTTGCTGTTTACTGCAGTGCATTAAAGCCTGAGGAAGAGGAGAATTCAGAGTCAGACATTGAAATTATAGATAACGGACAGACGGAGGATATAGATGGAGCTCAAGAAGAGACTGATTAAGCATGGAATTGCTGCAGTTACTATAGTTATTTTAGGCATTATTATTGAAATGTGCGTGTTCAACAGGAGTGCCTTTGCACATAAGAATTACAAAATCACATACTATGAAAAAGATGAGAATACTGATGGTTTTGCAGACAGAAAACTTGAGGATGACAGGGCTGCCATTCTGGTGACTGATGCAAAGTATATTAAGAAGATGCATATTGAATTTGATGCAAAAGATGACTTCCGTTATAAAATTAAGATGGTAGTCAAAAACAGGTTTAACCGGAAAAATGATAAAACCGTTGAAGATAAGTATTACAGTGACCTGACAGAGGCTAATCTTAATATCAATGCCTGTACTGAAAAGATTAAGATAATATACCCGTCAAATGTATCTGTCAGAAGTATTACAATTGAAAATGAGAAAAATATTAATTCTATCAGGTTGTTTTTTATATTCTTTTCACTTGGACTTATGTACACATTTTTCACATGCAGAAGGCTTGTGACACAAAGAATTGAATATGCTTTTCTGATGATAGCACTTTGTATGGGAAGCATTATGGTGGTCTCTCTTCCTGAGAGCTTCAGGTCATGGGACGAGCAGATTCATTTTAACAGGGCATATATGTATTCATATGGAGAGACGGTTTCGTATACAGAGGCAGCATGGCGGTTAAAAACTCTTGATGTACCTGAGATTGATACGGTAGAAGACCGAAAAGCTGTACGAGGTATGCTTGATGAGGAGGAAGAGAGCGGAAAAATTGTAAAAGAAGTTGAGAAAGATAACAGCTTCATAACATATGCCGGCAGAGCGTACTTCCTTCAGACACTGGCTTTGTGGCTTGTGAGAGCGACGAATATGGATTTTACCACCGGGCTTATGATTGCGAGGTATCTTAATCTTATACAATATATTTTCTGGATGTTTCTGGCGGTTAAATATGCAAAGCATGGAAAACGCATACTCACGATTATTGGTTTGCTGCCGACCTCGTTGTTTATCGCGGCATCATTTTCGTATGATGCGTACGTAACAGGACTGGTTACCTTCGGATTTGTAATGATTGTGAATGAATTTACGGATGCAGAAGAGAAAATCAATTGGAAACGTATACTCGCCGGAGTGTGCACGGTGACAATCGGAAGTTTTGCAAAGGCTGTATATATTCCTCTTTTGCTGTTCTTATGCTTCTTACCAAAGGAAAAGTTTTTGGATAAGAAACAAAAATGGATGTTCAGGATTTCTATTGTAATAGTTTTCCTTGTTATGATGAGTACATTTGTACTTCCTGCAGTTACGAATGCTGCATCAGGCGTTGAATCCGGCGGAGATAAGAGAGGCGGTGACACCAGTGTTACCAGACAGCTTAATTCTGTCATGTCTCATCCTGTAGAATACACAGAACTGCTTATTGGAACAGTGATAAAAACGGCACCGGAATACTTCCTTGGAAAAAACAGCAGAACGTTTTTTGCTTATCTCGGGGGAGATAAAGGAGTATTGTTCTATCTTAGCCTTATAATTACATTGTTTGTGGCATTTACGGAAGGATCAATGGAACACCATCTGCCGATTAAGAGAGGCTTAAAGATAGCACTTGCCTGCGTGGTTTTTTGTGTTATATGTCTGATATGGACGGCATTGTATCTGGATTTTACACCTGTCGGACTGAATAAAATCAACGGAGTACAGCCGAGGTATTATATTCCGCTGATGTTCCCTGTAGTATTACTTATTGAGAATGCAAGAATAAAATGTGAGAGAATATCAGAGTTCAGGTATAATCAGTTAGTGCTTATGAGCTGTTTTATTGTACTTGCGGGTATGATTTATCAGTATATTCTTGTGCCTTGCTGTCTGTAATGAAAAAAATGTAACCGGATATGGAAAAATTTACTTGACACAGAATCTTATTAGTGCTATCATGGAAAATGCACTATTTTGGAAAATTGGATAAGTTTCCGAATAGATGCCCAATATTATGAACCAAGGGGTGAAATGTCAATGGAGAATAACAGAATACATCCGGTAAAAGCAGGCAAAGGTATCCGAATGAGTTATGCCAGACAAAAAGAGGTACTGGAAATGCCTAACCTGATTGAGATTCAGAAAGACTCATATCAGTGGTTTTTGGATGAAGGACTCAAAGAAGTTTTCAACGACATCTCGCCAATTGAAGATTACAGCGAACATTTAAGCCTTGAGTTCGTGGATTTTCAACTGTGTGAAGATGAAGTAAAGTATTCGATTGAAGAGTGCAAAGAGCGAGATGCTACTTATGCTGCTCCACTCAAAGTTAAAGTAAGACTTCACAACAAGGAGACGGGCGAAATCAGTGAACACGAGATTTTTATGGGTGATTTACCGCTTATGACAGCTACAGGTACCTTCGTGATTAATGGTGCTGAGCGTGTTATCGTAAGCCAGTTGGTACGTTCACCTGGTATATATTATGGTGTTGCACATGATAAGATTGGAAAAGAGTTATATTCAAGCACGGTTATTCCTAACAGAGGTGCGTGGCTGGAATATGAGACAGACTCTAATGATGTTTTTTATGTCAGAGTAGATAGGACAAGAAAAGTGCCTGTTACTGTGTTTATCAGAGCCTTAGGCTACGGAACAAATGCGGAGATTACTGAGCTTTTTGGTGAAGAACCGAAGATATTGGCTACGTTTGAAAAAGATACTTCTGATAATTACCAGGACGGCCTTCTTGAATTATACAAGAAGATAAGGCCGGGAGAACCATTATCTGTTGAGAGTGCTGAGTCGCTTATTGCAGGAATGTTCTTTGATGCCAGAAGATATGATCTGGCAAAAGTGGGAAGGTATAAATTTAATAAGAAGTTAGCTTTTAAAAACAGAATTGTTGGTCATATTCTTTCAGAAGAAGTCATTGACATGACCACCGGTGAAATAATTGCAGAAGCCGGAACGGTTGTTGACGAAGATTTGGCAATACAGATTCAGAATGCAGCTGTACCGTTTGTAATGATACAAACAGAAGAAAGAAACGTGAAAGTGATATCTAATATGGCAGTAGATATCAATGCATACGTAGACTTTGATTGCACAGAACTTGGTGTTCATGAAGATGTATTTTACCCTGTTTTGGCTACATTAATTGAAGAAAACGACAATGAAGATGATTTGAAGGATGCAATCAGAAGAAATATCGCTGAGCTTATTCCTAAGCACATTACAAAAGAGGATATTATTGCATCAATCAACTATAATATGCATTTAGAGTGGGGAATCGGAAATTCAGACGATATCGACCACCTTGGCAACAGAAGAATACGTGCTGTCGGTGAATTGTTACAGAATCAGTACAGAATCGGTCTTTCAAGAATGGAAAGAGTTGTAAGAGAAAGAATGACTACACAGGATCTTGAAGGCGTATCACCACAGTCACTTATCAATATTAAACCTGTGACGGCAGCTGTTAAGGAATTTTTCGGAAGTTCACAGTTGTCACAGTTCATGGATCAGAACAACCCGTTAGGTGAGCTGACTCACAAGAGACGTTTATCAGCACTTGGACCTGGTGGTTTGTCAAGAGACCGTGCAGGATTTGAGGTTCGAGATGTTCACTATACGCATTATGGAAGAATGTGTCCTATAGAGACACCTGAAGGACCTAACATCGGTCTTATTAACTCACTTGCATCATATGCAAGGATTAACCAGTATGGATTTATTGAAGCTCCGTACAGAAAACTTGATAAGTCAGATCCGGAGAATCCGAAAGTTACGGATGAGGTAATATATCTGACAGCGGATGAAGAAGATAAATATGTTGTTGCACAGGCGAATGAAGCATTAGATGAAAATGGATATTTTGTCAGCAATAATGTATCCGGACGTTATAGAGAAGAGACATCTGAGTTTGAGAAAAAGAAAGTAGATTTGATGGACGTATCTCCTAGAATGGTATTCTCGGTAGCTACATCGATGATTCCATTCCTTCAGAACGATGATGCTAACAGAGCTCTTATGGGTTCTAACATGCAGCGTCAGGCAGTGCCGCTCCTTACAACAGAAGCACCGGTTATCGGAACGGGTATGGAGAATAAGGCAGCAGTGGATTCAGGTGTCTGCGTGGTTGCAAAGAGAGCCGCTGTTGTAGAAAGATCAACATCAAAAGAGATTACTTTAAGATATGATGACGACAAGTCAACAGAGACATATAAGCTGATTAAGTTTTCAAGAAGTAACCAGAGTAACTGCTATAATCAGAGACCTATTGTATATAAGGGTGACCATGTAGAAGCAGGTCAGGTAATTGCTGATGGTGCATCTACTTCAAATGGTGAGATAGCACTTGGTAAGAATCCTTTGATTGGATTTATGACATGGGAAGGTTACAACTATGAAGATGCCGTTCTTTTGAGCGAGAGACTTGTAAGGGACGACGTATATACATCCGTTCATATTGAAGAATATGAAGCAGAAGCAAGAGATACAAAGTTAGGACCTGAAGAAATAACAAGAGATGTACCGGGTGTCGGCGATGATGCACTTAAGAACCTTGATGAGAGAGGTATTATTCGTATAGGTGCTGAGGTTCGTGCCGGAGATATTCTCGTAGGTAAAGTTACACCTAAGGGTGAGACAGAACTTACGGCTGAAGAGAGACTTTTAAGAGCAATCTTTGGTGAAAAGGCGAGAGAAGTAAGAGATACATCACTCAAGGTACCTCATGGAGAATATGGAATTATTGTAGACGCCAAAGTATTTACAAGAGAAAATGGAGATGAATTGTCTCCTGGCGTAAATGAAACAGTTCGTATTTATATAGCACAGAAGAGAAAGATTTCCGTCGGAGATAAGATGGCGGGACGTCATGGTAACAAGGGTGTGGTTTCAAGAGTATTACCTGTAGAAGACATGCCATTCCTTCCTAACGGAAGACCTCTTGATATCGTGTTGAATCCATTAGGTGTGCCTTCGCGTATGAATATCGGACAGGTGCTTGAGATTCATCTGAGTCTGGCTGCGAAAGCGTTAGGACTTAATGTTTCAACTCCTGTGTTTGACGGCGCTGATGAGAAAGACATCATGGATACTCTTGAGATGGCTAATGATTATGTAAATGGTGAATGGGAAGACTTTAAAGAAAAATATAAGGATTACCTTGATGAAGGAATCATGGAATATCTTGGAGAACATCTTGACCACAGAGAAGAGTGGAAAGGAGTACCTATATCAAGAGATGGTAAGGTTCAGTTAAGAGATGGACGTACCGGAGAATTTTTCGATGGAAAAGTTACAATCGGACACATGCATTATCTGAAGCTTCACCACCTGGTAGATGATAAGATTCATGCCCGTTCAACAGGACCATACTCATTGGTAACACAGCAGCCTCTGGGTGGTAAAGCCCAGTTCGGTGGACAGCGTTTTGGAGAAATGGAAGTTTGGGCATTAGAGGCATATGGAGCAGCTTATACACTTCAGGAAATTCTTACAGTAAAATCGGATGATGTTGTCGGACGTGTGAAGACATATGAAGCCATCATCAAAGGTGAGAATATACCGGAGGCAGGTATACCTGAGTCGTTCAAAGTATTGTTGAAAGAACTTCAATCACTTGCACTTGATGTTAAAGTGTTAAAAGATGATAATACTGAAGTAGAATTAATGGAGACCATAGATTATGGTGACACTGATATTAATTCAATCATTGCAGGTGAGGACAGACGATACGACAAAGAAGAAAATTTAGCTTCCATGGGTTATCAGGAGCAGGCATTTGAAGGCGAAGAGCTTGTAAGTGTCGATGAGGATGATGACTATGAAGATGAAGATGATGAAGAAGTAATAGAAGATTTTGATTCGGAAGAATAGAAGGGAGTGTCTTGAATGCCTGAAACAACGAATGAAACATATCAGCCGATGACATTTGATAAAATCCGCATTGGCCTTGCTTCTCCTGAGAAAATCAGAGAGTGGTCAAGAGGTGAGGTTAAGAAACCTGAGACAATCAATTACAGAACATTAAAGCCGGAAAAAGACGGCTTGTTCTGTGAAAAGATTTTCGGACCAAGCAAGGACTGGGAATGTCATTGTGGTAAATATAAAAAAATCAGATATAAAGGTGTTATATGTGACAGATGTGGTGTTGAAGTTACAAAGTCAAGCGTAAGACGTGAACGTATGGGTTCTATCGAGCTTGCAGCACCTGTTTCGCATATATGGTATTTCAAGGGAATCCCTAGCAGAATGGGACTTATACTTGATTTATCACCTAGAGTGCTTGAAAAAGTACTGTACTTTGCGTCATATGTTGTGCTTGATGCAGGAGAAACAGATTTACATTACAAACAGATTCTTACAGAAAAAGAGTTCAGAGATGCATACGATAAATGGGGTACGGGATTCAGAGCCGGAATGGGTGCTGAGTCTGTACTGGAATTATTGGAGGCAATTGACTTGGAAAAGGAATCAGAAGAGCTCAAAGCGGCATTGGAAGGTTCTACAGGCCAGAAACGAGCAAGAATTGTAAAGCGTCTTGAAGTAGTGGAGGCGTTTAGAGCATCAGGTAATGAGCCTTCATGGATGATTCTGCAGGTTATTCCTGTTATACCACCGGATTTAAGACCAATGGTCCAGCTGGATGGTGGACGTTTCGCCACATCTGATTTGAATGACTTATATCGTAGAATTATTAACAGAAACAACCGTTTACAGAGACTTCTTGAACTTGGAGCTCCTGAAATAATTGTCAGAAATGAAAAGAGAATGCTTCAGGAAGCTGTAGATGCACTTATTGATAACGGAAGAAGAGGAAGACCTGTAACAGGTCCTGGAAACAGAGCGTTAAAATCTTTATCAGATATGCTTAAAGGTAAGCAGGGACGTTTCCGTCAGAACCTTCTTGGTAAGCGTGTCGATTATTCAGGACGTTCAGTTATCGTCGTGGGACCTGAACTTAAGATTTATCAGTGCGGTCTTCCAAAAGAGATGGCGATAGAATTGTTTAAGCCATTTGTTATGAAAGAACTTGTAGCAAACGGAACAGCACACAATATTAAGAGTGCAAAGAAGATGGTCGAAAGACTTCAGACAGAGGTATGGGACGTGCTTGAAGATGTCATTAAAGAACATCCGGTAATGCTTAACCGTGCTCCGACACTGCACAGACTTGGTATTCAGGCATTTGAGCCGATACTGGTAGAAGGTAAGGCAATCAAGCTCCATCCGCTTGTATGTACAGCATTCAATGCCGATTTCGATGGAGACCAGATGGCCGTGCATCTTCCATTATCTGTAGAGGCACAGGCTGAATGTAGATTTTTACTTCTCTCACCAAATAACCTCTTAAAGCCATCCGATGGAGCTCCTGTAGCAGTTCCGTCACAGGATATGGTACTTGGTATTTACTACCTCACTCAGGAAAGAGAGGGTGATTTAGGAGAAGGTAAGATTTTCAAAGGAGTTAATGAAGCACTCCTTGCATATGAAAATGGAGCTATTTCCTTACATTCAAAGATAAAAGTCAAGGTTACAAAAGAGATAAACGGAGAGATGAAATCAGGAGTAATTGAGTCAACTCTCGGAAGATTTATCTTTAATGAAATTCTGCCTCAGGATTTAGGTCTTACAAAGAGAGAGACTGAGGAAGACGAATTCAAATTAGAAGTAGATTATCATGTTGGTAAGAAGCAGTTAAAGAAGATTCTTGAAAAAGTAATCAATGTGCATGGAGCAACAAAGACAGCGGAAGTTCTTGATGATATCAAGGCGATGGGATATAAGTATTCTACGAGAGCTGCAATGACAGTTTCTATTTCAGATATGACTATACCTCAAGAGAAGCAGCCTCTTCTCGAGGAAGCAGAGAAGACTGTTGAAAAGATTACGAGAAACTTCAAGCGTGGACTTCTTACTGATGAAGAAAGATATAAAGAAGTTATCAAGACATGGCAGAGCGCCGATGATAAGATTACACATGCACTTCTGACGGGACTTGATAAATACAATAATATATTTATGATGGCTGATTCAGGAGCCCGTGGTTCTGATAAGCAGATTAAGCAGCTTGCCGGTATGCGTGGTTTGATGGCAGATACAACAGGTAGAACTATCGAACTTCCTATTACTTCAAACTTCCGTGAAGGTCTTGATGTATTGGAGTACTTTATTTCAGCGCATGGAGCCAGAAAGGGACTTTCAGATACAGCGTTACGTACAGCCGATTCAGGATATCTGACGAGAAGACTTGTTGATGTATCACAGGAAATTATCATCCATGAGGTAGACTGTAGTGCGACAAGAGATGAGATTCCATATATGGAAGTCAAGGCATTTGCAGACGGTTCAGAGAATATTGAGAGCCTCGAAGAAAGGATTACCGGAAGATACAGTGCTGAGACGATATATGATGAAAACGGTGAGATGATTGTTAAGAAGAATCATATGATTACGCCGAAGAGAGCAGCAGCCATTATCGCAACGGGAAGAGAATCCGTTAAGATAAGAACAATTCTTACATGTAGGGCACATGATGGTGTTTGTGCTAAATGTTATGGAGCAAACATGGCAACAGGTCAGGCTGTACAGGTAGGAGAGGCTGTAGGTATTATTGCGGCACAGTCAATTGGTGAGCCGGGTACACAGCTTACCATGCGTACTTTCCATACCGGAGGTGTTGCCGGTGGCGATATCACACAGGGTCTTCCTAGAGTAGAAGAGTTGTTTGAAGCAAGAAAACCAAAGGGTCTTGCCATTATTACAGAGATAGCGGGAAGAGCCGAGATTAAAGATACAAAGAAGAAACGTGAAATCGTAGTAACAGATACCGAGACAGGTAATTCAAAGACATATCTGATTCCTTACGGTTCAAGAATTAAGATTCAGGACGGCGTGGAATTAGAGGCTGGTGATGAACTTACTGAAGGTAGTGTAAATCCTCATGATATTCTGAGAATTAAAGGTGTAAGAGCCGTTCAGGATTACATGATTAAGGAAGTACAGAGAGTTTACAGACTTCAGGGTGTTGAGATTAATGATAAGCATATTGAGGTAATTGTTCGTCAGATGCTTAAGAAGATAAGAATTGAGACAAACGGTGACAGTGAGTTCTTGCCGGGAACAACGGTTGATGTTTTGGATTTCAATGATGTTAATGAGCAGTTAGAGGCAGAAGGTAAGGAAGTGGCAGAAGGTAAGCAGATTATGCTTGGTATTACGAAAGCATCTCTTGCAACAAATTCATTCTTATCAGCAGCTTCATTCCAGGAGACAACGAAAGTTCTTACAGAGGCTGCAATTAACGGAAAAGAAGATCCGTTGATTGGTCTGAAAGAAAATGTTATCATAGGTAAACTGATTCCGGCTGGAACAGGTATGAAGAGATACCGTTCTGTAAAGTTGGATACAGAGAGTAAAGACATAATAGTAGAAGAAATGCCTGAGGATATAACAGAAGAAGTTACCTTTGAAGCAGCGACTGAAGATACTGCACAGGTATAGAAAACATGCAGATGTAGAGAAATCGAGTAGGCTGATACCTACTCGATTTCTCTAATATAATGATTAAGTGCTCGGAATGGAGATTATTATGAGACTAAATAAAATAGTATTATTTATATTTTCTTTCATATTCATGTGTATTATTGAGACAGGCGTTGCCGGGGCTGATGAATCATTGCCATACACGATAAAGGTAAACAGGGCAAAAAACTGTATTACAGTGTATGCAATTGATGAAAATGGTGAATATACGATACCATATAAGGCTATGATATGTTCAACAGGATTGAACAAAGACTCGACACCTGTGGGAGTTTTTACAACAACCGATAAGTATGACTGGAATAAACTCGTTGATGGTTCTTTTGGGCAATACTGTACGAGAATAGTTGATTCAGTTATGTTTCATTCGTTACCATATTTTGCTAAGGAAAAGAACAGATTAGAATTTCAGGAGTTTAACAAGCTTGGTGAGCCTGCATCCCTGGGATGTGTGAGACTTTTGGTAACAGATGCCAAATGGATTTTTGATAATTGTCCACCGGGAACAGTAGTTGAAATATATGATGATCAGGTATCTCCGGGACCGCTGGGAAAGCCGGTTTTCAAGAAAATCCCTGAAGATCATCCGTATAAAGACTGGGACCCGTCAGATGATGACCCTGCTAACCCTTGGAAAACTTTAACACCTGTGATAGAAGGTGCTACTGATAAAGAAATGGTGGAAGGTGAATCTTTAAATTTTCTTAATGGAGTTACAGCAAAAGATATTCTTGGAAATGATATTTCACTGCTGTTAAAAACAGAAGGAGATTATGATGAAAAAACCCCGGGTGTTTATGATTTAAAATATACAATTACCGACAGCTTCGGATATTATGCTGAGGCAGGCTTTAAACTTACGATTAAGCAAAAAGAAGTACCGACCACTAAAGCACAAACTGAGACGACTACAGTTGCAATTTCTGAAGAATCTGATAAGAAGACAGATGAAAAATCGGTTATGACAGTTGCAATTATTGCTATTATTACATTATTGGCAACTATAATAATTTCTGTATGGATGAAAAATAACTATTGACAATTGATATTCATATATATATAATTAACACGTATGTGCACAAACATACGTGTTTTGTGCATATGTAATGTAGAATGTGACTACAAACAATAATTCTAATAGGAGGTGAAAACGCATGCCTACATTTAACCAGTTAGTAAGAAAAGGAAGAAAGACATCTGAAAAGAAGTCTACTGCACCAGCTCTCTTAAAGGGTTACAACTCTTTACAGAAAAAAGCTATCGATACAGCTTCTCCACAGAAGAGAGGTGTATGTACAGCAGTTAAGACAGCTACTCCTAAGAAGCCTAACTCAGCGCTTAGAAAAATCGCCAGAGTTCGTCTTTCAAACGGTATCGAAGTAACAAGTTATATCCCGGGAGAAGGACACAACCTTCAGGAACATAGTGTTGTTCTTATCCGTGGTGGAAGAGTAAAGGATTTACCAGGTACAAGATACCATATTGTCAGAGGTACACTTGATACAGCAGGTGTTGCCAAGAGACGTCAGGCTCGTTCTAAATATGGTGCTAAGAAACCAAAGGACGCAAAATAGGATAGTATAATCACAGGTTGAATGAATCAGTGCCGGTATTAGAAGTATTGTTTATAGTTTTTGGATAAAAGGCTTAGCAATCATTTAAGCCCGTGCGCGAACACAACAAAGTGAGTACCGATGAATTAATTAAATTTATTAAGGAGGGAAGAACCGTGCCACGTAAAGGACATACTCAGAAGAGAGACGTTTTGGCAGATCCAATGTACAACAATAAAGTTGTCACAAAGCTTATCAACAACGTTATGTTGGACGGTAAGAAAGGTGTCGCTCAGAAAATTGTATACGGAGCATTTGCCAGAGTAGAAGAAAAGGCTGGTAAGCCAGCAATAGATGTATTTGAAGAAGCAATGAATAATGTTATGCCAGTACTTGAGGTAAAGGCAAGACGTATCGGTGGTGCTACTTATCAGGTACCTATTGAGGTAAGACCGGATAGAAGACAGGCGTTAGCACTTCGTTGGCTTACAGGATACTCTCGTAAGAGAGGCGAGAAGACAATGGAAGAAAAGCTTGCAAACGAGATTTTAGATGCAGCTAACAATACAGGTGCATCTGTAAAGAAAAAAGAAGATATGCACAAGATGGCAGAGGCAAACAAGGCTTTTGCTCATTACAGATTCTAATCAGATTCTGTTTAAAATAAATAAGGAGGAAGTAAGACTTGGCTGAAAGAGAATATCCACTTGAAAGAACAAGGAACATTGGTATTATGGCTCATATCGATGCAGGTAAGACTACATTGACAGAGCGTATCTTATATTATACCGGTGTTAATTATAAAATTGGTGATACTCATGAAGGTACTGCTACAATGGACTGGATGGAGCAGGAACAGGAACGTGGTATCACTATTACTTCCGCTGCAACAACATGTCACTGGACATTACAGAAGGATAATAAGCCGGCAAAGGGTGCTTTAGAGCATCGTATCAACATCATTGATACACCGGGACACGTTGACTTCACTGTTGAGGTTGAGCGTTCACTCCGTGTACTTGATGGAGCGGTTGGTGTGTTCTGTGCAAAGGGTGGTGTTGAACCACAGTCAGAGAATGTTTGGCGTCAGGCGGACACATATAATGTACCTCGTATGGCATTCATCAATAAGATGGATATCTTAGGTGCAGATTTCTACAATGCAGTAGATCAGATTAAGACACGTTTAGGAAAAAATGCAATCGTTACTCAGTTACCTATCGGTAAAGAGAACGATTTTAAAGGAATCATCGATTTATTTGAAATGAGAGCTTACATCTACAATGATGATAAGGGTGATGACATTTCTATTACAGAGATTCCTGATGATATGAAAGATGATGCAGAGTTATACAGAACTGATTTAATAGAGAAAATCTGTGAATTAGATGATGATTTAATGATGCAGTATCTTGAAGGTGAAGAGCCTTCCATGGAAGATTTGAAGAAAGCTCTTAGAAAGGGTACATGTGAATGTACTGCCGTACCTGTATGCTGTGGTTCAGCTTACAGAAATAAGGGTGTGCAGAAGTTATTGGATTCTATCCTTGAATTCATGCCAGCTCCAACAGACATTCCTGCTATAAAGGGTGTTGATTTAGACGGTAATGAGATAGAGAGACATTCTTCAGATGAAGAGCCATTCTCAGCATTAGCATTCAAGATTATGGCTGACCCGTTTGTAGGTAAGCTTGCATTCTTCAGAGTTTACTCTGGAACATTGAACTCAGGTTCATATGTATTAAATGCTACAAAGGGCAAGAAGGAACGTGTAGGACGTATTCTTCAGATGCATGCTAATAAGAGAGAAGAGCTTGATAAGGTTTACTCAGGAGATATTGCTGCTGCTGTTGGATTTAAACTTACAACTACAGGTGATACAATCTGTGATGAGCAGCATCCGGTTATTCTTGAGTCTATGGAATTCCCAGAGCCTGTTATCGAGCTTGCTATCGAGCCTAAGACAAAAGACAGTCAGGGTAAGATGGGTGAAGCTTTAGCAAAACTTGCTGAAGAGGATCCTACTTTCAGAGCACATACAGATCAGGAAATAGGTCAGACGATTATTGCAGGTATGGGTGAGCTTCACCTTGAGATTATTGTTGACAGACTTCTTCGTGAGTTTAAGGTTGATGCAAATGTTGGTGCACCTCAGGTTGCATATAAAGAAACATTTACAAAGGCTGTTGATGTTGACAGTAAATATGCAAAACAGTCAGGTGGACGTGGACAGTACGGACACTGTAAAGTTAAATTTGAGCCGATGGATCCAAACGGTGAAGAGACCTTCAAGTTTGAGTCAACTGTAGTTGGTGGTGCGATTCCTAAGGAGTACATTCCAGCAGTTGGTGAAGGTATTGAAGAAGCTGCTCAGGCCGGTATCCTTGCAGGATTCCCTGTACTTGGTGTAAAGGCAAATGTTTGGGACGGTTCATATCATGAAGTCGATTCAAGTGAAATGGCATTCCACATTGCAGGTTCTATGGCATTTAAGGATGCTATGGCTAAGGCAGATCCTGTATTACTTGAGCCAATCATGAGAGTTGAGGTTACAATGCCTGAGGAATACATGGGTGATGTAATCGGTGATATTAACGGACGTCGTGGACGTATCGAAGGAATGGATGATCTTGGTGGCGGTAAGATTGTAAGAGGTTTTGTTCCGCTTGCTGAAATGTTCGGATATTCGACAGATCTCCGTTCTAAGACACAGGGACGTGGTAACTACTCAATGTTCTTTGAGAAGTATGAGCCAGTTCCAAAGTCAGTTCAGGAAAAGATTATTAATGAAAAGAAGAAATAATACTTGAAAATATTCTTGAATTGAAATATAATTCTAAATAGCCGAGCTCGTATGAGCATAATAATTAATAATAGTTTTAAGGAGGAATTACTAAAATGGCTAAAGCTAAATTTGAAAGAACGAAACCACATTGTAATATCGGTACAATTGGTCACGTTGATCATGGTAAAACAACTTTAACAGCTGCTATCACAAAGACTCTTTCAGAGAGAGTAGCTGGAAATGCTGCTGTTGATTTTGAAAACATTGATAAAGCTCCAGAGGAAAGAGAAAGAGGTATTACTATCTCTACAGCTCACGTTGAGTACGAGACAGAAAACAGACATTATGCACACGTTGACTGTCCGGGACATGCTGATTATGTAAAGAACATGATCACAGGTGCTGCACAGATGGATGGTGCTATCCTTGTTGTTGCTGCTACTGATGGTGTTATGGCTCAGACAAAAGAGCACATCCTTTTAAGCCGTCAGGTAGGTGTACCTTATATCGTAGTATTTATGAACAAGTGTGATATGGTTGATGATCCAGAACTTCTTGAATTAGTTGAGATGGATATCAGAGACCTCTTAAATGAGTACGAATTCCCAGGTGATGATACACCAATCATCCAGGGTTCAGCTCTTAAAGCTCTTGAAGATCCTGCAAGTGAGTGGGGCGATAAGATTATGGAATTAATGGCTGCAGTAGATAGCTATATTCCAGATCCAGAGAGAGATACAGATAAGCCATTCTTGATGCCGGTAGAGGACGTATTCACAATCACAGGTCGTGGTACAGTTGCTACAGGTAGAGTAGAGAGAGGAACACTTCATATCAATGATGAAGTAGAAATCCTTGGTGTTCATGAAGATGTTCGTAAGACAGTTGTAACTGGTATCGAAATGTTCAGAAAGCTTCTTGATGAGGCTCAGGCTGGTGATAACATCGGAGCACTTCTTCGTGGTGTTCAGAGAACAGATATCGAAAGAGGTCAGGTTATTGCTAAACCAGGTTCAGTAACATGCCATAAGAAATTTACAGCTCAGGTTTACGTATTGACAAAAGACGAAGGTGGACGTCATACTCCATTCTTCAACAACTATCGTCCACAGTTCTACTTCAGAACAACAGACGTAACAGGTGTTTGTGAATTACCTTCAGGTACAGAAATGTGCATGCCTGGTGATAACGTAGAGATGACTGTAGAACTTATCCACCCAATCGCTATGGAGCAGGGTCTTGGATTCGCTATCCGTGAAGGTGGTAGAACAGTAGGTTCTGGTAAGGTTGCTACAATTATTGAATAATTATTATTTGATATAATATAGTAATATTTCATCCGCGCCGGATTGTCCGGTGCGGATGTTTTTTACGTGCGCCCGACGGCGCACGTTTCTAAAGGGTGAAAGTCCCTAATCCGCCCGACAGTGGGAAGGATATAGCCGAACAGCAAGGGTGTCCAT
>CADADA010000012.1 GCA_902786515.1 uncultured Lachnospiraceae bacterium | reverse complement strand
TAATTTCTGCTGCTGTTCAATCATAAAAACACCACCTAAATTTGATATTTATATTATATCAAATTTAGGCAGTATTATCTACTTTTTCAGTGCCCTCCCTCTATATGCGTGGTTTGTAATCGTCCTAAGCAAGACGCTAAAAGGCTTATTTTGTTGCCATAAATCAAGAGCCAAAGAAAGTAGCAGAAACTATGTATTTTGCAGGAGTGAACACAATCGAGGAACTATGGAAACATTATCGAGAACTATTGAAGAAGCATCACCCCGACAATGACGGTGACTTTTCTGTTATGCAGGAAATCAATGCAGAATATGACCGCTTATTTTCCGTTTTAAGCCGTTCAGAAAACACAGACGAGAAAACCTATACCAAAGAAGAGGACGAGCAATTTAGAGCCATTCTGAACGCTATCAGTGCCTATAACATGGATATTCAGATTATCGGCAGTTGGATATGGTGCTTTAATTCTTATCCATATCGGGAGCAGTTAAAAAGTTTTGGGGGTGCTTTTGCACCAAAGAAAAAGGCGTGGACGTGGCACAGTGAACCATACCACAGACACCACAAATGAGAAGTACCGTTATCCCATATCAGAGAAAAATACGGTTGCGAAACGGTCAGAAACATGTCTTATCAGTATTCATTAGATTAGAGAGAGGAAGTGATTATATGTGTATGATGAACGGAAAGCCAGTCAGTGAGTATAATAGTCCTTGTGGGCATTGCCACGATTATCTTTGTACCTGCAATCCTATTGTAATGATTTCTTTTATCGTCTGTTGGTTTTGCTTTATGGCACAGAGGACTGGAAATGCCTTGATTATGACAGAATGTATCGGTGTTTTGGCTTTTTGAAACATTCAGATAAATTACAATCATTAGGTCTAAATATCGGTTTTTAATGAGCCGATATACCTATATAATGATTTTACAAATCGGTATTTGCCAATAAAATTTCGGTAGACATGAAGTGTCTTCCCTTAAATTGTGGCAATTCTCGTTTTGTGTCGTGGCATTTATTACGAGGCTCTGTTATGATTTTTGCGAAAGGAGGATTGTGGATGGACCAGCAAAAAATAGGTAAATTTCTTAAATGCCTTCGCAAGGACAAAGGGTTGACTCAAGAACAATTGGCAGAGCATTTCTGTGTTTCTTCCCGAACTGTTTCACGATGGGAAAACGGAAACAATATGCCGGATGTGGATATTCTTATTGGGCTTGCAGATTTCTATGAGGTAGATATTCGAGAACTCATTGATGGAGAAAGGAAGATCGAGAATATGGATAAAGAAGCAAAGGAAACAGTATTAAAAGCGGCAGAGTACATGAATATGGGAACAGAACAATATACGAAGCGTGTGCACTTACTTTTACTGGCAGGGGCAATCTTTTGGTTTGTGGCAAGTTTGATTAGCCATACGGAACTAAGTAATAATGCAGTTCTAAATGCAGTCTCGGATTTCGCCGAAGGTGCCGCAATCGGAATGGTTTTATGTGGTATTGTCTTTACAAGTCGTTATGGACAAAGAATAAGGGCTTTTAAGCAGCGTTTACTTAAAAGACAGTGACAACCTCAAGTTTGTCGGGTAGACCACCTACCTTAAAAGCCAAAAAACCAGGTCATTTTGGTCTAAATGTAGCGGTATGTTACTAATAACATTCAGAGGGCGTTGTGAGATATAGCGTCCTCTGATTTTTAGTTATGGCATTATCTAAAGTACATAAAAGCAAAGTTACGGTAATCGCGCCCATTACATTTAACGCTACCCCCAGAAATGATTAAATGCGTTCTTTAGAGATATTCGCTGTATATCCAAGTCATTTTGTGCTTTTGAAAACGGTGTATTTGCAAAAAAGTATATACCCGATACAAAATCATTTTACCGTAGGGTAATCAGGGAGATAATGATTATGCCGAGAAGAAAGCTTACCCCGTTTCAGCCGTGGGAAACCAAAAACAATGACGGTACAGAAAAACGCTATTTCAGATTAGGTGCGTCCATAATGGCATCCGAAACAATGAGGACACTTTCTTCCAGTGCGTTTAAGGTCTACTGCTATATGAGAATCGAATCGGCAGGAAAGAAAAGTTTCAAATTTCCTCATACAAAATACCGTTCATTTATGAGTAAGCCAACTTTTTACAAAGCCCGTAATGAACTCATAGAACACGGATTCATTGACATTGTTCAGAACAACAAAAACCTACGTAAAGCAAATATTTATATGTTTTCTGACCGTTGGAAGACGCTCTAAAAAAACGCCATACATGGCTATATATAGTATATGTGTCAATATTCTTGACAAGAAACCAAAAGGAAATATGAAGAACGGTTGTAAAGATATTTTACACTGGATTCCTACGGCAATATGCAGAATGATAAAGATTCTTGACATGATTTTATATCAACTTGTAATAAATCTTTGCCGCCAAATAAAAGAGAGGAGCAGGACAATGGATAACATACTCCCGACTGCACCACGTATGGTAACAATCAAAGAATTATCAAGGCTTACAAGTATTTCAGAATACGCTATACGGCGACTATGCTTAACCAAACAAATTGTCTTTATTAAGTCGGGCACAAAATATCTAATCAATTATGACCGATTCATAGACTATCTAAACAGTATTCAATGAAATGAAGAAAGTCGCTGACTAATAAACGGTCAGCGTCTTTTCTTTATTATACTATACAAATCACATCAGCGAAAGGAGCTAACATTATGGCAAACGAAGAAATCAGAAAGGTTGACACAGGTATTATTCAAAGAGGTAAGACCTACCGATTTACGGTCTATCTTGGTTATGATGTTGAGGGTAAACAAATCAGAAAGACCACAACATTTGTACCACTAGCAGGATTGACGCAGAGAAAAGCGGACAAACTTGCAAAAGAGGAATATGTCATTTTTTCAAATCGTTGTAAGGGATTATTTAATCTCAAAGAAAATATGCGTTTTTCAAAACTTGTCGAGGAATATTTCAGACTGTATGCACCGAATAGTTTAAAACCTATAACAGCATACCACTATGAACAGCATATCAATTATCATTTCATGGAATATTTCGGCAACAAAAAGCTGAAAGATATAACCACCGCTTCTATCAGCCATTTCTTTGCCACCCATGAACCCATGATAAAGGGAGAAATGAAAAAATTATCTCCTGCCAATGCCAAAAGAATATATTGTATTCTGCAAAGTCTGTTCAAATTTGCAGTTACACAAGGTTGTATCAAGGAGACTCCTTGCAAAAATGTACTATTGCCCAAAAAGAATCCATTAGAAGAAAAGAAGCAGATGTATATTACCGCAGAGGAATTACCAGACTTCTTAAATCTGTTTACGGAGTATTCTCCCCTCAATACAATCGTTTTGGTATTGATTTACACTGTTATGAGGTCTGGCGAATGTCTTGGCTTGCAATGGAGCGATATTGATTTTGAAGAACATTAAAATTAATACAATTAAGGAGGTGATTGCATATGTGTATATATGGATATTGCAGAATAAGTACTAAACAACAGAGCATCGAAAGACAGATTAGAAATATAAAAACAAACTATAATAATGCGGTTATTGTAACAGAAGTTTATACCGGAACAAAGCATGACAGACCAGAATGGAATAAATTATATAAAAAAGTAAAAGTCGGTGATACAATTATATTTGACAGTGTGTCTCGAATGAGCAGAAATGCAGAAGAAGGTTTTAATTTATATGAAGAATTATATAATAAAGGTATTGAACTTGTATTTTTAAAAGAGCCACATATTAACACAAACACATATAAAAAAGCGTTACAGAATAACGTAGCACTGACAGGAACAAACGTAGACTATATCTTGGAAGGTGTCAATAAATATCTTATGGCACTTGCAAAAGAGCAGATAAGACTTGCCTTTGAACAATCAGAAAAGGAAGTACAGGACTTACACCAACACACAAAAGAGGGTATAGAAACAGCACGATTGAACGGTAAACAAATCGGACAAAAACAAGGTGCCAAGCTGACTACCAAAAAATCTATAGAAGCAAAAAAACAGATATTAAAACATAGCAAAGATTTTAACGGTAATTTATCAGATAACGAATGTATGAAATTGATTTGTCTTGCAAGAAACACATTTTACAAATATAAACGAGAACTAAAAGAATTATAAAAAAGAAATTGTATTACAGAAAATTATATGTTAGAATACCAACATGAAACAATCGTGTTGCAGGGTGGTGTTGACCTCTATTCTTTAACAGAATGGGGGTGATGCTGATGAACAACAATAAAAAGAATAATAAGAATTTATTATTTGATTTTAAGGACTTAATGCAGTTCGGCATGTTCATTTTGGCATTACTGACATTCATTTATATGATTTGTCATTAATATTTTAATACATAGAAAAACCACCCCAAAACTTTGGCGAGCGTAAGGGTGGATTTTCTATCTAAACACTGGTCAACCCATCTTGTGGGCGATTGTTTCTTTTACATCTCTAATATAACATGTAGGCACATCGTTTTCAAGTATAAATTTCCGTTACAAAAAAAACGTAATAAATGCCCGCTACCATATTACAAATTACAATGAATTAACACCAAGTGCAATACTTGTTCAAACCGCTGTTAAAAGGCTCTATTTGCCACATATTTACATTATAATCGATTAGACATTAAATTCTGCTAATGTTTATGTTTAGAGTCTTATTTAACGGTTTTGGAGTGATTACCTTGCAATATCAACATTATTAGCAGGCATAAATTTCTCCGGTGTATGCCCTATTAACTTGGTAGAATAGCATGTCCTGCTATGATTTATGATTATTACATCTACATATTCTCCTACTTCATAGCTTTCCGTTATGTCAATCGGAATACTGCATATTTCTTCATTTCTAAAGTTTTTCCTAATGATTAACTGATCATCTTTAATGTCAAGAATTTTATGTGTTGTGATTGCGTTCTGGTGTCTTGCCACTGTAGTTAATTGAATTTTGTCGTAGTTATTCAAATAAAAGTTTCCTTCTGCTCACTTATGATACCACCTACACCATTCAGAGCGTTACAAATAAGCGTAAATATGTATTCATTTACGCTCATATTTAATTCTTTGGCAGCAGTCTTGATTTTCTCCCTATATCCTTTTGGCAAATATATCCCTATTCTCTCATAATGTTCTTTATTGTATTGGTTTTTGTATTCCGTAACATTCATAAAAACATCACCTCTCTGTATTGATTATACCACACTTTTATATCTAACACTAGATATATATTTTAATTTGTGTGCTACCTGTGTGCTACTCATCAAAATTTTTGGCGATTTTTGAAAATTTAAGAACATCCCAGCATAAAGAAAACCCTTGAAAATACTAAACTTTCAAGGGTTTTAATAAACTTCTTATTTTGTTTAAAATTATCTCTTTGTTAACGTTTTGAGAACGAGAAAAGCCCTGAAATAAGGGATTTGTTGGTAGCAGTGTTGCATACGTGTTATATACTGTGGACTGCCCACACATTCCCCGAACTACTCATAACTTTAACAACGAAAGGACAATCATTATGAAAATATATTTTGCTTACTACAATCAACATATTTCATCTGCATTTTTCGGTAACTCATGCACGATTTTCAAAAAATCAATGCAATTCTTTTCTTCTTCGCAATTATAATGATATCCTAATCCTTTTGCAACATCCCTTGCCACATTAGCAAACATATTTACCATTTTAAAAACAGATTTCCAACACTCATCTACAGTTCCACATGAATAAGTAGAAAGATATTCTTTATAGTCCTCCTCTGGTATCCATTTATAAATATACTTCGCTGACTTTCCAACGCTTACTGCAAAGTCCGTTTTTATTCCAATCTGCCATGATATTACTTTTTCTAACTGCTTTCTTACGCAAAAATTAATCATATCATTAACATATAGCAGTTCTCCCCTCCAAAGTCCTTTGGCAACATTATTCAAACACCACCAAAACTCTGTACAAGTACATAAAAACTGTTCTTTTGAAGGTCTTTTAACAAAATAATCCTTATCTGTAGCTTCTGGTATATCCGGCAAAATACCATCTTTGTCTAATAGTATTTTACATAATTTATCATCTGATATATGTTCCTTTGCATGCGTTATAGATTCCACATGTAGATCAATCCTATTACCATCCCTAAATTGCATAAGCCAACCATAAAAGTTTTCTTTATCACTTGGGTAATCCGGATGTTCATCAGGATATTGCATAAACCATATTTCGCCGAACCGGTTTATCCACCCTTTATCATCAATAAATGGTTTTGTATCTGTTACAACATATACAATATCATAGTCCTGAAAAATATCTTTGGGGACATTTTTATTTGTTCTTGAGCCATTCATGTAAACAGCTTTAATTCGCTCATCCTCCCTTGCATTTTGCAGAAGCATATCATACATTTCTTTTTCTGTTCTCACCATTACACCTCCAAAACTGCATCAAATGCTAGCGTCATAGCATATGCGAAATGTTCATTCCCCCAGTTTCTTCCATCATGACTATCTATATCAGCCAAAGAATCCGCCGTAAATAGAAGTTGTCCAAATACAACATTTCTCATCTTAGCACATGCAGCCATGGAAGCACATTCCATTTCAACCACTGAACACCCTTCTTCTTTTCTGTATAAAATCATTCCCTTCGTTTCACGATAAAATCCATCTGTTGTCCATGTCTTACATTTACGATAAGGTATGCTATTTTTTATCATCACCCTCTCTATTGCTTCAACAGCTTTTTCATCAAGCTTAACTTCTCTTGATGGTGGCAAATAATGATATGATGTACCTTCTTGTCGTAAAGCGGATGTTGGTATAAAATAATCTCCTTCCGTATCTTCAACCAAAGAACCACAACAGCCTACTGCAATAATTTTCTTCGCACCACCTTTAATTAGCTGCTCCATAACCTGGACCGCTCCTGCACCACCTAATGGTGCCTGACAAAATGTAATTGGAACACCTTTATGTACTGTCTTATAAACCAAAAATGTTTTTGTAACACTCTCAAATTTCCCAACGAGCTCGCATTCATGATTTATAACATATTCATCTATCTCTGGTTCCATAAACAACATAACTGCTTTCTCAGTAAACTCATAATTCCATCTTTCTCCCGGCATCAATACAGCATGTTCTTCTGTATCATACTCAAGTATAGGAATCTCATTTTTGATTAATGCCATATTAACCTCCTTCTCTATTCGTACAAATATACTGTTTCATACGCAAACAAGCGTAGCTACTTTCTTTTAACAAAGAAAGTATATCAACTACGCTATTACACAGCTCATTATTTTAATCCATAATTTTTCATTGCTTCGATCAATTTCCAAATATTGCAACCAATATTATCAATTAGTTCTTGTTCGTCTGATGAAAATGCTTTAGCTCTTTCTATTGCAACATCTATATTGGGCAAATAATTTTTCTTAAAATTTATACCGCTCTTTCCATGATGTGCTTTTAACGATACCTCTTTACTTACAAAAGTATGACTATCCGATACTTTCTTATTTTCACTTATATCCTTCAATTTATCAGCATACTCCTTTTTAACATCCGAAAGATGAAGGAGTAACCAAAATTCAAAACAAGGGTTAACAATATAACATGAATAATTATTCTGTTTACAGTGCTTAATGCATTCTATCATATTCAACTCTGAATGTGTCTGCACATCTCTATCAATAAGAATACCAAATTCATCTAAATCACTATTATACTTCTGCAAATATTTTCTGTAATTTATATCATATCCTATCTTTAATAAATCTGTTACAAACTCATTCCTTTGTCGCTTAGTAATTCCTGATTCATCTTCTAAAAAACATTTTATAAAATCCACACCATATTTTTGTATAAATGATTCCGGAATATCCTCAATCAGTGATTCTTTTCCATTCTCTCTTAATCTTAAGTATTCCTCCAACAATTCAATCACCTGCTGCGGAGCACTATTAGTATCTTTTCGTCTTCTATTCAACACTTGCACATCTACAACTGCATTTATTCCCAATTGACGTCTATTTGCAGATATTCCATCAAAATATTCCTTTTCTGTATCATTTCCTTCTACAGACAAGAAAAAAATCTTTCGTGGTTCTACTTTGTCTTCTTCAGCCTCACGTTCAAATGCATTGGAACTTAATCTATATCTATTCTTCATAAATTTCCTCCAATACAAAATTATCATCAAATATTGGAATAGCCCCATATCTACCTATCAGATATTCTTTATCAATTTTTTTATCAAACCTTTCCTTAAATTTGTTTAATGAAAATACTTTTGAACTATGATCATCCTGACGTTCAACGAACCATATTTCATCTTGTCTTAATAACTCCAAATCTAACAAGTTTGAATCATGTGTTGTTGCAATTAATTGGCAATCTCTATCTTCGACTACTTTATAAAAAAGTTCTAAGAATTTCCTAGTAAGATTTGTATGCAAACTCCTATCAATTTCATCAATTAAAATCATACTTACTCTTCTATTTTCATAAAATAGCGGAATTAAATCAAATAATCTCTTTGTACCGTCAGATTCATCATTGTAATCAAACATATCGTCCGCATTTCCGTGATTCAACATTAATTTATTGTATACAATATTCCCATTCTCATCTTTTCGAAGTTCAAATACTTGTTCATCTACTTTAAACATAATTGGATGCTCGTTTGCTGCATTAGATATATCTATCTTTATTTTTTCTGCCTCATCTCTTGGTATGTTATCCAAAATTTTATCAAAATCCATCTGCTGACTTTCACCCTCAACAGATTCAATTCCTGTATCGAAATAACTCATTATACTAGAAAAAAACATCTTTTTATCTTTATCTGCAGCAACTTCATTTAATCCATTGTACTTTGAACTAGGAAACAAAATTATAATATCTTCAAACCATTCATATACTTTTCTAATTTCTGCAAATATACCAGTTTTTTCATTCGCACGCAATGCTATATCACTTAATATAGTTTTTCGCTTATATGCTTCTGACATATTTTCTGAAAAACCTTCTAAATAGAAATCCATTTTAAACTTTTCTTCTGTACTTGTATATTCAGCTTCACTCTCTGCATGACTAACATTATTGTCATCGACCTCGCGATTAAAAAGATATATTTCTTTTCCAGAATTTTCTATTCTTATCAACCATTCACTTAGTATTGTTTTATCTAAATAGGATATTGCTATTCCATAAGAGTACTCGTAATCTCCAACAATAATCCTATATTCGAATATCCCCGGTTGTTTATACATATCACCTTCAATACGAAAATGGCTTTTACTTAAATTAACTTTATCTAACCCGCTTAGCACTATTTCTCTAGAAAATCGTATTGCCTTTACTAAATTACTTTTTCCTCCCGCATTAGCGCCAAAAATCAATCCACTCTTTAATATTCTCTTATTTCTTTTATTCGCGACATGAGCCTTATGTCTTATAATCTTACTCGCTTCAAACGAAATTCTTTGTTCATCTTTAAAAGATTTATAATTACTTACGGCAAATCCAACTAACATACCCATACCTTCTTTCTCTTATATGAATATAATATATTCAATTATAATGTGATTTATTCACATTTGTCAACAATAATCAACGTTTTTTCACGCATTTTTTTGTGCATTTAAATTTCATTTGTGATTATTTCACTTTTAGTATTGACCAGATATCTTTTTTATGCTATCTTATTCATAGGAGATTAGCACTCAATTTTAGTAAGTGCTAATATTGAGACAAAAAAAGATGGTCATAATGACCACCCTTTCAAAATGAACTTGCTCTCACAAATTCAAAGTCGCATTTGAATTTTAACACATTTCGTGAGAAAATTCAATCATTTTGAAAGGTTTTATCTCAATTCCCAGTAAACGGAAAGGAGGATAAGCCGATGGAATTTGATGGTGCAAAAATCAGAGAACAAGGTGTAACCTTTGCTATTGTTGTAGTAAAGCCATATGTTCTTACCAGTCCATCCAAAGAACAAATACGTGCAAGCTTTATACCATTTTTTGGGAATATTCCCATTATATTAATGGCTCAAAACTCTCGTGGCATTCCTACATATGATGGTAGGTGCGATATTGTACGTTTTCTTGCAAATATTAACCCCGCAAGAATTCCTTGGAAACATTACAAAGCTGCTTAAACAGAGAAAGGACTTGAATTATGGCAAATCAACATGTAGTACCAAACAACGGACAATGGCAAGTAAAACGCGAAAATTCCACAAGAGCAACCAAAAATTTCAACACCCAGAAAGAAGCTATTTCTTATGCTCGTAATATTGCCATTAATCAACAAAGTGAACTAGTAATCCATGGACGCAATGGTCAAATCCGCGACAAAGACAGCTACGGAAACGATCCTTGTCCTCCAAAAGATACTTGTCACTAATTTAGTGTAGCAGCGACTGATTATTTCAGGCGCTGCTTTTCTTATCTCCTCTCATACCTATCCCACAATCTTTTCTGTTCCGCACTCATCCTCAATATCTCCTGCAAATCCCTTGCCATAGCTTCGACATTTGCATCCATCTGCTCCACAGTACCAGTTCGATTATTAGCCTTAATCTCCCATTGTATTGTCTCCTTTGAATAATATTCCTTAGTCTCCACATTCATATATCCATACACCGAATATGAATATCCACTACTTTTCTCGATAAATACCGGTGCTACCTCTCCTTTTGAAGTTTTCCACCTCATAAGTCTTGGAAACCAGCATAATCCCTCTTTTATCAGTTCTTTGAATGCCTCTAGCAACTTTCCGATTTCATACAAGATTCCACGAAATGAATTTCCGGCATCAATTGTTTTATCTGCTTCCACCTGATTAGCATATTCTTCAATGGTAGGTGCAAATAATCTGAATGATGAGACAAATGCTTTGATTCTATCAAGCAACACCACTGCTTCTTTTGCCTTATCTGTGGTATATTCAATCTCTTTATTTACAGATTGAAGTTCTAACCGTTTTCCTTCCAATTCATTGGATATACGCTGCGATTCTCTCTTATCCATATCCGACAATGACTTCTCAATATTCCTCTTACTTTCAAGATATGAAATCTCGCATTCCAGCTTTTCCTTCTTATCCGTATATTCTTGTCCCATGGCCTCATTTTTCTTAACAATGGCATCTGTTTTCTCATTTAGTTCCTTAGTTTGTCTACGCTCCAATTCCTTATAAGCAATCTGTGATGCGAGCAACTCAATATCTGCATCATGCACCTGTTCCTGTATCTGCTCCAGATGTTCTGTTTCTTTTGCTACTTTATATTCTGCTACAGATAAATCATGATTTCTTCCAAGACTTTTTTCTGATAAATCTTCATGTGTATGATATCTGAAGCACATCCCAGCTTCCTCTCGTAATTTATCCTGTAAAATTACAGAGAGCGTTTCCGGTGTGAATACATTCCTCTTTGAAACCTTCTTCCTAAGTCCTCTCTTAACCCCTTCCCATACTGGGACTCCTACCACATGAACATGGGGACTAGCTTCATCAAAATGAATTACTGCATTTGCAATTTTAAATTCCGGCAACAGTTCCTCCAGCTTTCCAATCAGAAAACTATATACATAATACATTTTGTCCTTAACATCATCATGTGCCTGCCAAAACTCTTTATCTCCACATTGGAAAATGATTTCAACAGCCATATCCTGTTCAAGCCCTGCAACATGCTCGAAATAATCTTCAATCTTTCTGTCCGCTCTTTTCTGCTTGTCATTATATTCCTTCACAGCCTCATCAAATTCCTGATGATAAACATTCTTCACATCCTGAAGCAAATCATCTGTTCCTCGCAAAACTATAATATTATCTTTACTATAATCATCTGATTTGTACTTTCTTAAATTGTGTTTTGCCACTCCAAGCAATTTACTCTTACTTGTAATAGCACTTTTCTTGTTGCTAATGTGTGCTGTATACGACGTATTTCCCATAAGCAAATCTCCTCTCTTATCTGTAAAAATTTCTCTCGGAGCACATGCTTATCATCTTGGCTCTGCCACAGATGATAACCCCCTAGCAGTTTTGGCAAGCCAAATCTGCGGTGGCTCTCCGAGGGTTTCAATATTAACTGTTACAACTACCAAGAGTTTAATAATCTGTTCTTTTAAGAAATACAGACTCTAAACTCTTATAAGAATTTAGAATCTGCTTTTCCAAACATTCGGATTATTAAACTCTTTCATCTGGCATAATCCATGTCCAAAAACTTGCTCCATCATCTAACTTACTTTTTCCTGAAGTAATTCCCAGTTTCTTTTTAGCAGATAAAAGAGTATTTCTTTTAATTCCTCTTTTCGCTGCTTCCTGTAAAATATCATTAGATGCAATCTCCTTCGATAAGCCAAAGAACTCTTTGATAAAGTTTTCTGCAATATCAAGTTTCTTTTTACCTCGTCCTTCATTCCCCATCAGCAATTCATCAATGGTAATGTCATAAGGACCGATACAAACCATTCCTCTATCTTCGGTCATTTCAAAACCGATGGCATCTCCTGTTGGAGCTAATGACGATTTATCGTGTGCCATGATTCGAATGTTTGGTTTATCCCGAAGCCTTGCTACTAATAACACGCTTCTTGCTGTTGCCTGAATATCAATGGAGCCTAATCCTCGGTAAGTTGATTTGCTACCAGATGCTTTATTCATATGACCGATAAGGATAACTGCACAATTATATTTTTCTGCAATCATTCCTAAGTGTTTTAATACCGGTCGTATTTCATTGGCTCTGTGCATGTCAACCTTTGCTCCGATATAAGCCTGTATTGGATCAAGAATAATCAATCTTGCTCCTGTTTCAACGATTGCTTTCTCAAGCCGGTCATCTGTCATACATAACTCTTTTTCCGTTTCGTCAATAACACATATCATGGAGCAGTCTGCCCCTGCCCTTTCTAATCTAGGCTTTACAGTATCATCAATACCATCTTCTGCTGTCTGATAAATAATATGAATTGACTCATATGCTTTATCATCATCACAGGGAAGTGGCAAGCCCTTACTAAGGGCTGCCGCCAACATCAATACAAGTGTTGTTTTTCCTTCTCCCGGATCTCCTTCAATTATGGTTATCTTTCCATAAGGTATATATGGATACCATAACCACTCCACTTCTTTTGAAACCACATCCTCCATATGGATAAGTTTCAATTCTACATTCTGCTGTTCATTCATAATCTTCCTCCTTGTCAAACTGCTTCTTCATTAAAGTAACCTGTTTCTTCCCAAACCCTTTTATCCGGGCAATAATAGCTATATTCATTTGAACTTCCCACTTTTATTGCTGTTCCGAATTTGAGTATTCCTTGTTGTAATCCCAGCCTTACATACTGTGCATCCTTCCCTATCGCACTTGCAATTTCCTTTATTGGTACATTTCTTCCTGTAAAGGCTGGTAAATCAACCTTGTAAATAACTTCTGGCATCTCTACCACCTCCTCTTTTTATAGAGCATTTCTTGCTCTGTTATGTTTTGTATTATACAGACCTTTGTTTGCTCTGTCAACAGTTTATAATTTAATGTTGACTAATAGATATTAGTATGTTAAATTTACAATTACAGGAGGTTGATGCAATGAATACAGGTAAAAAGATTAAGTTAATTCGAACATTTCGTGGATTAACTCAGAAAGAACTTGGCGAAGCTTGCGGAATACATGAAGTTGCAATCCGTAAGTATGAACTTGGAAAAAACATTCCAAAACCAGAACAACTGCGTAAGATAGCAGAAGCACTTAATGTTAATGTCAATTCATTAGCTGAATTTGATATTGAAGCTGATGGGGATGTGTTACCATTACTGTTTGCTATTGATGATGTATTTGAAGTGTCAGTTAAAGATGTAGACGGAGAACCTGGAATATTTTTTTCCAATAAAAGTCTCATACAGTTTCTAAAAGACTGGCAGGCAATGAAAGAATTACTTGCTTCTGGCAGCCAGACTCAAGACAATTATGAGATTTGGAAAACAATTCGCCCAAGTGTAACAAAGGTAACCCACGAACAATAATCATTTTATCCGCTTGCTATCAGCTTTCTAGTAAATAGCGAAAGGATGGTGCTTATGAAGTTACCCAACGGATACGGAAGCGTTGTTAAACTTTCCGGCAAAAGAAGAAGACCTTATCAAGTGCGAAAAACGATAGGCTGGCACTATGATAAGGAAAAAGACAAACAAGTTCAGGATATGATTACAATTGGATATGCAGCCACTAAGGCTGAAGCTCTGCAGATGCTTGCAGAATACAATAATAATCCATTCGATACCAAGGCTGCTAAAATGACCTTTTCCGATGTATATGAAGAATGGTCAAAGCGTAAGTTTCCAACTATTTCTGAATCTAATGTAAAAGGATACTCTGCTTCATATAAAGCGTGTGAATCCCTTTACAACAAAGTATTCAAGGATATTAAGCTAGTCGATTTACAAACTGTCATTGATACATGTGGCAAGAATTTCCCAACACTAAAGAAAATCAAAGTGTTATTCAATCAGCTATATGACTATGCCTTGAAGAATGATATCTGCAACAAAGACTATTCCAGCTATGTGGATGTCACTCAGTATAAGGATCGTAATCCTAACAAATACGACAGAAACAAGTTTGAAAAGAACGAAATTGATATGATTTGGGAGCAAAAAGAAGATAAATATTATCAGATTGTATTAATGCTTCTATACAGTGGAGTTCGAGTTTCAGAATTGCTGGATTTGAAAAAAGAAAATGTTCATCTGGAAGAACAGTATTTTGATGTTATCTGTAGTAAAACAGAAAATGGTATTCGAAAGGTTCCAATAGCAGATAAGCTTCTGCCATACTACAAAAACTGGTATGAATCCTGTCCGGAATGTGAATATCTACTTCACACAGAGGACGGAAATCATTTCTTATACCGAAACTACTACGATAGCTATTTCAAACCTTTAATGGAACAGCTAAATATTAATCGTACACCGCACTGCTGTAGACACACTTGTATCTCAATGTTAGCGGAAGCCGGTGTGAATCAGACAATTATCAAGAAGATTGTGGGGCACTCCGGTGCTATGACTTTGACCGAAAAAGTATACACACACTTTGATATAAAGGAGCTTGTAGATGCGATTAATAGAATTTAAGAAGCAATCGGTGCCATTCGCAAATCACTCCGTGATTTTGCTCATGTCGCGCTGGCGCGCTATACCATCCAGCAAATATGTTTCGATTGATGCAAGCATCATCTCAACATATTCACTGTCTGTTGCACCGCTTGTAGAAACGCGCAAAATAAAAAGGACATTCCCCAGTATTTCTACTGAAAAATGTCCTATACATATCATAATCTTTGTTGCATACCTGTTGCATATGTGTTGCATTCGATGTAAATTCCAGCACATCTGACAACTTTCCACAACTTCTGTAACCCTTGTAAAACGGGCTTTTCTTGATATCTTCGTTTCCGAAAGATTATCTCTTTGAGAACTGTGGAGCACGTCTCGCTGCTTTGAGACCATACTTCTTTCTTTCTTTCATTCTTGGATCTCTTGTTAAGAATCCTGCTTTCTTTAAGATTGGACGGTATTCAGCATCTACCTGTAATAAAGCTCTTGAGATACCATGTCTGATAGCTCCTGCCTGTCCTGTATATCCGCCACCCTGAACATTGATAACGATATCATACTTACCAACTGTGTCAGTAGCAACCAATGGCTGACGTACGATAACTTTCAATGTCTCAAGTCCGAAATAATCGTCAATACTTCTCTTATTTACTGTAATATCACCTTTACCTGGTTTTAAATAAACTCTAGCAATACTTTTCTTTCTTCTACCTGTTCCGTAAAAACTATTTGAATTAGCCATCTAATATTTCCTCCTTTCAGTTAATTAAAATGCTAATGTCTCTGGCTTCTGTGCTGCATGATCATGTTCTGGTCCTGCATATACATGAAGCTTTGTGAGCATCTGACGTCCCAAAGGTCCCTTTGGAAGCATTCCCTTAACTGCGAGTTCTATTACCTTTTCAGGTTTCTTAGCCTGTAATTCTCTAAGAGTTGTCTCTTTCATTCCACCTACATACTCTGAGTGGTTGTAGTAAATCTTCTGATCAAGCTTCTTACCTGTAACAGTAACCTTATCTGCATTTACTACGATAACATAATCACCTGTGTCAATATGTGGTGTATATGTTGGTTTATTCTTACCTCTCAAAACCTTAGCGATTTCTGATGATAAACGACCTAATGTATATCCTGTAGCGTCCACTACATACCATTTTCTCTCAATTGTTGCCGGACTAGCCATGTAACTTTTCATTGGTTTTCCTCCTATAAAATGTTCATACATAATACTGAACAGTTATCCTATCCGTACCGGGGCTATGGCTTGGAATAAGACATACCGTCACATTTGTAAATTATATTACACCGAGCCAGCTGTGTCAACAGATTTTTTAAATATTTTCGTATTCTATCTTTACAAGTGTTAATCCCATTGCAGGCGCTGTAGGTCCTGAAGCCTGCCTGTCCTTAGCACCCAGCATTTCCTTCACCTCCTCAGGCTCTGTAAGACCTGTTCCGACATTAATTAAAGTTCCCACTATGATTCTGACCATGTTATACAAAAAACCATTTCCGTATACACGTATAATTATATCCTCATTTTCACGAATAACTTCAATATTGTAAATCGTCCTCACAGTATCCTTAACCTGCGTGTTGACAGAACAAAAACTCTTAAAATCATGTGTCCCAACCAGTATTTCTGCTGCTTTTCTCATTTTTTCAATATCCATATCATAATATAAAAAATGTGAATAAAGACGTTTTGTCGGAAGCGGAACCCTTCTATTCAGAATTCTGTATTCATATGTCTTTTTACAATTCACATGACGCGGATGAAAATCATCCGGTACCTCTTTTGAATCTTGAATAACTATATCATCAGGCAGGAAACGGTTTAGTGCATACAAAAATTTATCACCCGGTATTCTTGAATCCGTATCAAATACAGCTACATTTCCATAAGCATGAACCCCCGCATCTGTCCTGCTTGCACCTATCACTTTAATGTCTTCACCGGTTAATTCTGATAACGTTCTATTTATAACTTCTTCCACACCTGTACCATTTTTCTGGGTCTGCCATCCACAATAATTTGTTCCATCATATGCAATTACAAGCATTACTCTTTTCATATCAGCAAATCCTTTCTCACATAGTGTAAAATCCACTGTTCCCGGTGTACAGCAAAGTACACTTTGCTAAGGTAAATAACAGCAAATACACCATTAAAACTAAATATCCCTTGCCATCTGCCTTTGTATATTTAAGAGGATACATCTTTGTCCGCTGATATCCCGTACGATAGCATCTTGATTCCATTGCCAGCGCCAAATCACCGGCTCTTCTAAATGCAGAAATAAATAGTGGAATTATAATCGGAATATAATTTTTCACTCTTTTTATAATACTTCCAGTATCAAAATCCGTTCCCCTGCTCGCCTGTGCCTTCATAATTTTATCCGTTTCCTCAATCAGAATGGGAATAAATCTTAATGCAATTGACATCATTAACGCAATCTCCTGCACCGGAACGTGAAACTTTATTAAAAAGCCAAATGCCTTTTCCAGTCCATAAGTCAGTTCATTTGGTGTAGTTGTCAATGTCAGAATTGATGAACCCAAAACCAGCAGAATAAGCCTCACAGACATTGCTACACCATATTTAATGCCTGCGGCACTTATTGAAATAACACCATATTTTATAAACGGAGTCCCACCCGTATAAAAAAATGCATTACAGATAAATGTCATCAAAACAATCCAGACAACCGATTTTAACCCCCGCAATGCAAATGAAAACGGCACCTTTGACAATTTCATAACCAGCATATAAACCATTGTCACAATCAAATAACCTGACAATCCACCTGCCATAAAAACTGACATTATATATATAAGTGTTCCAAACAATTTAACTCTCGGATCCAACCTGTGAATCACCGAATCGACAGCATAATACTGCCCTAAAGTAATTTCTCTAAACATCCATATGCCTCTTTCATAGTTATACTTCTATCATCATGTACGATTCCCCTTTTCTCCAATTCTCTCATAATATAATATGCTACAGTCGAAGAAAGTCCCATTTTTTCTAATTTATCTGCCTGTCTAAAGACCTCTTCAGGAGTTCCGTTTAATTCTAATTTACCTTCATTCATTACAAGAACATGATTACAATAATCTGCTACATTTTCCATACTGTGGGATACCATAACGATAGTAATATGATTTTCATTTCTTATCTTTTCCAGCAATTTAAGGAGATTTCTACGTCCTTCAGGTTCAAGGCCGGCTACAGGCTCATCTAAAACAAGCACTTCAGGGTTCATTGCAAGGATACCTGCTATTGATACTTTTTTCTTTTCTCCTCCGGATAACTCAAAAGGTGATTTATTAAATTTATCTTCTGATATTCCAACTAAACTCAATGCCTGCTTTGCAGCATCCATAGCCTCATTTTGTGTCATTCCCATATTCATAGGTCCGTACATTACATCTTTTATCACTGTTGTCTCAAAAAGCTGGTAATCAGGATACTGAAACACCACTCCGACTCTGAACTTTAATTCTCTCAAATTATAACCGTTCCCAAATATATTTTCACCACGAAACCTTATCGTTCCTGAATCCGGTTTTAATAAACCATTCATCATCTGTATAAGAGTTGATTTTCCCGAACCCGTGTGTCCGATAATTCCAACAAAATCCCCATCTTCAATTTTAAATGTTATACTTTCTAATACTTTTTTATTATCTTCATAGCCATATGAAACATTTTCAAATTCAATCATTCTTTGTTCCTCTTCTCATTGTAAACACGTTCAAACTCATTTGCAAATTCCTCCGGCGTGAAGATTCCCGTCCTGAAGTTCTGATTAACATGATGCAATTTGATTGCTAATTCAGTAATTTCCGGTATTTCAAGTCCTGCTTCTTTAATGGTTTCAACTTCATTAAACACCTCATTGACACTTCCATGAGTCAATAATTTTCCCTTATTCATGATAAATAGTTTATCAGCATTTACAACTTCCTCCATGTTATGTGTAATCATTATTATAGTAATTTTTTCCTTCTTGTTTAATTCCAGAACAAACTTCATTAATTCTTTTCTGCTGTGCGGGTCAAGCATTGATGTTGCTTCATCTAACACTATACACTTTGGTTTTAAAGCCAATATCCCTGCTATGGCCACCTTCTGTTTTTGACCGCCTGATAAATGATTCGGAGACATCTTGCTTTTATGTTTCATTTTTACCGCTTCTAATGCTTCATTTACCAAAGTTATTATGTTTTCTGATTCAATTCCAATATTCTCCGGTCCGAATGCCGTGTCTTCTTCCACCGTTGTTCCTATAATCTGGTTATCCGGATTTTGAAATACCATTCCAATTTTCTTTCGATTGTTCCAAATGATATCCTCGTTCTCATGATTAACCAGAATATCATTTATCCATATTGAACCTTTATCTGCAAACAGCAGATTATTAAAATGTCTTGCAAGTGTTGATTTTCCTGAACCATTTCTTCCTAATATTGCAATAAACTGTCCTTCTTCTATTTCCATTGAAATATCATCTATTGCATTGTATTCTCCTGTTATTTCACCATTCATGTCTCTTACATGAAATTGATGAACCAAATTCTTTATACTGATAAATGGCATACTAATCTTCTCCACAAATAAATGTTATATATGTACTCCCGGAATCTTTTTGTGTCTGATTTTCGAGAGTACATATTAAAAAAGGAGCTGAAAATAAATTCCAGTCTCCTTTCTATTTTTCATTATACTAACTCAAGTACAACTTCCATTGCTGCGTCACCTTTACGCTGACCAATCTTAATGATTCTTGTGTAACCACCGTTGCGTCCTTCGTACTTTGGTGCGATTTCATCAAATAACTTCTGTGTAAGATCAACATCTTTTGTTGCTTTCTTCTTACCAGCAGCTTCTGAAGGTACTACCTTAACAGGATAGAGTACAGCAAGCATCTTTCTTCTTGCATGTAAACGAGAAGGTTTATCCTTCTTGATTGTCTTGTCAACTTCATCGAAAACTGTTACTTTCTTTCCGTCAACAACTTCTTTTACTCTATTTCCGTCTTTATCCTTACGGGCAACTTTTGCCTTTACAGTTACTTCTTCGTAATTATCTTTCTCTTTAACTGCCATGGCAATTAAACCTTCAGCAATTTTACGAACTTCTTTTGCTCTTGCTTCAGTAGTAACAATCTTACCATTGTTCAGTAAAGCTGTTACCTGATTTCTAAGTAAAGCCTTTCTCTGGCTTGAAGTTCTGCCGAGCTTTCTATATCCTGACATTTTTCTTGCCTCCTAACTTGACCAATTATATTATTCTTCACTTTGACGTAATGACAAACCAAGTTCTTTTAATTTAGCAAGAACTTCCTCTAAAGACTTGCGTCCAAGGTTACGTACCTTCATCATGTCTTCTGATGTTCTGTTTGTCAACTCTTCTACTGTATTGATACCCGCTCTCTTAAGGCAATTGTATGAACGTACTGACAACTCAAGTTCATCGATGTTCATCTCAAGAACTTTTTCTTTCTGGTCATCTTCTTTTTCAACAATCACATCGAAATTCTGTCCCTTTTCAGATAAATCAATAAACAGGTTCAAATGCTCACTGAGTACTTTAGCTGCGAGACTTACTGCCTCATCAGGTGCAAGTGTTCCATTTGTGAATACATCTAAAGTAAGTTTATCAAAATCTGTTATTTGACCAACACGAGTATTCTCTATAGCTATATTTACTCTTTCAACCGGAGTATAGATAGAATCTACTGCTATCATACCGATTGGAAGCTCATCATTTTTGTTCTTATCAGAACTTACATAACCTCTGCCCTTAGTAATAGTAAATTCGATATATAATTTACTGTCACTTCCGCCATTGAGAGTTGCGATAACCAAATCCGGATTCATTATCTCAATGTCTGCATCGGTCTGTATATCTGCTGCTGTAACAACACCATCACCGGTCTTATCAATATATGCCATCTTAACTTCATCAGTTTCGCTGTTATTCTTTATAGATAAAGCTTTGATATTCATAATGATTTCAGTTACATCTTCCTTTACGCCCGGAATAGAACTGAATTCATGAAGAACACCTTCTATCCTTACCTGGCTCACTGCCGCTCCAGGAAGAGAGGAAAGCATAATTCTTCTTAATGAATTTCCCAGTGTTGTTCCATAACCTCTTTCAAGAGGTTCTACAACAAATCTACCATATTTTTTGTCCTCAGAGATTTCCACAATCTCAATATTAGGTTTCTCAAAATCAAACATTAAAAAGCCCCTCCTTATTTAAAATTTTAGGAACTGCCTAAGCCTACTTTGAATACAATTCGACGATAAGCATTTCATCTACCGGGACATCAATGATTTCTCTTGTAGGTAACTCTTTCACTGTACCCTTGAAACTCTCATGGTCTGCCTCAAGCCACTCTGGAACCAGTCTTCCATCTGTCACTTCAAATATATCTTTATATCTCTGTGAACTCTGATACTTCTCAGCTATCTCAATCACGTCTCCTGCTTTTACAAGATATGAAGGGATATTAACACATTTGCCATTTACTAATACATGCTTATGGTCAACAATCTGTCTTGCTTCTTTTCTTGTTCTTCCATATCCGAGACGGAATAATACGTTGTCAAGTCTGAGCTCAAGTAAAATCATAAGGTTTGCACCTGTCATACCCTGCATTTTCTGAGCTTTCTCGTAATAATTTCTAAAAGGTTTTTCTAATACGCCATAGATGAATTTTGCCTTCTGCTTTTCTCTTAACTGAAGACCATACTCACTCATCTTTCTGTTTGCTCTCTTTAATTCTCTTGTTGATTTCTTATCTATTCCTAAATATACCGGATCCAATCCAAGGGATCTACATCTTTTAAGAACCGGTGTTCTATTTACTGCCATCTAACTGCACCTCCTATTAAACTCTTCTGCGTTTTGGCGGACGACAACCATTATGTGGTACCGGTGTAACGTCCTTGATACTTGTAACCTCGAGTCCACACGCCTGAAGAGCACGGATAGCTGCTTCTCTTCCTGAACCCGGACCTTTTACCATAACATCTACTGACTTTAATCCGTGAACTAAAGCTGCCTTTGTAGCAGTTTCTGCTGCCATCTGAGCTGCATAAGGAGTAGATTTCCTTGAACCTCTAAAACCAAGACCACCGGCACTTGCCCAAGAAAGAGCATTTCCTTCAGTATCCGTTAATGTAACGATTGTATTGTTAAATGATGACTGGATGTGTGCCTGTCCGCGTTCAACGTTTTTCTTTACACGCTTTTTTGTCACTTTTTTTGTAACTTTAGCCATTTTAAACTAACCTCCCTTATGGGTTCTTTCTTTCTAAATTCTCTATGTTTCAATCTTAACTGTATATCTCTTATATAAAAACAGTATATTTAAATGTACATTGCAAAGGATTATTTCTTCTTATTTGCAACTGTACGCTTTGGTCCCTTACGTGTTCTGGCATTTGTCTTTGTCTTCTGACCACGAACCGGGAGACCTTTTCTATGACGGATTCCTCTGTAGCATCCGATTTCCTGAAGTCTCTTGATGTTCATAGCGATTTCTCTTCTTAAATCACCTTCAACCATGTAACTCTCAGAAATTACTTCATTAATCTTCTTTACTTCATCATCCGTTAAGTCTCTTACACGTGTATCCGGGTTAACATTAGCTTCCTTAAGGATACGGTTAGATGTTACTCTTCCTATTCCGTATACATAAGTTAATCCTATCTCAACACGTTTTTCTCTTGGTAAATCAACACCTGAAATACGAGCCATGTGCGTATTACACCTCCATTAATAATCTTAATTGTGATAAACTTCCGACATACGTAGCCCGCAAAATGCGTCTGAAATGTTGTACGCAGTCTTCTATCCATCGTTAATATGTTATATTTTATAGTAATGTTACAACTAATCCTAGTGTTTCATTACTGCAGCCGCAATCTTAAACAAGCAAAGAGAACTGAATTAGCCCTGTCTCTGCTTATGCTTTGGGTTCTCACAGATTACTCTGATTCTTCCCTTTCTCTTGATAACCTTACATTTTTCACATATAGGCTTTACTGATGATCTAACCTTCACGGTAAATCCTCCTTTCAAAAAAAATCCGACTTAAAGTATAACATGCCTTAATATAATAATCAAGCACAATTTTCACTTTATTGGTAAATAATTGTTACTTATTTGTCTCTCCAGATGATACGTCCTTTTGACAAATCATATGGTGACATTTCAATAGTAACCTTGTCACCAGGCAATATTCTGATGAAATTCATTCTAAGCTTTCCGCTTATATGTGCAAGCACCTTGTGACCGTTCTCAAGTTCAACCTGGAACATTGCATTTGGTAACTTTTCAATAACTACTCCTTCTATTTCGATAACATCTGTCTTTGACATTTACTCAACCTCCTAATTATATGTGACTGTTTTTACAACAATAACGTTTTACCTGCTTTTTTAATTTCTGCCCTTATTTCAACATCATCAACCAATTCATGATTTCTTATCTTTTCTCCAACAACAGAATCAACACAATGAATCAACTGTATATGTCTTTTATTTTTTCGCTTAGGCTTATCAATTGTTCTATACTTTCCATCCACCAGATAAACATATTCACTTTCTTCTTTTATTATGATATATATTTTATCTCTGTCATGTCCGGATTTTGATTTAGCCATTTCACCTTCTCGATATGTAATCATCAATTTCCCTCACTTAATAATGTTAATATTTCCGGCAGACCTTCCGTAATCAGCACCGTATTTTCATAATGGGCTGCTAAAGACTTATCCTTTGTAACAACAGTCCATCTGTCAGGCATCCATTTTGTATCCGGACTGCCTGCAGTTATCATCGGTTCTATTGCAAGTGTCATACCGTTTTGTAACCTGATTCCTCTACGGTTCATTTTAAAATTCGGAATTTCCGGTGGCTCATGTAACTCTGTACCAATTCCATGTCCAACCAGTTCCTTAACAATGCCATATCCTCTTGGAGTAACATATCCGTCAATCGCAGAACATATATCATTTAAATGATTGCCTGATATCGCATGTTTTAAACCTTGGAAAAAACTTTTTTCAGTATCTTCTATCAGTAATTTTGCTTCATCGCTAATCTTACCAACACCATGTGTTCTTGCAGCATCGGCGTGATAGCCCTTATATATCAAACCCGCATCTAAACTGACTATATCGCCCTCCTGCAAAACTTTATCTTCTCTTGGTATTCCATGAACTATTTCTTCGTTCACGGAAACACATATGGAAGCCGGGTATCCATGATAATTTAAAAATGAAGGTATACACCCAAACTTTCTTATTACCGCTTCACCCTTTCTGTTAATATCCATAGTTGATATTCCGGGCTTAATGATGCCCGCCATCTCCTGATGGACGATGGCAAGCATTCTGCCCGCTTCACGCATATATTCAATCTCACTTTTAGATTTGATTGTCACTGCCATTATGTTATTCTCCTAATATCTTAACAATATCAGAAAATACTTCTGCCATATCTTTTGTTCCGTCTACCTCAGCCAATACCTTCTTATCAGTATAATAATCAATCAATGGCTGTGTCTGCTCATGATAAACATTTAATCTCTTTGTAACTGTCTCCGGCTTATCATCATCTCTAAGTACAAGCTCTTTACCGCAAGTATCACATATTCCCTCTGTCTTTGGTGGAATATGCTCGATATGATATGTTGCTCCACATCCAAGGCATGCGCGTCTTCCTGACATTCTTCTTACGATATTTTCATCCGGAACCTCTACATTGATAGCATAATCGATTTTTTCACCAATTTTTTCCAATGCAGCATCAAGACTTTCAGCCTGTGGAATAGTTCTTGGGAAACCGTCAAGCACATAACCATTTGTACAATCATCCTGTTTTACCCTGTCAACTACCAGATCAACTACCAATTCATCCGGTACAAGTAATCCCTGATCCATGTATGTTTTGGCTTTTTTACCTAACTCTGTTCCCTCTTTAATATTTGCTCTGAAAATATCTCCGGTTGAAATATGAGGAATCTTGTATTTCTCAGCGATTTTCTTTGCCTGTGTTCCTTTTCCTGCACCAGGTGCACCTAACATAATAATTTTCATAGTCATACATTCCTTTCATTTTTCTTTATATAAGTAATATGACAATGAATCGCAGATTAACTGCGTTCCATTGCCTTATATACTTTAGTACTATTCTGTTAAGAATCCCTTGTAGCTTCTTACTACCATAAGTGACTCTATCTGTTTTAATGTCTCTAATACAACACCAACTATAATAATTAACGAAGTACCACCAAATGAAAGGTTAGAACCTGTGATACCCGAAAATACGATAGGTATTGATGCTACAATAAGAAGACCTACAGCACCAATGAAAACTATATAGTTCAATAATGTATTCAAATATTCAGTAGTAGGTTTTCCAGGTCTTATACCAGGAATAAATCCACCCTGTTTCTTCATGTTATCTGCAACTTCCATAGGATTAAATGTAATTGATGTATAGAAATACGCAAAACCGATTACCATAACGATATAAACAATAAATCCTATTGAATATTTGATACTTGAACCACCTTTACACCAATAGCTTGATGTAAGATAGAATGTCCACTCAGGAGTTGTACCTGTAACAAATCTTGCAATTACAACAGGGAACTGTAAGATTGACTGTGCAAAAATGATTGGAATAACACCCGCTGTATTAATCTTCAATGGAATGTGTGAAGACTGTCCACCAACTGTTCTTCTTCCCTGAATCTTCTTTGCGTACTGTACAGGGATTCTTCTTTCTCCACCCTGTAATACAACTACCATTGCAACAATGACTGCTGTTATAACGACAATCAAAATTGCACCTAGACCTTTCGCACCGACAGATGCGGCATTCATTACGTATTTATCAAATAATCCGGCAAAATCACTTGGAATTCTTGCTACGATATTAATCAACAATACTATCGAAATACCATTACCAATTCCATTTTCATTCACTGTTTCACCAAGCCACATAATAAGTGCTGAACCAGCCGTCATAGTAATAACAGCTACTGCAATCACCCATACATACTGTCCTGTTGACATGCTTGATCTTGCGCCAAAAAGACCCTGGCTTCCAAATCCGATTGCCATTGCCAAACTTTCGATTAATGACAGTGCAATTGTCATATATCTTGTAATCTCAGCAATTTTCTTTCTTCCTTCCTCTCCATCCTTCTGGATTTCTTCAAGGGCAGGAATCGCAATTGTCAATAACTGCATAATAATTGATGCCGTTATGTACGGCGTGATATTTAATGCAAATAATGACATGTTTTCAAAAGAACCACCTGTCATTGCATCAAAGAAACTGAACGAACCACCAGCGAACTGGGTCGTCAGTTCTTTTATTACACTACTGTCCGTTCCCGGAATTGGCACCTGACAGCCAATTCTGACAACGACTAAGATGAAAAATGTGTATAATAATCTCTTTCTAATTTCTTGTACTTTTAATGCGTCTCTAAGAGTTTTTAACATTAAATCACCTCACAGGTTCCACCAAGAGCCTCAATCTTAGATTTAGCACCTTCACTGAATGCACTAACCTTAACATTAAGCTTCTTAGTAAGTTCTCCATTTCCAAGTATCTTAACACCATCTCTTGGGTTTTTAACGATACCTTTTTCGATTAACTCTTCAACTGTAACAGTTGCTCCGTCTTCAAATTTCTCTTCAAGTACACTAACGTTAATTCCAACGATATACTTAGAATTTCTATTTGTGAATCCTCTCTTAGGAATTCTTCTGTATAAAGGCATCTGTCCACCTTCGAAGCCTATTCTTGGAGCTCCTGAACGAGCCTTCTGACCTTTATGACCTTTACCGGCTGTCTTACCATTTCCGGAACCGTGACCACGTCCACGTCTGAAATTATCATTATGTGTTGCGCCTTCTGCCGGCTTTAAATTTGATAAGTCCATGCTTGCACCTCCTTATTCAGAAATTATATTTCTTCTACTTTTACTAAATGTCTAACTTGCTGAATCATACCTCTTACTGCAGGATTATCAGGCATCTCTACAGTTTTATTAAGCTTTCTTAAACCTAAAGCTTCAACTGTCTTTTTATGCTTTGGAACTGCACCAATAGTAGATTTCACTAATGTTATTTTTAATGTATTTGCCATTACTTTTACCTCCTATTAGCCTAATATTTCTTCTACAGATTTACCACGAAGTCTAGCTACTTCTTCAGGAGTCTTTAATCCAGATAAACCGGCAATAGTAGCTAATACTACATTCTGCTTATTATTTGAACCTAATGACTTTGTTCTGATATTCTTGATACCTGCAAGCTCTAACACGTTACGTGCCGGACCACCTGCGATAACACCGGTACCTTCCGGAGCTTTCTTCAATAATACTGAAGCGCTGCCGAATTCTCCCAATGTATCATGAGGAATACTCAAGTTTTCATCAATTGCAACTGTTACAAGCTTTTTGATAGCATCCTCTTTTCCTTTACGAATTGCTTCAGGAATTTCAGTTGCTTTTCCTAAACCTGCACCAACGTGTCCGTTACCATCACCGACAACAACAAGGGCTGCAAATCTCATGTTACGTCCACCTTTTACAACCTTTGTTACACGCTTTATTGATACTACTTTTTCTTCTAATTCTAACTGACTAGCATCAACGATTGTACGTTTCATGTGTTCTCCTCCTTGATTAGAATTCGAGACCAGCTTCTCTAGCTGCGTCTGCTAATGCTTTTACTTTACCTTGATATATGAATCCGCCTCTGTCAAAGACAACAGTCTTAATACCTTTATCTAACGCTTTCTTAGCAATAACAGTACCTAAGTGTGCTGCTGCATCAACGTTATTTGTCTTCTCGCACTCAGCTTTAACTTCTTTCTGAAGTGTAGATGCTGATACAAGTGTATTACCAACTGTATCGTCAATAATCTGAGCGTACATATGATTATTACTTCTAAACACAGCTAAACGTGGGCACTGAGCTGTTCCACTTAAACGGCTACGTATTCTTCTATGCTTATCCAAACGAACTTCTGTTCTTGATTTTTTACTAACCATCTTTGTCACTCCTTTAATTATTTCTTACCAGTCTTACCAACTTTACGTCTGATTACTTCATCAGCATACTTAATACCTTTTCCTTTGTAAGGTTCAGGACTTCTCTTTGCTCTGATTTCAGCAGCGTACTGGCCTACTTTTTCTTTATCGATACCTTTAACTGTTATCTTATTTGTTCCTTCTAATACTGTCTCGATTCCTTCAGGATCTTCCATCTCAACAGGATGTGAATATCCAAGAGATAACACTAATTTCTTTCCCTGTTTCTGTCCTCTGTAACCAACACCGTTGATTTCAAGAACTTTCTCATATCCGTCTGTAACACCGATTACCATGTTGTTAATCAATGTTCTTGTAAGACCGTGTAATGATTTCATTTTCTTTAAATCATTTGGTCTTGCCACAACTACCTGATTGTCTTCTAATTTTATTTCCATTTCCGAAGGTAAAACTCTTTCAAGAGTTCCCTTTGGTCCTTTTACAGTCACCTTATTATTTTCTGCTATATCTACAGTAACACCAGCAGGTATAGCGATAGGCATTCTTCCTATACGTGACATGCCGTACACCTCCTAATATAATTTAGAGTCTATATATTACCATACAAATGCAAGCACTTCTCCACCTACGCCGAGTTTTCTTGCCTGCTTATCTGTAATTACACCATTGTTGGTTGATATGATTGCAATTCCGAGTCCACCAAGTACTCTCGGCAGGTCTTCCTTACCGGCGTAAACACGAAGTCCTGGTTTAGAAATTCTCTTAATACCTGAAATAACCTTCTCGTTCTTGTCCTGACCGTACTTTAATGTCACTCTTATCGTTTTGAACTTACCATCCTCAACGATATCAAATTTGCTGATATATCCTTCATTTAAAAGAATCTCAGCGATAGATATTTTCATCTTAGATGCCGGAATATCTACTGTATCATGTTTAGCAGTATTTGCATTACGAATTCTTGTAAGCATATCTGCGATTGGATCATTAGTTGTCATTTTTAAATTGCCTCCTTCCTAACCTTTTCTCTTACCAGCTGGCTTTCTTAACACCTGGAATCTGTCCTTTATAAGCCAACTCACGGAAACATATTCTGCAAATTCCATATTTTCTCAAATAAGCATGTGGACGACCACAAATTCTACAACGACTATATTCCTGTGTTGAGAATTTTGCTTTACGCTGCTGCTTAACTTTCATAGCAGTTTTAGCCATGTAAATACCTCCTAACTATTTCTTAAACGGCATATTGAATAATGTCAATAATTCACGAGCTTCTTCATCAGTCTTAGCTGTTGTAACAATAATTACATCCATACCTCTGACTTTGTCTACTTTATCATACTCGATTTCAGGGAAAATAAGCTGCTCCTTGATTCCAAGTGCATAATTTCCTCTACCATCAAATGCATTAGGATTTACACCTCTAAAGTCACGTACACGTGGCAATGCAAGGTTTACAAGACGATCTAAAAATTCGTACATCTTCTCGCCTCTTAAAGTTACCTTACATCCAATTGCAACGCCTTCTCTTAATTTGAAGTTAGCAATTGAGTTCTTTGCTCTTGTAAGCACTGGTTTCTGTCCTGAGATAATTGTTAAATCACTGACAGCTGCATCCAATACCTTTGCATTGTCTTTTGCTTCACCAACGCCCATATTTATAACAATCTTATCAAGTTTTGGAACTTCCATAACATTCTTGTATCCAAACTTCTTTGTCATTGCATCTACAATTTCGTTCTTATATGTCTCTTTAAGTCTACTCAACGTTGTGAACCTCCTTCCTTAGAATTAATCTATAACCTCGCCTGTCGCCTTTGCAACACGAACTTTTTTACCATCATTGATCTGGAAACCAATTCTTGTAACTTTTCCTTTTGATACATACATAACATTCGAGATATCCAATGCAGCTTCCTGGCTGATGATACCACCGCTAGGATTCTGTGCGTTAGGCTTTGTATGCTTTGTTACCATATTTACGCCTTCCACAACAACCTTTGAATTTTTTGTATCTACAGAAAGAACTTTGCCTTCCTTATCTTTATCTTTACCGGCGATAACTCTAACCAAATCGCCTTTTTTAATTTTACTCGTTGCCATGCCTACACCTCCTTATAATACTTCAGGTGCTAATGAAACAATTTTCATAAACTGTTTTTCTCTTAGCTCTCTGGCTACTGGTCCAAAAATACGTGTTCCTCTTGGCGTTTTATCATCTTTAATAATAACAGCAGCATTTTCATCAAATTTTATATAAGAACCGTCTTTACGGCGTGCGCCATTTACTGAACGAACTACTACGGCTTTTACAACATCACCTTTTTTTACAACACCGCCTGGTGTTGCATCTTTGACAGAAGCAACGATGATGTCACCGATATTAGCATATCTTCTAGTAGAACCGCCCAGAACTCTGATACAGAGTAACTCTTTAGCGCCGGTATTGTCAGCAACTTTAAGTCTGCTTTCCTGTTGAATCATAATAATACTCCTTTCAACTCATATCTGTATTTTGAGGCTCTATCTAGCTTTCTCAACGATCTGAACAAGTCTCCATCTCTTATCCTTTGATAATGGTCTTGTCTCCATTACTTTAACTGTATCTCCAATACCACACTCGTTGTTCTCGTCATGAGCTTTTAACTTATATGTTCTCTTAACGATTTTCTTGTAAAGAGGATGCTTAACATGATCTTCAACAGCAACAACGATTGTCTTATCCATCTTATCACTTATAACTTTACCAACTCTGGTCTTTCTTAAATTTCTTTCTTCCACAACAGTTCCTCCTTTCCCGGAATACTATATCTATTAGTTTGCAGCTTTCTGAGTCATTACAGTCTGAATTCTTGCAATGTTTCTTCTAACTTCTTTAATTCTGCTTGTATTATCTAACTGATTTGTTGCGTTCTGAAATCTCAAATTGAAGAGTTCCTTTTTAGCAGCTACTAATTCATCATTCAATTCTGCAGCTGATTTTGTCTGCAAATCTTCTAAATACTTATTAATTTTCACTGTTATCACCGCCTTCTAAATCTGCACGAGATACAATCTTACACTTAACCGGTAACTTGTGCATTGCGAGACGTAATGCTTCTCTGGCTGTTTCTTCCGGAACACCAGCTATTTCAAACATAACACGTCCTGGTTTAACTACTGCAACCCAGTATTCCAAAGTTCCTTTTCCTGAACCCATTCGAGTTTCAGCAGGCTTTGCTGTAACTGGCTTATCTGGGAATATCTTTATCCAAACCTTACCACCACGCTTGATATAACGTGTCATAGCAATACGGGCAGCTTCTATCTGATTTGATTTAATCCATGCTGGATCTAAAGCGACGATTCCGAATTCACCGTATGTGATTTTATTTCCTCTTGTAGCTTTACCTTTCATAGAGCCACGGAACTGTTTACGACGCTTTACTCTTTTTGGCATTAACATTATTTCTCGCTCCCTTCCTTAACAACTTCTTTTACCGGAAGAACTTCACCTTTGTAGATCCATACCTTTACACCAACTTTTCCGTAGGTTGTATCAGCCTCTGCAAAGCCGTAGTCAATATCAGCACGTAATGTCTGAAGTGGAATAGTTCCCTCGCTGTAGAACTCTGTACGAGCCATATCAGCACCACCAAGACGTCCTGAAACTGAAGTCTTGATACCTTTTGCTCCAGCCTTCATTGATCTTGACATTGTAGACTTCATTGCTCTTCTGAAAGATACACGGTTCTCTAACTGTGTTGCAATGTTCTCAGCAACAAGCTGTGCATCTCTGTCAGGCTTCTTCACTTCCTTAATGTCAACAAGTAACTTCTTATCCGTAAACTTCTGAACTTCTTTCTTAAGCTTTTCAATCTCTGCTCCACCTTTACCGATTACGATACCAGGCTTAGCTGTGTGAACGATCACCTTAACTCTGTCAGATGCTCTCTCTATTTCGATTCTGGAAACACCAGAATTGTATAACTTCTCTTTAAGATATGTTCTGATTTTGTTATCTTCAACCAGATTATCAGCAAAATCAGCTTCAGCATACCACTTTGAGTCCCAGTCTTTAATAACTCCAACTCTTAAACCATGTGGATTTACTTTCTGTCCCATACTAATCTCCTTTCTACGTTTCCTATTATTTTTCGTTAAGCACTACAGTAATGTGGCTCATTCTCTTTTCGATTCTATATGCTCTTCCCTGTGCTCTAGGTCTGATTCTCTTCATGATAGGGCCGTTACTTGCGTAACACTCCTCAATATAAAGTTTATCAGGATTCATTCCATTATTGTTCTCAGCATTTGCTGCTGCAGATTTTACTAATTTCAGAATCACTTCTGATGCATATCTTGGGCTATATGTCAAAATACCAATTGCTTCCGTAACACTTTTTCCTCTAATGGCATCTAATACGAAACATGCTTTCTGTACAGGAACTCTTGCGTAAGATAACTTAGCTGATGGTCTTGTATCTTTATTTGCATTTCTCTCTCTCTTAATCTGGGATCTGTGTCCTTTTGCCATGGATAAAACCTCCTTTCAAAATTATAGGACTATCTTGAGCCTGTTTTCTTTTCGTCTTTTCCATGTCCTCTGTATGTTCTTGTTGCTACAAATTCTCCGAGTTTATGTCCAACCATGTCTTCTGTAATATATACAGGTACATGTCTTCTTCCATCGTGAACTGCTATTGTATGTCCAACCATCTGCGGGAAGATTGTAGAACGACGTGACCAGGTCTTTATTACCTGCTTATCACCTGATTCATTCATAGCATCTATCTTCTTCAATAAACTCTCATCCGCAAATGGGCCTTTTTTTAATGATCGAGCCATAGGTCAAACCTCCTTTAAACTATTTCATGTTCTTTCCATCTCTTCTTCTTACAATCATCTTGTTAGAAGCTTTGTTCTTCTTTCTTGTCTTCAAACCAAGTGCCGGTTTACCCCAAGGTGTACATGGACCCGGACGACCGATTCCAGTCTTACCTTCACCACCACCGTGTGGATGGTCATTAGGGTTCATGACAGAACCACGAACTGTAGGTCTGATACCCATATTTCTCTTACGTCCTGCTTTACCAATCTTAACAAGGTCATGTTCAATATTACCAACTGTTCCGATTGTAGCACGGCAGTTAAGAGCTATCATTCTCATTTCGCCTGAAGGAAGTCTGAGTGTTGCATACTTACCTTCTTTTGCCATAAGCTGTGCTGAGTTTCCGGCTGCACGAACAAGCTGTCCGCCTCTTCCCGGATATAATTCAATATTGTGTACTTCTGTACCAACAGGAATATTCTCAAGTGGTAAGCAGTTACCAACTTTGATTTCAGCATTTGCACCGTTTGTAAGCTCATCTCCAACTTTTAATCCGTTAGGAGCAAGGATATATGCCTTTTCGCCATCTACATAGCTGATAAGTGCAATATTTGCTGTTCTGTTTGGATCATATTCGATGCTTACTACCTTTGCAGGTACTCCATCTTTCTTTCTCTTAAAATCGATTATTCTATATTTTCTTCTAGAACCACCACCATGGTGTCTTACTGTAATCTTACCCTGATTGTTACGACCGGCATTCTTCTTCAGTGAAACTGTTAAAGATTTTTCAGGTGTTGACTTTGTAATCTCATCAAAATCAAGACCGGTCATATTTCTTCTTGAAGGTGTATATGGGTTATATGTTCTGATTCCCATTGTAGTTTCTCCTTTCAAAATGTTTATTTTCACGCTTGTCTGCGTATATCAATCTATCTTATAAACCTGAGAATATCTCTATCTCTTTGCTATCTTCTGTTAACTGTACGATAGCTTTCTTCTTCTTAGCTGTCTTTCCGAAAGTATTTCCTCTTCTGCGAGTCTTTCCATCAAGGTTCATTGTGTTAACACTCTTTACCTTTGTTCCTTCGAAAAGCTTTTCTACAGCTTCTTTAATCTGAGTCTTAGTAGCCTCTGTGTGAACAAGAAATGTATATTTCTTTTCTGCCATTGCATTCATACTTTTTTCTGATACAACCGGCTTGAGGATAACGTCGTAATACTGAATGTTTGCCATTATGCATACACCTCCTCAATTGCTGTTACAGCAGCCTTATCAATTACTACTGTATCGTATTTTAATATATCATAAACATTGATTGTTGTCTTAACACCATCTTCATCTTTGAAGAAGTAAGATGTCTTAACATTAGGAATGTTCTTTGCTGAGCAAACAACGTTCTCATCTATCTGATTCATAACGACTAAAGCCTTTGAAGCATTAAGCTTATTCAATGCAGATACCATTGATTTTGTCTTAATCTCATCTAACTTAATAGAATCAACTACGATAAACTTATTCTCCTGAACTCTTGATGTAAGAGCTGACTTAAGAGCATTCTGTTTTTCTTTCTTATTCATCTTGAATGAATAATCTCTTGGCTTTGGAGCAAATACAACGCCGCCGCCTTTCCACTGTGGAGATCTTGTAGAACCCTGTCTTGCATGACCTGTTCCTTTCTGTCTCCATGGCTTTCTTCCGCCGCCACTTACTTCTGAACGATTCTTTGCGCTCTGTGTTCCCTGACGGTTGTTAGCAAGCTGATTTACTACTGCCAAATGTACTAAATGTTCATTTACTTCTACACCGAAGACTGCATCGTTAAGCTCGATATCGCCAACCTGACCGCCTTCCATATTGTAAACAGATACCTTTGCCATCTGTGTGTTCCTCCTTCCTTAGAAAACTAGTTAATTGTCTTAACAGTTTCCTTGATTGTTACTAAAGATTTCTTAGGTCCCGGTACTGCACCTTTTACTAAGATTAAATTATTTTCAGCATCTACTTTTACGATCTCAAGGTTCTGAATTGTGATCTGCTTTGCACCCATATGTCCAGGCATCTTCTTTCCTTTAAATACCTTACTTGGATCAGAACAAGCACCATTTGAACCTGCATGACGATGATACTTTGAACCATGAGCCATAGGTCCTCTTGACTGTCCATGTCTCTTGATTGCACCCTGGAAACCTTTTCCCTTTGCAATAGCAGTTGCATCAATCTTATCACCTGCTGCAAATACGTCTGCTTTGATTTCGTCCTTTACATTAAATTCTTCAGCATTTTCAAGCTTGAACTCTCTTATATATCTCTTATAAGATACGCCAGCCTTGTCAAAATGTCCTTTAAGTGGTTTTGAAACTAATTTTTCTCTCTTATCAACAAAACCAACCTGAACTGCACTGTATCCGTCATTGTCCACTGTCTTAACCTGTGTTACCACACATGGACCAGCCTGAAGTACAGTAACCGGTACTAATGCACCTTCTTCGTTGAAAATCTGTGTCATTCCAACTTTTGTTGCTAAAATAGCCTTCTTCATTCCTATTACCTCCTGTTAAATCTACAGCGGTTCAAGGTTTTCACCCTGAACATCCTAGAACAGTCAAATATACGTGGAACACTAAATATTTTCATAAATGTTGATTCCCGGAATGTGATTCCATCAAAAGTGTTGCTTCTATATCTTAACCTTCTGGATTATCTGATTAATTTTGAAGACGAATTATTTGTTATTTTTCATCTTCACGTCGATATACACACCTGCCGGCATCTCTAATCTTGTCAGAGCATCAACCGTCTTCTGTGATGGTGTGATGATATCAATAAGTCTCTTATGAGTTCTCTGCTCGAACTGCTCTCTTGAGTCTTTGTACTTGTGTACAGCTCTAAGAATTGTCACAACTTCCTTCTTTGTTGGAAGTGGTACAGGGCCGCTAACCTTTGCTCCTGTCTTCTTTACAGTTTCGATGATTTTTCCGGCTGACTGATCAATAAGCTTGTGATCATATGCCTTCAATGTGATTCTCATTACTTGACTTGCCATAAAAAAAGTCGCCTCCTTTTCGTACTTTTGAAATTCAGTACGACAAGCGGTGACTGTACACTCTTCCGTGCGTGTCGTGATTCTTCATCACATTATGTAGCACGTTGTTTCCATTAACTAATGGACAATTCTGATTGGTACAGTGACTTGTCGCCAGTTTCATAACTTGACATTCGCTCCACGGAAAACCTGCAATCATATGCAGCAACCTCACGCTTCTACGCTATCAATGTCACAGCATTGATTAGTATAACCTATAAAACCATATATTGCAAGTGTTTTTTTTAAAATTTATTAAATTTGATTTTTATTTCTTATTGTAGTATACTTTAGCCATTAATATAGTAAAGGAATTTTAAATTATGTGGATTGCAGAGAATTGGAAAGATTATGAAGTAATTGACTGCTCCGGCGGCGAAAAACTTGAACGCTGGGGTAACTACATATTAGTAAGGCCTGACCCTCAGGTTATATGGAACACCCCCAAAAAGCAACCCGGCTGGAAAAGGATGAATGCCCATTATCATAGAAGTAAAAAAGGTGGCGGTGAATGGGAATTTTTCGATTTACCTGAGCAATGGCAGATTCGTTATAAGAAGCTGACATTCAATCTTAAGCCTTTTAACTTTAAGCACACAGGTTTATTTCCTGAGCAGGCTGTCAACTGGGACTGGTTCTCGGAAAAGATTCAAAACGCCGGCAGGCCGGTAAAAGTATTAAATCTGTTTGCCTACACCGGAGGCGCTACCCTTGCCGCGGCAGCCGCAGGTGCTCATGTAACTCATGTGGACGCCTCGAAAGGCATGGTACAGTGGGCGAAAGAAAATGCTGCCTCTTCAGGCTTAAGCGACCGCCCTGTAAGATGGCTTGTAGATGACTGCGTTAAGTTTGTAGAACGTGAAATAAGAAGAGGGAATCACTACGACGGAATAATCATGGATCCTCCTTCTTACGGAAGAGGTCCAAAAGGTGAAATATGGAAGATAGAAGACTCTATCCATGATTTCGTAAAACTGTGTGCTCAAATACTAAGTGATGAACCATTGTTTTTCCTGATTAACTCATACACAACAGGGCTTGCACCTGCGGTACTTACTTATATGCTGGAGACCGAGATTAACTCTGCACACAGCGGAATGGTATTATCTGATGAAATCGGGCTTCCCGTATCATCTACCGGACTGGTTCTCCCATGCGGAGCAAGTGGGCGCTGGTGTGCAAAATAAAATATTTTTTTAGTTCGTATCTGCAGTGGGCGGTTACGAACTTTTTTAATATTTATTTAAGACATTCTCATATTCCACAAAATTCTTTACTTTTTTCATCTTTTTCCACAGACGTTCCCCATCTTTCAACACCATGCACCTGTAAAGCCATAATTCCTTCAACTTGAACAATACATTCTTTTCATCCTTCATAAGTTCATAATAATCACGCCGTAATCTTTCCATAAACTTATATGTTTCTTCTATATTATAGGAACTCTTATTATGCTTTATCATAGCCGGAAGTCCCGGGTTTTTCAGAATGCCTCTTCCAATCATAATAGCATTTATATTAGGAAATTCTTCACTGATCCGATAAAAATCTTCCGGAGTATTTACGTCACCATTATATACAACAGGATTTTTACTTGAAAGAACCGCCTCCGAAAATACTTTCATATTAGGTTTGTTATTATAAAAATCCTGTCGTATTCTAGGATGAATAATTAATTCGGATATCGGATATTTATTATAGATTTCCATCAACTGATAAAACTCATCCGGATGCTCTACTCCGATTCTGGTCTTAACCGAAATCTTTGAAGTGGAATTTTCAAAGATTTCATATAAAAACTGATCCAGTTCTTCAGGATAAGCTAAAAAGCCAGCACCCTTTTTCTTCGTAACAACCGTAGCCGACGGACATCCAAGATTCAGATTCACTTCATCATATCCCAAATCGACAAGTTCCTTCTGGCAGCCTGCAAAACACGAAGAATTATTTGTCATAATCTGTGGTACTAACGGTATGTCTATATTATTTTCAGGCAACACGTCCTTTTTTTCTTTACGATTCAGGAATGCATTTTGATTCGGTGTTACAAATGGTGCATAATATTTATCAATGCAGCCGAATATATCATGGTATGCATTTCTGAAAATATACCCGGTTACACTTTCTAATGGTGCAAGATAGATTTTCATTTTATTCTCCATTTCTTAAATTTTTCACCAGCAAAAGAGTTATTATCAATAATACAAAAGCATACAAAAGTTCCACTCCCATATATTTTACTATGTTTAGCACATCTGTGCCACTAATAACGGTTTTCCCTGCAATCATATCATTTGCCTTCGTATACCAATATACCGGGAAAATCTTTGCAAACTGTCTCATGCCCTTTCCAAAGAGATTCAGCGGAACAAATATTCCTCCCAAAAATGACATTCCAAGCGAAACAACATTTGTAGCAGCACCTATCACAGAACTCTTCTTAATCATGTTCCCGCACAAATATGCAATTGAAAATGCAACAAGTGCCAGACATAACGAATTAAGTCCATAACAAACACGCTCAGTTCCGTTTAGTTCATCCATAAACATAACATTTGCAGTCACATTTAAAATAAGCCATATAATCAGACACACTCCGACAGATGCACAGGTGTATTCTATATTTCTTTTTATAAACTTAGTTGAAGAACTGTTTATTCTTTTAACTATTTCTTTCTGATTAACCACAATAAGAACCGGTCCCACAGCCTGCATCACAAGAGCAACCATAATGTAAGCCATTAAATGATAAAATATATGACTTACACGAACACCTCCTGATTTTTCCTTTCCAAGCATTTTTACTTCGACCTTTTTCTCAAGTGTATCAGATGTTTTCTTAAAGCATTCGTCCTTATCATACCCGGCATTTTTGTATATCTCGAATGTGCCTATATAATCCTGAACCGTCATATCCATATAATATCCGAATGCCGAATCCTTTACTTTATAATTTTCAAGCTTTACGTCCTTGCCCGCCAAAATTTTTTCTTCGTATTTTTGAGGTATTACCAACACATAATATACATTACGATAGAAAAGCTCATTTCTTATAACTTTAATGTCATCCTCAATCTCACAAAGTTTATTATCAACTTTAAGGTAGTCAATTATTGCTTCGCTTAATTCGCTGTCGTCACGGTCAATAACAGCAAAAGGAATATTCACCTTAGTATACTCTTTCTCCTGTTCATCAGCATTTTGCCCTGTCATCACAAGCATCATAGCTATCATGATACCGGAATAAATGATTATACCTGCTCTGTTCTTCTTTATAATTTTCCAAAATAGTTTAATAGTGTTCATTAATCCGCCTCCATTCTACCGGATTTCAACGAGAATACCGAAACCAGACTAAATATAATAATCATTGCAAACATTATCAAGACACTTCTTATGTACATATGAATATCATCAAATACACAAAGTGAATAAAACCCATCTGAGATGACTGCCGCAGGATTAATCCGGTTGAATATAGGCATGTTTTTTTCTATGACAAATTTCATATTGCCGTACATCAGACCGCTGAAGAAACACATAGACAGTGATGTTACCATACCGATATTCTCTTTTAAAGATGAGCTTCCACGGATTATTAATCCTATCATGTAACCATATGAAATGCCCACAAGACTTGACAAAGCACAACAAAGTAAAATCAGTACATAGTGTTCTCCAAAATCAATTCCCAATATAAGGTTAAGATATAAAAATACAACCAGATTTATTACCATCTGAATGGTTAATGCCGCAAGAAAATCAGATATAACTATCGATGTTTTCTTTGCAGGCGAAACGTTTCTTCTGATTGCCACGCAGACGTCTCTTATATCCATTTCCCTTGTATTTAGTATTCCATAGCTGCATCCGAACATACTAACCATTGCAAATAAAGCAAAGTAATACTGTATGTAGACATCCATGTTTCCCGGAGTGGCATTTTTTTCCTTTAGCAGACCTCCATTCTGGTTTTTTAATAAATCAATAATCATTTTTATAGCTTTTTGTGGAGAGTCCTGAACCACATTTATTATGATATCTTCATATTTTAGGTATTCGTTTATAAATGCCTCCAGTACTGTCTGATCCATTCCCGTTTCGCTCACCTTCAGGCTTATTTCATCATTAACATATATAATCCCCTTTATCTTTTTATCCTTTAGCATTTTCAATGCTTCTTTTTCATCTTTTGTTTCTATATCCAATATTCCGCTATCGCTTGAGCATGCATCTATAAAGCGGTCAAAAGCTTCCTCATATTGATATTTTCCCTCTTTAACTAATCCTATTTTAATTCTATCCAAAGACTCTGTTTTTTCTGTAATATTAGAAAATGCAAGCCAGAAAAAGGTCCCAAGGATAATAGGAAATATCAATTGCCAGAAGAATAATGATTTGTCTAAAAACAGCCTTTTAACTCTGTATCTGTATAAGTTCCACATATTTACCTCCATTCTAATCCCTAAGTTCTTTTCCTGTAATCTCTAAGAATACGTCATTTAGTGTCGGAAGTTCTGAATAGACTCTTCCAAATTCGATGTTATTTTCTTTTAAAAACGCCAGCAGATTTACAAGATTACGCTGTCCTCTTGTGTATTTTACTATTAAATGTCCGTTCTCATAATTTGCAACATAAACGTGTTTCAAACTCCTTGCAGCTTCCAAATCACTTTCATCCAAAGCCTGTACCTCTACAGTGATTGTCTCTCCAGTTTTTATCATATTTTTTAATTCTTCTTTTGTTCCGCTTGCAACGTTTTTACCCGAATCCATGATTGCAATGCGCGTACATATCTGTTCTACCTCTTCCATATAGTGGGATGTATATACTACTGTCGCTCCCTCTTTGTTTAACCGCTGTATTCCCTCTAAGATGCTGTTTCGGCTTTGCGGGTCAACCGCAACTGTCGGCTCATCCATGAATATGAGGCGTGGCTTATGTGCAATACCGCAGGCAATGTTAAGTCTTCTTAGAAGCCCTCCTGATAATTTTCCCGGAACAAATTTCACAAAATTCTCTAATCCGGCAAACTCGATTGCTTCTTCTACGTATTGCTTTCTTTTGGCTTTGTCTTTTATATATAAACCGCAGAAATAATCAATATTTTCATATACTGTCAATTCATCAAAAACGGCAACATTCTGTGGAACAACTCCGATATTTTGTTTTAAATGATAACTCGACGGTGTCATCTTTTCTCCAAATACTTCTATATCTCCCTCATCGTATTTCAATAATCCAAGTATACAACTGATAGTTGTTGACTTTCCCGAGCCATTTGGTCCTAAAAGTCCAAATACTTCTCCTTCTTTTACTTCCAGATTCAATCCGTCCAGTGCCAGTAATTCTTTGTACCTTTTTACAAGTCCCTCTACTTTTATCATCGTTTTTTCACTCATCTTTATCCGTCCTTTCTTCTGTCTTTAACAGACTTACTAAAAAAAGGATGCAACTAGTATAGTCCGCATCAAATAACCTCACTTTATATTTAGAATATAAAGTAAAGCTATTTGAAACGGACTATACTAGTATCGCCACATCCTTTGCTGTTTTTCTAATTCATACCTGTTATTTCTCTTACTTTATTCTCATCTAACAGCAGCTTTCCTGCAATTTTATCATTGTCAAACCCCAGAACTTTTAATTTTAATACATCCACCTGAATGTTCAATTCATGTACCACGTTCTCATGCTGTCTCATTTCTCTGTTGAGTTTTTGCATATCGAAGTCCTGCTGTCTTATTACCTCGGTCTGTTTTTCTATCGTTCTTCTCTGTGAATCGATTGTCCTTCTCTGAACATCGATTGTCTTCATGTTTTCTTCAAATGCCGCATTTGCATTCTCATCCATTTTTGAATTATCGTCTATCATATTCCCCTGAGACTCTATAACTTCCTGTTGCTTTAAAATTACCTCTGACTGTTTTTTCAACTGTCTCTGCATCTTTTCAAGAATTGCTGTCTGTTTTAATATCGCTTCATTCTGTTTCTCAATCGCTTTCTGCTGCATTTCTATCGCTTCATTTTGCGATTCTATAACTGTTCTCTGACTCATTATCGCCTGATTCTGTTCTTCTAACAGATTATTTAACCTGCTCTTTTCCATACCGTTTAACATATCTTATGTCTTCCTCCATCCTAGTGTACTGACACGTTCATTTTCAAACTAATCTCCTTGCCTATTTTCCCGATATCACCATTCAAAAATCGCCGACGTAGCCCGCTACGCCTAAGATTTTTGAATAGCGCTATCGAAAAAATATTCTGCGGAATTAGTTCAAATCTGAACGTGTCAGCACACTCGCTATTGATTCAAATCGTTCTTAATCTGTGTCGTCGATATCTCCGGAGTCCTTGGAAGATATACAACGTTACATCCTTCTTCTTCAAGATAATCAAACTTACCTACCCAGTCATCCCCCATTACGAATGTATCTATATGATATTCATGAATATCGGATCTCTTCTGCTCCCAATTCTCCTCGGGTATAACCAAATCAACATAACGGATTGCCTCTAACAGCACCTTTCGCTCCTCATACGAAAAATAGCATTTTTTCTGTTTCTGATTCCAGTTAAATTCATCCGTAGACAATACTACTACAAGATAATCTCCAAGTGCCTTCGCTCTCCTGAGTAAGTTTATATGACCATAATGTAACAAATCAAATGTTCCATATGTTATGACTCTTTTCATTTATTTTCTCCATTCCGCAAATATACCTGTATATACCGTGACATGCACTTTTGTCACATATACGAAAGTATTATAACATTATTCCATGCATATTTCTAGCAGTTTTTCTTTAGCAGCTCTCTTGCATTTTTTTCAAATACATCCGTAAGCTTCAGGATTATCTTATCTTCTTTATTATCCCTACCATTATAAAAACATATGCACTTTGGTGCAGGTACTTTTTGTCGCCCCGAACTGAAAAGATGAATTTCACCGCTATTTGTTATATGTTTTGCATATACCATTCCTGAATAAATTAAAAACCGTATCGGAAGGTTAGGGTTATATGTGGATTGTTGTTCGTAGAAGCTTATACAGAGCAATGTCAACAAAAAAACCTTGCTTCGTGATTGTTAGGCCATTATCACAAAACAAGGTTTTTTTATTAATTCATATAAGATTCTATATTCTTAATTATCTCATTAATCTCTTTCTCAGAAACATCATACATATAATAAACTCCACCAACAATTATACAATCGTTACAAAACTCTATTTCCGTTTTTTGTTTTTCCGAATCAATGAATGTTATAGTGTAGACTGTCCTTTCCTCTATATTATCAAATTCTTTATCTGTTATGTATCTCAGACGAATTTTTTTGACTTCTGATACAATCTTGCTTATATTCTTACTTTCACTAATTTTTCCATTTTCTGTCTTTATTTCCTGTATGTCTTTTAGTTTTATTTCAATCGGTGCTTCTTCAGTAATTGTATCATACATAAACTCTATGAATTTATTAATCTCTTTTTTTTCATTTTCTATACGATACCAGTTATCTTCAAAACGCAAAATATTTCCTTTTTTAATTACCATCTCGCTTTCACAACCTTTTGTATCTGTAAATACAAAGGCAGTAAAGCCATACACAAATTCTCCCGAGTTTGCCTCGTCCTCGCTTATCGATGTAAGATTTAGTTTTGAAATATTTTTCAAAATAGAATTAACCTCTTTTTTATCTGTTGTCATTCTGTGTTTGTAAGTGATTTCCACTTTTACTATATCACTTAGGTTAATATGTTCATATTGAATCTCTTCCATTTGTGTTGTTTCTATGTTCACGTCTTTATTTTCAATAAATTGTTCAGTAGTTGTCTCACTCACAGCTTCTTCATTATAGATAACTGATGTAGATTCTTCTGCATCATGTTTCTCAGGAGTTACAGACTCTCTTTCCTGTGATTTTTGTGTCACATTCACCTCTGTCTTTGAATCAACAATATTCTCTTCTTTTATTGTATTTTGGTTTAAACCATCACTCTTCAAATTCTTATCACCACTTCCGTAAACAGAAGTCATAATTCCTAACATTATTATAATCGTTTGTACAATAGTAGATATAAATCCGTTTCTCATTTTTTAGTCTCCTTCTATGATATTGTAGCATGCCATTTGTATGTATAACCATCTATGACTACCTTGTCACTATACTTAAACGTCCTTTTTACACCATTCGAATCCCAGCACCCTATCTTCATTTTCCCTGACGATACTTTATAGCTATAACAAGTTATCATGTGTCCGTCCTTTCCCGCAGCCAATGCCATAATAAATGGTCTATTATTTTCGTTTATTTTCTTTTTTATCTGACTGGTTGATAACTTGTCATTTATTATTTTATAATTGACACCATAACTCTTTAGTGCATCGTTGGTAGTTTCTAATCCTGCACAATCATTATACCCTACTTTCATTTTATTTGCTACATCTTTCGCTGTTATATTTTTGTTCTTTTTATAGTTAACAATTGTTGCTACAGAGGCTGCCCAACATAAATTATATTTTCCTTGCCTTACAAAATTTTTTATATCACATTTTGCACAATCATCTCCAGACAATTCATCTTCGTTAGTTTTCTCACAAACTATATCTTTTGAGCCATACATAGTATCTGTTATATCATCAAACTCTAATTGTTCTGAAAAATCCTTTATTTCCGATACTTTACTTTCATATGTCTTACTACAAAAAACCTTATTTTTATCATTGAATTTCATAGTTAAATCTTCGAGTAAAATTTTATCGTACTCATTTTCCAAATATACCTTTCCAAGTTCAATATATATTATATATTCATTCCCTTCTTTCATAATATCTTTAGCATTATTATACCACTCTAAATCATCACTTACACTTATGTTGCCTTCAAGCACTTCCGCCGTCATAATACATTGATTATATTCATTAAATAACGGATAAACATCAAACACCACTTTCTCATCTGCATTATATATAGAAATGTTTTTACCTATATTCAAATCCTGACGTTCAACTAAATCATATATATATGTCTTTTGCTCCTCTGATAATTCATTTTCACTCTTTAATACATCTATACCTTCACTTGCATATGCAAAAATATCAGCAAATCCAAACAAAATGAAGCATATAGACAACATAAGACTTATTTTCAATAATAAAATTCTTTTTTTCATGTTACTTTTTCTCCTTATATCAGCGAATAACAAAACGTAATGTTTTCGTAGTATCATGTATACCATAAAATACAAAAACATTACGTCAACCTATTATGTAATATTTATTTTTTTTTATGTTCTTCTGTATACCACAACATAGCCGCTACAAGAGATGCAATCATTGTAGCAAACATTAATACTGCATCACTTATCATGATAAACCACCAAATAATAGCAAAAGCATCATCACTTATAAATTTAAAAACTCCAACACAAACAGTATCAGCAGCTAAAGAAATTAACATTATTACAATTCCTAAGTCCCCCAACACAATTGAACTTATAAGAAATATAATCATCATTTTTTTATAAAAAGCACTCTTATTAGCATCCATTAAAATTCACCTCTTTCTATTTACTTGTTTTATAATGAAGAAACATTAACGTATGCATCTTGTACTTCACAATAGCTACAATACCCCTCTGTGATATAACTAATCGTTTCTTTGTATCCAGCATACGATGTAGTTACAGTCGTAATTATTCCTGCTATTGCCGCAGCTCCATGCCCAAGCAAACCAGCTAATGCCGATATTTTCACCAATAATACCGATGCGAAGTAAGTTGTTACTCCTGTTCCAATAGCTTTTATCCAATTTTTCCTACATTGTTTTATATTATTTATATAATCGTTGCATGTAGTCTGCTTCGCACTATCCAGCTTATAATATGGAATATTATTTGACTCTCCGTTGTGTCCTACTTTCTTGTACATTTTTCCAGATTTAGAACCACTCACATACCAGTATCTTTTTCCAAATATTATTGGTGTAAAATATTTCTTTCCCCACTTAATACTAGATGACTTGCCATACACAATATCATCAGAATCTGAACTATCATTTAATTCCCCATCTGTATCGCTATTAAAATCCTTCTCATCTTGTAAAATCAAATTTTCAACATCACTAATATAAGTTGTATCAGTTTCTGATAAAACATACTGTCCCTTTATCTTATTATACTTTTCAGAAACAACCTTGTCATCATAAGTTCTAATAATAACTCTTTTATTATTTCCAGTTACAATCATCTTTTCGTAACTACTGTATTGTACATTCTTTACAGTATATTCAATTCCATCTTCTCCCTTAACCTTTACTTCAGTTAAATCTGAACCATAAGCAAAAGTACTCCTCCCTATTAGTTCAATTCCAAGTATACAAACCAATAAAACAGTAACTATAATTCTTCTTGTAATCTTCATTTTAGCATATTCTCCTTAAAATTATTAATACATTAAAGTCGTCACCTTGATTATATTATTTATCTTGTATTTTATTGCATCTGACTTCGAAATCTGAACGCCATGATATTATATATATATATATGTTATTTGTCAAGTTAATCTTACGACAAATCAACAATACCTGATACTTTCAATTACTTTGACAGAAACGGCACCATATATACCGGTATATAGTGAATACCATTCTTCCATTCGTAATCTTTGGTATGCACAACATATTTTTCTGCTATTCGTCTGCTATACTTTTCACAGAACATGTCTAATGACCTATGGGCTCTATAGTTTCCTGACTTCACTTCAATCGGACATATTTTATCACCCATAGAAAGCAAAAAATCTATCTCATACAAATGATTCGAAGTATCACTGTGCATTGTATAATAAAACAGATTATTTCCCCCGGCCACCAGCATTTGTGCTACAACATTCTCATATACATACCCTAAATTTGATTCAAGCTTATCTGAAAGTAATTTATTGTATATTACATTTTCAGTGTATTTTTTATCCTTAAATACAAGCGACACAAAAAGGCCGACATCCGATACAAATAATTTATATCGTCCTATATCCTTTTCCAATGCCATCCCTATTGCGGGATTATTTGCATGATAAGCAATATTTACTGTATAAGAACTTAACATATCAGGTATTAATTCACGCACAAATTCAGAACGCATTCCTTCTCTTGCGTTTGATAAAACATATCTGGATGCATTAGAACTAAGACTTGCAGGTATCGAATCATATATGTCACCGGTCAATCCTGTACTATCTATTTTTGTAAAATCCTCTTCGTACAAATCTATTATTTCTCTTTTTGTTTCGTCCACAAGTTGAAGGTTATTGTGCTCCAAATAAGTTTCAATAGCCTGTGGCATTCCACCAATAAGCATATAAAGTCTAAAAATCCGCATTAAATTTCTATGCATTGCATTTCCCGCTGATTTTTTGTTTTTCAAAAGCATATTTATTGTTTCTACAGTTATTTCATCATCTATAGCCCATAAAAATTCTTCAAAATCCATGGGATACATTGATATCTTATGCTCCTCGCTTGGAATCAGGATATCTTTCGTATTCTTTCTTATTGACAAAAGTGAACCCGTTTCTATATATTTATATCTTCCATCTGCAACAAGATACTTTATTGCCTGCCTTGCCTTTGGATGCAATTGAACCTCGTCAAATATTATTACGGACTCCTTTTCATATAGCCTGATTCCTGTTAACTGTTGTAATTGTAAAAAGAAAAAATCCAAGTTATACGTATCATCAAATAATTCGATAATATCTTTACTTGTATGGGCAAAATCTATCAAAATATATGACTTGAATTCGTTCTTTGCAAATTCCTCTGCAATAGTTGACTTTCCAACTCGTCTGGCACCCTTTATCAAAAGTGCGTACTTCTCACTGCGTTTTTCTTTCCATTCAGTCATTTCATCATATATTTTTCTTTTAAAAACAAAATTTCCCAATAATATCACCTCTCAAATGACAGTATAACGCAAATCCCCGTTCGTTGCAACCCAAATACTACGCAAATCCCCATTCGTTACAACCCGAATTCTACGCAAATCCCCATTCGTTACAACCCGAATTCTACGCAAATCCCCATTTGTTCACAAATCATATCAGACATATTTATTTACAACCACCTTAATTCTACCCTTACGTGTCTCCTGAGCACCCCCGATATACACAAACTTTCCGTATCCTCTTACTGACACCACATCATCCGCTTTTAGAGAATAGCTGTTATTTTCCTGCACCCTGCCATTGATAAATACTTTCTTCTCACGAAATAATTCGATGCTCGCTTTTCTTGAAACATTCCATAATTTTGAAACTATCGCATCTATCCTTACAGAATTAACGATAACTTCTTCTCTTTTAAGTTCCGGCTTTAATGCTTCTACCATGCCCTTTTCTACATGACACTTCACACTGGTATGCTTTACCTTATCAACATTCTCACAAATAAATTCCGCAATTCTGTCAATGCATAAAACGTATGCTGTCTGGTCTTTAATAAAAATATCTCCCAAAGTGCTTCTCTCTATTCCCAGATTCATAAGCGCTCCCAAAAAATCACGATGGCTGAAGTCATCAGCAAACTTTTTCATTACCGGCTCTATAACTACACAGCTAATAGGAAAATTCTCTACGTATCCAAACATTTCTTCCGAACCAAACCTAAGCATCTGTCTTTCACAAACTTCCGCTCCTCCGTAGAAATCATGAGGAACGTATTCAATGTCTTTTTCATTTTCCATAATAATACTGATTTCCGATGGACTTAAAAAATCAGTAAAAACAAACTGGCTGTTATTGTAACTCCTAACAGCCAGTTCGCAGATTCTTTTTTTTAGTAATTCGTCTTCTCTTACCAATTACAATAGCTCTTTCAAGATTTTATTAATAATACCCGGATTGGCTTTTCCCTTCGTAGCCTTCATGGTCTGTCCTACAAGGAATCCTATGGCTTTTTCCTTTCCATTTCTGTAATCCTCTACAGACTGTGGATTGGCTGCCACAACTTCCTCAATGATTTTTCTAAGTCCATCTTCATCATTGTCCATCTTAAGACCATTTTCTTCCACGTATTTCTCAGGCTCAATATCATCCTTAAAGATTTTCTCAAATACCTCTTTTGCCACAGAACTATTGATAGTTCCTGCATCAATAAGTTTAATAAGTGCTGCAAGATTTTTCGGTGAAAATGATATCTCATCAGCATCCATATCATTTTCCTTTAAGAGACGCATCGTCTCACCCATAAGATAATTACTTACCTTCTTTGGATTTGCTCCCAGTTCAACTGTCTGCTCAAAGATATCAGCCATCTTCTTTGAAGACGTAATAATATCGGCATCATACGCAGGAATCTTGTAATCAGCTTCATATCTTGCCATCTTCTCATCCCTGAGTTCCGGCTGTCTGTTCTTTACTTCGTCTATCCACTCATCGCTTATTACGATTGGCACTAAATCCGGTTCAGGGAAATATCTGTAATCCTGTGCATCTTCCTTTGAACGCATGGCATAAGAATATTCCTTATTGTCATCCCATCTTCTTGTCTCCTGAACAACTGCCTCACCTGACTCAATCAAATCTATCTGGCGTTCTCTTTCATTCTCTATAGCTCTGGCTATCGCCTTGAAGGAATTTAAGTTTTTCATCTCTGTTCTTGTACCAAATTCCTTTGCACCAACCTCGCGTACTGAAAGGTTTACATCGGCTCTCATAGAACCCTCATTGAGCTTACAGTCTGAAGCTCCAAGATATTGGATAATCAGACGAAGTTTGTCAAGGTAAGCGATTACCTCATCAGCACTTCTCATATCAGGTTCGGAAACTATTTCAATAAGCGGTACACCGGAACGGTTATAATCTACCATTGAGCAGTCATCCCACTCACTGTGAATAAGCTTTCCGGCATCTTCCTCCATATGAATCTCATGAATACCTACTTTTTTAGTGCCATTTTCACTCTTGATTTCCACATATCCGTTTCTGCAAATCGGGAGATACAACTGTGATATCTGGTAGTTCTGTGGGTTATCCGGGTAAAAATAATTCTTACGGTCAAATTTACAATACTGTGTAATATTACAATTGGTGGCAATTCCAACTGCCATCGCATATTCGACTACCTGTTTATTTAACACCGGCAGACTTCCCGGCATTCCGGTACAAACCGGACAAGTATGGGCATTAGGCTCTGCTCCAAATGCAGTTGAACAACCACAGAATATTTTTGTCTTAGTAGCTAATTCTACGTGAACTTCAAGTCCTATGACTGTTTCGTATTCTTTACTCATTCTCTTCTCCATTCCGCAGACGCATTGCGTCGGAGGAATCGCGAGCTGAATTTCAGATTCAGCTCTGCGATAAATGCAATTGGTGGCGCCTGCGACACCAATTGCTGTGCGAAAAATATACTATCAAGAATATTTTTCGCACTCTTCTCCATTCTATAATATTTTTACGCTCTGCTCTGCTCATACGTGTAAGCTGCCCTGATAATATTCTTCTCCTTAAAGCAGTCACCAATAAGCTGCAAACCAATTGGAAGTCCCTTTGAATCTTCTCCGCATGGAAGACAGATTCCCGGAAGTCCGGCAAGATTAAGCGAAATCGTATATATATCACCAAGATACATTTTAATAGGATCTGACAGACTTTCTCCTAACTTTGGAGCTGTAGTCGGTGCAACCGGTCCGAGTATGACGTCATATTTTGCAAATGCATCATCAAAAGCCTTCTTAATCAATGCTTTTACTCTCAAAGCCTTCAAGTAGTACGCATCATAATATCCTGAGCTTAATACAAAAGAGCCAAGCATAATTCTTCTCTTAACTTCCGGTCCAAATCCCTCTGAACGTGTTTTCTTATACATATTGTGAAGGTCTGTAAACTCTTCTGTACGATATCCGTATTTGATACCGTCAAACCTCTCAAGGTTCGAGCTTGCTTCCGCTGCCGCAATCGTATAATAAGCAGGTATTGCATACTCAACAAGTCCCAAATCAAATTCTTCGATTATGGCTCCCTTATCTTTAAGCACTTCTGCTGCCTTTAGCACAGCATCCTTTACTTCCGGATCAAGACCCTCGCCCAGATAATCCTTTGGAATACCTATTTTCATTCCTTTCACATCTTCTACAAGCGCAGATGTAAAATCTGTATCATCACGTTTTACGGATGTAGAATCCTTAGGATCATGTGAAGCTATCACTTCAAGTATTGTAGCACAGTCTCTCACATCCTTGCTTAAAGGTCCAATCTGGTCCAATGACGAACCATAAGCAATGAGTCCGTATCTTGAAACTGTAGAATATGTCGGTTTCATACCTACCACACCACAATAACCTGCCGGCTGTCTGATAGACCCGCCTGTATCCGAACCGAGTGCATAAAAACATTCATTAGCCGCAACTGCTGCTGCCGAACCTCCTGACGAACCTCCCGGTACATGCTCAGGATTTCTAGGATTTTTAGTTACTCCGTAAGCTGAAGTCTCCGTGGTAGAACCCATGGCAAACTCATCCATATTTGTTTTTCCTATAATAACTGCACCTGCTTTTTCGAGATTCAAAACAGCCTCAGATGAAAATGTGGGAACAAAATTTCCAAGAATCTTCGAGGAACAAGTCGTAAGCAAACCTTCCGTACACATATTATCCTTTATGGCAACAGGTACTCCGGCAAGCGGTCCTTCTATCTCACCGGCATCTATTTTTTTCTGAACCTCATCAGCTTTTTTTAATGCTCCTTCTCTATCGACAGTAACATAACAATTGTAGGTTTCTTCTGTTTTATCAATCTGCTCAAGAACCGCATCAACGGCCTCACGTACAGACACTTCTTTTGATTTAATCTTTTCTGCAAGCTCTACTGCAGTATAATCCAATATGCCCATTCTTACCTCCTCCTTAATCAAACGTCTTAGGTACCTGGAACATACCATTTTGCTCTTCCGGAGCATTTTTTAATATATTCTCCCTGTCATCGTCATTTGTTACAACATCTTCACGGAATACATTATTAACCGGAAATACATGGCTCATCGGCTCCACGCCGGTAGTATCCAGTTCATTTAATTTATCAATATAATCCAACATGCTTTCCATGTCTTTCTTGGCATTTTCTTTTTCTTCATCGCTCAATTCGAGTTTTGCAAGAATTCCAACATAATCAATCGTTTCGTCTGAAATTACATTTGCCATACTAATCCTCCATTTTAAGATCTAACTTTTATATGAACTTCTCTTAACTGCTGCTCTGTAACTTCATTAGGAGCACCGCACATTAAATCCTGAGCTGTTCCACTCATTGGGAATGGAATAATCTCTCTTATATTCTCTTCATTTCTAAGTAACATAATCATACGGTCTACACCAGGTGCCATTCCTGCGTGTGGTGGTGCACCGAACTGGAATGCGTTGTACAAAGCACCAAATTTGTTTTTCAATACTTCCTCATCGTATCCTGCTATCTCGAATGCCTTTACCATAATTTCCATATCATGGTTTCTTACGGCACCTGAAGATAATTCTACACCATTACATACAATATCATACTGATAGGCAAGAATATCAAGCGGATCCTTTGTATTTAATGCCTCAAGACCTCCCTGTGGCATTGAGAAAGGATTGTGTGTAAACCCGATTTTTTTCTCTTCCTCATTGTACTCATACATTGGGAAATCATTGATGTAGCAGAATCTGTATGCATTTTTTTCAATAAGGTCAAGCTTCTCACCTAACTCTGTTCTAATCTGTCCTGCATAGAGATTTGCTCTTTCTTCTTTGTCTGCGATAAAGAAAATTGTATCTCCCGGAACAAGTCCTGCTAAATCAAGCATTTCTTTTTTCATTTCATCCGGAATAAACTTATCAATCGGTCCCTTATATGAAGAATCCTCTAATACTTCAAGATATCCTAATCCACCCATTCCGATTGACTGGGCAAATTTTAATAACTTCTCATGGAATCCTTTTGACATATCTGCATGAACCTTGATGGCTCTTACTGTCTTTTTATGAAACGGTTTAAATGTACATCTCTGGAAAAATTCTGTTACATCGATAATCTTAAGCGGATTTCTTAAATCCGGTTTATCTGTTCCATATTCAAGCATCGCCTGCTTGTAACTGATGATAGGATATGGAGCTTTTGTAACTTCAAATCCTTCCGATGCAAATTTCTCAAATGTAGCCGTAAGCACTTCCTCACCTATCTTAAACACATCTTCCTGTGTAGCGAAACTCATCTCAAAATCGAGCTGATAGAATTCTCCCGGTGAACGGTCTGCTCTTGCATCCTCGTCTCTGAAACAAGGGGCTATCTGGAAATACTTATCAAATCCTGACACCATCAAAAGCTGCTTATACTGCTGTGGTGCCTGTGGCAATGCATAGAATTTTCCTTTGTATTTTCTTGACGGAACGATGTAATCTCTGGCACCCTCCGGTGAAGATGCACAAAGGATTGGTGTCTGGATTTCCATAAATCCCATCTCAGTCATCTTCTGTCTTAAGAAGCTGATGACATTTGAACGAAAAATCATATTGTCTCTGACTTTCTGGTTTCTTAAATCAAGATATCTGTATTTCAAACGCAAATCTTCTCTGATTTCTTTTGATGTCTGCACTTCAAAAGGAAGCTGTGTATATACTTTTCCAAGTATTTTTATAGAATGTGCTTCAACCTCAATTGTTCCTGAAGGAATCTTCGGATTATATGTCTCCTCATCTCTCTTCTCAACAAGTCCTTCAATAGATACACAATCTTCTTTTACAATACCGTCAAGAAGGGCAGTGTCACGAAGAACTACCTGCACAACTCCATACATATCTCTTAAATCAATAAAAGATACGCCTCCGTGGTCACGGATATTTTCCACCCATCCTGCAATCTTAATCTCTTTTCCGATATCCTCTTCCTTCACATTGTTAAGTGTGACTTCTCTGTAAATGTTTGACATTTTTCTCTTTCCTTTCTTTAATCCCGTTTTTTTCGAAATTATTTACTTAACTGTTCATAGCCGGGCTTTGAACAGTTACATATCTACATAGAAAAATCCCGGGATATTATTATAGTTAATATCCCGGGACGAATTATCTTTATAATAATCCGCGGTACCACCCGCATTTAAGAATCACTTCTTACTCTCTCGCACGGAAAAGCAATATCCATGCCAAGCGCATAACGCACGCCACACGTACATACCTACAGAATAAATTCATTCGATATGTCTGCTCCGGAGTGTTCCCTTACCGGCTTCTTACGAACGGTGCTCTCAGTCGCTGACACCGTATTCCTGTCGTCTTCCCTCTGGCAGAGTCTCCTTCACTGCATTTTGACTTATACAGATAAGATGATACAATAATTAAAACGTGTTGTCAAGAAGTTCTGAATTTACTTTTCATTACACGGAATTATTAATAAATACTACTTAACTGTAACCTTTGCTTTCTTCATAATACCGTTGATAGTGTATACATAAATGGTACATGTACCCTTCTTGATACCCTTAATCTTTCCGTTCTTATCAATACTTGCAATCTTTTTATTAGAACTCTTATAGCGTAACTTTGCTCCGTGTCCCTTTGAAATATGCTTCTTTTTACTGTCAGCAAGTGTAACCTTTGCCTTAATCTTAGCTGTCTTTCCTACCTTTATGCTGAAACTGCTCTTTGTAAGTTTCAATGTCTTAGGGTTTGTATACCCCTTTCTCATTGCTCCTGCAACATGAGCCGCAACAGTCTTTGCAAGTTTAACTTTCTTGCCATCTACCATCTTATATGCAACTACATATGCATGGAAACACTTCTTCTGATTAATCTTTTTTCCATTAATCTTATTAATAGAAGTCTTGGTTATTGAGTTTTTCTTTATTGTCTTTACAGCCTTCTTTGATTTAGTTCCACAATAGTCAACATAAACATCATATCCATCAGCTTCTTTAACTTTTGTCCAGCTTATCTGAATCTTGTTCTTCTTCTGCGTTACAGACTTAAGATTGATGATCACAGCTTGTTCTTCTGGTTCCGGAACCACCTGTTGTTCTGCTTCAACTGTTATGGTTACAGTCTGTCCTGATTCATGATTCTTATCCTCTGCATAACGAATCAGGTATGTTCCTGCCTTAACATCCACATCTGTCTTTCCTGTAACATCTGTCCATGTTTTTCCATCATCTGATGAATACTGATAAGCCTTTTCCTTATCAAATCCGCTTATCTTTCCATCTTCATTCTCAGCATTTGTTGACTTTGTAGAAGTAAACTGCTCTTCAGGTGCAGCCTGTACAGCTTTCTTGATTGTGTAATCTGCTTCAGTAAATGTTATCTCATAATTTTCAGAAGCAAGTGTGCCCTGAGTAATTCTGTATGTTCCTGCTTCTGTTCCTGCTTCTCTTGTAATAGCTCCTGTCATAACCTTGTCTTGTGCATCACCTTCAACAAGTCCTGTTACCTTATAAGTAAGTTCTGCATCATTATCACCATATGTGATAGTCTTTGCGTCTGCTGCTACTGTTAGATTTTTCTTTGCAATAGTAACATTAATCTTGTCTGTAGCCACATCGGTATGATTCTCATCACCAACAACCTTATACCATACACAATAGGTTCCGGCATCAGTTCCAGCAGGAATTGATGTTTTATAAAGTTCAGCTGCAGGTTCCGTTGTTGCATCCGCTCCAAGTGCGTACAGCATCGTGCCGCCTGTTACTTCTCCTGCAGTGACAAGTTCCTGTGACTGTCCGTTGTAAGTCAGTATTTTTTCTTCAGGCGCTTTTGTTACAACTGCTGTTTCTTTTGCCACATAGGTATAGGTGTAGGTCATATCCTTAGTGATTCCGGCATCTGTGCTTGGAGTCACATCCCAGCTTCCAGCCTTGTATGTGTCGTTCGGCTTGTTTCCTACCGCCGGTATCTGATTTGCCGCCAGTTTCAGCGTATCTCCCTCATGCCCCGTCAGAGTAACAGGCTTATCCTTCGTTGCTTCGTCGCCTTCACCCTCATTCCAAGAGCCGTTCACTACCTTGAAGGTTACATTTACACTGACTGGATTCTTTTCTATATATGTATAAGTATATGTTGTATCTGCAGTTATTGCTGTCTCCGTATCCGGTGTCACATCCCAGCTTCCAGCCTTGTAAATGTCGTTCGGCTTGTTTCCTGCTGCGGGTATCTGATTTGCCGCCAGTTTCAGCGTATCTCCCTCATGCCCCGTCAGAGTAACAGTCTTATCCTTCGTTACCTCGTCGCCTTCACCCTCATTCCAAGAGCCGTTCACTACCTTGAAGGTTACATTTACACTGATTGTATTCTTTTCTACATATGTATAAGTATATGTTGTATCTGCAGTTATTGCTGTCTCCGTATCCGGTGTCACATCCCAGCTTCCGGCCTTGTAAATGTCGCTCGGCTTGTTTCCTGCTGCAGGTATCTGATTTGCCGCCAGCTTCAGCGTATCTCCTTCATATCCGATAAGAGTTACTGTCTTTTCTTCTGTTGTTTCATCATTCCATGCTCCATTTACCACCTTGAAGGTTACTGTCTTCGAAATGACAGCTCCTATCTTTGCAACAACACAGTCAGCTTTGCTATCGTTATAATTTTCATCACCTACAACTTTATACCATACATAATAGTTTCCTTTATCAGTAGCTGTAGGGATAGATGTGGTATAAAGTTCAGCTGCAGGTTCCGTCGTTGCATCCGTGCCGAGTGCATACTGCATTGTTCCACCCTTGGCTGCTCCAGCCGTCACAAGCTCTTGTGCCTGACCGTTATAATTCAGAATCTTGGTACCAGGTGCTGTAACTACCGGGTCTCCCTTGATTACCGTCAGAATATAACTTGCAGTTGCAGGAAGATAACCTGGTCTTGCTTCCGATTCGTACGCTGTTCTCTCCGCCTTTGCAGTAATAACCGCATATCCTATCTTTTTAATGGTTACTTCTCCAGATTCACTAACCTCAGCTACATCAACATTATCACTAGTGTAAGAGACTGTGCCGTAAGGATCTCCATATCCTTCTATAGCTCCCTGAGTCGGAACGACTGCAAATTTCTCATCTCCATATTTCTTTGACACCTTATCAGAATCAAATGTCAGCGTCTGATGCTTTTTAGCCGGTGCTGAAACTGTTGCAGTAATATAATAATCTGTATAATTGGCCGATCCTGTCACAGGAATTGTAATATCAGCAATGGTTTCATTTCCCTGTACCAGATCGTCAAACTTAAACTTTAATGTTGTACCGTCCACCGAAGGATAAGAACTACTCTGTGAGCCACTTTCTAATTTTGCAATTCCCATATGACCACCAGGGGCAATGTAATCGCTCAGATTAACACTTCCTTCTTGTCCTGCAGGTGCAGAGTCAAATACCATTTTGTTAATCCAAGGTGCTTTGTCTATGCTCACAATCACCACATTAGCATCAACATCAAGGTGATACTCATCACCAACAACCTTATACCATACATAGTAGTTTCCAGCATCGGTGCCGGTTGGAATCGTCGTATCCCATCCAGACTCAGGTTCATTGGTTGCATCCGCTCCGATGGCGTACTGCATCGTGCCGCCCTCCGTTGCTCCTGCTGTCACAAGCTCTTGAGCAGAGCTATCGTAAATCAATGATTTTGCTTCTGGAACTTTTGTAACTTTAGCCGGTTTTTTTGTTACCGACAAAGTTGCTGAGCCTCTGACTGTATTATAATTCGGATATGCTATCTGATAGTATACAGTTGTCGTTCCCTGCTCAGTTAAAGTCGGACTATTCAATGACAGATATTTACCCTCTTCTGTTCCGTATGTTATGATAGCACCATCAGCCGGTTCAGTCACCTGAATATCTATACCGTGAGGAGTACCATCACAAGAAAACTCTGAATTAACAGTATATTCAATTGTGCTACATGTTTCAGTATCAGTAGCATATACAACGGCGCTACTGCCAAAAGTTTCTTTATTAGCTCTAAGTATACCTTCTCTTGTGAAGTTACCGGCAGGTGCACCATTCAGAATCACCATCGGGTTAAAGCTGCTTGTGTCACCGCAAGTACCACCAAAGCTGGAATCAGAAACATGAACTGTGGTTGAATTTTCTCCCCAGCCAACAATACCACCAATAGCTGTGGCAGTACCGGCAGAGCTTTTCATATCTCCAAGGAAATGACAATTCTTTATAGTTACCGTATCTCTTGTTCCTCCATGTCCGAGAATACCACCGAGATGTGAACTTGTTTGTGTAATTTCAGCAACTACATTAACATTTTCAATGTTTACTGCTTTATCATTATTACCATTTGAAACTTCTCCGACTATTCCTGTTGAATGTTGTCCACCGCTTATTATACCACCCAATGTGAGATTCTTTACTGTAATGCTTCCCGATTTCAAAGTTGGGAAAAGTGCAGCACCTCTCACGCCGTCAGGGTATTGGAAGTTGACAATCATAATATGATTTTGACCATCAAATGTTCCGTTAAACGAGTTGCCAACATTTATATATTGAGTTACACCTTCAATATCCTGTGTAAGTTTTACTGTTGTTCCTGCATAAGTATTTCCGTTGTTTACTTCACTGACAAATTCGTTCCAGTCATCAACAGATGATATCAGTAATTCTAAATGTAGTATAGCTTCACCGTTGTCGTCTTTGATTAACGTAAATTTCTCATCGTCACTGAAGAAATAGTTCGCCGGGTCGTCATCCGGATTGTAAGTGTTGTATCCAGTTGTAATTTCATTTCCATTCATGTAATTATATACACCAATCTTTGCACCACTTTGCAATTCACCGACAATTTCAATCATTCCCGGATTTGAGGAAGTATTTCTCACATCACAAGGTGTTCCGCCTTCCTCAACACTATATCCTGACTCGGTCTTGGTTATTTTTCCACTTGTCGATGTGAAAATGACATTGTCTTTGACTACTGCAGTTCCGGAAAACTTCGTCTTAGCGCCTGCACTTCCAACACCACCGTAAAGCTTACCAACATTAAACTGTATTTTTCCACCACTCATTGTGAAGCTGGCCGAACCTTCTAAAAGAACACCGGCAGTATAAGTATATCCTTCGTTGTACTGTATCGTACCTCCGTTCATCTCAAAAACCGCATTGTTAGCAATAGAAACACCACCACCATTGGATGCAGAATTACCTTCGATAGTTCCGCTATTCATTTTAAATGTACCCCCATCGTTGATAGCGACTCCACCACCACTACCATTATACTTTCCGCCAGTGATAACGCCGTCACCGTCAAGTATAAGTGTACCACTTTTAATTGTAAGTACCGTACCATTCTGATTACCGTCCAACGTATGTCCGTTCATATCAAACGTTACAACTGCATTGTTTTTGTCAAAGTTGACACATTCCTTGACATCTGCAAGCATCTTGATTGTCTGTCCGTCTTCCACGTCATTCAATGCATTCTGAAGCACAGTGTACTTTTGTTCTCCTATTGAAGCAACAGCCTCCACGCCATATATCACATGTGCAGTCTGTCCACCGAGCGTGAACTCAGCCCAATATCTACCTTCATCTAATGGAGCATTCGTAATCGGATCCAGTGCGTTGCCCCGTGTATCGTCATCATTAGCATGATAATAATTTATATCCGGAAGATTCTCAAACGCATCCATATCTCCGGTGAAATCCGCACCGGCAGTACCTGATGCAACAATAGTAAGAGTTACAACATGCTTACCGTCAACTTCCGGCAATGTACACTCTCCTTCTACGTTGCTACATGTCGCGGTAATGGTATCATCACTGCTGAGTGTATAATTGTCAAAAATGTGACTGTGAAGAACTATTTCTGCTTTGTTATCGTCATTCTTCACAATATACTTTCCGTTACCTGCATCACTGCAAAACTTTGAAATATCACTCTCAGAAAGAGCCCCTGAATTATAAGTGTCTGCCGCCTCAGCAAATACTCCCAGGCCATCTGCTGAGCCCATCGTAACACCAATAGCATTTTCATTTAAAAGCGGTCCATCTACAGTTATAATCCGGTTATTCGGTACGTAAATGTTTCTTGGAATTTCGCTACCTTCCACTACCGCTGTATTTCCATTAATAACAGGACCGCCAGAAAGTGTATACGTACTAGCGTACAGGCCTATATTACGATTGTTCGTAATTGATGGTGAACCACTGATGCTAATTTTCTTCGCCGAAACTCCCGTGCTACCGTTATTAGTTATAATACCAGCACTGATATTGGCAATTGAATCACCATAACAATAATTCGTACCACATACTCCGTTAGATGTGTTATTTTTTATCTCTCCACCCGTCATGTTTAAGGTAGCTGTTGAGGCACCACCGGCATTATATTGACTGCTGCCTGAACGCAACTGTACGCCGACATCGTTATATGCTATTGTACCTCCACTGAGATTAAATTGTCCGGAATAAACACATACTCCGCCGCCCTGTCCGGCTGAGTTTCCCAGAACCGTTCCTGCGTTCATGGTACATGTGCCGTTTTTCACCCATATACCTCCGCCGGATCCCCAGAAATATCCATTTTCGCCGGTACCGGTACCGCCTGTTATATAGCCGCCGTTAATGGTAAAATCGCCTTCTTCTTCATTTAAAACAGCTAGTCCTCCGTTAAGACTAAATTTATGCGTAGATTCAGGATTGCTGTCTATTATTGTAAGAGAAGCTCCATTATTAATCTTTATTACACTTCCACTTCCCGTTTTCTTGATACCAAAACCATTCAAATCCAATGTAACAGTTCCGGATGGTTCCCATGTAGAAGACAATTCTACATCTTCAGTCAACTTAACTACCCCATCAACCGCAGCCGGCATAGACGTTGCAGCCTTCACCGTCATATTCATCCCCGGCATCATTCCCAGCACCATTGCAATGCTAAGTACAATGCTTAAAAATCTTTTCATCTTAGCTTTCATAAGCTGTTTCCTCTCTTTCGTTCTGTATTCACGGCTGTTAAGGCTGCCGCTTAACCTGTGTTGAATAAAAACCTCCTTTGTCCCATATACGGTAATAACATCTGTTTCCATCTTACTTATATAAATAACCTTGCTATTTACCAGATATGAAAATCTATATTAATATAAAAAAGCACCTGACAAGAACTACGGTATTCCTACCGAAGTTTTTATCAAGTGCTTTATATTCAAGAGTACGCAAAAAAGGGCAAAAAACCCTATCGTTCGTTCGTTAAATATTTTAAGAATATTCATCATCTGCGTCAACCTCTTTCTTAATCTGTGCCCCATAAAGTGGATACAACTTTTGGGTCATATCCTATAAACCGGACACCTTTTAATTACAAAATCATTGTATGCCAAAAAGCAGTAAGATTTCAAGGTGATGTGTCAGAATGAAACATATTTTTATAAGGATTATTAAAGAAAACTTCTCTATTAAAATAATATATAAATGACAGGCTATGCCTTTTCTATACTACAGCTGTGGTGCTTATAGGCTGTATCTGTACTGTCCGCATCTTTCTCGTAATTAATGCTGATAAGCAGAAGGTTATCTTTGTAGTGTTCTAACTTTTGTGGATAGTTTCTGCTCCTTATCTGATCTATCGCAGTCTCTAACGTCTTATCGTACTTAAGCTCTATCAGGAGTGCAGGCTTATCCGGATGCTTTGGCGAAGGAAGATATACCAGATCAACATATCCTTTTCCACTGTCCAGTTCCTGTATCGTTGTATAATACTTCTGCCCTGCATAGTATGCCATCTGCACCGCATACGAAAGTGCTGCCTCACTGTTATATGTCTTATTCTCCGCAGTGTCATGGAACCATTCAAGGAGCTCTGCAACCTTTTCCTCGTTGCAGTCCCATGTTGCACTAAGCAGTTTCTGTGACTTCTTAAACGAAGTAAATGTATCTATCCATTCCTCTGATTCTGTCGAGTTCCTGAACTCATCAAGAATCTCATTATTAGGAATGAACACTTCCTTAGTATCCACATCATATCCAAGGTATCCAAGATGTATCAGCATTACAAGAACATCGTTACTGCCGTTAAATGAGGTCATATCATTCTGATATTTATTTATATTGACCTTAAGCCTGCCTCCATCCATTAGCAGTGCTACCGAATCCTTGAGACCATCGAGGTTCATTCTTATATATTCTGCCAGTGCTTCATAAGTTTCGGTCTTATTCCAATAGTTTTGTATAATTCCGTTAGAAATAGCTTTAACCACCGACAGCGGACTATATATAGATAAATTATTATTATCATATTCACCCAGCCTATATTTATCCCGCATCTCAACAGGTATCTGTGTATTGACAACATATCCGTTATACCACCTTGCTATATCTTCATAATGCATATTGTATTTCTCACACAGGGCTCTTACCTCATTTTCTGTAAATCCCGTATAAGGTGCAAGCTGCATTGGTGTTATGATTGAATACTCATCAAACATGTTAAGTGCGGAGTGCTGTCCATATTTCTTGATTGGCAGAATTCCTGTCATATATGCAAGTGCAACATATTCCTGATCCTTTAACCAGTCTCTTAGAAAATCCAGATAAAGTTTCTGCCCATCCTTATCTTCCTTGCAGGCACGGAATGCCACATCCCATTCATCTATTATTATTACAAACTGTTTACCGGTTTTTCTATAGAATTTATCCATGCTATAAAAGAGATCATCAGCATCATATCTAACATCGGGATATGCCTCCGACAATTCTTCAAGGATTCTTTCCGTCATTTTCTCAAGTGCCGGGCTAACATCTTTATTTTCCTTTATGAAGTCCGTCATAACTACCCTTACAACATCAAATTGATTGATATACTTATCCCAGTTTTCGCACTCTGCTATCTTCCTGTCTGCAAATAACTGTCTGCTTTCTCCCTTGCTATAGTAAGCAGCAAGCATATTGGCTGCTACAGTCTTACCAAATCGGCGCGGACGCGAAACACACACATAGCGCTGTTCGGTATTAACAACCGAATTAATATATGATATCATCCCGGTCTTATCTACATAGATTTCAGAATTCAGCACCTGCTGGAATTTCATGCATCCCGGATTAAGGTATCTTCCCACAAAAGCCACCTCCAATTCTTCACTCAATTAGTTATAATATAGCATATATTAATTCTTTTATCCACAGCAAATATTATACAAAAATTTGCAGTTGGTTTCTGTCCATCTGTTAAGATTTTTTTAATGGAACAAGGTTTTTAACACTTGTTATTATTCAAATGATAGATTATGATATTAAGAGAGCAGAAAGGAATGATGAGAAATGAACAATACTTTAGGTGAGACGCTAAGAAAAATAAGAATGGAAAAGGAACTTTCCCAGCAGCAGCTCGCAGAAATGATACATGTTGACCGTTCAACTATCGCCAACTGGGAGAGGGGAAAACGCCTGCCTGATATTGATATGCTCATGAAGATATCTGATACTCTTATGATAGATATTTCTTATCTTATTACTGCTTCACTGAATCAGAACAACTCTCCTAATGTTATTATGATAGACGATGAGAAAATCATTCTTACCGGCAGTATTCCGGTTCTCAGAAAGGTTCTGCCATATTCAACTGTCAACGGCTTTACAAAGCCGTCAGAAGCACTTCACTTTGCAAGAGAGAATACTGTATCTCTCGCCTTTGTGGATATTGAGATGGGTAAAGTTAATGGGCTTGATTTATGCAGAGATCTTCTGACAATTAACCCCCGCATGAATGTTATATTTCTCACTGCATATATGGAATACTCTTTCGACGCCTGGGACACAGGAGCATGCGGATTCCTGTTAAAACCTGTTTCAGAAACTGCAGTTAAAAAACAGCTTACCAAGCTCCGTTATCCCTTAAAAGGAGGTGAAGGTGTATGAATAACCTGATAGAACTTACGAATTTCGTAATCGTGTGTGCCGGACTTATCGTTGCGATTATCGGACTTATCATTACCATGGCATCCCCTTATATCGAAAGAATAAGCCTAAAATTTTTCATGATATTTTTTTCTCTGCTTATTGCATACATTTTTTCTGACCTTATCTCCCAGTTATCTCTTGTTATATTGGGGTCTGATAATGCGATACTTTCCCGCATAGCTATTTTTTGTGAGTCTCTTTTCTCATCTATGCTTATGCCCATGCTCACCTGGTATCTCTTGAAATGTGCAGGAAAAAATCCATGGAAAAACCGTATTATGTACAGTGCATGTGTATTTTTTACAGGCTATATCATACTTCTTATTATAACGCAGTTCACTACTGTGATATATTATATTACGGAAAATAATGTATACCATCGAGGTCCGCTGTATCCTGTCCTGCTGATTTTCCCGGCTTTTTTGATGCTTCTCAACCTGACTGCACTTTCACATAACAGGAAACATCTGACGTCAAGACAATCGCAAGCATTTGCAGTATATCTTATTATTCCTTTAATATGTATGCTGATACAGATGTCCTCCTATGGTCTTCTGCTCATAGTTATAGGCACATCTGTCTCTACATTTTTCATGCTCATTTTTATAATAATTGACCATATGGAGCAGTATGCCAATGAACGCGAGGAGAATGCCATAGCACAGGCAAGTATCAGGGTGTTACAGATGCGTCCGCATTTTATCTACAATACCATGACCAGCATCTATTATCTTTGTGAACAGAATCCTAAGAAAGCCATGAAGACGATTGATAACTTTACCAATTATCTGAGGAAGAATTTCTCTGCTATTGCGAAAAACGGTACGATTCCGTTCAAAGAAGAATTGGAACATGTCCGGACTTATCTTGCCATTGAACAGGTACGGTTTGAGGGCGAGCTGTTCGTGGAGTTTGATACCCCACATACGAACTTTCGCATTCCACCTCTGACCCTGCAGCCCATCATTGAGAACTCCATCAAATACGGAGTTGATCCGGAGCTGGAGCCTCTGTATATATCTGTTCAGACCAATGAATCAGATAACGGTAGTGAGATTATTGTTATAGATAACGGTCCGGGCTTTGATGAAACAAGTAATGCCACTGATGACAACAGAGAACCCCATATTGCCATCGATAACATTCGTGAACGACTTTACATGATGTGCGGCGGCACCATTTCCTTTTCCATAAGGGAAGAGGGCGGAACAGTTGTGCGGATATGGATACCGGAGAAGTAAAACTTATCTGCTCCCCTTAAAACAGATTTCCACAAGTGACTAAATTGTATTATCAATCGAGTAGGAGGGGGATTTGAATAATCCCCCGACCTCTCACACCACCGTGCGTACCGTTCGGTACACGGCGGTTCCTTAGTTTTCACATACTTGCAG